>NZ_JAPPRN010000006.1:1867500-2282500 GCF_026672675.1 Ensifer sp. SL37 | reverse complement strand
GATCGCCAAAAACGTCAAGGTCGGCAACAAGGTCGTCCAGGGCCAGGTGATCGGCTGGGTCGGAACGACCGGCCTTTCGACCGGACCGCACCTGCACTACGAGCTGATCGTCAACGGCAACAAGGTCGACCCCTTGCGCATCCGACTGCCCGGCGGCAAGTCGCTTTCGGGCGACGCGCTGGCGAAGTTCGAGAAGGAACGCGACCGCATCGACGAACTGCTGAACAAGGACGGCACGGGCGCAGAGGTCGCGAGCAACTAACCGCTCCCCTCCCCTGCTCGAAAATCAGCACAAACAGAAAGGCCGCCCCGAAGGGCGGCCTCTTGATTTGTGCGCTGCCGGACTTAGGCGGCTTCCTTGTCCGGCCCCGCCCCGCGCTTGAAGTTGAGGCGGTCCGAGCCCGAAAGCACCTTGACGGTCGAACCATCAGGGAACTCGCCCTGCAGGATCTTCTCGGCGAGCGGATCCTGCACGAACTTCTGGATCGCCCGCTTCAGCGGACGGGCACCATAGGCCGGGTCGTAGCCCTTGTCGGCCAGGAACGCGCGGGCATCGTCGTCGAGTTCCAGCGTGATCTTGCGCTCGGCAAGCAGCTTGCGCAGCCTTTCGAGCTGGATATCGACGATCGCCCCCATCTCCGACCGACGCAGCCGGTGGAACAGGATGATCTCGTCGACGCGGTTCAGGAACTCCGGCCGGAAGGCGGACTTCACCACCTCCATCACCTGGTCGCGAACCGCATCACTGTCCTCATTTTCGCCAAGCCCGACCAGATACTCCGCGCCGAGGTTCGAGGTCATGATGATCATCGTGTTGCGGAAGTCGACAGTGCGACCCTGACCATCGGTCAGGCGGCCGTCGTCGAGCACCTGCAGCAGCACGTTGAAGACATCCGGATGCGCCTTCTCGATCTCATCGAACAGCACGACCTGATAGGGCCGGCGCCGAACGGCTTCGGTCAACGCACCGCCTTCCTCGTAGCCGACGTAGCCCGGAGGCGCACCGATCAGCCGGGCGACGGAGTGCTTCTCCATATATTCCGACATGTCGACACGCAGCAACGCGGTCTCGTCGTCGAAGAGGAACCGGGCAAGCGCCTTGGTCAGCTCCGTCTTGCCGACGCCGGTCGGGCCCAGGAAGATGAACGAGCCGATCGGCCGGTTCGGATCCTGGAGACCCGCACGGGCACGCCGGACGGCACGGGAAACTGCCTGCACGGCGTCACCCTGGCCGACGACCCACTTCGCCAATTCGTCTTCCATGCGAAGCAGCTTGTCGCGTTCGCCTTCCAGCATCTTGTCGACCGGAATGCCCGTCCAGCGCGAAACGACATGCGCGATGTTGTCGGGGATCACGACCTCCTGCACCATCGGGTTGGCATTGGCGTTCTCCTGGCTTTCGGCGTCCGAGAGCTCCTTTTCGAGCTTCGGGATGACGCCGTAGGTCAGTTCGCCGGCACGCTGGAACTCGCCCTTGCGCTGGACGATCGCCAGTTCGTTGCGAGCTTCGTCGAGCTGCTTCTTGAGATCGGCGGCACGCCCGAGCTTCTGCTTTTCCGCCTGCCAGCGGGCCGTCAGCGCGGATGCCTGCTCTTCGAGCGAAGCAAGATCAAGTTCGAGCTTCTCGAGCCGATCCTTCGACGAGACATCGGTTTCCTTCTTCAGGGCCTCGCGCTCGATCTTCAGCTGGATGATGCGACGATCGAGCTCGTCGAGCTCCTCGGGCTTGGAATCCACCTGCATGCGCAGCCGCGACGCGGCTTCGTCCATCAGGTCGATCGCCTTGTCCGGCAGGAACCGGTCGGTGATGTAGCGGTTCGAAAGGGTCGCGGCGGCAACCAGCGCCGAATCCGAAATCCGGACCTTGTGGTGCTGCTCGTACTTTTCCTTCAGACCGCGCAGGATCGAGATCGTGTCTTCGACCGTCGGCTCCTCGACCATGACCGGCTGGAAGCGACGGGCAAGGGCCGCGTCCTTTTCGACATGCTTGCGGTACTCGTCGAGCGTGGTCGCGCCAACGCAATGCAGTTCGCCGCGCGCAAGCGCCGGCTTCAATAGGTTGGAGGCGTCCATGGCGCCATCGGCCTTGCCGGCCCCGACCAGCGTGTGCATCTCGTCGATGAACAGGATGATCTCGCCGTTTTCGGCCTGCACCTCGCTGAGCACGGCCTTCAGCCGCTCCTCGAACTCGCCGCGGAACTTCGCACCGGCAATCAGCGCGCCCAGGTCGAGCGCCATCAGCCGCTTGTCCTTGAGGCTTTCCGGCACGTCACCATTGACGATGCGCAGTGCCAGGCCCTCGGCGATCGCGGTCTTGCCGACGCCGGGCTCACCGATCAGAACCGGATTGTTCTTGGTGCGGCGCGACAGCACCTGGATGGTGCGGCGGATCTCGTCGTCGCGGCCGATGACCGGGTCGAGCTTGCCTTCTCGCGCGTCGGCCGTCAGGTCGCGCGCGTATTTCTTCAGGCTGTCGAAGCCCTGTTCGGCAGTGGCGCTGTCGGCGGTGCGGCCCTTGCGGATGTCGTTGATCACCTGGTTGAGCTTGGTCGGCGTGACGCCGGCCTTCTTCAGCACATCTGCGGTGGCAGCCGAGCTTTCGATCGCCAGCGCCAGCAACAGGCGCTCGACGGTGACGAAGCTGTCGCCGGCCTTCTTGGCTGCGTCTTCGGCGCTCGAAAACACCCGCGCAAGCGGCTGCGACAGATAGACGGAACCGTTGCCGCCGGAAACCTTGGGAAGCTTTGCAAGCGCTGCGTCATTGCCGGCGCGCGCTTCGCGGGCATCACCACCGGCCCGCTCGATCAGCGAGGCGGCCATGCCCTGGTCGTCATCGAGCAGTACCTTCAGCACATGCTCCGGCGTGAACTGCTGGTGTCCTTGCGCCAGCGCATAGGTCTGCGCCGACTGCAGAAAACCGCGCACGCGCTCGGAATATTTTTCGATGTTCATACTCTACCTCCATATCCCGGCAGGCCCATCATGGCACCCGTCGGTGTTTCAGGATCAGGCTCCCGCATTCGGCAAGCCTGTCAGTGTGGCGCGATCCCCGCTTTGCGTCGGATCAACGCGTCCGAAGCGAATATGGGGCAGCGATTTTGGAAATTAAAGAGCCTCCCGACGCTCCTGAGACGGAAATCTGCAACCACGAGGCGGCCGCGCACCGAAAGGGTAACGCGGCCGCGGGATCGTCTATGCCGCGGGGGTCCGCTCGGCGAAGGACGCGCCGAATTCCTTCATCCGCCGCACATAGTAGGCCGGCTCGATCAGGACCTCCGGCAGATAGAGGCCCGGCGTCGGGGCGGCCCCACCTTCAAGGCCCAGCATGCGCTCGACCGCAAGGGCGACGCCAAGCGCCGTCAGTGGGGCCTGGCCCTGAGGGTGCACGATCTCATAGCGACGGTCGACCAGTTCGCCGTGTTTGTCGCGGCCCTTGATATCGATGGCGATCTCCGTCGAGAACGGTTCGCCGCGCCGTCTGCTCGCGGACACGCTATAGGCAAGATCCAGGCGGATATCGCTGGCGTTGGTACGGGCCGAAAGCGCCATGACGTCGAAGGGCGAATAGGCGGTCGCTTCGAGTTCGACGCCGTCAACGCTTCTGAAGCGCGCCTTGGAATCCTCGCCGCCGGCCCAGTGGAACTTGCCATCCGCGACGGTCAAAGCGGCGGGCGCAAGGCCGGTGATGCGGTTGTAATCCGCAAGTGCTGCCGGCCCACCCATGTCCTCTTCGTCGAGCAAGACGCCGATGCGGATCGTGTCGATCGCCTCATAGGCTTTGGCAAAGTCGAGGATCGGGAAGATCGCGGCGCCGGCGAGCCAGTGGCTGGCGAGCAGGATCGGCGCACTGTCCGGCGCGTGGATATACTGCGCCATCTCCGGACCGACCTCGAAGGTGCCGCTCGATAGGCTGATATAGGGAATGCCGTGGCGCTGGGCGTAACGCATCGAGCTCAGCTTTTCGTCTTTCAGGAAGATGACGACGGCGCTGAAGCGGGGCGCATCGCCAAGGCCGAGATCCGGGCGACTGAGGTCGACGCTGACCCCGACCGCGCCGCCAACCTCACGTGCGACCGCCTCGGCCCTGCCAAGATCGCGGCCACCGATCGCGATCGGCAGCGTCGGGTGCAGACGACGAATGATCCTTGCGGCCTGCGACCCGACGACACCGGAACCACCGACAATCAAAACGGGCAGAAACTTGCTCGACATCTTCCTATCTCCTAAACGAGAGGTAAGCGGCACCTACCAAACTTACCATTAGTAACCTACTATTGGTAAGTAAGATGCCGAATACCACTTTCAAGAGGCATGGGCCGACGCGAAAAGAGGATTGTGATCGATGAGCCGGACGAAAGGCCGAAAGCTTGCGAAGCCCGAGCGGCGCGCCCAGCTGCTCGAGACCGCCAGGGAGATCCTGCGCGAACGGGGCGCCGACGCCCTGACGCTTGGCCATCTCGCCGAAAGCGCTGGCGTCAGCAAGCCGATCGCCTATGAACATTTCGGCACGCGCGAGGGGCTCTTGATCGCGCTCTCCCAGGAAATCGAAGACCGGCACACGGAAAAACTGAAGGTCGCGCTGAAGGGTGCATTAAATCGGCTCGAAGCGGTCGCCGATATCATCAGTTCCGTCTACATCAACTGTGCTGTCGAAAGCGGCGAGGAATGGCAGGCGATCTCCGGCGCGCTGCGCGGCAATGCGGACATGATCGCCACGCAGCAACAGCAGGCTGACGATTACGTCGCCATGATCAAGGCAGCCCTCTCTCCTTTCTCGGAAGTCCCCGAGGACGATCTGAGGCTTCGCTGCACGGGTATCGCCGGCGCGGCCGAGGCGATCGGCCGCGAACTGATCCGCGGGCGCACAAACGAGACCGCTGCGAGCAGCAACCTAACTGCACTCATCATCGACAGTGCCAAAAGCTGACCAGTGAAACTGGCTGATCAGCGTTTGCCGTACAAAGAAAAACCCGGCCGCGATGGGCCGGGTTTTTGATGCCTGCACCGGGCAGGCTGACTATTGCGACCTCGCTTACTCGGAAGCAGCCAGAGCCGGCGCTTCCGGAGCGTCATCACCCGACGGCTGAGCTTCGTCGGCAGCACCTTCCTGGGCGCTGCGGCGCGGACGGCGCGGACGCGGCGCGTTGCGGCGGCGCGTTGCGGCACGGCCGGAAGCGGCAGGAGCTTCTTCTTCCATCGCAACTTCGGCCGGCGTGCCTTCGATCACCGGCTGCGGGCCGGTACCATCGATGACAACGGGCTGCGGCTCGGCAACAGGCGTTACGGCTGCGGCACCCGAAGCCGGCATGTCGTCGGCGTAGCCCTGATCCAGATCGTCCTGGTCCTGGTCGGCTGCGTCGTGGCCGCGGAAGTCCTGACGGTCGTCACGCTGGAAACGATCCTGCATCTGCGCCTGCGCGGCAGCAATGATGCGGTTGTAGTGTTCGGCGTGCTGCAGGTAATTTTCCGCCATGACCCGGTCGCCGGAGCTCTGGGCGTCGCGCGCAAGTGCAGAGTACTTCTCGGCGATGTGCTGGGCCGTACCGCGAATCTTCACATCCGGACCGGAGCTGTCGTAGGTCCGCGTCAGCGGATTCGAGCCCTTGCGGTTGTGATTGTTGTTGCTTCCATTGTTGTTGTTATTGTTGTTGTTATTTCGCCCGCGGCCGCGCTTGTTTTGCTGTCCTGGCCTCATAGTACATTCACCCGAATTCTCTTGATAATGATGATCATGTGGTTTCGTCTTCCGGCCGGATCCGCCCGACAGAGCACGCACCGTTGCGCTCGCACAATGGCGGCTTCGGCGCCGACTGACGTCAAATTAACAGGTACCCGCACAAGGCACGTGTTGAACCCTAGCAACTCTTTCTTGAGAGCAATCCCCGTGGCCAGGTCATACCGGAACGAATCTTAGGTCCATGACCTTCTGCCCAGTGCGCGGGCAAACTAGCCCGCTTCCTCTGGGATTCCAAGCCCTTTCTTTGCCTCTGCAAGAAAGAAGATGCGCCAGTGCAGCATTTTTTCAACGGTTTGTGTCGCGTTCGAAGATCAGGACGCGGTCATTGCCGCCGAGATCCTTCGCCTCTTCACGCAGACGGAATTTTTCGGCGTAAAACAACGCCGTTACCGCCTCTTTCTGGTCGAAACCGATTTCCAAGCCTATCACGCCGTTTGTCTCAAGATGATGACCAGCTTGAGAAGCGATGGCGCGATAGGCATCTAGCCCATCTTCTCCGCCATCAAGCGCTGCGGCCGGGTCGTGAAGTCTCACCTCCGGCTCAAGCTCTTCGACCACACTGGACCGGATATACGGCGGATTTGAGACGATAACGTCGTAACGACCGTCCACCTTTTCGTACCAGTTGCTGAGCAACGGCCGAAAGCGATCCGCAAGTCCGAGAGCGACGGCATTTGCCGTCGCCGTTGCCAGCGCGTCTCCGGATATATCGGTAGCCGTGCCCCTGGCTTCAAGAACCTCAGACAGAAGCGCGAGACAAATCGCGCCCGTGCCGGTCCCGAGATCCATGATCTCGCAACCTCCCTTTCGCGCGACCACCGCGCGCAGATAGGGGATCATGCGGTCGACCAAGGTCTCGGTGTCCGGGCGCGGCTCCAGGGTTTCCTTCGACAGCCTCAGCGGCAGACCGAAAAACTCGCGTTCACCGAGGATGCGATAGACCGGCTCGCGCGCCAGCCGGCGCGCAACCGCCGCCCGGATCCGCTGGGCATCCTCATCCGAAACCGGGTCCCTGCCCCGCGACACGACCGCGCTCAGCGACAGGTCGAGCAGGCCCGAGATCAGGTGCCGGACGTCGAGCGCCGCATGCTCGATGCCGCCCGCCTGCAGGCGATCGCGACTTTCGGCAACCAGGCTCGCGAGCGTCTCGGCCATCTCTTAGCCCCGCTGCTCGCCGAGCTGCGCCAGCTGGCTCGCCTGGTAGTCGGCAAGCAGCGCATCGACGACTTCGTCGATCTCGCCCATCATCATCCGGTCGAGCTTGTATAGCGTCAGGTTGATGCGGTGGTCGGTAAGGCGTCCCTGCGGGAAATTGTAGGTGCGGATGCGTTCGGAGCGGTCGCCCGATCCCACCTGGCTCTTGCGGTCGGCCGAGCGTTCGCTGTCGGCGCGCTGGCGCTCCATGTCGTAGAGGCGCGAGCGCAGCACCTGCATCGCTTTCGCACGATTCTGGTGCTGCGACTTTTCCGAGCTGGTGACGACGAGCCCGGTCGGCAGGTGGGTGATGCGCACGGCCGAGTCCGTCGTGTTGACGTGCTGTCCGCCGGCGCCCGACGAGCGCATCGTGTCGATGCGGATATCCTCGGGCCGGATCTCGATATCGATGTCTTCGGCCTCGGGCAGCACTGCGACGGTTGCCGCCGAGGTGTGAATGCGGCCGCTCGCCTCCGTCTCCGGCACGCGCTGTACGCGGTGCACACCAGATTCGAACTTCAGCCGCGCGAACACGCCGCGCCCGGAAACGGTAGCGATGATTTCCTTGAAACCGCCGGCTTCGCCTTCGCTCGACGACAGCACTTCGACCTTCCACCCCTTGCCCGCCGCATAACGCTCGTACATCCGGAACAGGTCGCCGGCAAACAGCGCCGCCTCGGAACCACCGGTTCCGGCGCGGATTTCAAGGATCGCGCTCTTTTCGTCGGCTGCATCCTTCGGCAGGAGCAGGATCTGGATCTCCTGTTCCAGCTGTTCGATCGCGTCGACGACCTCGGGCTTTTCCATTTCGGCGAGATCACGCATCTCGCGGTCGGTCGATTTGTCGGCGAGCATGGCGGTGATGTCGGCAAGCTCCGCCGTCGCCTTTTCGTAGGCGCGGATCTTCGTCACCACCGGCTGCAGTTCGGAATACTCCGAGGCGAGCTTGACGTAGACGTCCGCGGCCGGGCCGGCGGACATGCGCGCCTCGATTTCACCGAACCGCCGTTCCAGTTCGCGCATCTTTTCAACGGGAAGCTTTGCCAAGTCTCACTCCAATGCGTCTCGCCCCGGCCGGATCAGCTCCGGACGAGGGTTGCGACGCGTCACTTCAATCTAAACCGGAATGCCGTTTTCCGCGGCGAAATCCACCAGCATCTGGCGAACGGGCGTCTGATCTCGCGTGTCGTCCAGTGCAGCGTTGAGCAGTGCGCCTAGCTTGGACGCGTCAAGCGCCAGAAGCATCGCCTTGATCGGTCCTACGGCCGTCGGCGACATCGACACCGAACGGAAGCCAAGACCCAGCAGCGCCATGGCCGAGAGCGGCTTGCTCGCCATCTCGCCGCAGAGCGTCACCGGCGTATCGTGCCGGTCGCCGGCGCGCACGATATCACGCAGGATCCTGAGGAACGGGCGCCCGAGCACGTCGAAACGATCGGACACGCGGGCATTGCCGCGGTCGACGGCCATCGCGAACTGGAAGAGGTCGTTGGAGCCGACTGAGACGAAGTCCACCTCGGTCATCAGCTCGTCGAGCTGCCAGAGCAGCGCCGGCACTTCCAGCATGGCGCCGAATTGCAGCTTGCGCGGCAACTGTTCGCCGAGCTTCGACTGCCGCTCGATTTCCTTCTGCAGGAGGTCGCGCGCGATCCTGAGTTCGGAAACCTCGGTGACCATCGGCAGCATCAGCTTGAGCTCGGCACCGGCCGCCGCCCGCAGCATCGCGCGGAGCTGGGTGCGCAGCAGACCCGGCCGGTCGAGCGAAAGCCGGATGGCGCGCCAGCCGAGCGCCGGGTTTTCCTCTTCCGCAGCGCGGAAATAGGGAACCACCTTGTCGCCGCCAATATCGAGTGTGCGGAAGGTTACGGGCTTGCCGCCCGTCTGCTTCAGCACGCTGCGGTAGAAGGCTTCCTGTTCCTCTGCCTTCGGCATGGTCGAGGCGATCATGAACTGGAGTTCGGTGCGGAAGAGGCCGATGCCTTCGGCACCTGCCTCGTTCAGATGCGGAAGGTCGACCAAGAGGCCGGCATTCATCTGCAACGTGATACGCGTGCCGTCCCGGGTCAGCGGTTCGACGTCCTTCAGCGCGCGGAACTGTGCCTGACGCCGCGCCCGGAAGCGAACCTTTTCCTCATAGGCGCGCTGCAGGTCGGCGAGCGGCCGCAGATGCACCTTGGCGTCATCGCCATCGATGATGATCGCGTCGCGGTTTTCCGCAAGCGCCACGGCACCGGTCGCCTGGCCGATCACAGGAATGCCCATGGCGCGGGCAACGATCACCACGTGGCTGGTGACGGCACCCTCTTCGAGCACCAGGCCGCGCACATTTTCGCGCGGATAGTCGAGCAGCTCGGCAGCGCCCATGGCGCGCGCGACGATCACCGCATCGTTCGGGAAGTCGCTCGCCGAAAGCTTGGCGCCGTAGCCCGAGAGCTGGCGCAGCAAGCGGTTGGCGAGATCGTCAAAATCATGCATGCGTTCGCGCAGATACGGATCCGTCAGGCGGATCATGCGCGCTTTGGTTTCGCTCTGCACACGCTCGACGGCGGCTTCCGCCGTCAGGCCGTTGCGGATCGCTTCTTCGAGCTTGCGCACCCAGCCGCGGTCATGCGCGAACATGCGGTAGGTCTCGAGCACGGCCCGATGCTCGCCCTCCATCGACACCTCGCGGCGCGACAGCATGTCGTCGATCGAGATGCGCAGCGACCCGAGCGCCTCGGCAAGCCGCTGCAGCTCCTGGTCGGTATCCTCGTTGAGGAGATTGGTGACGACGATCCTTGGTTCGTGCAGGACGACATAGCCAAGGCCGATGCCTTCGCCGTAGCTATTGCCGTCGATCGAGACGGGACGCGAGAGATCGAGTTCGAGACCTGGCTTGGTGATCTTCTTGAGCTCGCCGGTTGCCACCATCTCGGCGAGAACCATGGCGGTCGTTTCGAGCGCCTCGACCTCGTCCTCGCGATAGTTGCGCATCGCCTTGTTCTGGACGACGAGAACGCCGAGCGCGCGCCCTGTGCGCAGGATCGGCACGCCGAGGAAGGAATGATAGATCTCTTCGCCGGTCTCCGGCAGGTAGGTAAAGGCCGGGTGAGACTGGGCGTCGGACAGATTGAGCGGCCGGGCCGAAGCGGCGATGGTACCGACGAGGCCCTGCCCCATCTTCAACTGCGCCAGGTGAACGGCGGCCTTGTTCAGACCTTCGGTCGCATAGAGTTCGAGCACGCCGTCGGAGCGCAGCACGTAGACCGAACACACTTCCGCGACCATATTCTGCGCGATCTGGCGCACGATACGGTCAAGGCGCTCCTGCGGCTCCAGCGGTTCCGCCATCAACTCGCGCAACCGCTTGAGGAGAACGCGCGGACCTGCGGAAAGGTCTCTCATCGCGTGGGGTCTCCCGAAATAGAGGGGACGGCAGCAAACGGGATGCGCGGCCAAGTCGCCGCGAATCCCAAATCGGTCGTCTGTCGATTAACTCTTATCGAGACCGTAGGCGGAATGCAAAGTGCGAACCGCCAATTCCGCATAGGGTCCATCGATCAGGATCGAAATCTTGATCTCGGAAGTGGTGATCGCCTTGATGTTAATGCCCTTGTCGGCAAGCGCACGGAAGGCCGACGCTGCAACACCGGCGTGGCTGCGCATGCCGATACCGATGACCGATACCTTGACGAGGCCGGCTTCGGACTGGACGACGTCGTAACCGATCTTGTCCTTGTTGTCGCCGAGCACCTTCAGTGCCTTGTCGACATCGCCGGAGGGAACCGTGAAGGTCATGTCGGTTTTCGAACCGTCCTCGGAGATGTTCTGGACAATCATATCGACGTTGATATGGGCTTCAGCCAGCGGGCCGAAAATCGCGGCGGAGACGCCCGGCCGGTCGGCGAGACGGCGCAGCGAAATCTGGGCTTCATCCTTGGCATAGGCAATGCCGGTTACGACTTCCTGTTCCACGATCTCATCCTCATCACAAATCAGCGTACCGGGCGGATTGAGAAGGTCACCCATGCCCGGCGCATCGGGATCTTCGAAAGACGAACGCACGAAGGTGCGGACCTTGTGCACCATGGCAAGCTCCACCGAGCGCACCTGCAGCACCTTGGCGCCGAGCGATGCCATTTCCAGCATTTCCTCGAACGCGATCTTCTTCAGACGCCGCGCCTTCGGCTCGATGCGCGGGTCGGTGGTGTAGACGCCATCGACGTCGGTGTAGATGTCGCAGCGATCAGCTTTGACGCCGGCGGCAATCGCAACGGCCGAGGTGTCGGAGCCGCCGCGGCCGAGGGTGGCGACGCGGTTGTCGGGCCCAAGTCCCTGGAAGCCGGCGATGACGGCGACCTGGCCCTCGCCCATGCGGCGGATGAGCTCGGCACCGTCGATGTCGAGAATGCGGGCAGCGCCGTGGGCGTTGTCGGTGCGGATCGGGACCTGCCAGCCCTGCCACGAGCGGGCGTTGATGCCCATCGACTGCAGCGCGATGGCGAGAAGACCGGAGGTCACCTGTTCGCCGGACGCGACGATCGCGTCGTATTCGCGCGCATCGTAGAAGGGCGAGTTGGCGCCGGTTGCCTTCGGCATGTTCTGCACCCAGCCGACCAGCTCATTGGTCTTGCCGGACATCGCGGAAACGACGACGGCAACTTCGTGGCCGGCATCGACCTCGCGTTTCACATGGCGGGCAACATTGTGGATGCGTTCTAAATCAGCGACGGACGTCCCGCCGAATTTCATCACGATGCGTGCCATGTGCCTCTACCGGTACCCAAATTGCGCGCGCTTGCGCGCGTGACAGGAAAGCCCCCGCCGGCGCCCGACGGTCAAAAAGCTTGGGAGACTTCTCGCACATCGGCAGTCACCGCTTCGGGGAGCGGAAAGTCGCGGCGTCTCTTAGCGGATCAGGGGCCTGCGCGCAATGGCAGGGCGGCAGGAATAAGGCTCCATACGCACGGTGGGGAAACGTGCGCGGTCGCGGTTTGCGCCACTTGAAATTGCGGCAGCGCCGGCTAGGCTGCCAACGGACGCTTGAGGGGGCAGACATGCAAGCACATCGCATACCCGCAACCGCACGAATGATGGCCCGCTGTGCCGTCGCGCTTTCCGTGACGCTCTTGTGTTCGACACTGTCGAACGCCGCCGATTTCGACCAGGCGCGCATGGCGCCGCAAGGCGACTGGACGGTGATCGTCAGCCCCTATGTCTGGGCGGCGAGCCTCAAGGGGGACGCATCGCTTGCCGGCTTCGACACCGATGTCGACGTGCCCTTCAAAGACACGCTCGACCATTTCGACTTGGCGCTGATGGGCAACATCGAGCTGACCAACGGCCAATGGGGTGTCTATTTCGACGGCCAATACGTCCGTACCAGCCAGGATGAGGAGCTGCTCAGCCATGAGATCGGCCTCGACATCAAGATGACGACGCTGGCCTTCGGCGCGTTCTATCAGGTCTATGAGCAGGAACTCGGCGGCAACACCGTCTTCGGCAAGCCCCGGACGCTGTCGATCGAGCCGACGATCGGTCTGCGCTGGACGAAGCTCGAGGCGGACGTGTCCGTGGCCGGTTTCAACACGAGCAAGAGCGCCGACTGGACCGACCCCTTCGTCGGCCTGCGGCTCAACGCCGATCTCAGCGAGCGCTGGAACCTCGTCGCCGAGGCCGATGTCGGCGGCTTCGATGTCGGCTCAAAGCTCAGCGTCAACGCCCAGGCCTATCTCGGATACCGGACCGAAATGCTTGGCCAGCCGACAATTTTGCGCGCCGGGTACCGGTTGCTCTATCAGGATTACGAAAGCGACGACTTCACGGGCGCGAACAAGTTCCGCTGGGACGTGAACCAGCACGGCCCGGTGATCGGCTTTTCCATGTTGTTTTAGAACCTGGGCCTGCTTCAACGCTCAAGGACCGTCTGGCGGATACCCAGCATACGCTTTGCCCGCGAAGGAGAATGGTATGACGTTCATCGTAAAGCCGGCCGTCCGATCGGTCACATCCGCACTTGCCGCCCTTCTCATGCTCGGTCAGACGACGGCGGAAGCCTGCACCCGCCTCGTCTATCTCGGCCCCGATGACAATATCATCACTGCCCGATCGATGGACTGGAAGAGCGACGTCGCGACCAACCTCTGGGTCCTGCCGCGCGGCACCGAGCGCAACGGTCAGGCAGGGCCGAACTCGTTCAAATGGACGGCGAAGTATGGAAGCGTCGTGGCCACCGGCTATGATGTCTCGACCACCGACGGCGTCAACGAGGCCGGCCTCAATGCCAATCTCCTGTGGCTGGTCGAATCCGAGTACCCTGACTTCAATGACAAATCGAAGCCGGGCCTGACGATCGCCGCCTGGGCGCAATATGTGCTCGACAGCTTCGCCACTGTCGAGGATGCGGTGAAGGCGCTTGAGAAAGAACCGTTCACGATCGTCACCGACAACGTACCGGGTGAGAACCGGCTGACGACGCTGCACCTTTCGATCTCGGACAAGACCGGCGACAGCGCAATCGTCGAGTATATCGGCGGCAAGCAGGTGATCCATCACGGTCGCCCGTATCAGGTGATGACCAATTCGCCTGTCTTCGACCAGCAACTGGCCCTGAACGCCTACTGGAAGCAGATCGGCGGCACGGTGATGCTGCCGGGCACGAACCGCGCGGCCGATCGTTTCGCTCGCGCCTCGTTCTACGTCAACGCCATTCCGAAGGACGAGAACCCCGACCGTGCGCTGGCCAGCGTCTTCAGCGTCATTCGCAATGTCTCGGTTCCCTATGGGCTCAACACGCCGGAGGAACCGAACATTTCCTCGACCCGCTGGCGCACCGTGGTCGATCACAAGCGCAAGCTCTATTTCTTCGAGTCGGCGCTGACCCCGAACACCTTCTGGGTCGACCTGAAGAAGATCGATTTTACCAAGGAGACCGGCAAGGTGATGAAGCTCGATCTCGGCGAAAACCAGGATCACACCTATTCGGGCGACGCGACCGGCGACTTCAAGCAGGCCGAACCGTTCAAGTTCCTCGGGCTGCAGATGTGAGCACACCGGCTCGGGGCCGGCGCGAAGCCATCGAAAATTGCGCGCGACGGTGTTATTGACGCTGCCGCAAGTTCAAATTCGAGAAAGGGGGGCTGCACGTGATGACATTTTTCCGGCACCACCGCCAGCGTGGCCCCGTCCAAGCCCTGCAGATGCGTTTGCAGGGCTGACCAGACATCCTTTCGCGAAGATCGCGAGCCTATCCCTGGTCTGCCCAGAGTGATGCAGTGCGGAACCATTTCGGTTTCAACGCCTGCATCGTCTTCCAATACCGAGCCGATGCGGCCCGAGCACAGCATGTCTGTGTTGCGGGCTCGACCATCCGAAACCCCGGCCTGAAGTGCCGCCCCGGATGATCCGCCGTCGCTCGTGCAGTCCAGAGAACGACCATGGCCTTGATCAATATCCGCAACCTCGGCGTCAGCCTGAGCGCACCGCTTTTCTCCAGTCTTAGCCTGTCCGTCGCATCCGGTGATCGTATCGGCATCGTCGCTGCCAACGGCCGCGGCAAGTCGACCCTGCTGAGATCAATCGCCGGCAGCTTTGATCCGACCGCCGGCGAAATCACCCGCTCGCGCGGGCTGACGGTCGGTCACGTCGAGCAGAACGTGCCTGCGTCGCTTTTACCTCTCTCCTTCCACGACGCCGTTCTTTCCGCCCTCCCGGCCGACCAGGCGGAAAACGAAAGCTGGCGCGTCGATATCGTGCTCGATTCCCTCGATGTGCCGGAGGTTCTGCGGGCTCGCGCCGTGTCGGAGTTGAGCGGCGGCTGGCAGCGCCTGATGCTGCTTGCCCGCGTCTGGGTTAGCGAGCCAGACGCGCTGCTGCTGGACGAGCCGACCAACCATCTCGATCTCGCCAAGATCGGCCGGCTGGAGGCCTGGCTGAATGCGCTGCCACGCGACGTGCCGGTGCTGGTTGCCAGCCACGACCGCGCCTTCCTGGACGCAACCACCAACCGCACGCTGTTCCTGAGGCCAGAGCAATCGCCGATCTTCGCGCTCCCCTATTCGCGGGCGCGCGCCGCTCTCGATGAGGTGGACGCATCGGAGGAGCGGCGTTACCAGCGCGACATGAAGGTGGCGCAGCAACTGCGTCGCCAGGCCGCCAAGCTCAACAATATCGGCATCAACTCCGGCAGCGACCTGCTCACGATAAAGACGAAGCAACTGAAGCAGCGCGCAGAACGGCTGGAGGATGCGGCAAAGCCCGCGCATCAGGAACGTTCCGCCGGCGCGATCCGGCTCGCCAATCGAGGCACCCATGCCAAGATCCTGGTGACGCTCGACGACGTCCAGGTCGAAACGCCCGACGGCACCCCGCTTTTCCGCACCGGCAAGCGCTGGATCTGCCAGGGCGACCGCATCGTGCTGCTCGGCGAAAACGGCGCCGGCAAGACACGGCTCGTCAACCTGATCCGCACGGCGATCGAGGAGCCCTCCCGCGCGCCGGAGACGCTGAAGGCAACACCCTCGCTGGTGCTCGGCTACAGCGACCAGGCGCTTGCCGGCCTGTCGGACGAGGAGACGCCGCTTGCCGCGCTGTCCCGCCGCTTCTCGCTCGGCGACCAGCGCGCCCGTAGCCTGCTCGTCGGTGTCGGCGTCGGCATCGACATGCAGGAAAAGGCGATCGGCCGGCTGTCGGGCGGTCAGAAGGCGCGTCTTGCCATGCTGGTGCTGCGCTTGAAGGAGCCCAATTTCTACCTGCTCGACGAACCGACCAACCACCTGGACATCGAGGGCCAGGAAGCGCTCGAAACGGAGCTGTTGAGAAACGAGACGAGCTGCCTGCTCGTCTCCCACGACCGCAGCTTCGTGCGCAATGTCGGCGACCGCTTCTGGCTGATCGAGAAGCGCCGCCTCGTCGAGGTCGAGGATCCCGAGGACTTCTTCGCCTCGGCGGCGGCAGGCGACGTCGGCTGACATAAAGCGCAATCATCGCATTTGTGACGCCCGCAACAAGCGGGCGTCACAAATGCCAACATCATCAGGCGGGCGGCCGCGCAATCAGGCATGCGACTTCGCCGCTGTAAAATATCTGCGCCGACAGTGCCTCGACCAGCCAGCGGTGGCGAAGGGCCGCCGCCGCGAGCCGCGCGCCAACGTCGTCGGCCCCCGTGGACGGCTCGTCATGGAAAAGAAAAAGACGTCCCTCAGGCTTCAACAGCCGCGCCAGCGCCGCAAACTCTCGAGCGGGATCGCCCCGCGTGAACACGCCGACGCGCATGGCGAACGCCTTGGCGAAGCGACGGCCACCGAGATCGAACGAGCGAAGCTCCGCAACCCGCAAGGTCGCCCGGCCTGCAGCAACATGTTCAGCATTTCTGCGTGCTGCCGCCGCGATCATCACAGCCGAGCGGTCGATGGCGACAATCCCCCCTTCGTCGAGCCGATCGCAAACCTTCGTCACGGCAATGCCATGGCCGCAACCGACTTCGAGCAGATGATCGGACGGCTGCGGCGCGATGGCGCCGACTGCCCAATCGATCCTGTTCAAGCCCATGTGGTTTCCTCCCCTCGCCAGCGCAGAAACTAGCACGCGGAAGAGCCGCAGCACCAACCAATCCGGTTCAAAAATAAAACCACTTGCAAAACAATATCAGATTTGCCACCCTTTCCGTGACAGGCATGCCGCAACGGGAGAGATACAATGCGCAAGGTCATCATGTGGGACATGGTTAGCGTCGACGGCTTCTTCGAAGCACCGGGGCACGACATCGAGTGGTTCGTCTTCGAGGACGAACTCGCCGCCTATATCGGCGAAACGCAGCTCGAGGCCGACACCCTGCTTTTCGGCCGCGTGACCTATGAAATGATGGCGGGCTACTGGCCATCCGCCGAAGGCGACATCGCGACCTTCATGAACGGCGTCGAGAAATTCGTCTTCTCGCGCACGCTGACCTCCGCCGATTGGGCCGGCACGACGCTCGTGACCGGCGACGCCGCAAGCGAAGTCGAACGACTGAAGGCGCTGGATGGCGGCACGATCTTCGTTTTCGGCAGCGCCGACTTCGCGAGCGAACTGATCGAGAAGGGCCTCGTCGACGAATACCGCCTCGGCATCAATCCGGTGCTGCTCGGCGAGGGTGTGCCGCTGTTCAAACCAGGGCTGAAGCGGACGAAACTCAAACTGACCCACACACGCCCTCTGACGTCCGGCGTGGTTATCCTGCACTACCAGCCAGAAGCGGACGCCTAGCAGGACGGGCGCCACGCACGCGTGTGCGCCGATCTGGCCCAGCGCCGCCTCTTGACTTCCTTGTCCGATCGTCCGACTTCACTGCTGCACAAGTCCCTAAATCGGGATCGATTTAAGGATAGAATTGTGCAGCACTTTAAAGTGCTACAGCGTCCTTAGCGCGCCTTGAAAGACGCGCGGCGCTGTCGGGACGATGCAAGGAGACGGCGACATGAGCGAGACCGCACGCACGACGATTGACCAGAGCGAGGTTGACCGCTTTTCCGCCATGGCCGCGGAGTGGTGGGATCCGACCGGCAAGTTCCGGCCACTGCACAAGTTCAATCCCGTTCGCCTCGCCTATATCCGCGACAAGGTGGCCGAGCATTTCGGCCGTGATCCAAGGAGCCCGCAGCCGCTCAAAGGTCTGCGGCTGCTCGATATCGGTTGCGGCGGCGGCCTCTTGTCGGAGCCGATGGCACGCATGGGTGCCGATGTTCTCGGCGCCGACGCCTCCGAAAAGAACATCGGCATCGCCAAGACGCACGCGGCCGGAAGCGGTGTGGCGGTCGACTATCGCGCCGTGACCGCCGAAGCCCTTGCCGAAGCCGGCGAGAGCTTCGACATCGTACTCAACATGGAAGTGGTCGAGCATGTCGCCGATGTCGATTTCTTCATGACCACCTGCGCCCATATGGTTCGCCCCGGCGGTCTGATGTTCGTCGCCACCATCAACCGCACCATGAAGGCAGCGGCGCTTGCCATCTTCGCAGCCGAGAACGTCTTGCGCTGGCTGCCGCGCGGTACGCACCAGTATGAAAAACTGGTGCGCCCGGCGGAACTGGAAAAGCCGCTCGTGGCCAACGGCATCGAAGTGACCGAGCGGACCGGCGTCTTCTTCAATCCGCTTTCCAATCAGTGGAACCTGTCCAAGGACATGGACGTCAACTACATGATCGTCGCCAAGCGGCCGCTATGAGCAGCTGTCGGCGGCCTCAGCCAGCCTGCCGACGCTCCTGCCACTCGCGCTTCAGCAGCGCATAGACGTATTCGTCGCCCCAGACATCGTTGAAACGGTCGTTCTCGATCAGATGCGCTTCGCGGCGCATGCCGAGACGCTCGACGACGCCGACGGACCCCTTGTTGAGGGCATCAAGCCGGGCAAAGATCCGGTGAAACTTCAGCGTCGAAAAGCCGAGATCAAGCAACGCCCGCATCGCTTCCGTAGCGTAGCCCTTGCCGGCAAAGTCGGGATTGAAGATGTAGCCGGTCTCCGCCTGTTCCGCCGCACTGCTTGCGAGCTTCAGCAGGACTTCGCCGATCAGTACGCCATCCTCGCGGCGCTCGACGGCAAACACCGCGACGTCCCCATCGTCAACGAGCTTTGGCGCCGAAGCCTTGGCGAATTTTGTCCGCGCTGCCGTTTCGTCGAGCGGGTGCTGATAGAGATAATGGTAGACCTCCGGCAGGCGGTGATAGGCAAAGAATGCCGGAAAATCGCCAGGCACGAAGGGCCGGATAACGAGGCGATCAGTGGAAATGTGAACATCGGACAATGCCATTGGCTGGAAAACTCCCATTGCAAAGCTGCGAGATGGGAGCCAAGGCATTGTATTTAAAGGGCGGAACCAAAGTTTAGACGCGCAGATGCGAAAGTGCCCCGCGTCAGTTGACCTCGTCGGGCAAGATCGGCAGCGGCGCGACCGCGATCCCTTCTTCGAGCAACGCCACGGCCTCTTCCGCCGTCGCCTTGCCGATCAGCCCGCGCTCTTCCGCCTCGCCGTAGTGGATCTTGCGGGCTTCCTCGGGAAAGCGCTCGCCGACATCCTCGGCGTTCTCGCGTACGGACTTCACCAGCTCGCGGATCTTGGCGACCGTTTCCTTCTGCGCCTGGTCCATGATCACCGCCCGCGTCGCCTCCTTCTTGCGCGCGGTCGCGACCGAGGGCGCCATCAGTTGCTTGGCAACGGATGTCGAGTTGCAGCTCGGACAGGAGACCAGCTTGCGTTCGACCTGGCGGTCGAAATCGTCACTCGACGAGAACCAGCCCTCGAAATCGTGGCCGTTGTCGCAGGAAAGGGTGTAGCGGATCAAGCGGCAACGCCTCCCTTCCCGGTCGGCGCCACTTCATCGAGCACGAAGCTACGGGCATTCTTCAAGTTCGGTATCTTGGCGCGCGCCGCATGCACGGCGGCGACATCGATGTCGGCAAGCACAACCGCCTCGCCCGTAGGGCCAGCCGAAGCGAGCACGCGCCCCCAGGGATCGACGATCATAGAATGGCCGAACGTCTCACGCCCATCCTCATGCGTGCCCCCTTGCGCGGCGGCAATGACGAAGAGGCCGTTCTCGATCGCGCGGGCGCGAAGCAGGATTTCCCAGTGCGCCTCGCCCGTCTGCCGCGTGAAGGCGGCGGGCACCGACATGATCTCGGCGCCGGCAACGGCCTGTTGCCGGAAAAGCTCCGGGAAGCGCACGTCGTAGCAAATGGAAAAGCCAAGTTTGCCGAAGTCGAGTTCGGCCAGGCGCGCAATGCTGCCTGGCTGATAGGCGGCACTTTCCCGCCAGCTCTCGCCGTTGTCGAGATCGACGTCGAACATATGGATCTTGTCATAGTCACAGATCTTTTGGCCATTCGGGCCAAACAGCAGGCCGCGATTGGCGATCTTGCCGCCAGCAAGCGCGATCGGCGTCGAGCCGACATGGAGGTAGACGCCAAGTTCGCCGGCAAGCTGAGCTGCCGCCGCGGCAATAAGATCGTTGGCCTCGTCCTTCAGGACCGCGCGCAGCGCCGCCCGGTCCCGCTGCAGCGCCCCGGTCATTTCCGGAGTCTGGATATAGGTCGCGCCCTGGGCTGCTGCTTCGCGCGCGAGCCGCACCATCGTCTCCGCATTCTTGCGCGGATCGACGCCGGAACACATCTGAATGGCTGCGGCCTTGAAAGTCATTACGTCCAACTCCTAAGCGCTCACCGCAGATAAACGGGACGTCGCCTCATGCAAGGGTACGGTGCCTCAGGCAGCCAGCATCGCGTCGAGTTTGCCGGCGCGTTCCAGCGCGTGCAGGTCGTCGCAGCCACCGACATGAATGTCGTTGATGAAGATCTGCGGGAACGTCGTCCCACCGTGCGACTTGTCGATCATCACCTGCCGAACGTTCGGATCATAGGTGGCATCGTGCTCGAGGAAGGAAACGCCCTTGGTTTCCAGGAGTTTCTTTGCGGCCGAGCAATAGCCGCAGAACTGACGCGTATAAATGACCACCGAAGCCATGATCCTGAACCGCTCCTTTGCCGGCGACCGTGCCGGACATCTGATTGTCATATAAGACCGGATACGGCTCTTGCAAAGGTCAAAACCGTGACCGACCCGGCTCCCGCCCGCTTCAGCGCACGGGTCGCTGCGGCAACGGTTGCGCCGGTCGTATATACATCGTCGACGAGAACCACGCTTTTCCCACTGAGACCCGCCCTGCCGCTTTCCGAGACGGCGAAGGCGCCGCGGACGTTCTCCTCGCGGGCGCGCAACCCCAGGCGAACCTGCGGGCTCGTGCGCCGGATGCGCCTCAAGATGTCGGGCTGATACGGACGACCGGAGAGCTGCGCAATGGCTCGCGCCAACTCCGCCGACTGGTTGAACCGCCGCTTCCACAGCCGGAAGGCGTGCAGCGGCACGGGGATGATCGCGTCGGCGGAAGCGACGGCACCGTCGCTCGCCCGGATCATCCATGTCGCCATCATCGGCGCGAGATCCGTGCGGTCGCGATATTTCAGCCCGTGGACCAGATCGCGGGCAACACCTTCATGGATCGCCACCGACCTTAACCGATCGAATGCAGGCGGGTTGGCGATCGCCTCCGGTGACACCGCTCCGGCGCCGTGATCGACCGAAAACGGCATGCCGAGAATATCGCAATAGGGCCGTTCGATCAGCGGCAGCGTCGCCCAGCAGGAGGCGCAGACCGCGCGATGGTCGCCGACCAGCCGGCCGCAACCGCAACAGACAGGCGGAAAGACGAGATTGACGAGCCCCAGTCCGAATCGTCTCAGCATGCCCGCGCGCCACGCCTGCGGAATACGCAACCTCTCCCATGCCATGCGGTTGACTTTGTGCCTCCGAAGGTCTCTTTGCTGCCCATCGCGGAGAGACTATCGTGGAAAAAATCTTTGACCAGAGCCTCGTCGAGGCGCACCGGGCAAGGGCGCTCAGAAACGCCGATCCGAAGGCCGGTTTCCTTCTCGACATCGTTGCCGAAGAGCTCGCCGAGCGTGTCGGCGTGGTCGAGCGTCATTTTGATCGCGCACTCGAACTGCACGGCTATACGGGTGAAACGGCCCGCCAACTGATGGCGACCGGCAAAATCGACGCCATCGAGCGCGTCGAGACGGACGCCCGCTTCGGCTCGACCGAGGCGCCGGTGACGATCGCCTCGCTCGAGGAAGTTCCGGCCGAACCGGAAAGCGTCAATCTGATCGTCTCGCCGCTGTCCCTGCATCTGACTAACGACACACCGGGCGCCTTCATCCAGGTGCGGCGGGCGCTGAAGCCCGATGGGCTGTTCCTCGCCGCCATCCCGGGCAGCGGCACACTGCAGGAGCTGCGCGAAGCGCTGCTGGCCGCGGAGGCCGAATTGACCGGCGGCGCCAGCCCGCGCGTCATTCCCTTCGCCGATGTCCGTGACGTCGGCGCTCTGCTCCAACGCGCCGGCTTCGCTCTGCCGGTCACCGACACTGAAACCTACACGGTGCGCTACGATTCGCTGTTCGCGCTGATCCGCGACCTGCGCGCCATGGGCATGACCAGCCCGCTTTCGGCGCGCAGCCGCACGCCCGTTTCCAGGCGGTTCTTCCTCAGGGCTGCGGAAATTTACGCGGAGCGCTTCTCCGATCCGGACGGCCGCGTTCGCGCTACCTTCTCCATCATCTATCTGTCCGGCTGGGCGCCGCACGAAAGCCAGCAGAAGCCGCTGAAGCCGGGTTCAGCAAAGCAACGGCTTTCGGCAGCGCTTGGCACGAAGGAGCAGCCGCTCTAGGGCGGCATCCGCCCCAGATCCGGTTTTAGTGCTTATGCGCTCGGGAACGCTGCGGCGAGCGAGTCGTAGACGTAGGTCAGGGCGTTGCCGATCTGGTTGGCCCCGAAGATTAAGCTGAGGGAGACGAGGGCGGCGATCAGCGCATACTCGATGGCGATGCCGCCGTCCTTGCCACCAAACAAGCGTCTAAGCGTTTCCATGCGTCCCCAGCCAGATTTGTGTTCAATCCGAATCGGACGCCAGCGCCAAACGGGCCGATGGCGTTCGCCTCAGCAGCCGCTCTTGCGGCCGTCGGCATCGATAATGCAAACCGCTCCGGGCATTTCCTGAAGGACGCTGCGCCGAACCGTGTAGCGCTTGGTGGTCCCCTTCGAAGGGATGGAGCCGGTGGAAATGTTGTCGTAATCGACGGGCGTGTTCGCCATGATGCGCTTGTCGGTCTTGGATGACAGCATGGGCGTCAGGATCAGCGTCAGCGCGATCACCGCCGTTCCGAACAACAGCGACAGATTGAGCACACCTGTCCGGCGGGACTGATTATTCATCAGATCCTTTTCCTGAACCGTGTTCCAGAAATCGTCGTCCACCATCCCAGCCTCACAAACGCGCAAAATACGGCGAACGCAAGCGCCCTTCCCAAGCTTGGTTCCACCGCACTGCCTGAAATCGATACGCCGTTGCCAACGATACGTACCAAAACTGAATTGGAGCTATCTTTGCGCCAGGGAGATAAACGATCGATTAATAATCAATCAGATTTCGGGTAGGTTCAGAGCAAATCCATAAGAAACGGGATAAGCGGTTCGTCTGCCGGCGGCATCGGAAAATCGCGCAGGGCCTTTGGCCGAACCCACTTGATCGCCTGGCCCTCCCGCCCGATCGCAACCCCTTCATAGCGGCGGCAGACATAGAGCGGCATCAGCAGATGGAAGTCGTCATAGGTGTGGCTGGCGAAGGTGAGCGGCGCCAGGCATGCGACCTTGGTGCGGATGCCGAGTTCTTCCTCAAGCTCGCGGATCAGGGTTTCCTCCGGCGTCTCGCCGGCTTCAACCTTGCCGCCCGGAAACTCCCATAGGCCGGCAAGCGATTTTCCTTCCGGCCGCTGCGCGAGCAGGATGCGACCATCGGAATCGACAAGCGCGCAGGCCGCGACAAGCACGATCTTCTTTCCGTTGGCATCCATGGCCTCAAGCTCCCGGCGTTCGATAGATGTAGCTGTAAACCTCGGAGAAACCGGCGCCGCGATAAAGCGCCATAGCCGAGCTGTTATCCGCTTCCACCTGCAGCCAGGCCTTCTTGGCTCCGCGCAGACGCGCCCAGCGCAGGCAGACGTCGAGCATCGCCTTGCCGACGCCCCGGCCACGGACCCGCTCGTCCACGGCAAACTGCATGATGCCGGCAAGATCGTTGTCCTGGACGACGAGCGCCACGGCCGTCGGCCCCATCTCGGCATCCTCGAACAGGAAGAGGCCACTCTCCGGCTTGATCGCGTTGATGATTTCGGCCAGCGCCGCCTTGCGCTTCGGATCGCTCTTCGCAATCCCGATGCACGCATCGACGAACCGGCCGACATCCTTGATCGGCAGATGATCGATGCCGTCACCGAACTCGCGCTCGACCAGGTCGACGCTCATGACCAGGCTGCGGCTGAACGCATTCCAGCCCTCGGCATCCATATGGGCGACAAGCTGCGGCGGCGTCAGCGGCGTCTGGCGCACAGTCAGCGGCCGGCCGTAGTCGGCAAAGCGCCGGGCAGCCTTTTCGAGACGGACCGGGATGTCGCGATAGTCGGACGGATCAAGCGGATTGACGGAATTCAGCCGCTTGGAATCATGGCCTGCATTGAGCCGGATCAGCCAGCTGCCATCATATTGTACGGACGCTGCCGGCCAGGCGCGGAAACCCACGGCCTCGAGACGGCGCACGTTCGGAAGATCCACCATTGCCACTTCCCCAGCTTCGGCCTGTGCCTTGCCCGCCACGGGCCGAATATCATTCGATGTCATCTTGCTACCTCTACGGCCTGGCGCGCCAGGCCGCTCACCATCACATAACCGGTGCCTCAGCTCCGGTAATCGCCGTTGATCTCGACATATTCCTTCGTCAGGTCGCAGGTATAGACAGTGGCCCGACCGGAACCGAGGCCGATTTCGACGCGGATCGTGATGTCCTCTTCCTTCATCACGGCCGTGGCCGCAGCTTCAGAATAGGTGGGATCGCGCTCCCCCTCGACGGCGACGCGCACGTCGCCGAACCAGATCGCCAGCCGGTCGCGCTCGGCCATTTCTCCGGACTTGCCGACGGCCATGACCACGCGGCCCCAGTTGGCGTCTTCACCGGCGACCGCCGTCTTGACGAGCGGCGAATTGGCGATCGAAAGCGCGATGCGCTTGGCGGCCGCATCATTCTCGGCGCCTTCGACAGTCACCTCGACCATCTTGCGAGCGCCTTCGCCGTCGCGCACGACCTGGAGCGCGAGATCGCGCAAAAGGTCGTTCAGTGCGGCGCGGAAGGCATTAAGACGCGGGTCGGTCGCATCGGAGATTGCCGGCTGGCCGTCGGCCGATGCCGCGCCCGTAGCGAACAGCATCAGCGTATCGGACGTCGAAGTGTCGCTGTCGACCGTGACCGAGTTGAAGGTCGGGCCGACGCCGGCCGAAAGCAGGGCCTGCAGCGCCGAAGGCGCAATGTCGGCATCTGTGACCACGAAGGAGAGCATCGTCGCCATGTCGGGCGCGATCATGCCGGCGCCCTTGGAGATGCCGTTGATCGTCACCTTGACGCCGTCGATTTCGGCGCTGCGTGTCGCTACCTTCGGATAGGTATCCGTCGTCATGATCGCCTTGGCGGCTTCGAACCAGAAGTCCTCCTTGCCGGCAATAGCCAGATCGTCGAGCACGCCGGCAAACTTGGTCGCGTCCAAAGGCTCGCCGATGACGCCGGTCGACGCCAGGAAGACTTCGCTCTCCGCGCAGCCGACAGCCTTTGCCGCCGACTTTGCCGTCAGTTCTGTCGCTTCGCGGCCCTTCTTGCCGGTGAAGGCATTGGCGTTGCCGGAGTTGACGACGACAGCGCGCGCGACACCGCCGGCAAGGTTCTTGCGGCAGAAATCGACAGGGGCCGAAGGGCACTTGGAACGGGTGAAGACGCCGGCCACGACGGCCGGCCGGTCGAACACCATCATCAGCACGTCGGTGCGGTTCTTGTACTTGATGCCGGCGGCTGCGGTCGCCATGCGGACGCCGCGCACGGAGGGCATTTCGGCAAAGGTTTTCGGAGCGAGCGGAGAAACGGAGCCGGACATGGGAAACCTGCTGTGACGTGTTGGAGCCAAAGCACTTCCAAAAGAGCCTGGCGGCCTTCAGGAAATGCCTAAGAACAAGGATCCGGAGCGGTCTACAACCGAAACGGCTCCAGATCCATCTTGCGACAAATGCCCGAACGGTTTTCACCGCCGGGCATCGACAAAAAGCGGTGACGACAGGCCCCGCCAGTGGCAGGGCCCGCCGATCGAATTACTTGGCTTGTTGCGCTTCCTGCGCCTTGTTGGCCTCGTCATAGGCCTGCTTCAGCGCCGGGTCGGAAATTTCGACGCCTGCATCCTTCTTGGCGGCGGCAAGCAGCTCGACATACTTGTCACGCATGACAAGCTGACGAACCTGCTGCTCGACCTGCTCGAGCGGCGGCGGGGCCTGCGGGCGCTTGTCTTCGACCAGGATTACGTGGAAGCCGAACTGCGTCTTGACCGGGGTCTTGGTGTAGGCGCCCTTCTCGAGAGCGAAGGCAGCCGTTTCGAATTCCGGCACCATGCGGCCCTTGGTGAAGTAACCGAGGTCGCCGCCGTCGTTCTTGTTCGGATCGGTGGACTTCGCCTTGGCAAGCTCGACGAAGCTCTTGCCAGCGTCGAGTTCCTTGATGATTTCCTTGGCTTCGTCTTCCGTCTTGACCAGGATATGGCGGGCCTTCACTTCATCCTGAACCGGAATGGCCGCGACTTCCTTGTCGTAGCGTGCCTTCACCTCTTCCTTGGTGATGGCGTCGACGACATGCTTCTTGAAGTAGGCGTTGTGAAGTTCGCGCTCGGTGAGGTACGCGACGCGCTGCTTGAAAGTGGCGTCGTCCTGCAGGCCTTCCTTCTCGGCCGTGGCGGAAAGAAGCTTAACGTCGATGATCGCCGACAGTGCTGCGGCGCGCTTCTGTTCTTCCGGCATCTGCTGCAGCTGCGGGTCGAGGCCACCCAGAGCAAGATTGAGTTCGGACTGACGCACGTCCTCGCCGCCAACCTTGGCGACCACCGGATCGGCGTCTTCCGCCCGCGCGCCACCATGTACGGCCATCGCCGCAACCAGTGCCACGGCGGCCAGGGTTTTCAACTTGGTCATGCTCACTAACCTTTCACATTGGCCTTCGGCGCAATTGCCTGCAGCTTGTAGCGGCTGCACAACACCAGAATGTGGCGGTTCTGTAGCCGTCCGGCAGTGCAATTGCGTTGACATAATTCGACCCCCCTCTTATCTGTCACGCAACCTCGCGTCCAGAACAGTTTCCGGGCGTTTCACGGCATTGCGCGGTTTTCGCGGCGCGGCCATGAGACCCAAGGCAACAAAAATGAAAGGACCATTCGTATGGTCAGTCTCGGCGGCCTAGCCCGCAAGTTGTTTGGCTCCTCCAACGATCGCCGCGTGCGTGGCTACAAGGCACGGGTGGACGCCATCAACGCACTTGAAGCCGACATGAAGGCTTTGTCGGATGAGGCGCTCGCCGGCAAGACGGTGGAATTCCGCAAGCAGCTGGAAGAAGGCAAGACGCTCGACGACCTTCTGGTTCCGGCCTTTGCGGTCGCCCGCGAGGCGGCCCGCCGCGTGCTCGGCCTGCGCCCGTTCGACGTCCAGCTCATCGGCGGCATGATCCTGCACGAGCGCGCCATCGCCGAAATGAAGACCGGTGAAGGCAAGACCCTCGTCGCGACGCTTCCGGTCTACCTGAACGCGCTTGCGAGCAAGGGCGTGCACGTCGTTACCGTCAACGACTACCTCGCCCAGCGCGACGCCGGCACCATGGACCGCATCTATAGCTTCCTCGGCATGACCACGGGCGTAATCGTCCACGGCCTGACCGACGAGCAGCGCAAAGCCGCCTATGCCTGCGACATCACTTATGCCACCAACAACGAGCTCGGCTTCGACTATCTGCGCGACAACATGAAGTACGAGCGCGGACAGATGGTTCAGCGCGGCCACTTCTTCGCCATCGTCGACGAAGTGGACTCGATCCTCGTCGACGAAGCGCGCACGCCGCTGATCATCTCCGGCCCGCTCGACGACCGCTCGGATCTCTACAACACAATCAACGAATTCATTCCGCTGCTTTCGGCGGAGGACTACGAGATCGACGAGAAGCAGCGCTCGGCCAACTTCTCCGAAGAAGGCACCGAGAAGCTCGAAAACCTGCTGCGCGAGGCGGGCCTGCTCAAGGGTGAATCGCTCTACGACATCGAAAACGTCGCAATCGTCCACCACGTCAACAATGCGCTCAAGGCCCACAAGCTGTTCCAGCGCGACAAGGACTACATCGTTCGCAACGGCGAGATCGTCATCATCGACGAATTCACCGGCCGCATGATGCCGGGCCGCCGTTATTCGGAAGGCCAGCACCAGGCGCTCGAAGCCAAGGAAAAGGTGCAGATCCAGCCAGAGAACCAGACGCTCGCATCGATCACCTTCCAGAACTACTTCCGCATGTACTCCAAGCTCGGCGGCATGACCGGTACGGCCTCCACCGAAGCGGAAGAATTCGGCAACATCTACGGCCTGGAAGTCGTTGAAGTTCCGACCAATCTGCCGATCAAGCGTATCGACGAGGATGACGAGGTCTACCGTACGCAGGGCGAAAAGCTGAACGCCATCATCGACGAGATCAAGTCGGCGCACGAGCGCGGCCAGCCGATGCTGGTCGGCACGACGTCGATCGAAAAGTCCGAGCAGTTGGCCGATCTTCTGAAGAAGTCCGGCTTTGCCAACTTCCAGGTTCTCAACGCCCGCTACCACGAGCAGGAAGCCTTCATCGTCGCCCAGGCCGGCGTGCCCGGCGCCGTCACGATCGCCACCAACATGGCCGGTCGCGGCACGGACATCCAGCTCGGCGGCAACGTCGACATGCGCATCCAGCAGGAGCTCTCGGAAGTCGAGCCCGGCCCCGAGCGCGAACAGCGCGAACAGGCGATCCGCGCCGAAGTGCAGCAGCTGAAGGAAAAAGCGCTGGCCGCCGGCGGGCTTTACGTTCTGGCTACCGAGCGCCACGAAAGCCGCCGCATCGACAACCAGCTTCGCGGCCGTTCCGGCCGTCAGGGCGACCCGGGTCGATCGAAGTTCTACCTGTCGCTCCAGGACGACCTGATGCGCATCTTCGGCTCCGACCGCATGGACGGTATGCTGCAGAAGCTGGGCCTCAAGGAAGGCGAGTCGATCATCCATCCGTGGATCAACAAGGCTCTCGAACGCGCCCAGAAGAAGGTTGAAGCCCGCAACTTCGATATCCGCAAGAACCTTCTGAAGTACGACGACGTTCTCAACGATCAGCGCAAGGTGATCTTCGAGCAGCGCATCGAGCTGATGGATGCCGAAAGCGTCACCGAAACCGTGACCGACATGCGCACCGAAGTCGTCGAAGACATGGTCAGCAAGCGCATTCCCGAGAAGGCCTATGCCGAGCAGTGGGACGTCGCCGGTCTCAAGGCCGACGTGCAGCAATACCTCAATCTCGACCTGCCGATCACCGAATGGGCTGCCGAGGAAGGCATCGACGAAGCCGATATTCTCGAGCGCGTCATGACCGCTGCCGAAAAGGAAGCCGCCGACCGTGCCGAACGCTTCGGTCCGGAGATCATGCAGTATGTCGAACGCTCGGTCGTGCTGCAGACGCTCGACCATCTGTGGCGCGAGCACATCGTCAACCTCGATCACCTGCGTTCGGTCATCGGCTTCCGCGGCTACGCCCAGCGCGATCCGCTGCAGGAATACAAGTCCGAAGCCTTCGAGCTGTTCCAGGCCCTGCTCGGCAACCTGCGCCAGGCCGTGACCGCACAGCTCATGCGCGTCGAGCTGGTGCGCGAAGCAGCCGAAGCGCCGCAGCCGGCTCCGCCTGTCATGCATGGCCACCATATCGATCCGCTCACCGGCGAGGACGATTTCGGCGACGGCACGCTGCTGGCCGCCCCGCCAGTGCAGCGAGACGCAACCAACCCATTGTCCTGGGGCAAGGTCTCGCGTAACGAGCTCTGCCCCTGCGGTTCGGGCAAGAAGTACAAGCACTGCCACGGCATCTACGAGGCATAAGCCGGCCGCGGAATGCAGGTACTGTCTGCGCCCCCCTGCCCTTCAGAAATGCCGCCTCCGGGCGGCATTTTCGTTTCCTGGAGCCTGTTTGCTAGCGATCGCACGCCCTGGCGTAGGCGATCAGGTTTTCGAGCGCGCGAATGCCGGTGCTGTTGATATGGCGGCGGCCGAGCGTGGCGTTGATACGGAGTGCGAGGTCTTCCGCGTTGGCGACCGTCAGGTCGTCCAGCCGCTCGATGCCGATCTCCTGGAGATCGCCGACCATGCGCGGCCAATCGATTTCGCCTGCATAATCCGCTGCCGCTCGCTGTCCTCAATCGGCATGGTTGCCCCCATTCCTTACAACCGCGCTGCACCCTTTGTTAACGCTGTTCTGGCAGTACTGAAACCCTGTATTGCGTAATCTCAGGGTGTTCTCGTGTTCATGGCGGTATGTCAAACGGCCGGACGAATGCTGCCGTCGGCACTGAGACACCGCCTGTCCGCAATAATCGCCCGGCTTCTCCCCATCCTGACCAGTTCGGACGCCAAGAACGCCGCGCGCCGCATGGCGCTCGTCGCCTTTTCGGTTCGCATCGTCAGCGCCGCCATCGCCTTTCTGTCGCAGATCATCCTCGCGCGGCTGATGGGCGAGTTCGAATATGGCATCTTCGTCTTCGTCTGGGTGCTGGTCATCCTGTTCGGCAGCCTCTCCTGCGTCGGGTTCCACTCGGTCGTCATCCGCTTCCTGCCGGAATACCAGGCCTCGGCCGCCATGGACGAAATCCGCGGCGTGACGACGACGGTGCGCATCTTCGCGCTTTCCTCCGCCACCACGGTCGCCGTCCTCGGCCTTGCCGGCCTCTGGTTCTTTTCCGGGCACATCGAGGCCTATTACCTTGTGCCCCTCTATCTCGGCCTCTTCACCCTGCCGATGATCTCGCTGGGCGACGTCATGGACGGAACGGCGCGTGCCCATGGCTGGCCGATTGCCGCGATGAGCCCCACCTTCATCATCCGGCCGCTGCTCGTGCTCGTTTTCATGGTGCTCGCCGTCACCACCGGCGCGCCCCACACCGCGCAAACCGCCATGATGGCAGCCATGGCCGCGGCCTATGTCACCAGTGTCTCGCAGTTTCTCGCGCTCACCTACCGTCTTCGCTCGCGCTACGTTCCGGGACCGCGACGCATCGAGCTTCGCCGTTGGCTCAAGGTCTCGATCCCCGTCTTCCTGGTCGATGGCTTCGGCTTCCTGCTGACCAATTCCGATGTGGTGATCGTCGGCCTCTACCTGGAGCCGGACGACGTCGCGATCTATTTCGCTGCCGCCAAGACCATGGCGCTTGTGCATTTCGTCATGTTCGCGGTCAAGGCAGCAGCAGGCCCGCGCGTCTCCAACGCGATGGCCCGCGATCCCGGCCACATCCCTGGCATCGCGATCGAAAGCGCCCGCTGGGCCTTCTGGCCGTCGCTTCTGGTCGGCGCGCTGGTGCTATTGGCAGGGCCGTTCCTGCTTTCGCTCTTCGGCCCGGCCTTCGTCACCGGGCTGCCGCTGATGATGGTGCTTTTCGCGGGCATCCTCGCCAAGGCTTTCGTCGGCCCGGCCGAAACGCTGCTGACGATGGCCGGCCAGCAGACGCTGTGCGTGATCCTCTACGCCGGCGCGCTGGTGGTCAACATCGCACTCAACCTCAGCCTCATCCCTCTTTTCGGACTGAACGGTGCTGCTTTTGCAACCGCTGGTGCTATGTTCGTAGAGGCGATGCTGCTGCACCTCGCCGTCCGGCGTACCTTCGGCTTTGCGCTCTTTGCCTTCGCAAGAGCGCGGGCCGGCAATGAAAACAACGGGGCTGTCCATCCATGATCGGCAATACCAATCTTCCGAGCGATGCAAACAGCCGGGCCGCACGGGTTCTCGGCGGTCTGGCGCAGGACGGCGAAAGCGGACCGACCGCAGAGCATCTGATCGAGGTCGGACGTCCCGGACGGCATCTTGCCATCTATCCGGCGAGGGCCGGCTACGAGTTGCAGCGCGAACTCGACTTTCTGTCGAACCGGGCGCTGGAGCCGAACGTCTTCTTCACCGGACGCTTCCTGGCGCCGGCCATGCCACGCCTGGAAGAGCGAGTCATCCGGCTAGCGATCATGCGCGACAACGACGAGCGCCGCAGCCGGCTGCGTTTCCTGATGCCGTTCTCGATCGAAAAGCCCGGCTTCTCGATCGGCGCGCCGATCATTCGCGCCTGGTCGAACCCGTTCGGGCCACTGGGCGTGCCACTGCTCGACGCCGAGGATGCGGCCGAGACCATCGACAACCTGTTCGAAGCCTTTGCCGCGCCGGCAACCGGGCTGCCCTCGATCCTGGTGCTGCCCGACATGCGGCTCAACGGCAAGGTCGCCCGCCTCACCCGCGCCGTCGCCATCGGCCGCAACCTGCCTCTGACGGTGACCGACACCTTCAGCCGGCCGATGCTCGAAAGCCTGCTCGACGGCCCGACCTACCTGCGCAAGGCAATCAGCCCGGCGCATTTCCGCGAACTGCGGCGGCAGTGGAACAATCTCGAAAAAGAGGGCGAGCTCGTCTATTCGGTCGCCCGTCAGCCCGCCGACGTCCGCCTGCGCATGGAGGAATTCCTGGCGCTGGAAGCATCCGGCTGGAAGGGCAAGGCGCGCAGCGCCATGGTGCTCGACCGCTTCCGGGCCGCCTTTGCCCGCGAGGCGATCACCAATCTGGCCGACGGCGACAGCGTGCGCATCCACACGCTCGATCTCGACGGCAAGGCGATCGCCTCGATGGTCGTCTTCCTGATGTCGGGCGAGGCCTATACCTGGAAGACGGCCTATGACGAGCGCTATGCCAGGTTCTCGCCGGGCAAACTGCTTCTCGCCGAACTGACGGAATGGCATCTCGACGACGCCAACATCGCCCGCTCCGATTCCTGCGCGGTGCCGGACCACCCGATCATGAGCCGTTTCTGGCAGGAGCGCGAAGACATGGGCACGATGGTGATCGGCCTGCAGCAGACCCGAGACCGCGAAGTGCGCCAGGTGGCAGCCCAGCTCCACCTCTATCGCAACACCCGCAACATGGCGCGGATCCTGCGCGACAAGATCAAGGCGCTTGCCGGACGCTAGAGCGGGATGAGGAAAAAGGGTGCGCCGTTTTCCGCCCGCATCCTGCTCCGGCCAATTCAAATCAATCGCGCGGCGGCCGAGGGACTACGACGCTTCGGAAACCTCGATCGCCCCGCGCGCTTCCGCCGCCGCCTCCTCGCGCAGGAACCGTCTGATCACCTTGCCCGAGGTCGTCAGCGGCAGGCTGTCGACGAAGGCGATCTCGCGCGGATACTCGTGCATCGAGAGCCGGGTCTTCACCCACTCGCGGATGGAGGTTGCCACACGCGCGTCGCCAACGACGCCCGGCCGTAGCACGACATAGGCCTTGACGATCTCGGTGCGCACCGGATCGGGCTTGCCGACAGCGGCGGCCAATTGCACGTCCGGATGGCCGGCGAGGCAATCCTCGATCTCGCCCGGGCCGATGCGATAGCCCGACGAGGTGATGACGTCGTCGTCACGCCCGAAGAAGGTGAAATAGCCCTCCTCGTCCATCACGCCCTGATCGCCTGTCGTCATCCAGTCGCCGATGAACTTCTTCTCCGTCGCCCCCGCGTTGCCCCAGTAGCCGAGGAACATCACCGGGTCCGGCCGCTTCACCGCCACCTGCCCGACGCTGCCGGCCGGCAGTTCGCGGCCTTCGCCGTCGATGATCGCCACCCGGTGGCCGGGTGCGGCCTTGCCCATCGACCCCGGCTTGACGACGCCGAGATCGGCGGCTGACGAAATGACGATGTTGCACTCGGTCTGGCCGTAGAACTCGCTGACCTCGAGACCGAGCGCCGCCTTTGCCCATTCATAGGTCTCGCGGCCGAGGGACTCGCCAGCCGAGCCGATGGTTCGGAGATTAAGCCGATAGCGCTCGCGCGGATTCTCGACCGCCTTCATCAGCCTGAGCGCCGTCGGCGGAATGAAGGCGTTGCGCACGTCCATTTCTTCCAGGATGCGAAAGGCAGTATGCGGGTCGAACTTCTGCGCCGGCGACGACACGACGGGTACGCCGTGCAGCAGCGACGGTAACAGCGCGTTGAGCAGCCCGCCCGCCCAGGCCCAGTCGGCCGGCGTCCACATGCGGTCACCCGGCTGCGGCAGGAAGTGATGGTGAAACTCGAAGCCCGGCAGATGGCCGAGCAGCACCCGGTGCCCGTGCAGTGCCCCCTTCGGCGGCCCTGTCGTGCCTGACGTATAGATCATCAAGGCCGGATCGTCGGGGCCGGTATCGGCCGCAACAAAGCCAGAGGGATCACCCGACGCCAAGTCAGAGAAGACAATCGTGCCCGGACGCGGCTGATCATCCGCCAGCACCACCAGCCGCAAGTCAGGCAGCCGCTCACGGATCGCCGCGATGCGTTCATAGCCAAAGCCGTTGGTGATGACAGCCGCCACGCCGGCGTCGCGCAGCCGGTATTCGAGCGCCTCGACGCCGAAGAGCAGTGCCAGCGGCAGCGCGATGGCACCGTGCTTATAGATCGCTGCATGGGCAATCGCCGTCTCGAACCCCTGCGGCAACAGGATCGCCACCCGTTCGCCGGGCATGATACCCTCCCCCGTCAGCCCCCTGGCAAAGGCCGAGGATTGCCGGGCGAATTGACGATAGGTCAGCGATTGATGCGCACCGCCAGGATCGAAATGCTGGAGACAGACACGCTCCGGCGCCCGCTCAGCCCAGGCGTCGCTGACGGCAACGCCGATATTGAACTTTTCCGGAATCTGCCAGCGGAAGGCGCGGTAGAGTTCGTCGTAGGTCTCTATTCTCGGTAACATGACGCTGCCATGACAGTTTTCTTGCTGCAGCGCACCTAACACCTTCGCAAGCGACAGTTCAATGACTGCGGCGGCGTTCAGGCATGTCGGACGATGGATGTGAAGAAAGTGTATGTGGTGGTGCCCCATGCCGGGGTCGAACCAGCACTCCTTTCGGAACTCGATTTTGAGTCGAGCGCGTCTACCAATTCCGCCAATGGGGCTCAGGGAAGTGCGATATCAGCGGCTCGGATTTACACGAAGGATTTCGCCGTGGTCAACCATCATTTTCAGGATGCACGACCAACAATCACGAAAGCGTGCGGGCCGGTCGCAGCCGCTGCGATTTACAGCGCGCACGATCCTGCCTAAGAAGGCGCCATCCAGTTTGCACTGCGGCATCCCTCGGTTTCGAGTTGCCGCCCGCGAGGTATAGATGATCGACGCCGCCCCCCAATACCGCCAGCATTTGCTGATCGCCGTTATCGTAACACTCGGCATGGCGGCGACCGTGGGCGGCGCGCTCGGCTTCGAGCATGTCGGTGGCTATATTCCCTGCGCGCTCTGTCTGTTGCAGCGCGATCCCTATTACTGGGGCATCCCGGTCGGTGTTTTGGCAATCGCCACGAGCGCGTTCAAACTGCCGGCGTGGACGACACGCACGCTGCTTCTCATCGTCGGCATCCTGATGCTGGTCGGCGCCGGCATGGGCGTCTACCATTCGGGCGCGGAATGGGGCTTCTGGGAAGGACCGTCCACCTGCGCCACGACCGCGCAAGGGATTTCGTCGAATGTCGGTGATCTGCTGGGCGATCTCGATTCCAAGCATGGCCCGTCCTGCACCGAAGCCTCCTTGCGGGTGCTCGGGCTCTCCTTTGCCGGATGGAATGTGGTCGCCAGCCTCATCCTCGCAGCAATCGCCTTGCGCGGTGCGGCAAAGGCGCGCTGATCCCAGATCGCTCTCGGGAAACAGGCAACGCCCCGACAAGGGGTTCGCGAGCGCGCGCACCTCTCCTGACCCCGCTTTGGGCTTAGATCCGGCAAGAAGGCACGAACAGCGTCAGGGCTGCAGTTCGACGTCCCAGTAGAGATAGTCCATCCAGCTTTCATGCAGATGGTTCGGCGGGAAGAGCCGGCCGTTGTTGTGCAGGTCCTGCACCGTCGGCTGGAAAGGCCTCTGGTGCGGGAACATGCCGGCTTGCTTCGGCAGCTTGCTGCCCTTGCGTAGATTGCAGGGCGAGCAGGCTGCGACGACATTGTCCCAGGTCGTCTGGCCGCCGTGAGCGCGGGGCACCACGTGATCGAAGGTGAGATCGTCGGGCGAACCGCAATACTGGCATTCGAATTTATCGCGCAGGAACACGTTGAACCGGGTGAAGGCCGGGTGGCGTGAGGGCTGCACGTAGCTCTTGAGGCAAACAACGCTCGGAAGTCGCATCGAGAAGCTCGGAGACGACACCGAATGTTCGTACTCGGCAAGGATATTTACACGGTCAAGGAAGACGGCCTTGATCGCGTCCTGCCAGGACCAAAGCGATAAGGGGTAGTAACTCAGCGGCCTATAGTCAGCGTTCAAGACGAGCGCCGGCAAGGCCTGTGGTGAGACTGCAATCGTCAAGCGTATTCTCCTGATCGATTCGGCATCTGCACCTTCTATATTAGGCCCGTTGCAACAGGATTGTGAAGCCGGAAACAAAAATGCGTGCGCTGGATTCGCTTTTTCCTTCAAGGTGTCACAGGAACAGCATCACGACGCATTTCCTGTGAATAATAGGCCCAGAAGAGGCGTGCGGCGACGCTGCGCCAGGGCGACCACGAAGCGGCGAGCGAATCAATTTCGCGTGCGCTCGGGCGCAGTTCGAGGCCCAGTCCGTGACCGATCGCGTTTTGCAGCGCGACGTCGCCGGAGGGAAAGACGTCCGGGTGGCCGGCGCAGAAGAGCAGATAGACTTCCGCCGTCCAGCGCCCCACCCCCTTGATCGCCGTCAGCTCCCGGATCGCCTCCGATCCTTCGATGTTGCAGATCGCGTCGAGATCGATCTGACCGCTGACGACCACCTCGGCCACGCGCCTCAGCGCCTCGGCCTTCGCCCGCGACAGCCCGATCGCCCGGCAATCCTCGTCGCTCAGCGAATTGACGCCTGCCGCCGTGACCTCGCCGAGCTTTTCTTCCATGCGCCGCCAGATCGCAGCCGCGCTTGCCTTCGAGACCATTTGCGAGACGATGATGCTGGCAAGGCCGCGATAGCCGGGATCGGTGCGCCGGAGCGGCACCGGGCCGGCTCTCGCAACGACGTGCCCGAGGCGCGCATCGAGCATCACCAGGCCTGACAGCCCGGCCTCGATATCCTCATGTGTCCGGATGATCCGCATGACGCCTCCACAAAGCGGATGATTTTTATACCCCTTCCATGGCAAAGGGAAAGCATGCCTGACACGCCACCCGTTTTCCGTTTTGCCCCGAGCCCCAACGGGCTGCTCCATCTCGGCCACGCGCTTTCCGCGGTGCTGAACCATGACATGGCGAAGGCCGCGAACGGGCGTTTCCTGCTGCGCATCGAGGATATCGACCAGATCCGCTGCCGCCCGGAATTCGAGGCGGCGATCTTCGAAGACCTTGCCTGGCTCGGCCTCGACTGGGAGCGCCCGGTGCGCCGGCAATCGGAACATCTCGACGCCTACGCGTCGGCGCTTCAACGGCTGGACATGCTGGGTGTCATCTACCCCTCGGTCATGACCCGCGGCGAAATCAAGGCCGCCGTTGCCGATGCGGAAGCCGGCGGCCAGACCTGGCCGCGCGATCCGGACGGCAGCCCGCTCTATCCCGGCCGCGAGCGCGAATTGCCCCAAACCGAGCGCGCGGCTCTCAGCGCGGACGGCAAGGCCTATGCCTGGCGGCTCGACATGGAGAAGGCCATCGCGCTTTTGGGAAAAGACCACCTGAGCTGGGCCGAGAGCGGCCATGGCCCTGAGGACGAAACCGGCACCATCATCGCCGACCCCGCCGCCTGGGGCGACGTGATCCTGTCGCGCTCCGATGCGCCGTCAAGCTACCATCTATCCGTCGTCGTCGACGACGCGTTGCAGGGCATCACCCATGTGGTGCGCGGCCGCGACCTCTATCATGCGACATCCGTGCATCGGCTGCTGCAGCGGCTTCTCGATCTGCCGGAACCGCTCTATCACCATCACCGGCTGATCCTCGGGCCGGATGGGCGCAAGCTGTCGAAGAGCAACCAGGATACCGGCATCGCCGCTTTCCGCGCCGCCGGTCGCACGGCGGAGGAAATCCGCGCGCTAATCGGCTAGGTCCTGCTCCTCGCGGGTCGCGTCGTTGCCATTGCGCAGCTGGAAGCTGCGGCGCACCATGCTCTTGACCCTGTATTTGAGGATCGCCGCATTGATCTCGGCGCCGATGATGAAGATTGCAGCGATCATGTAGAGAAACACCAGCACGATCATGATCGACGCCAGGCCAGCATAGGTAGACACATAGGTGGCGAAGGTCGCGAGGTACGAAGCAAAGGCATAAGCGCCGATCGTCCAGCAAACGAGCGTCAGCGCGATGCCCGGCAAAACGTCGATCACTTTACGGTGCCCATCCGGCAGCCAGAGATGGGACACGAGCAATCCGCTGGTCAGCACGACGAGAGCGAGCGGCAGGCTCCAGTTGTCGACGGTCGCAAGCACGCCACCAAGCCAGGGGAGCCACTGTCCGGCATAACGCACCGCCAGGGGCACGGCGACGAGCAGAATGCTGAGTGCGGCCAGGATCAGGACGCCGGCAAGCACGAAGCCGAGGCTCGCAAGCCGAGTGACGTACCAGTAGCGGCTCTCGGTCACTCGATAGGCGCGATTGAGCGAGACGCGCAGCGCCTCGACGCCGTTGGAGGCGAAATAGGCGGCGGCCAGCACCGAAACGGTCAAGAGCCCACCGCGCGGGATCGTCAGCACCCGCACGATTTCGTCGGCGATGGGCTTGGCGATCGATTCCGGCCAGGCATCGAAAATCAGATGCACCGCCGTTTCGGCAAACTGGTCGGCCCCGAGAAAGCTGCCGAGCGCCGTGCCGAAAATCAGGAAGGGAAAGACGGCGAGCAGCGACGACAGCGCCACATGGCTCGCCATCGCCCAACCGTCGTCGAGGCTGAAGTGCCAGAGCGCATCGAACACGACTTTCCAGGTGATGCGTATAAACGCTGGCATTCCATTCCAATCCTACGAGGCGCCGGGACTACCCGATCAGTACGTCCGTCTCGGCGCCGTTTCCTTGGCTTCGCATGACCCCAACGGCGGCAACGCTGGCGGGTTCCGGCTTGCGCAATTCAATTGTATCCCGCCGATGAATATGGGAAACCGAGGCAGGATTTCTACAGGATTCGACCGGATGACGGATCGCCCCACAATCATTGTCACCGGATGCTCCTCCGGAATCGGCGCCCATTGCGCACGCGCGCTTCATACCGACGGCTGGCGGGTGTTTGCGACCGTGCGCCGGGAAGAGGACCGGCAATCGCTTGAAAGCGAGGGCATCGAGACCTTTCTGATGGACTACACCAAGCCGGAGAGCATCGCTGCCCTGGCCGATACGGTGCTGGCGCTTTCCGGCGGGCGCATCGACGCGCTGTTCAACAACGGCGCCTATGGCCAGGCGGGTGCGGTCGAGGATCTGCCGACCGAGGCGCTGAGGCTCCAGCTCGAGACCAACGTGATTGGCTGGCACGACCTGACGCGGCGGGTGATCCCCGCGATGCGGGCGCGCGGCAGCGGCCGCATCGTGCAGTGCTCCTCCATCCTCGGCATCGTGCCCTATCGCTGGCGCGGCGCCTACAACGCCTCCAAGTTTGCGATCGAGGGCCTGTCCCTCACCCTCAAGATGGAGCTGGCCGGCAGCGGCATCGAGGTGAGCCTGATCGAGCCAGGGCCGATCACATCGAAATTCACCGCCAATGCCGTCACCTATATCGAGCGCTTCATCGACCTCAAGAATTCGGTGCACCGCGTCGAATACGAGCGGCAGATGCGACGCCTGAAAGGCGAAAGCAAACCCGCGGCCGGAAAGCTCGGCCCGGAGGCGGTTTATGCGGTTTTGAAGCACGCACTGACAGCAAAGAAACCGAAACCGCACTATATTGTAACAAGGCCAGCCAGACAGGGCGCGCTTCTGAAGAAGCTCCTGCCGGCGGCACTGTTTTATCGCATCATCGGCCGACTTGGCTGAAGCAGAATTGCAAGGAAGAGTTCGATGTCCAGCTTCTTTACCGGCTTGACCCTGTTCGTCATGGGCCTGGTCGTGATCGTTTTGATCCGCGGCCTCGTGAACATGGCAAAGGGTGGCAGCGGCAACACGTCCAACAAGTTGATGCAGGCGCGTGTACTGTTGCAGGCAATCGCGATCGTGCTCATCATGGTGACCCTTTGGATCACCGGCGGCGGCCGTCCGACCTGACGCAAATTCCGAACGGACAACCGTTCCACACCGTTCCTGAAATTGCGCTAGAGGACTGCGTCCGCCCATGGTGAAGCTCAACAAGATCTATACCCGGACGGGTGACAACGGCACCACCGGGCTCGTCTCCGGCCCGCGCCGGCTGAAGAGCGATCTGCGCGTCGATGCTTATGGCGCAGTGGACGAAACCAATGCCTTCGTCGGCCTGGCTCGGCAGCATACGGCCGGCAACGTCGATCTCGACGCCGCACTGATGCGGATCCAGAACGATCTCTTCGATCTCGGCGCGGATCTCGCAACACCCGACACCGGCGAGCCGCCGCAATACGAACCGCTGCGCATCGTCGCAGCGCAGGTGACCTGGCTCGAAACCGAAATCGACCGGCTGAATACCGAACTTGATCCCTTGCGCTCCTTCGTGCTTCCGGCCGGAAGCCCCGCCTCCGCAGCCCTCCACGTCGCCCGCACGGTCGCACGCCGTGCGGAACGCCAGGTGGTGGCCCTTGCCCAGATCGAAGGTGAAGTCGTCAGCACGGAAGCCATCGCCTATATCAATCGCCTGTCGGATTTCCTGTTCGTCGCGGCGCGCTTTGCAAATGACAAAGGTCAAGCCGACGTCCTTTGGATTCCCGGAAAAAACAGATAACGTCGGCTCGCGCATTGTCGCGCCCGATCGAGATTCGGCGGGAGAAACGGGCAATAACCTGTGCTTCGGGAGACCGCATGTTCATACCGCTTCACGATACGAACACCCTGAAGCACATCAAGGTCCAGTACGTCACGATCAGCCTGATCGTCATCAACATTGCCGTCTGGCTGATCACCGGACCGATTGCCTCCGAGCAATTCACCAACGCCGCGCTGCTGGGCTTCGGCTATATCCCGGCGCTCATTTTCGACTACGCGCAGCTTGATCCCTCGCTCGTCGTCGTCCCCGACGGCTTCACCTTCGTCACCTATTCCTTCCTGCATGGCGACTTCATGCACCTCGCCATGAACATGCTGTTCCTCTGGGTGTTCGGCGACAATGTCGAGGATGCGCTCGGGCACTTCCGCTATCTCGCCTTCTATCTTCTCTGCGCGGCTGCAGGCGCACTGGCGCATGGGCTTCTCGACCCGGCCTCCGAGGCGCCGTTGATCGGCGCATCGGGCGCGATCTCCGGCGTCGTAGCCGCCTATTTCCTGCTGCACCCGAAGGTGCGCGTCTGGGTGCTTGTCTTCTTCCGCATCCCGCTGCCCTTGCCCGCGGCCATCCCGCTTGCCTTCTGGATCGGCCAGCAGTTCTTCATGCTGGTCGTCGATCCCGGCAGCGGCGTGTCCTGGAGCGCCCATGTCGGCGGCATCGTCGCGGGCTTGGTTCTGGTTGTCATTTTGCGACGCCGCGATGTGCCGCTTTTCGACCGCACGATCGTCACGCCGCGCGCCGTCCGGCACAAGGCCGAACCGGTCACCGCAAGCCAACTGCCGTCGTCAGATGCGACAAGATCGCCCGTTCCCTGGGGACGCCAGACCGGATCCTGACACCGGCAATCGCCAGCCTTCAACGAGGATGATCCGTTATTTCAATGGCTTGCCTGAAGCGCGCCCGGCCCTGCCGGGACAGTGCCGCATCAGGCCCCAAGCCACTTGCCATCGATCATTCTTACGTGTACGTAAACGTAATTCCAATTCTCGGGATTATATCGATTTAGCGCCATGTACAGCGATTGTAATTGGAGAAAAAACGCGTATCGATGTCGCCAACCGACAATCAGGCGGCTCCGTTAAGGCGCATTTTCCTGCGAAAGCTCTTGGAGGGAAGAATCCATGAAAATACTTGTGACGGTGAAGCGGGTCGTTGACTACAACGTCAAGATCCGGGTGAAGGCAGACGGTTCGGGCGTCGAGCTTGCGAACGTGAAGATGTCGATGAACCCCTTCGACGAAATCTCGGTCGAAGAGGCGCTCAGGCTGAAGGAAGCCGGCAAGGCTGAGGAGGTCGTCGTCGTTTCCGTTGGTCCGGCCAAGGCCGAAGAAACCCTGCGCACGGCGCTCGCCATGGGGGCTGACCGCGCCATCCTGGTTGAGACCGAAGACCAGATCGAGCCACTCGCCGTCGCCAAGATCGTCAAGGGTGTGGCCGAGGCTGAACAGCCGGGCCTGATCATCGTCGGCAAGCAGGCAATCGACGACGATTCGAACCAGACCGGCCAGATGCTGTCCGCGCTGCTCGGCTGGGCGCAAGGCACCTTCGCCTCCAAGGTCGAGATCGGCGATGGCAAAGCAACCGTGACGCGCGAAGTCGACGGCGGTCTGCAGACCATCGACATCAAGCTGCCGGCCGTCGTCACCACCGACCTGCGTTTGAACGAGCCGCGCTACGCCTCGCTGCCGAACATCATGAAGGCGAAGAAGAAGCCGCTCGACAAGAAGTCGCCGGCCGACTTCGGCGTCGACACCGCCGCCCGCCTCAAGGTGCTGAAGACCGAGGAGCCGTCGGGCCGCAAGGCCGGCATCAAGGTCAAGTCGGTCGCCGAGCTCGTCGAAAAGCTCAAAACCGAAGCCGGCGTCCTCTGATTTAAGGAAGGGAGATTTTATCATGGCCATTCTTCTTCTGGCTGACCACGACAGCAACCACCTTTCCGACCAGACCGCCAAGGCGCTGAGCGCGGCCTCGAAAATCGCCAGTGGGACTGGAGCCGATGTGCATGTGCTGGTCGCAGGTAGCGGCGCCAAGGCTGCAGCCGAACAGGCCGCCAAGCTGGCCGGCGTTGCCAAGGTGCTCGTTGCCGACGACGCCTCGCTTGCCAACAACCTGGCAGAGCCGCTCGCTGCCCTGATCGTCTCGCTCGCTGGCAGCTACGACACGATCGTGAGCGCCGCCACCTCGGTCGGCAAGAACGTGATGCCGCGCGTTGCAGCGCTGCTCGACGTTTCCCAGGTGTCCGAAATCATCGAGGTCGTCTCGGCCGATACCTTCAAGCGTCCGATCTATGCCGGCAACGCCATCCAGACGGTGCAGACGACCGAAGCCAAGCGCGTCATCACCGTGCGCACCGCCTCCTTCGCCTCTGCCGCTGAAGGCGGTTCGGCGGCGATCGAGACCGTCTCGGCTGCCGCCAACCCTGGCGTTTCCTCCTTCGTCGCCGACGCGCTGTCGTCGTCGGACCGCCCGGAGCTGACGTCTGCCAAGATCATCATCTCGGGCGGTCGTGCGCTCGGCTCGTCGGAAAAGTTCCAGGAAGTGATCCTGCCGGTGGCCGACAAGCTCGGCGCTGCCGTCGGCGCTTCGCGCGCTGCGGTCGACGCCGGTTACGCTCCGAACGACTGGCAGGTCGGCCAGACCGGCAAGGTCGTTGCGCCCGATCTCTACATCGCCTGCGGCATTTCCGGTGCCATCCAGCACCTCGCCGGCATGAAGGACTCGAAGGTCATCGTCGCCATCAACAAGGACGAAGAGGCGCCGATCTTCCAGGTCGCCGACTACGGCCTGGTTGCCGATCTCTTCGACGCTCTGCCGGAGTTGCAGAAGGCGCTGTAAGCCCAAATCGATGCCACCCTCCGCACCCATGAAAAGGGCTGGCAAAAGCGGGGACTTGGCATTAACAATCTACCGGGCCGGCCAAACCGGCCCGGTTTGCGTGTCTGATGGCGGCCTTGCCGCCAACCCTTGAAGATGGATGTTCGCCGCGATGATCAAGACGGTCGGAATTATTGGTGCCGGGCAAATGGGCTGTGGCATCGCACATGTTTCGGCAATCGCCGGATACAAGGTGCAGATCTATGATCTGGCCGCCGAACGGATCGAAGCGGGCCTTGCAACCGTCAACGGCAACCTTGCCCGTCAGGTCTCCTCCGGCAAGATGACCGACGAGGCCCGCAAGGCAGCCCTTGCCCTGATCAAGGGCTCTTCCGATATCAACGACCTGTCCCAGGCCGATCTTGTGATTGAAGCCGTCACCGAAGACGAAACGATCAAGCGCAAGATCTACGGTCAGGTTTGTCCGATCCTGAAGCCGGAAGCGATTCTCGCGACGAATACCTCGTCCCTGTCGATCACGCGCCTGGCCTCCGCCACCGATCGCCCCGAGCACTTCATGGGCATCCACTTCATGAACCCGGTTCCGGTGATGAAGCTGGTCGAGCTCGTGCGCGGCATCGCCACGGACGAACAGACCTTCAAGACCGCCAAGGAATTCGTCGCGACGCTCGACAAGACCGTGACAGTCGCCGAAGATTTTCCGGCCTTCATCGTCAACCGCATTCTGCTGCCGATGATCAACGAGGCGATCTATACGCTTTATGAAGGCGTCGGCAGTGTCGAGGCGATCGATACCGCCATGAAGCTCGGCGCCAACCATCCCATGGGCCCGCTGCAGCTTGCCGACTTCATCGGCCTCGACACCTGCCTGTCGATCATGCAGGTGCTCTATGACGGCCTGGCGGACTCGAAGTATCGCCCCTGCCCGCTGCTGGTGAAATATGTCGAAGCCGGCTGGCTCGGCCGCAAGTCCGGACGCGGCTTCTACGACTATCGCGGCGAAGTGCCGGTTCCCACCCGCTAATTCCGTCAGCATTTGACAAGAAAAACCCGGCGATCCGCCGGGTTTTTCTTTGTCCAGATCTAGTCTCCTTCAGCTTCCCGCAGCAGGAGCAAGCGCCGCGCTGATCAGCGCCTTGGCGTCGTCGCTGTCCCAGGCGGCCGGCCCGTTCATCGAGCCGATCAGGCAGCCCTTGTCGTCGAGCAGCAAGGTTGCCGGCAGGCCGAAGGCCAGGCCTTCCTTCTTCATGTTGTTGAACACGCCCATCGAGGCGTCGCGATAATAGCCAAGCTCGTGCACGGCCGTCTCGTCGAGGAAAGCCTTTGGCTTCTCGTCGTCGCCGACGTCGATGTTGATCGCCACCACTTCGAACTTGTCGCTGCCGAGCGACTTCTGCAGGGCGTTCAAGGCCGGCATTTCCTCGCGGCAGGGAACGCACCACGTCGCCCAGAGATTGACGAGCAGCGTCTTGCCGGCAAAGGCCGAGACATTGGTCGGCTTGCCGTCCGGACCGTTGAAGTCGAGCCCGATCGGCCGCGGCGACGACGCCGGCGACATCGCGGCGACCTGCCCCTTCATGAAGGGTGTCAGCGCAGCGACCTTGGCCGAGGTCAGCGGGCAACTGGCGGAGGCCGTTTCGGTTGCCTCACCATTGCCAGACCCGGTCTCCTTCACGTATACCGCTGCCGCACCGACGATCACGCCAAACAGGGCGGCGAGCGCGAACAGTTTCACGGCCGGGGGGGATTTCTTCTGGTCGGGCATTTCATTCTCCAAGGCGGGCATTCTTCATGGCTGACGGCAATTCCGAGACGAAATCCTCCAACCAGATGTGGGGCGGTCGCTTTGCCTCGGGTCCGGACGCGATCATGGAGGAAATAAATGCCTCGATCGGCTTCGACAAGAAGCTCTATGCCCAGGACATCCGCGGCTCAATAGCGCATGCGACGATGCTGGCGCATCAAGGCATCATTTCGGCCGACGACAAAGACAAGATCGTTCACGGCCTGAACACGATCCTGTCAGAGATCGAAAGTGGTGCGTTCGAGTTCTCGCGCCGCCTCGAAGACATCCACATGAACATCGAGGCCCGGCTCGCGACCCTGATCGGTCCGGCTGCCGGCCGCCTCCACACCGCCCGCTCGCGCAACGATCAGGTGGCGCTCGACTTCCGCCTCTGGGTCAAGGAAGAGCTGCAGCGCACCGAGAAAGCGCTGACGGCGCTGATCGCCGCCTTCCTCGACCGCGCCGAGGAACATGCAGATACCGTCATGCCCGGCTTCACCCATCTGCAGACCGCGCAGCCCGTCACCTTCGGCCATCACTGCATGGCCTATGTCGAGATGTTCGGCCGCGACCGCTCGCGCGTGCGTCACGCCATCGAGCACATGGACGAGAGCCCGATCGGCGCCGCCGCCCTTGCCGGCACCGGATTCCCGATCGACCGTCACATGACCGCCAAGGCGCTCGGCTTTGCCGGCCCGACCCGCAACTCGATCGACACGGTATCGGACCGCGACTTCGCGCTCGAATTCCTGTCGATGGCCTCGATCACTGCCACGCACCTGTCGCGGCTGGCCGAAGAGATCGTCATCTGGTCGACGCCGCAGTTCGGCTTCATCCGCCTGTCGGATGCATTTTCGACCGGCTCCTCGATCATGCCGCAGAAGAAGAATCCCGACGCCGCTGAACTGGTGCGCGCCAAGACCGGCCGCATCAACGGTTCGTTGATCGCGCTGCTCACGGTCATGAAGGGTCTGCCGCTCGCCTATTCCAAGGACATGCAGGAAGACAAGGAACAGGTCTTCGACTCAGCCGAAAGCCTCGAGCTGGCGATCGCCGCCATGACCGGCATGGTTCGTGACATGACCATTCGTAGCGATCGCATGAAGGCCGCCGCCGGCTCCGGCTATTCGACCGCGACCGACCTTGCCGACTGGCTGGTGCGTGAGGCGGGCCTGCCCTTCCGCGACGCCCACCATGTGACCGGCCGCGCCGTGGCGCTTGCCGAACAGAACGGCTGCGACCTCGCGGATCTTTCGCTTGCCGACCTGCAGTCGATCCACGCCGACATCACCGAGAAGGTCTTCGATGTCCTGACGGTCGAAGCCTCCGTCGCCAGCCGTACCTCCTTCGGCGGCACAGCGCCCAACGAGGTTCGCAAGCAGATCGCCTGGTGGCGCGCCCGCAACTAAGACATCTGCTCCCAAGCCCGCTGCGGGCGGCTCTTCGCCCGCAGAAACAGGGTGCACAAGTGCCTGAAAAATCGGTAAGACATCGCACCTGCATCAGTTCCCGCGAAGGAAAATCACGATGACATTCACGAAGGCGGCCCGGCTTGCACTTCTGCTGGCGATCCCCGGGCTGGTTCTTGTCGGTTGTGGACGCAAGGGCGACCTCGATCGCCCCGGCTCGACCGCGCCGATCAACACCAAGGCGCCGGCAGGAACTGTCGAGCAGAAGGAAAAAGCAGACGAGCGTTCGTTCCTGCTCGATCCCCTCCTCTAGTAGAAATTACGCAATTCCGAACGGAAGCCGCTTCGCACTTTCCTGGAATTGCTCAAAGTCGAGCTGCGTGACGTGAACCATTTTCAATACCGCGACGGAATTCTCTACGCCGAAGATGTGCCGGTGACCGATATCGCCCGCGCCGTCGGCACACCCTTCTACTGCTACTCGACCGCCACGCTCGAGCGCCACTACACGGTGTTCTCCAAGGCTTTCGCCGATGTGGATGCGATGGTTTGCTATGCGATGAAGGCCAACTCGAACCAGGCGGTACTGAAGACGCTCGGCCGCCTCGGCGCCGGCGTCGACGTGGTCTCTGGCGGTGAGCTGCGCCGGGCGCTGGCGGCCGGCATCCCGGCAAACCGCATCATGTTCTCCGGCGTCGGCAAGACGCCGCTGGAAATGGATCTCGCACTGGAAGCCGGCATCTACTGCTTCAACGTCGAGTCCGAGCCGGAACTCGAGGTCCTGAACCAGCGCGCCGTTCGTGCCGGCAAGCGCGCCCATGTGTCCTTCCGCATCAACCCTGATGTTGACGCGAAGACCCATTCCAAGATTTCCACGGGCAAGAAGGAAAACAAGTTCGGCATTTCCTGGGAGCGCGCCCGTGCGGTCTACGCCCATGCCGCAACGCTGCCCGGCATTGAGGTGACCGGCATCGACATGCATATCGGCAGCCAGATCACCGAACTGCAGCCCTTCGACGACGCCTTCAAGCTGCTGCGCGAACTGGTCGATACGCTGCGTTCCGACGGCCACTCGATCGATCACGTCGACATCGGCGGCGGCCTCGGCATTCCCTACAAGGACGACAACAATCCGCCCCCGCTGCCGGACGCCTATGCGGAAATCGTCAAGAGCCAGCTGCAGTCGCTCGGCTGCAAGATCGTCACCGAACCGGGCCGACTGATCGTCGGCAATGCCGGCATTCTGGTGACCGAAGTCATCTACGTGAAGGACGGCGGCGACAAGACCTTCGTCATCGTCGACGGCGCGATGAACGATCTCATCCGCCCGACCCTCTATGAGGCCTATCACGAGATCCGCCCGGTCCGCATTTCCGCCGCCAACGCGCCGCGCATCCGCGCCGACGTCGTGGGCCCGGTCTGCGAAACCGGCGACTATCTGGCGCTCGACCGCGAGATGGCGATGCCGAAGCCTGGCGATCTCTTTGCCATCAGCTCGGCCGGCGCCTACGGCGCCGTGCAGGCCAGCACCTACAATTCACGCCTCCTGATCTCGGAAGTTCTGGTCAAGGGCGACCGTTTCCACGTCGTTCGCCCGCGCCAGGACTATGACGCGTTGATCGGTCTCGATTCGGTGCCGGACTGGCTCGACTGACCCGTCCGGGCGCGACAACGACAATCTGTGGATCGGCCGCCCGGCCGATCACGATTGTGTTTGCGCCCTCGTCTTCGCCACAAACGATGGTATCCTGAACGCAAGCGGGATAGGCGAAGTTGCGTGCATTTTTGAGCTCGGCCGTCGCCTCACTACATTGGGTCAGCCACAAGCGTTGATGGGCGACCGAAAGGAAACTTGGGCGGATGACGCAATTCCGGCAGGATGAAACGCCACAACCGAAGCCGTTTTCGAGAACTCTGGCGCTGAAGAGATGGCTGGCGCGCGCGGTGCTGGTCGCCGAGCAGGTCCTGCCGCGTATCCTTCTGCCCGGTGCGATCGCCCTTCTGTTTCTTGCCTTCGCCTGGCTCGGCTTCTTTCGCGCTGCACCTTTCTGGCTACATGCGGTCGCGCTCTTTGCCTTTGCGCTAACCTTCCTCGCCTCTCTCTTACCGCTCAGCCGGTTGCGGCTTCACGGTAATGCCGATGCCGATCGCATGCTCGAAGAGCGCAATGCGCTGCCGCATCAGGCCATCCGCGTCCAGGACGATCGCCCCGCGACCGACACCCCTCTGGGCGAGGCGCTCTGGCGCGAACACCAGGCGCGCATGGCTCGCATGATCGGCACCCTCGAGACTGGCCTGCCGCGGCCCGATATCGCCAGGCACGATCCCTTCGCGCTCAGGGCCGTGCCTGTGCTGCTCGCTTGCGTCGCCTTTGCCTATTCCTATTCCAACCGCGCCGGATTGCTGAGTGATGCGTTCCGGCTGCCGCAGACGTCGATCGAAGCAGCCAATATCCGCGTCGATGCCTGGGTAACGCCGCCGCCCTATACCGGGCGGGCGCCAATCTTCCTGACGGGCAAGCCGGAAGCCGCCGCTGCCGTGAATGAAGACGCCGGGGCGATCACCATCCCGCAGTTCAGCGACATCACCGTACGGGTCACCGGCGCCGGTGCGGACGCGCCAGTGCGCTACGCGGAAACCGGCGGGAGCAAACCGATCGCCATTCCGGTGGCCGGCGAAAAGGCCGAGGAAAAGCAGAGCAAGCCGAAAGTGGACGATGCCAGCCCGAAGGTTGCCGAAATGGTTGCAACGGAGCCGGCGCGCAGTCCGAATGCCGTGCGCAACCACGTCTACAAGGTCGTCAAGGATGGCGAACTTATCGTCGCCAGCCAGCGCTGGGCGTTCAAGATCACCCCGGACGGCGTGCCTCAGATCGCCTTTGACGGAATCCCCCATCCGACCATCAACGCGGCGCTCGAAATCACGTTTACGGCCAACGACGATTACGGCATCGCCCAGGCCTGGGCGGAGATCAAGCCGCTCGACGAACCGGCGGAAGGCGCCCGCGCGCTCTATCCGCTACCGGAATACCGGCTCGATCTGCCGCGCCGTAACGCGCGCGAGGCAAAGGGCACGACCAGCCGAAACCTCAGCGAGCATCCGCTCGCCGGCAAGCGGGTAGCGGTGACGCTCGTCGCCCGGGATGCTGCCGGACAGGAAGGCCGCAGCCCGCCGCACGACATGATCCTGCCTGCCCGCCAGTTCTCGCAGCCGCTCGCCGGCGCCGTCGCCGAACAGCGTCAGGTTTTCGCGCTCAATGCCAACGACCTGCCGCGCGCCATCGACCTCAACGACGCCGTCACGGCGCTTGCTGAGGACTGGATCCCGAACCTCACTCATTTCCTGCTGTTGAAATCGGCGCGCACCCGGATGGCGCTCGCCTATAACGACGACATGTTGCGCGATGCCGCCGGATACCTCTGGGAGATCGCGCTCGGCATCGAGGACGGCGACCTGTCGCTTGCCGAGCGCCGCCTGCGCGAAGCCCAGCAGGCGCTGTCGGACGCCTTGGAGCGCAACGCTTCGGACCAGGAAATCGCCAAGCTGATGCAGGAACTGCGCCAGGCGATGCAGGAATACATGCAGGCGCTCGCCGAGCAGGCGATGAAAAATCCACGCATGACCGGCAAGCTCGACCCGAACAACATCCTGCGCCAGCAGGACCTCGAGAAGATGATGAACCAGATCGAGAATCTGGCGCGCTCGGGCGCGCGCGATCAGGCACAGCAGATGCTCTCGGAACTGCAGCGCATGATGAACAACCTGCAGGCTGGCCGTAGCCAGCAGCAGATGGGCGAGCAGAACGACGCCATGCGCCAGCAGATGGACAAGCTCGGCAAGCTGATGCAGCAACAGCAGCAGTTGATGGACGAGACCTTCAAGTTCGACCAGGCCCTGCGTGACCGGATGCAGCGGGGCGACCCGCTGCAGGGCGAAGACAACGAGCTCTTCGGTCAGGAAATGCCGCAGGACCCAGGTCAGCAGGGCGATCCGAATGGTCAGCCCAACCCACTCGACAACATGACCGCCGAACAGCTCAAGGATGCACTGAAACAGCTGAAAGAGCAGCAGGACGCGCTCGGAAAACAGCTCGGTGAGCTGAACAAGGGCCTGGAAAGCATGGGCATCAAGCCCGGCAAGGGCTTCGGCGAAGCCAAGCGCGAAATGGACGGCGCTTCCGGCGCGCTCGGCAAGGGCCAGGGCGAACAAGCCGTCGGCAATCAGGGCCGCGCGCTACAGGCCCTGCGCCAAGGCGCCCAGGATATGATGAACCAGATGCAGGGCCAAGGTCAGGGCGGCCCTGGCATGGGTGTTCCGCAATACGGTCAAAACGGCCGCGATCCTTTGGGACGACGGCAACAGAATCTCGGCCCGAATTTCGGCGACCAGGTCAAGGTTCCAGACGAGATCGATTCTCAGCGCGCCCGACAAATCCTTGACGAGATTCGCCGCAGGCTGGGCGACAGCCTGTCGCCGGAGCAGGAGCGCCAGTACCTCGAACGCCTGCTCGACATGCGCTGAGCCGGGCGCCCGGCTCAGCCCTTTGCCTCATCACGGCAGAACATGACAACGGCTCCCGTCGCATCCAATCGATGCGCCGGGTCGCAGTCCTGTTGCTGTGGGCCGGCAGGTCTGGCCGTCAGGCGGCCAACGCCAGCGCGACTGCCTTGCGGATATCGGGAAGGGAGAAGGGCTTGGAGATGACGTCGACGATTTTGTCGGTGAGATCGTCAGCCCGCTCGCGCTGCTCGGCATAGCCGGTCATCAGCAGGATCTTCATGGCCGGAAAGGCCGCCGACGCCTGGTGCGTCAGCTCGATGCCGTCCATCACGGGCATACGGATATCGGAGAGCAGAAGGTCGAACGCCTCGGCCTCCAGGCGAGCAAGGCCATCGGCCCCATCGCCCGCTTCGACCGTCTCGTGGCCGTCGAGCCTCAGGGCCCGTGCGACGAAGGAACGCAATGCATCCTCGTCCTCGGTAATCAGGATCTTCGCCATCATGGCCTCCGCGTTCGCTTTCGAGTCCGGCGTTCACGCCGGCACCCGCACCTGATCCAAAAGTACAGCGGGCGTGGATCATCGGGAGACACACTGGCGCTGCAGCGCCGCCGATCCCCGTCGAGAATCACTGCGGCACGCACCAAAACAACCAGTTTTTCGTTTGTGTTCGGTAAACGCCGAACGACTGGATTTCAGGGCGCATGCCCCAAATCGAGACGTTTACTCGGCGTCGCCGGTGACAACACCGACAAAAGGCAACTCGCGGAAGGCATAGGCGACGTCCATGCCGTAGCCGACGACGAAGTGATCGGGGCATTCGAAGCCGACATAATCCGCCTCGAGCTCGACCTTGCGCTTGACCCGCTTGTCGAGCAGCACGGCGATCGTCACGTTGCGGGCGCCGCGCTCGTACATCAGTTCCTTGGCGAAACGCAGCGTGCGGCCGGATTCGAGAATGTCGTCGATCAGTAGAACGTCGCGCCCATGCACGTCGCTGTCGATATCCTTGGTGATCTTGACGCCCTGCGAAACGGTGCCGGTGCCGTAGCTCGACAGCGTGATGAACTCGACTTCCGGTGCCAGACCGGCCGTATGCATCGAGCGGATCAGATCGGCCGCGAAGATGAACGATCCCTTGAGCACCGCGATCACCAGTAGATCCTTGTGCGGGCCGTTGACGATCATTCCGGCGAGCTCGCTGTTGCGGGCAGCGATGGTTTCGGCCGTATAGAGAGGTTCGATATTCTTACCGCGAACAACGGGCATCAAGGCTTCTCCAGCGTTTCATCCGGAAGACCTTAAGCCTTCCCTTTGGCGCCGCTTAGCACAATCAGCGGGCCGAAACACCGTTTTCGGCGAAGGAAACCGTCACATCCGGCATTTTTCCACCCGCATAGGGCAGTCTCGTCATGAAATGACGGCTCTCACCGGGCGCGACGGCAGCACCCTCGGGCATCACCCGTGTCGTCGTGACCTTGCGCCCGTTGGCGGCAATCTCCACCACGACGAGCGGCAATCGCTGCTCGATATCGGAGCGATTGTCGATCGAACCATAGACGGACAGCACACGCATGCCGCCGGAGTAGTCGAGCCCACTCTTGATCCCCGATATCGTCAGCGGCTGGACGTCGGCCTGTCCATCGCCGGCAAAGCCGACGATCGCCAGGAAGGAAGCAAGCGCAACGCCCGCGACCATCCCGGCAAAGCGGCGTGCCGGCATGTCGCGCAGCCGCGTTTCGGCAAGACGCAACAATCGAGCGCCGAGCGACGGCTCCTGCTCCACGACCGTCAGCGTCGGCCGCCTGCGGCTGCCCGTTTGTGCATTGTCGTTGAAAACAGGATAGGGCGTGCGGCGCGACGAAGCGGATATCACCTCGAATTCCGCATCCACATAGTCGGCGCGCCTCGGCGCTGAAGCCCCGTCGCGTCCGCCGCGCTCGGGCGGCAGGAAATCTGTATCGGCGTTGTTGCTGGCGGATTTGGTCCGGAATGCCTGCATGATCATTTCCTCCTGTCCCGCAAGAGAACACGGCCGCAGGCGGCCAGTTTGTCTGCGCAACCCTCGGGCAATGCCAAGCCTCATGCGGTGCAAGAACTAGGCATTGCATCAAATCTTTCCGACACGTAAACCGGAATGGTTAATGTTTCGGAAAGACGTCGCGAAAGCGGCGCCTTTTCATGAAAAATTAACCGTCACTTAACCATGATTCCGCTGGCGGTTTTGCCTTTCTTGGCTGGTCGTCCTATGCGCGGAGGACCGGAACCGGCCGTCGGTTGCAGGGCCGTGAGAGAGACTGGGCTGCCGCTTGATTCACTTTGAGAACGTCGGACTGCGCTATGGCATGGGACCGGAAATCCTCCGGGACCTGACCTTCGACATTCCACGCCGTTCATTCCAGTTCCTGACGGGTCCGTCGGGCGCCGGCAAGACCACGTTGCTGCGGCTTCTTTTCCTCTCGCTGCAGCCGACACGCGGCCTGATCCGGATGTTCGACCGCAACATTTCGTCGATCCCGCGCGAAGAATTCCCGATGCTGCGCCGGCGCGTCGGCATCGTCTTCCAGGACTTTCGCCTGCTCGATCATCTCACCACCTACGAGAACGTCGCGCTGCCGTTGCGCGTGCGCGGCAAGGAGGAAACGAGCTACCGTGCAGACGTGCTGGAGCTTTTGAAATGGGTGGGTCTCGGCGAGCGCATCAACGTGCTGCCACCGGTCCTTTCCGGCGGTGAAAAACAGCGCGCCGCCATCGCTCGGGCGCTGATCGACCGGCCGGAGATCCTGCTTGCCGACGAGCCGACCGGCAACGTCGATCCGCCGATGGCAAGGCGCCTGCTCAATCTTTTCCTCGAGCTCAACCGGCTCGGCACGGCGGTCGTGATCGCCACCCACGATCTGTCGCTGATGGACCAGGTGGAGGCGCGGCGCATGATCCTTTCGCAAGGGCGGCTCGACATCTATGAGTGACAGCCGCACGAAACACCAAAAGGATGTGCCCGAACAGGCACCGGAGGCACAACAGCGCCGGACGGAAATGCGCGTGCGCCCGACCGGCCCGATCGTGCCGTCGAGCAATGTGTCGGGCCATGCGCTGATGTGCGTCATCGCCATCATGTCGTTCCTCGCCTGCCTGACGCTCGGCGGCGTCAGCATGGTGCGAGCCACGGCCCAGAGCTGGCAGTCGCAGATCTCCCGCGAGATCACCATCCAGATCAAGCCCGACGACAATCTCGACATGGAAAAGGCGCTGGCGGATGCCCGCGACCTGGCGCTGACCTTCAGTGGCACGACGGACGGCAAGATCGTCGACCGGGCCGCCACCGCCCGCCTGCTCGAACCCTGGCTCGGCGAAGGCCTCGATCTTGACGAATTGCCCGTGCCGCGCCTCGTCATCATCACCATCGACGAAAGCAATCCGCCGGACTTTGCGGCCATGCGCAAGGCGCTGACAGAAATAATCCCGCAGGCTTTCCTCGACGACCACCGCACCTGGGTCGACCGGCTGGTCGCCATGGCCAACACCACGGCCATGATCGGCACCGGCGTGCTGACCCTGGTCTTTTCCGCCATGGTGCTGACAGTGGTCTTCGCAACGCGCGGCGCGCTGTCGGGCAATCGCCATATCGTCGAGGTGCTGCATTTCGTCGGTGCCGAAGCCGGCTTCGTCGCGTCGGAATTCCAGAAGCACTTCCTCAGGATCAGCCTCAAGGGCGCCGGCGCCGGCGGTCTGCTCGCGGCACTTTTCTTTGCGCTCGCGGGTTTCTGGCAGTCACGGACCTTGGCGACCCCCGAGACAGATCAGGCCACCGCCCTCTTCGGTACCTTCACCATCGGCTATGGTGGCTATCTCGGCATTGCCGCGATCATCGTCGTCATCGCCATCCTGACGACCGTTACGGCGCGGCTGACGGTTACCCGCACGATCTACGAAATCGACCTCATCCGCTCGGACCCCGGCCGTACCGACCTCTACCAAAGCTGAGCCGCCTGATGTTTCGCCGCCACTCGATCTATTCCTTGCCGCAATCTGCGGCTATGTGAAGAGAATCATGATGGCGCGAGAGCTACGCGGGAACGGAATGGCCGGAGGAGATAAATGGCACGGGCAAGCCGACGATCGCCGGCGGTCCCGCAGTCTCCTGCGCAAAATCCTCCGCCGAACCTTCTTCGTCCTGCTCCTGCCGCTGGCAATCCTGATCGCCGCCTTCCTGAACTTTGCCGACACGGTCGCCTCCCTGCAGCCGCCGGGTCATCCGAAGGCCGACGCGATCGTGGTCCTGACCGGCGGTTTCCAGCGCATCGACCAGGCGGTCGATCTTCTGAAGGGTGGCGCCGGCAAGCGCCTGCTGATCTCCGGGGTTCACCCGGCGACCACAGGCAGCCAGATCCGCCGCAACACCCAGAGCTCGGCCGACCTTTTCAAGTGCTGCGTAGACATCGGCCATGAGGCGATCGATACCATCGGAAATGCCACGGAAGCGGCGCAATGGATCCATGATCGCGGCTATGCGAGCGTGCTCGTCGTCACCAACAACTATCACATGCCGCGCAGCCTCCTGGAACTGCGCCGCGCCCGGCCGGAAACGGAGTTCATCCCCTACCCGGTCGTCAACTCCGATCTGAAGACCACAAACTGGCTGCGCAATCCGATGGTGCTGAAGTCGATCCTTCTGGAATTCGGCAAGTATACGGTGGCTTCGATACGCGACTTCGCCGGCGCCCGCCCGACCAGCGGCCTGCGCACCGACGCATCGCGCGCGACGCCCGCCGAAGAATAAGGGCCGGCAGGAACAGCCTTCGCCGCTGCAAAGTGAAACAGAGCAGTTTTCCTTCAGCACTTAATCGTGTAGGCAGCGATCAACCGGCTCAAAGACGCCGGTCCCCTTGAGACCTCGCCTACGAGAGCGTGCCTGATGATCGTCTTGCGTTCGATCCTTTTCAACATGGTGTTCTACGCCAACCTGATCGTGCAGATGATCGTGCTGACCCCGATCTACTTCCTGCTGCCGCGCAAGAAGGCGTGGTTCGTGCCGAAGAACTGGGTGCGCAGCAACCACTGGCTCATGGAAAAGATGGTCGGCACGACCTTCGAGATCGAAGGCTTGGAGAATATCCCCGAGGTTCCCTATATCTTCGCTCCCAAGCACCAGTCCTTCTGGGATGCCTATGCGCTGCTCCCCTGGCTCAGCGATCCCTTTTATATCCTGAAGCGCGAGCTCACCTGGATCCCGCTCTTCGGCTGGTATGTGCTCAAGCAACGCATGGTTCCGGTAAATCGCGCGGCGCGCGGCAAGGCGATGACCGGCGTGATGGACCGCACCAAGCAGGAAATGGCAACCGGCCGCGAGCTCATCATCTACCCGGAAGGCACGCGTCGCCCGCCGGGCGCTCCGCCGGAATACAAATACGGCATCGCCCGCCTCTACCGCGACCTCAGCGTGCCGGTGGTGCCGGTCGCCATGCATCCCGGCCTCTTCTGGCCGCGCCGCAAGTTCCTGCGCTTTCCCGGCCACTTCAAGGTTCGCATCCTGCCGCCCATCGAGGCCGGCATGGACCCGGACGCTTTCCTGGCGAAGCTCGTCGAGGTAACCGAGAGGGCGAGCGACGAGTTGCTCGTCGAAACCGTGAAGGCCAATCCGCACCTGCCGCTGCCGCCGACCGCCGAGCAGCGGCTGAAGGAACTGAAGGCAGAAGGCCGGGCCTGAACCTTCAGGCCCGGGCTGAACGCGGCGCCTGCCGCAGCAATCCGACCACCTCTTCCAGCCAGTGATCGCGGATGCCCATCTCCTTGAGATGGGCGAGCGTGTTGAACACGTATTCGCTGTTCGGCCCGGATTTTCCCGTCGAAACCGCAACGATGCCGGCCGCCTCCGTGGTGGTCAGCGAGCCCGCATACTGGACGTGGGCGCGGTCGATGACGTAGGCGAGCGCCGGAACGCGGCGGCCGTCGGCAAGCAGCACCGGCATGGTGCGTTCCTTGTAGACGTGGGTCACCAGTTCACGCTCGCGCAGATAGTCGACGACATCCGCCTGCTGTCCGCGCTGGACGCGAAACGCCGTCCCGATGCAGGAGCCGCCGCGGTCGAGCCCAAGCACCAGCCCCGGCCGCTGTTCGGTGCCACGGTGAACCCAGGAATGCACGCAGAGTGAGCGGCGAAAACCGAAGGCACGTGCCGTGAGCTTCTCCTCGAAGGCAAAGCCCGGGTTCCACATCAGCGAGCCGTAGCCAAAGACCCAAAATTCGTCCATATCCACTGTCATTCAACCCGCGCTGCTGTTCTCACTGCCGAATCACGATCGGTCGCGTGGGACGGTGAGCCATTTTCGGTTTCTACGGCACAGCATCCCGGCACGAAAGAGACAAGGTCGTCCTCCTGCGGCCGAAGGAAAGAATAGTTTTGCGGATCGATGGCGCCACCCGAAAGGCAGCCTCCATCCTGTTTTGAGTGAGGTACCCCCGCCCATGTCGGCCACCGCAGTCTCCAACCCATCGCCGGTCAGCCGGAAATTCCGCTGGCTCCTGGCAGGCATCGTGCTTGTCACCGGCGTTTATTCGGCCGGCTGGTTTCTCGCCGCCGACCAGATCGAGAAGCGGCTTGCGACCCGCCTCGCTGAAGGACAGGCGGCCGGCCTCGGCGGCGAATGCACCAACATGGACGTGCGCGGCTTCCCGTTCCGCATCGGCCTCTTCTGCGACAAGGTCCATCTGGACGACACCCGCAACGGCACCTCGGCCTCGTTCGGAGCGCTGAGGACCGCTGCCCAGGTCTACCAGCCGGGCCATGCGGTGATCGAGCTTGACGGCCCGGCCGAGATCCGGGCTTCCCCCGGCCTCAACATCTTCGCCGACTGGACGTTGCTGCATGCGAGCGTGCGCGCGACCCTGTCCGGCGTTGACCGCACGTCGCTAACCTACGACAACCTGACGGGCCGGTTGCGATTGCCGCTTGAAGGCGACGGATTTGGCTTCGGCGCCAGCCACGGCGAATTGCACCTGCGCCAGAACGGCGCGGATCTCGACGCCGCCTTGAGCGTCGACAAACTGGACGTTCGGCCCGAGGAAGGCCCGAGCCTCGCACCGCCGGCGACCGTCGCCGCCGACCTGACCTTCACCGACCGGGCCGGATGGATGACAACCCCGCCGACGCCTGAGATGTTTCGCGGCAGCAAGGGCGAGCTGCGACAGCTCACCCTCGACCTCGGCTCAGGCATGAACGCCAAGCTTTCCGGGCCGTTCTCGGTCAATGATCAGGGACTGATTTCTGGCGAGTTCTCGCTGACGATGACCAATATCGAGGCCTGGCGCGCCAATCTGGTCACCCTGATCCCGGATGATGCCAACCTCGTCGACAACACCGCCAACATGCTGAAGGCTCTCGCCAACGGCAAGAACGAGGCGACCGTGAAGCTCAACGTGCGCGACGGCACGGCATTCCTCGCCTTCATCCCGATCGGCGTCCTGCCGACCCTCTAGGCTACGATCATACGCCTCATAGGAAGGAAGACCGCTCCACGGTCTTCCTTGATCTGCTCAGGCTATTTCTGATCCATGGCATGGCGACCGAAGTCCGGCATCGCCGTGTCCTGGCCGGCCTGAATGATCGAGCGGCGAATGGCCCGGGTGCGGGTAAAGAGATCGAACAGCTTGTCGCCGTCGCCCCAGCGGATCGCCCGCTGGAGGTAGGCGAGATCTTCCGAAAACCGCGCCAGCATCTCCAGGATCGCATCCTTGTTGTGCAGGCAGACGTCGCGCCACATGGTCGGGTCGGATGCCGCCAGACGCGTGAAGTCGCGGAAGCCCGAAGCCGAATATTTGATGACTTCGGATTCGGTAACGGTCTCGAGATCGTCAGCCGTGCCGACGATGTTGTAGGCAATGATGTGCGGCAGGTGCGAAACGATTGCCAGCACCTTGTCGTGGTGTTCGGCGTCCATCTCCTCGACCATCGAGCCGAGCGTTTCCCAGAAAAGCCGCAGCCGCGCCACCGCTTCCTCATCCGCGCCAGGGGGCGGCGTCAGGATGCACCAGCGGCCGCGGAAGAGGCCGACGAAGCCGGCATCCGGGCCGGAATGCTCGGTACCGGCAATCGGATGCCCCGGCACGAAATGCACGTTCTCGGGCAAGTGCGGCGCCATCTGTGCGATCACCGAACCCTTGGTCGAACCAACGTCGGTGACGATGGCGCCTGGCTTCAGATGGGCTGAGATCTCGGCGGCAACAGCGCCGGACGCGCCGACCGGTACCGAGACGATGACGAGATCCGCGTCGCGAACGGCATCCGCCGCAGACAGCGTATAGCGATCGCCGAGCCCGAGTTCCTGCGTCCGCTTCAGCGTCGCCTCGCTGCGCGTGGAGACCACGAGCGTGCCGGCGAGCTGCTTCTCGCGGATTTCGCGCGCGATCGACGAGCCGATCAGACCAATGCCGATGAGGGCGATCGTTTCAAACTGCTGAGCCATTATTTCCGTCCCATGAATTCGGTCAGCGCCGCGATGACGCCCTCGTTGGCTTCCGCGGAGCCGATGGTCATGCGCAAGGCATTCGGGAAGCCGTAGCTGCGGACTGCCCTGAGGATATAGCCGCGGCGGGTCAGGAACTCATCGGCCTCCTCCGCCCGCTTGCCGGCCTCGTCGGGGAAATGGATCAGCACGAAATTCGTGACCGACGGCGTGATGCGGAGCCCGATCGCCTCGAGCGCTTCGGCAACGCGGGCAAGCCAGGTGAGGTTGTGATCGACCGCGGTTGCCACGAAAGCCTGGTCGCGGATCGCCGCAGCCCCCGCCGCAATGGAAGGCGCGCTGAGGTTGAAAGGGCCACGGACGCGATCGACAGCGTCGATCACCTCCGGCGGCGCATACATCCAGCCGATGCGCAGGCCGGCAAGACCATAGATCTTCGAGAAGGTGCGGGTCATTACCACGTTGCGGCTGGCCGAGACGAGCTCAAGACCGGCGGCATAGTCGTTGCGGCGCACATACTCGGCATAGGCGGCGTCGAGCACCAGGAGCACGCCCTCGGGCAGGCCCGCATGCAGCCGGCGGACTTCGTCGACCGGGATATAGGTGCCGGTCGGATTGGCGGGATTGGCGAGAAAGACCATTTTGGTCCGCTCGGTGACCGCGGAAAGGATGGCGTCCACATCGACGCGTGCATCTTTTTCCTCGACGGTCACGGGCGTCGCACCGGCCGCCAGGATCTGGATCTTGTAGACCAGGAAACCGTGCTCGGTGATGATGCCTTCGTCGCCGGGGCCGAGATAGGTGTGGCACAGCAGCCCGAGCAATTCGTCCGAGCCGTTGCCGCACATGATGTTTGCCGGATTGAGCCCGTGAACGGCCCCGATCGCCTCCCGCAGTACCCGCGCCTGGCCGTCCGGATAGCGCTCCAGATTGAAGGCCATCGCCTGGAAGGCTTCTATCGCCTTCGGGCTGGCACCGAGCGGCGTCTCGTTCGACGAGAGCTTATGCACCTTGGCGACACCCGGCGCATGCTCCTTGCCCGGCACATAGGCGGCAATGTCAAGGATGCCGGGACGCGGCTCAGGGCTCTTCGAAGCAAGGCTCATCGGGTCAGCTTTCTATGGCCATCAAAATGCCACAGCGACCTTTGTCGCGCCTTGGAAGGCGCGGGGCGCTATAGGCAGGAAAAGAGGTCAAGCCATTACCGGCGCAAGCGGCTTTTGTCGAGGGTCCGCCGCCTGTACGCAGCGCCTTATCGGGTGAGGCGTGGCCGTTCGCGTGTGCTCGGCACGCCCTGCGGCGCCAGCACCGGCACGAAGACACGGCGGGACGCGCGCGCTGCGACCGGCAGCCCCTGGTAAAGCCGCTTCTGCGCCTCGACGACGATGACACCTGAGAACACTGGCCAGAGCCAGCGGCCGAGCCGCTCAAAGCCTCGGCGCAGCCGCAGGATCGCCCGGAGCTTCGACGGCGGGAAGAACAGCGCGTCGGCCGTAGCCCCCGGCGTGAAGTTGGTTTCGCGCAACAGCGCCGTCAACTGTCCGCGCGAATAGGGTCGGCCGGAGCCGAAGGGCGTATGCTCCATGCGTGCCCAGACGCCGCGCCGATTGGGCACGACGATCACGAGCCGGCCGCCCGGCGCCAGCACCCGCCAGATCTCCTTCATCGTCTCGCGCGGACTTTCGGCAAATTCCAGCGAATGCACCATCAGCACCCGGTCGATCGATGCGTCCGGCAGCGGCAATTCCTCGTCGAACACCAGCGCCGTCGAGGAAAGCTCGGCAACCGGCCAGTTCACCGCGCCCTGGCCCGCAGGCATGAAGGCGAAGGTGCGCTCCGTGTCCTTGCGGAACCGCTCGAGATAGGGAACGGCATAGCCGAGGCCGACCAGCCGCTCGTCCGGCAGCCGCGCCCAGACGGACGAAAGCGCCATGGTGACGGATTGCTCCGCCATCCGGCCAAGCTCGGAGTGATAGAATTCGCGAAGGTCGACAATATCGGTATGCATTCGCAACATGTTAGCTTCGAAGCGGTAGACTTCAAGGTAAGGCTCGCTACATTCGGCAGCATCTCCCCTCTCCTGACCGGAGGACCTGCCATGGCCGCGCTCGAACTCGATCTTTTCCTCTGCCGCACCGACAATTTCGGCGTGCTGATCCACGACCCCGAAAGCGGCCTGACCGCCTCGATCGACGCGCCCGAGGAGGCGCCAATCCTGGAGGCGCTGGAACGCCGCGGCTGGACGCTCACCCATATTCTCACGACGCACCATCATGGCGACCACGTCGCAGCCAATGACGCGTTGAAAGCCCGCTTCGGCGCCATCATCATCGGTCCGTTCAACGAGGCCGCGAAAATTCCGGGCCTCGACAAGACGGTGCGTCATGGCGAACGCTTCGAGTTTGCGGGCCGCAACGTCGAGGTGATCGAAACACCCGGCCATACCGCCGGCCATATCTGCTTCCATTTTCCACAGGACAAGCTGCTCTTTGCCGCCGACACGCTTTTTGCGCTCGGCTGCGGCCGTCTGTTCGAGGGGACGCCGGCGACCATGTGGCAGTCTCTCAGCCGGCTGATGGCCTTGCCGGACGACACGACCGTCTATTTCGGCCACGAATACACGCTCTCCAATGCCCGCTTCGCGGTCACCGTCGATCCCGACAATGCCGAACTCAAGGCACGCGCTGCCGAGATCGAGGAAATCCGCTGCGACGGCGGCTTCACCGCGCCGACGACAATCGGCCTGGAGAAGCGTACGAACCCGTTCCTGCGCGCCGCCGATCCCGGCATTCGCGCCCATCTCGGCCTGCGAGATGCCGACGATGCCGCGGTCTTTGCGGAAATCCGCAAGCGGAAGGATAACTTCTGATGGCTGAAGCACAGACGGCGGAAGAGGTCATCGAGGCGCTCGGCCTCACACGCCATCCGGAGGGCGGCTGGTACATCGAAACCTTCCGTGACACGGCCGGCGGCCCGCGGGGCCATTCGACGGCGATCTATTATCTGCTTGAGCGTGGCGACCGTTCGCACTGGCACCGCGTCCGCGACGCCGTCGAGATCTGGCACTACCACGCCGGCGCGCCGCTCGAACTCAGCATTGCCGAGGACGGCAAGCCCGCCGAGACGTTGCGGCTTGGGCCCGACATCCGGGACGGTGAGCGGCCGCAGGGCGTAGTACCGGCCAACTGGTGGCAGTCGGCTGCCTCGCTCGGCGATTGGACGCTGGTCGGCTGCACGGTCGCGCCAGCCTTCGATTTTGCCGCCTTCGAGATGGCAGCCCCCGACTGGCAGCCGCCGACCCGATAGCGATCTTTCGGACTACTCCGCCGGCTGGGTGGCCGCGGCATCCTTGCGCAAAATCAGATCCTGGGCGGCGAGCACCGCCCCGCCGGTGACGAACAGGCAGGCAAGCGCTATGCGCCAGGATGGCTCTGCAAAGCCGAAGAGGATCAGGATCAGCGTCGAGAGCACCGGTGCTGCATAGCTCGAAACGCCGAGAAGCTGGATGTCGCCGTTCTTCACCCCGAAGTCCCAGGCATAGAAGGCCGCCCCCACCGGCAAGAGGCCGAGGCCCGCGACCGCCAGCCACTCGAAGGTCGTCGCCGGCCAGACCGTCGTTTCGAGCGCGAGATGGCAGACGAAGGACAGGATCGAGGTGGCAAGGCAGAAGCCGGTGACCACATCGGTCGAAACCGCCTCGAAGCGGCGTGTGATCAGCGAATAACCCGACCAGGTAAAGGCGCAGAGGAAGGCCGCGCCATAGCCGATGAGATAGGCATCGTCGAAGGCGACGCCGTTGCGCGCGACGATCAGGATCGTGCCGACGAGGCCCGCAAGCGCGCCGGCGATGTGATACCAGCGCAGCCGCTCCCCCGGCAGCAGTGCCGAACCGACAACGATCAAGAGCGGCCAGAGATAGGCGATCAGCCCGGCCTCCACCGCCGGCGCATTGCGCAGCGCCGTGAAGTAGAGGAAGTGATAGCCGAAAAGGCCGGCAATGCCCGTAATCCAGACCTTCGCCGGCTGCTTGAGCAACGCCAGGCGCTCCGGTTTTGCCACAAGCACCGCAAGGCCGGGCAGGCTGCCGATCAGGAAACAGATTGCCGAAAGCTGGAACGGCGGCATCTTGCCCGATGCCGCCGTGAACAGCGCGAGCAGCGACCACATCAGGATGGCCGAAAAACCGATCAGAGTTGCCTTGAGTTTCATAGTCGTCCCCGGGCGCGATTTCTCTCAACGGAAACCTGCGCCGTCAAAATCACGGTGCTTGCTGGTATTTAACCTTTTAGTTGCACGCGATCGCGCGTCAACCACCAAATCGCGTCGCCGAGACCGTGACCGGCCCGAGCTTGGTGGGGATGCGGACATAGACGGGGGCATAGACATTCATGGTCTCAGCCTTGGCGAACCAGATTTCCATCGTCTGCAGTCGCCGCAGATATTCGACGTCCTCGCGGCCCTTCTTGTAGCCGGCCTTCGGCACGAAGCGGATGCCGCAGACGATCACCTCGCCTTCGAAGCCCTTCGTCTTGAAAGGCCTGGTGCCCTTCGGCGAAAGCTTGATGTCGAGCCGCGACTCGCCGTCGAAAATCGGCAGGGTGTTGGGGCAGACGCGCGCTTGCGCCGGAATGATCAGCCCCGAAAGCGGATCGAGAACGTTGCGCATGTCACGCGAGGTGACCGGCACCCAATTCTTCGGCAAGGGCGTGCGCTTCGGCGTCATGCTCGCATGCACGACATTGCCGTTGCGGTAGGTAACGCTGATCGCCCGGCTCTTCGAGCCACTGCGATAGGACATCGAATATTGCGACGCGCGCAGGTAATCCTTGTCGACAACGCCGGAAACCTGTGTCTGGCCCGACGTGCGGCTGAGGATATCGAGCAGGCCCGCCGATTTCAGCGTCCCCGATATCGTGTAGCGATTCTTCTGAACCTCTGTGTGGAATGAGGCGCGCGCCACCGGCAGACCGGACAGCGAGATGCTGTAATCCGTCAGATGCTCGGCATCGGCGGCCGATGATGCTGTGGAAAACAAGACCGCCGAAAGCAGCATTGCCCCGCGAAAGCCATTTCGCAACTTCATGCCTTTAGGAATCCATCACTTGAACATCGCCGCAATACCCTGAAATGCAGGGTGTTTACGGCTTTTCTGCGCCATTTCGCTGTCGCCGGCTACGCGGTCGGTCCAATCACGGAACCAAACCGTCGTGCGTCCTCGGTCAAGAAATAGCGCATAGCAAAACCGCTTGGAATGGGTCTCGCGCACCATTATTGTTGCCCGGACAGCGCTTCGCATGGGCAGATCGGCCGGGAAAAACCGCGGTTTTCCGAGAATGCAAGAGGTTTGGCTTGACGGGCGGGCCGTCTCTGACTATAGAACCGCGACTTTCCAATAATGGCCTAGGAACGCGGCCTGGGCTCTGGGCCCGCTACCGCATTGTCCGGCGGCGATAAAGAGAATAGGTGTACCATGTCCCGTAGTTGCGAATTGACCGGCAAGGGCGTCCAGTCGGGCAACAATGTAAGCCACGCCAACAACAAGACCAAGCGCCGGTTCCTTCCGAACCTGTGCAACGTCACGCTGATTTCCGATGCTCTCGGCCAGCGCTACCGCCTGCGCGTTTCCGCAGCTGCTCTCCGCTCGGTTGAACACCGTGGCGGCCTCGACGCCTTCCTGCTGAAGTCGGACGAGAACGAGCTGAGCATGCGCGCTCGCCTGCTGCGTCGCCAGATCGTCAAGAAGGTTGCTGAAGCCGCCTAATCGGCGCCAGCGCACCGTCTTTGACACGCGTTTAAAAGGCTTGCGGGTTCATCCGGCAAGCCTTTTTCTCGTGCGCACGTTTCTTAACCGATACGCGCTTTTGCCTTCATCGGCCGGGTGCACTACCCTGCTTTCATCCCTCTAGCTGGTGGCATACCCCAGGATAAAAAAATGCTGATCAACCGCACTTTCTTCGTCTATGTCGCGCTGATGACCCTCGTGGTCGTCGCCTCGAACATCCTCGTTCAGTTTCCGCTACCGGGCTCGATTGCCGGTATGCAGCTCGGCGATCTCCTCACCTGGGGCGCCTTCAGCTATCCCTTCGCCTTCCTGGTGACCGACCTTACCAACCGCCAGTTCGGGCCGCGCATCGCGCGTCGCGTGGTAGTCGCAGGCTTCATCGTCGCCATTCTGCTCTCCATCGTCGCCGCCACGCCGCGCATCGCTATCGCGTCGGGCTCGGCCTTCCTGTTCGGTCAACTCCTGGACATATCGGTGTTCAACCGGCTCCGCCGTCAGAGCTGGTGGCATGCGCCGCTCGCAGGCTCGCTGATCGGCTCGGCGCTCGATACCGCAATGTTCTTCTCCTTTGCGTTCGCACCGTTCTTCGTGTTCTTCGGCCCGAACGACAGCTTTGCGCTGGAAACCGCACCGCTCCTCGGCGTACTTGCGGCTGAAGCACCGCGCTGGATCTCCTGGGCGGTCGGTGACTTGAGCGTGAAGATCCTCTGCGGCCTCGTCATGCTGCTCCCCTATGGCGCGCTGATGAGCATCGTGAAGCCCATGCCCGCTGCGGAAAAGCAGGCGGCCTAAGGGCCGCCTGCCGGCCCGCCTCGGCCCGCGCCGAAGCGGCGACCGGGCGTCGATTGCAAGGCACGGGGAAGAGGTGGCAGCCGCCCTTCCCCGCGCCTCACCTTCTAGCCCTGCTTCAAAAGCATCTGAGCGTTTTCGAATGGCAGCCCTTCGTCGTCTTCCGACCGCCGGGACTGTTCTTCAAAGCCGAGGTTCTCGTAGAAGGCATAGGCCTGCGAATTGGCGGTGTAGACCTCCAAGCGGAGCTGCCCCTTCAGCTGCAGGGCATGCGAAACCAACAAGCGGCCGATGCCGGCACCCTGGTGTCGCGGCGAGACGAAGAGCCCGCCGATGAAATCGTCGAGCAAGCTGACGAACCCGGCCGGTTCGCCGCCCCGGATGGCGACCCAAGTCTCCGCGTTCGGCAGATAGACGGTCTCGATCAACAGGCGCTGTTCACGCAACCGCGCCTCGCCGACAAATGCGTGCGCCGTTATCGAGGCCTCGAACCAGATGGCCGACAGTTCTTCCAAATCCGCAGCCCGATAGGCGCGGATCATCACATCCATTTTTTTCATGGTTTTTCCGTTCAATAGATATGCGTCAAGAGGGACGCCTGTTCGGCGCCTTGAACAACCGCGAATGCGGGTAAATTTTCAGCCTCTGCGCATAAATCTCCTTCAACGGACAATCGGCCAATAGGCATTTGCCGGGACACCGTCAAGCATCGGACGGGCTTGTTCGGGCCTCTGCGCAGCCGCGCCCAGCGAGACGGCTCGATCCTTCACCGGCGCTTGGCCGGATCTCCACACGATCGGGCGGATCGCACTATTCAGGAGTTGGCTGGCTTATTGTGTCAGCGCGGTGGTGAGCCGGAACTCCAGCATCAGGTTGCGCTCGAGGATCGAATGGTTGTCGTCGGAGACGACGATGACCCGCACGTCGCCGTCGGGACGCACGACGACGTCGAGGCCTTCCATGTTGTCGATCTGGTAGCCCATGTCCGCTTCGAAGAGGACTTCGCCGTCGACGACCGCGCCGCGCTTGATCTTATCACCTGGGATCCGACGGATCTGCATGCCGAGACCCGAGCCGAAGGAGAAACGTCGCTCCAGCAGCAAGAGGTCGCCGTTCGGCAGGAAGGCGCCATCGGTTGCCGCATAGGGATCCTTGCGCACGACGCTGAATGCGCCGCGCTGTGGCCCGTCGAGGATGCCGGCCAAAAGATTGTCCGCCTTGTCGACGCTGCGTTCGGCAATGGCGATCATGGCGCCCGCGAGGGGGCTGTCCTTCGGCGAGACCGCGATCGTCTCAATGCCGGCGTTGCTGCGCAGCTCGCTGATCGGAAACGGCAATGCCAGGCTTCCGATCGGCTTAGAGCCGGCAAAACCCGGATCCGGATAGATGTCGATGCGATGGGCCTGCTCGTAACTGACGATCGCCTGGCCTTCACGAAGGGCAAGCCCTTCGGAATCCACCTTCCATTTCGCCAGGCCGACATCACCGTTACGATCCGCCATCGGCGTGGCGGTCAGGTTGGTGATACCGGAAAGCCGACCCTGCTCGTCGCGGGTTACCGCACCTTCCAGCCAGTGGCCGGTATCCATGACGGCGACGAAAGAGCTGCCGTCAGGACGAAAGCGGATTGCCGAAACCGCGCCGAACAGCGGATTTGACGAGGTCATCTCCAGACCGCCGAGAAACTCCAGGGCGCCAAACCGGGTGGCGCTGGAACCGACAGCGAAATTACTGATCTGGCGGCTGCGGATCGGCAGGTCTTCGCTATCGGAAGCGGACCATGCCGGGCAGGCCGAAGCCAGGAGGAAAAGGGCTAGGAGACCGCGGCCAAGCATCAAGAGAAGTACCTTCAGGGGGGGCATCGGGAATGACGCGGCGTGCGCTCACAGTGAGCCCGCCACGCATGGTAGCTTGGTAGACTGTAAAACTATGTCCGTAAATTGACTTCGGCCGCCAGCGATGCGTGCAGGTGCCGATTGGCAGCTCGGAGGCGATGTTCCACCGCCCCCAAGGGGGACGCATCACCCGGCGCGGCGAAGACGCGAAGAACCGCGGCGCTGGCTTTCGTCCTCGAAGAGTGCGGCCAGCTGTTCGGTCATCGCGCCGGCAAGCTCATCGGCATCGACGATGGTGACGGCACGGCGATAGTAGCGCGTCACGTCGTGGCCGATACCGATCGCCAGCAGTTCCACCGGCGAGCGCGTTTCGATCTGCTCGATGACCGCGCGCAGGTGACGCTCCAGATAGTTTCCTGGATTGACCGACAGCGTCGAGTCGTCGACCGGCGCGCCGTCCGAAATCATCATCAGGATGCGCCGCTGTTCGCGCCGCGCCATCAGCCGCTCATGCGCCCAAATCAACGCCTCGCCGTCGATGTTTTCCTTGAGCAGGCCTTCCCGCATCATCAGGCCCAGATTGCGTCGTGCGCGGCGCCACGGAGCGTCGGCAGACTTGTAGACGATGTGTCGCAGGTCGTTGAGGCGACCCGGGGCCTGTGGCTTGCCGCCGGCCAGCCACTTCTCGCGTGACTGCCCACCCTTCCACGCCTTGGTGGTAAAACCGAGGATCTCGACCTTGACGCCGCAGCGCTCGAGCGTGCGCGCCAGGATATCGGCGCAGGTGGCCGCAACCGTGATCGGACGGCCTCGCATCGAGCCGGAATTGTCGATCAGCAGCGTCACGACGGTATCGCGGAAGTTGGTGTCCTTTTCGCGCTTGAAGGAGAGCGGCTGCATCGGATCGATGATGATGCGCTGAAGTCGCGCCGAGTCGAGATAGCCCTCTTCGAGATCGAACTCCCAGGAGCGGTTCTGCTGCGCCATCAGGCGGCGCTGCAGCCGATTGGCAAGCCGGCCGACCGCGCCTTGAAGATGGGCAAGCTGCTTGTCGAGGAAGGCGCGCAGCCGGTCGAGCTCGGCCTCGTCGCAAAGCTCTTCCGAGGCGATGGTCTCGTCGAACTCGCGGGTGAAGACGGCGTAGTCGACCTTCTCGTTGAAGTCGGCGAAGGGCTGGTTCGGACGCTTGACCTCGCCGGGCGTTTCGCTGTCCTCGTCGCCTTCGTCCTGGAGATCGTCGTCGGAGATCTCCGCGCCGTCCATCTCGCCTTCTTCCATCTGCTCTTCGGCAGCCTGGTTCTCGTCGGCGGGTGCGGCATCGTCGCCGGCTTCCTCGTCGCTGGCGTTCTCGTCCTGCTCCTGGCTGCGCGGCTGGTCTTCGTCGGTCTCGCTTTCCTGCTCGTCCGGCTCGTTGTCGTCGTCACCGTATTTCTCGGCGACTTCCATCGAGGTCAGCATGTCGCGAACGACCCGGGCAAAGGCCTGCTGGTTGTTGATCGTCGACGACAGGTGCTCAATGTCGCCGGCAGCCTTGCCCTCGATGAACTCGCGCCAGAGGTCGAGCACCTTGCCGGCAGACGCCGGCGGCTTCTGGCCCGTCAGCTTCTCGCGCACCAGCAGCGCTACGGCCTCGCCGAGCGGCGCGTCCGCCTGGCGCTCGATGGTTGCGAAATTCGCCTTGGCGTATTTCTCTTCGAGCATGACGTTGAGGTTCTTGGCGACACCCGCCATGCGCAACGACCCGATCGCCTCGACACGAGCCTGCTCCACCGCATCGAAGATCGCGCGGGCGTCCGCCCCTTGCGGCGACATGGTCGCGTGGATCCGCGCATCGTGACAGGCCTTGCGCAGCGCCATGCTGTCACCGAGCCCGCGGGTCACGGCAAGTTCCTGCAGGGTCGGGCGCTTGGAAAGTTCCGGCAGACGGATGCGTTCGCCGGTCATGCCCGGCCGCTCGTTGGCGAAGGCGACTTCCACCTCGGCATCGCCCGCGATCGATCGGATGCAGCCGGAAAGCGCCCGCTTGAACGGTTCCGCAGCATTCTCGCGCGTGGTTGGCTTTGCCTTCGAATTCGAGCTCACGACAGTTCCTTCTTCAGCCAGAGGCGACGGCGCCCCAGTGGGGCGTCATCCGGTTTGCCACAGCGTCATGACCCGCCCTCCCAAAGGGGACGGCAGGCCGTGGGATCAGGCGGTGGCTTCGAGCACGATGTTGGCAGCGCTTTCCTTCAGCTCGATGCCGAAGGCGCGCTGGTAGTGCTCGGCGACCAGCGCCCGCTCAAGCTCGTCGCACTTGTTGAGGAAGGTCACGCGGAAGGCGAAAGCGATGTCGCCGAAGATGTGGGCGTTCTCGGCCCAGGTGATGACCGTACGCGGGCTCATGACGGTCGAGAGATCGCCATTGATGAAAGCAGCGCGCGTGAGGTCGGCGACACGTACCATCTTGGAGACGGTCTCGCGGCCCTTGTCGGCAGTGAAGCCCTTGACCTTGGCGGCGACGATGTCGACTTCCTTGTCGTGCGGCAGGTAGTTCAGCGTGGTGACGATCGACCAGCGGTCCATCTGCGCCTGGTTGATCTGCTGCGTGCCGTGATAGAGGCCGGTCGTGTCGCCGAGGCCGACGGTGTTGGCGGTCGCAAACAGGCGGAAGGCCGGGTGCGGACGGATGACACGGCTCTGGTCGAGCAGCGTCAGGCGGCCGGAGGATTCCAGCACGCGCTGGATGACGAACATGACGTCCGGGCGGCCGGCATCGTATTCGTCGAAGACGAGCGCGACATTGTGCTGGTAGGCCCAGGGCAGGATGCCGTCCTTGAATTCGGTGACCTGCAGGCCGTCCTTGACGACGATCGCGTCCTTGCCGACGAGGTCGATACGGCTGACATGGCTATCGAGGTTGACGCGCACGCACGGCCAGTTGAGGCGCGCGGCGACCTGCTCGATATGGGTGGACTTGCCGGTGCCGTGATAGCCCGACACCATCACGCGTCGGTTGTGGGCGAAGCCTGCGAGAATGGCGAGCGTCGTTTCGCGGTCGAAGAGGTAGTCCGGATCCAGATCCGGGACATAGGCGTCGCCCTTCGAATAGGCAGGAACGCGCAAATCCGTATCAATGCCGAAAACCTCCCGGACGGAAATCGTGGTGTCGGGGAGGTTGGAAATGTCGAGGTCAATCTTGCTCATCATGTCTCCAGAGCGGCCACCGGACGGCACCCGCGCATTCGCCTGCAAAAGTGCTTCTGTATTAATCCGGGTTGTTAGCAGAAACCAGCCTGTTTTAACAATTGGTAGGCCTGAATAACCGCGCGAAAACGCTCTTCCGATCCTCTATCTCCGCCATTGGCATCGGGGTGATGCTTCTTGACGAGGTCCTTGTATGCCGCCTTGATGTCGGCAGTGGTCGCCGAGGCTCCGAGACCAAGCGTTTCGAAGGCCTTCGCCTCGAGCGTCTTCAGCTTGCGCTGACGTGGCTCGGGACGACCGGATCGCGCCCGTGCCTCGCTGACAAAGCCGAAGGGATCGCGCATGCGGGCCTGGGCGCCGGCAGAGCCAGACCGCGTCTGCGACTGGGTCGGGCCGTTCTTGGCGTTCTTGTTGACGCCGACGGTCCAGGTGGGCCGATGACCGGTGATCGCTTCCTTCTGGTAGCGGGCGACCTCGCTGTCGGAGAGGCCGGAGAAGAAGTTGTAGCCCTTGTTGTATTCCTTCACGTGCTCGAAGCAGAACATGAAGTACTGCCCCTCGGCGTTGCGACCGACGGGCGCCCGGTGCACACCCTTCTGATCGCAGCCGTCCCACTGACAGACGGGAGCCGCCGGCTCTGCCTGCGGCTCGACCTTGCGCCGGGTTCGAATGCGATCGAAGTATTTTGAATCGAGTCTCATGGCGCTCATTATGGGGTTTGGCGGGAGTCACAACAAGAATTGACAAAGCGGAATGTTGCTGGCTTTGTGCGGGCATTTTGCGCCGCCGTGCCAGCGATTACCGGGTTCTTAACTGCGAGGGGGCGCCAAGCAAACAGCAAAATGGGACGGAAGAATGTCGCTCACCGAGACCATCGAAAAGAAGCTGATCGAGGCCTTCCACCCTGAACGGCTCGAGGTCATCAACGAGAGCCATCAGCATGCCGGCCATCAGCCGGGGTTCGATGGTACCGGCGAGTCCCACATGCGCGTGCGTATCGTTTCTAGCGCCTTTGCCGGCATGAGCCGCGTCGCCCGCCACCGCGCCATCAATGATCTCCTGAAGCCAGAACTCGACGCCGGCCTGCATGCGCTCGCCGTCGAGCCGGCAGCCCCCGGCGAGCCGACCCGCTGGTAGAGGCAATCGCGGCCATCACGCAGGCGGAGCACCCTCTTCCGCCGGACGGATGCGCAGCTTGGTAATGCGGTTCTTCACCCGCTTCATCACGATGAAGCGTTTGCCGTGGAAGGTGAAGGCCTGGCGCTCCTCCGGAATGCTCTTGGACTCGTGGATGACCAGACCGGCCACCGTCGTCGCCTCCTCGTCCGGCAGCGACCAGTCGAGCGCGCGGTTGAGATCGCGGATCGGCACCGAGCCATCGACGACGATCGAGCCATCGGCTTCCTGGCGCACGCCCTGAATGTCGAGGTCGTGCTCATCGGCGATATCGCCGACGATTTCCTCCAGAATGTCCTCCAGCGTCACCAGACCCTGAACCTGACCATACTCGTCGACGACGATCGCCAGATGCAGCTTGCGACGCAGGAACGCGTTGAGTTGATCCTTGAGGTTGGTCGTGTCCGGCACGAACCAGGGCTTCTGCGCGATCTTGACGATATCGAGGTTTTCCGGCTCGACATTGGGTTCGGCCAGCGCTCTCAGCAAATCCTTGGAATGCACGACGCCGATGATGTTGTCGGTCGACCCGCGCCAGAGCGGCAGCCGCGTGAACGGGCTTTCGAGAATATCGCGGACGCAGGTTTCCGGCGGCTCGTCGGCATTGATCGCCCGCATGCTGGTGCGGTGGATCATGATGTCGGAGATTTCAAGCTCGCCAAGATCGAGCACGCCGCCGAGTCGATCGCGGTCGGCCTTGATCACCGAGCCCTCGCGGTGCAGCAGGTCCACGGCGCCGCGCAGTTCCTCATGCGCCGACAGCATAGACATGTCGGAGGCCAGGTTGATGCCGAAGATGTTGAGCAGGCGCCGGACGATGCCGTTGACGAGGCTCGAAACCGGGCCGACGACGGCGACGAAGAGACGGACGAGCGGTGCCACGGCAATCGCGAAACGATCCGGCGAGGCAATCGCCCAGCTCTTCGGCAGTACTTCCGAGAAGATGACGAGCAGCACGGTCATGGCGAGTGTGGCGATCGCCACACCGCTGTCGCCGAAGAGACCGATCAGTAGGCTCGTCGTCAGTGACGAGGCAAGAATGTTGACGAGATTGTTGCCGATTAGCAGCGCGCCGATCAGCCGGTCGCGACGCTCGATCAGCCGGTTGACGATGCCGGCGCGCTCTTCGCCGTTGTTTTCCAGCGTATGCATACGCGAGCGCGACGCGGCGGTCAGCGCCGTCTCCGAACCCGAAAAGAAGCCCGAAAGCACAAGGAGGCAGAAGACTGACAGGATCGACAGCCAGTACTCCGCCAGAAAGGCAATGAAGGCTTCGCCGGTCATTGCGGGTGCTTTTCCCTCAGGAAGCTCAGAACCTCGGAGGATGGGACGTCATCAGCGACGAAGGACTGGCCAATACCCTTCGTCAGGATGAAGGTGAGCTTGCCGCCCTTGACCTTCTTGTCCTGGGCAATCGCGTCCATCAGCCGTTCTGCCGGAGGCAGTGTACCGGGAATTTCCGACATGCGCGTCGGCAGGCCGACGGCCCTCAGATGCGCCTCGACACGGGTTGCATCGTCGGCGCTCGCAAGGTTCATGCGCGTCGAGAACTGATGCGCCAGCACCATGCCGATCGAAACGCCCTCACCGTGCACCAGCCGGGCGCTGTCGTATTCGGTCGCCGCCTCCAGTGCATGGCCGAAGGTGTGGCCGAGATTGAGCAGCGCGCGCAGGCCATTTTCGCGTTCGTCCGCCGCCACGACGTCCGCCTTGGCCTGGCAGCTGACTGCGATCGCCTCAATGCGGGCGCTACCCCCCGCAAAGACCGCCTGCCAGTTGTTTTCGAGCCAGGCAAAGAAGTCCGGCTTGTCGATCAGCCCGTATTTCGCGACCTCGGCATAACCGGCGCGGAATTCGCGCTCGCTCAAGGTGTCGAGCACGTCGGTGTCCGCCAGCACCAGATCCGGCTGGTGGAAGACACCGATCAGGTTCTTGCCGTGCGGCGAATTGATGCCGGTCTTGCCGCCGACGGAGGAATCCACCTGCGCCAAGAGCGAGGTCGGTATCTGGATGAAGCGCGAGCCGCGGCGCACGATGCCGGCGGCAAAGCCGGTGAGGTCACCGATGACGCCACCACCAAGCGCGATCACCGCATCGTTGCGCTCGATCCGGGCGCCAAGCACCGTTTCGCAGACCGGAATCAGATGTTCGAAGCTCTTGGTCTTTTCGCCGGCGGGAAGCACCAGCGACACGGCGTCGATGTCGCACTCCCCAAGGCTCGCCATGAGCGGCTCAAGGTAGCGCGGCGCGACGTTCTCATCGGTGATGACGGCCATCTTGCGCCCCTTGAGGCGGGCGGCGATTTCCTCACCGGCCGCCGCAATCAGCCCGGGACCGATCAGGATGTCGTAAGAACGGTCACCGAGGTCGACACGGACCTTGCGTTCGGCTGCAGGCATCGCATGGCTATTCATGGGTCTTCTTGTCCTGGTACTCGATGACGGCGGTGAGGACATCCTCGACCATCGTCTCTTTCTTCACATCGCGCGACAGCACCGTCAGGTCCGCTTCGGCGTAGATCGGGTAACGCGCATTCATCAGGTTTTCGAGCGTCTGCTTCGGGTTCTCGGTCTTCAGCAGCGGCCGGGTGTCGCGCTTGTTGACCCGCTCCCAGAGCACGTCGAGCTCGGCGTTCAGCCAGACCGTCAGGCCACCCTTCTTGATCTGGCGGCGCGAGCGCTCGTTGATATAGGCGCCGCCGCCGGTCGAGACCACGCGCGGACCGCTGCGCAAGAGCCGCTTCAGCACCCGCGTTTCAAGCGCCCGGAACTCGTCTTCGCCATAGCGGGCAAAGAGATCGCTGATCGTCATGCGCGAGACGCGCTCGATCTCATGGTCGGAATCGACGAAGGGAATGCCAAGCGCCTGAGCCGTCAAACGACCGATTGCCGATTTGCCGGCGCCCATCAGGCCGATGAAGACGAGATTACGTTTACCGAGTACAAGCTTCGCCCGCTCGGCAAGCGTTGCGGAAACCGGTTCGATCACGTCGTTCATTGGACTTCTTATTCCCCATTCCCTTTCGGTATCGACAAATCGGGGTGTAGCGTCAAGTCGTCGCGCGCGTCCGCTCACGGTTCTTGAACTCGGCGGAAGCGGCGTTCATATAGGTCTGGCACCCGCCACAGCGTCGCGCGCTCATTCCGAGCGCCTGAAACGCACTGGCCGTTTGAACGCCTGCATGTATCCTTACGTCCGCTTCGATCGAAAGGCACATGCAGAGGAGATTGAAATGCCGACCCTCTTCCGGTTCCTGTTCTTCTGCGCCGTAATTGCCGGGATAGTGTACGGCACGATGATCTCTCTCGTCACCTTCGTCGAGCCGACGGAGCGCGACGTCACCGTGAAGATCCCGTCCGAACGGGTGAACAAGACCCAATGAGCGATCTTTCCGCCGCCCATGTCGAGGCTTTCCTCGAAATGATGAGCGCCGAGCGGGGTGCAGCGGTCAATACGCTGCAATCCTACGAGCGTGACCTCGAAGATGCCTCCTCGCATCTGCGCACGCTCGGAACCGGGCTGACCGGGGCGACACCAGATGACCTTCGCGGGTATCTCGCCCATCTCGCCGGTCAGGGCTTCAAGGCCTCCTCGCAAGCGCGGCGGCTTTCGGCGCTCAGGCAGTTCTACAAATTCCTCTACGCCGAAGGCATGCGCGGCGACGACCCGACCGGGATCCTCGACGCGCCGAAGAAGGGACGTAGCCTGCCGAAGACGCTGAGCGTCGACGACGTCTCGCGCCTGATCGGCCAGGCGGAGACCGAGGCGGCAGCCGGCGGTACCGACCACCTCGCCAAATTGCGCATGCATGCGCTGATCGAACTGCTCTATGCGACCGGCATGCGCGTCAGCGAACTGGTGTCGCTGCCGGCAAGCGTGCTCGCCCAGAACGGCCGCTTCCTCGTCATCCGCGGCAAGGGCAACAAGGACCGCCTCGTTCCGCTATCACAGGCAGCGATCCGGGCCATGCGGGCCTATGGCGAGGCGCTCGCCGAGGAGATTGCGCGCGAGGAAAGTGGCAACCGAGAGAGCCCGTGGCTCTTCCCCTCCTCGGGCAAGCAGGGGTTCCTGCCGCGCCAGGTTTTTGCCCGCGATCTGAAATCGCTGGCCGCGCGCGCCAGCATTCGTGTCGCCACGATCTCCCCGCACGTGCTTAGACATGCCTTCGCCAGCCACCTGCTGGCCAATGGCGCCGACCTTCGCGCGGTGCAGGAACTGCTCGGTCACTCGGACATTTCAACGACACAAATCTATACACATGTTCTGGAAGAACGGCTGCACAACCTGGTGCAAAACCATCACCCTCTTGCCAAACAGGCGAAAAAACAGGATTAGGACCGCCGGGCAGGCTGGTTTCGGCCCGCAGACCCTTGTCGCAAAATGATCGGAAACGCATCTCATGCACAACTATCTCGATTTCGAAAAACCCATCTCCGACCTCGAAGGCAAGATTCTCGAATTGAAGAAGCTCGCCGGCGAAGACGAGAGTGTGAACACTTCGGATGAGATCGAACGCCTGGAGACGCGCGTCCGCGACGCGATGGTCGAGATCTATTCCAAGCTGACGCCGTGGCAGAAGACCCAGGTCGCCCGCCACCCCTCGCGCCCGCACTTCCTGGATTATGCCGCCGAGCTCTTCACCGAGTTCACGCCGCTTGCCGGCGACCGCAACTTCGCCAACGACGACGCCATCCAGGCCGGCCTTGCGCGCTTCCGCGGTATGCCGGTCGCCGTTCTCGGCCAGGAAAAGGGCAACGACACCAAGTCGCGCATCAAGCACAATTTCGGCAGCCCCCGTCCAGAAGGCTACCGCAAGGCGATCCGCGTCATGGAAATGGCTGACCGCTTCGGCTTGCCGCTGATCACGCTGGTCGATACCGCAGGCGCCTACCCGGGCGTTAACGCCGAAGAGCGCGGCCAGGCGGAAGCGATTGCCCGCTCCACCGAGATGTGCCTCAACGTTCGCGTGCCGATCGTCACCGTCGTCATCGGCGAAGGCGGCTCCGGCGGTGCGATTGCGATCGCCACCGGCAACCGCGTCTACATGCTCGAGCATGCGATCTACAGCGTCATCTCGCCGGAAGGTGCAGCCTCTATCCTGTGGCGCGATTCCACCCGCGCCAAGGAAGCGGCCAGCAACATGAAGATCACGTCCGAGGATCTGAAAGCGCTCGGCGTCATCGACGGCATCATTCAGGAACCGGTCGGCGGCGCGCACCGCGACCCGAACGCGGTCATCGGCCGCACCGGAACCGTGATCGCCGACGCGCTCAAGGAACTTTCCGGACGCGATGGCGACCAGTTGCGCACCGATCGCCGACAAAAATATCTGAATATCGGCCGTAACCTCTAAGCCGGATCGGCAGTCCTTAAGCGGGAGCGGGGCGGAAATCCCACGACCTTCCCCTCGCCCGATCTGATGGCCCGCGATTGCGGAAGCGGATTTCGCAACTGCAAAGCGGAGTGTGGCCAAATCTTGGCCATATTCATGAGGTCATGAACAGCGCATCGGCAGGGCCACCCTGCAGGGTTAAGAATTCGTGAAGTATAATCGCTTAGTGATTCTGTAAAAGGCCCACCCTCGCGGACTTGGGCTTTCCTAGTCGAGTTTGGGTTTGAACGGGCCTCTGCTGATGCGTTTCTGGAACCTTTTAGCTTCCGCCGCCATTGTCGCCGCGCTTGCCGGCTGCACCAACGAAACGCTGGATGCGACGACATCGGTCGATATCAAGTCCGTCAGGAACAAGACCGAGTATCAGGTCTCTGCCCCGATGGTCAAAAAGATGAGCGAGCTCGGGATGCAGAAGCAAGCCCCGATCGCACTGCGCATCTTCAAGGAAGAAGGCACGCTCGAGGTCTGGAAGGCCAATACCGCCAACCGCTTCCAGCTTTTGAAGACCTACAAGATCTGCGCCTGGTCCGGCAAGCTTGGGCCCAAGGTGAAGGAAGGCGACCGGCAGGCGCCGGAAGGCTTCTACCCGCTCTTCCCGCGCCAGATGAACCCCAATTCCAACTACTATCTGGCGATCAACACCGGCTATCCCAACGCCTACGACAAGGCGAACGGTCGCCAGGGCACACACCTGATGATCCACGGCGCCTGCTCGTCGTCGGGCTGCTACTCGATGACCGACGAGCAGATGATCGAGATCTTTGCGCTCGCCCGCGATAGCTTCAAGGGCGGCCAGGAAAGTGTTCAGCTGCAGGCCTTCCCCTTCCGCATGACCGCGGAGAACATGGCGCGGCACCGCGACAATCCGAATATCGACTTCTGGAAGATGCTGAAGGTCGGCTACGACCAGTTCGAAGTCACCAAGCGTCCGCCGGAAGTCAATGTCTGCGAGAAGAAGTACGTCTTCAACCAGCAGGCCTCCGGCCCGTTCAATCCGGGTGGCCAGTGCCCCGCCATGTCGACGCCGCCGGCCCTGCAGGTGGCGATGGCGAGCTTCGAAAAGAGCTACCAGACCGACTACGACAAGGCGATGAAGAAGTATGACGGCATGGTCTGGTACGAACCAAGCGAAGCCGAGCGCAAGGCGATTGTCGCCAAGCAGCGCGTCGGCCGCGAACTCGCCTATGCGCCGACCGGAAACTCGCTTGACGCCGGCAAGATGATGAAGGCGAGCGATCTCGAAAAGAAGATCGCCTTGCAGAAGGAAGCGGAAGAAACCAAGCAGGCCGTCGAGATCCAGAAGAAGGAACTCGAAAAGGCGACCGATGGCGGCAAGCACGTCCCGGTCCCGGCCGCCAATCCCATTCCGCAGCCGGTGATGCAGGCAGCCGTCGAGCAGCCGAAGAAATCCTTCTGGAGCCTGTTCTTCAAGAGCGAGCCGGAATTGCAGATGCCGGCCCCGGTCGTCATCACGCCTGAACAGCAGGCTACTGCCGCACCGCAGACGCAAGCCGCCCCGGCAACGACCGCAAAGCAGGCGAAGGCGCCGGCCCCTGCCGCCCAGCAGCAGGCCGCTGCCGTGACCACGGCAACGACACCGTCAGCCGATGCGGCCGCCGAAGCGCCTGTTATGACGGAAGAGCCGCCGAAGAAGCGGCCGTTCTGGAAGATCTGGGGCAATTGATGCCGGACGAACAGAAGATCGTCTATGACCTGAGGGGGCTTAAATGCCCCCTTCCCGTTTTGAAGACGCGTAAACGCATGACTTCGCTGGCGCCGGGCGCATTGCTGGAGATTGAGACCACCGATCCGCTGGCGGTGATCGACATTCCGCATTTCTGCAACGAGGACGGCCACAAGCTTGTAGAGGCCGCACCCGCCGACGGCGGCCACCGGTTCCTCATCCGCAAGGGCTCGTAAGACGCCACGTCTGCCGCGCGGCAACGCTTCGATTACTGACGTGATTTAGAACCGCATGCCTGGCACGGCGAGCGGATTGTCGGACAACGCTTGGGCGTCTGGCCGGTCGATGCGCGGCTTGCCGGTGAAGGCGTCGAAGAGGTCGCGGACGAAGGCCTCTTCCAACCCCTTGGTGATCAGCACCATGCGCGTGCGACGGTCGTTCGGGTCCGGCCAGGCGGCGAGCCGCTCCGGCGTGTGGAAGACGTTCTGCACGCCATGCAGCACCAGCGGCCGGTCCGGCCTGTCGGCAACCGCGACGATCGCCTTCATCCGGAGCAGCTTCTCGCCATGCGCCGAGCGCAGGAGATCGATGAACATGTCGAGCGCCATAGGCTCGATCGGCCGGTCGTGCACGATGCTGAAGGAGCGGATGTCGCCGCCATGTCGCGTCACATCGTGATGGTGATGATGATCGTGCCCATGATCATGGTGGTGATCGTGGTCGTGATGATCGTGACCGTGGTCATGATGATGGTGGTCGTGGTGCGCCTCGTCCTGCAGCCAGCGGCCGACATCAGCGATCTTCGACGACGGGTCGTAGAGGCCACAATCGAACAGCTCTGCGCGCCCTGCTTCGGCGCTGTCGCCATCGATCAGCGGCGCGCGCGGATTGAGCGCGCGGATCCGCGCCGTCAGCGCATCACGCTCCGACGTTTCGGCAAGGCCGGTCTTGCTGATGACGATGCGATCGGCAACGGCGACCTGCTTCAGCGCTTCCTCGTGATTGGCGATCGTCTGCAGGCCGTTGACGGCGTCGACGACGGTGACCACGCCATCCAGCCGGAAGTTCTGCGCAATGACCGGATTGCCGATCACCGATTGCAGCACTGGCGCCGGGTCGGCAAGGCCGGTGGTTTCGATAACGACGCGCTTCAGCGGCTTGATCTTGCCGGTCTGCATGCGGTCCATGAGATCGGCAAGCGTATCGACCAGTTCGCCACGCACGGTGCAGCAGAGGCAGCCGTCGGAAAGCTCGATGACCCCGTCGCTGGAGGCTTCCACCAGCAGATGATCGATCGACACGTCGCCGAACTCGTTGATGATAACGGCCGTATCCGAGAGATCGGGATCCTTCAGCAGCCGGTTGAGCAGCGTCGTCTTGCCCGCACCGAGGAAGCCGGTGAGGATCGAGACCGGCACCGCCGACAAGGGACTAACCATCATGCACTCCGATCAGAAGGTCGGCCGCGGCACCGGGATCGGCACATTGGCGACATCGCCCTGGCCGGCCGGGTCGCCGGCAAGCTTCGGCGCTTTTTCGCCGCTGCCGGCGATCAGCCCGGCGAAGGCAAGCTTCAGTGGCCGGTTGATTTCGTGGATATAGGGCGAGAGCAGCTTCTGGCGGCTCCGGCTTCGTCGCGGCCCTCGCTGCGAACCTTCGCGGCCGCCTTCGAGCAGATCTGCTTGCTGACATCGGCCACCATGTCGCGCGTCTCGCCATAGGCCGGGATCTGCACCAGCGACGGCTTGCCGTTGCCGTTCGTCGTCAGTGCCATCTGCAGGAGCCGTGCGGACTCATCCGCACGCGCACCGAGGCTGTCCTCGCCGAGCACGACCGAGACGACGCTGCGCCCCTCGCGGGTGGCGGATGAAACCTGGTTGAAGCCGGAAGCGCAGATGAAGCCGGTTTTCATGCCGTCAGCCCCTTCGAAGCGGCCGATCAGCATGTTGTAGTTCGGATAATCCTTTTTGCCGGTGGTGAAACCTTCCAGCGAGAAATAGGAGGCGTATTGCGGAAACTCGCGCTTGAGCGTGATCGCGAGCACCGCAAGGTCGCGGGCGGTGGTGTACTGGCCGGGACCAGGCAGACCGTTGGGATTAATGAAGTTCGAGGAGGTCATGCCGATGCGGCGGGCCTCGGCATTCATCCGCTCGATGAAGGCGGGCTCCGAACCGGCGACCGTTTCGGCGATCGCGACCGCAACATCGTTTGCCGACTTCACCAGCATCATCTTCAGCGCGCTGTCGAGCGTCATCGCCTGGCCGGGCTTGTAGAACATCTTGCTCGGCGGCTCGGCGGCGGCGTTCTTGGTCATGATGACCGGGCTCTCGAGCGTGAGCTGACCGGACTTGATGGCGCGGAAGGCCGTGTAGGCCGTCATCAGCTTGGTCAGCGACGCCGGATACCATTTCTGGAAGATATCCTGATGCTCGTAAACCTTCAGCGAATTGACGTCGACGACCAGCCTTGGATTGGCCGCAGCCGGCAGCGCCGCAAGAAGCGTGGCGCATGTCGCCGCCGTCACTCCGAGCGCCTTCATCTTGCCACGCGTGAAAAATCCTGCTGTCACCACGATAGGACCTCGAAAATCCGCTGTTGCCTCGTCTCGTCCGGCTATTTAGCCTATATGGCGAGGAGATGGCAAAGCCCATTCACGGGCAGTCGTGCCAATCCACACCGATACGCAGATACAATTAGTGATCGAACAGACCGACAGGACGAAACGATGCCGATACTTAACCGTGCCGCCGAGCTCCAGAATGAAGTCACCGAATGGCGGCGCCACCTGCACAGGAATCCGGAGCTCCTGTTCGCGGTCGAAAATACGGCAGCCTTCGTCGAAAAGAAACTGAAGGAGTTCGGCGTTGACGAAATCGTGACGGGGCTTGGCCGCACCGGCGTCGTCGGCCTCATCCGCGGCAATCTCGGCGCGGGCCGCACCATCGGTCTGCGCGCCGACATGGACGCGCTGCCGATCACCGAGACGAGCGGCAAGGACTGGGCCTCTGAGACATCCGGCAAGATGCATGCCTGCGGCCACGACGGCCACACGGCCATGCTTCTCGGGGCGGCGAAGTATCTCGCCGAGACCCGTAACTTTGCCGGCCAAGTCGCGGTGATCTTCCAGCCTGCAGAAGAAGGCGGCGGCGGCGGCAACGAGATGGTCAAGGACGGCATGATGGAGCGCTTCGCCATTGCCGAAGTCTACGGCATGCACAACATGCCGGGCATGCCCGTCGGCCAGTTCGGCAGCCGCGTCGGCCCGATCATGGCCTCGACCGACGAGTTCACCATCACCATCAAGGGCCGCGGCGGCCATGCGGCCCAGCCGCACAAGACGATCGACCCGATCATCGTCGGAACGCAGATCGTGACCGCCTTGCAGACGATTGCGTCGCGCACAGTCGATCCGCTCGCCTCCGTCGTCGTCTCCGTCACCAAGTTCAATGCCGGTTTCGCCCACAACGTCATTCCGCAGGAAGCCGTACTTGGCGGCACCGTGCGCACCCTCATGCCTGAGGTGCGCGAGATCGGCGAAAGCCGCATCCGCACGATTGCCGAGGGTGTTGCCCAGATCTACGGCGCGACCGTCCAGGTCTCCTACAACCGCAACTATCCGGTAACGGTGAACCATGCCGACGAGACCGGTTATGCCTTGCAGGCGGCAGCCGAGATTGCCGGTGCCGGCAATGTCCAGCCGTCGCTCGATCCGATGATGGGCGGTGAGGATTTCTCCTACATGCTGCTTGCCCGCCCCGGCGCCTTTATCTTCATGGGCAACGGTGACACCGCCGGGCTGCATCACCCGGCCTATGACTTCAACGACGAGGCGATCCCGCACGGCATTTCCTACTGGGTGAAGCTCGCGGAAACGCGACTTGCCGCCTGAGGCACGGTTGGGAGGCACGATGCATCAGATCGACAAGATTGACCGACGAATTCTCAACATTCTCCAGGCGGACGGCCGCATCACCAATCTGGAGCTTGCCGATCGCATCGGCCTGTCGCCGACCGCGACCAGCGAACGTCTGCGCCGGCTGTTGAAGGAAGGATACGTCTCGGGCTTCGGCGCGCGATTGGACCCGCAGAAGCTCGGCTTCGGGCTGCTGGTCTTCATCGAGGTCATGCTCGACAAGACGACGCCCGACGTCTTCGACCAGTTCGCCGCCGCCGTCAAACAGGCGCCGGCCGTGCTCGAATGTCACATGGTGGCAGGCGGCTTCGACTATCTGGTCAAGACGCGGTTCGAGGACATGGCGGCCTACCGCAACTTCCTCGGCCAGGTTCTCTGGACGCTCCCGGGCGTCAAGGAGACCCGCACCTATGCTGTCATGGAAGAGATCAAGAACGACGGGCCGCTGCCGCTGGTGTGAGCCTCTGTCGCAGAAAAATAAAAGAACGGCCCGGGATCTACACAGATCCCGGGCCGTCTGCTTTCAGCTTAGGCGGCGTCCTGCAGCGATGCCATGTCGATGACAAATCGATAACGCACGTCGCTCTTGACGACGCGTTCATAGGCTTCGTTGATCTCTTGGATGCGGATCGTTTCGATTTCCGAGACGATGTTGTGCTCGCCGCAGAAGTCGAGCATTTCCTGGGTCTCCTTGATCGAGCCGATCATCGAGCCGGAAATGCTGCGGCGCGCCGGCACCAGCGAGAAGGCATGCACCGGCACGGCGTTCTCCGGAATGCCGACCAGCACCAGATCGCCATCGACCTTGAGCAGGTTGAGGTAGGCGTTCCAGTCGATCTCGGCGGCAACCGTGCAGATGATCAGGTCAAACGTGCCCGCCAGCGCCGTGAAGGTCTCGGGGTCGTTGGTGGCATAGTAGTGATCGGCGCCGAGCTTCAGCCCGTCTTCCTTTTTGGAAAGCGTCTGGCTGAGAACGGTCACGTCTGCGCCCATGGCATGCGCCAGCTTGACGCCCATATGTCCGAGACCGCCCATGCCGACGATCGCGACCTTCTTGCCGGGACCGGCCTTCCAGTGGCGCAGCGGCGAATAGAGCGTGATGCCGGCGCAAAGCAGCGGTGCCGCAGCGTCGAGCGGCAGGTTCTCGGGGATCGACAGAACGTAGCCTTCCTTGACGACGATGCTGTCGGAGTAGCCGCCCTGGGTCGGTGTCTTGCCGTCAGCTTCGACGCCGTTGTAGGTCACGACCAGGCCGGGCATGTAGTGTTCCAGATCCAGATCGCGGGTAGCGCAGGTGGTGCAGGAATCGACGAAGCAGCCAACGCCGGCGCGGTCGCCGACCTTGAACTTGGTCACCTTGGAGCCGACCGCCGTGACGATGCCGACGATCTCGTGGCCCGGAACCATCGGGAACGCCGAGTTGCCCCATTCGTTGCGGGCCTGGTGGATGTCCGAGTGGCAGACGCCGCAATATTTGATCTCGATCACCACATCGTCGTCGCGCGGTTCGCGGCGTTCGAAGGTGAAGGGCGTCAGCGGCTTCGACGCATCGGTCGCCGCATATCCTCTTGCAATGGCCATCAGTCTGTCCTCATTTTGGGAAAGGGTGCAGGTCCGGAGGGAGCCCGGCCTGGCGCATCAGGACTATGAGGGTGCGCACGCTGCAAGCGTTAGAGCGATCCTGCAAAGTTTTTGCACGATCCTACAAGATTGACAGCGACATCCTGGAGATGGCACGTCGAGACCCTATCTGAGCGTTGCCTCACACAACGCTAAGCCGCTGGAAAGACCTGAGATTATGACAGCCACGCGACAGACTGCCCGTCCCGAGATGATCGACGTCATTGCCCGGTTTGCCAAAATCGATGGTGATCACATGACGCAGATTGCCGGCCTGAGCCTGCACCGCCACGGCGGCGACGCCCCGGTCAACTGCTCCGCCTACAGGCCGAGTTTGGCGATCATCGTGCAAGGAGCAAAGCGCGTGGTGCTCGGCGAAGAGACGCTGATCTACGGCGCATCGGATTATCTGCTGACGTCGATCGACCTGCCGGTTCTGTCCCAAGTCTGCCAGGCCTCCGCAGACGAGCCCTATCTCAGCATGGCCTTCACGCTCGACCCGGGCAAGATCCAGGCGCTGCTTGCGTCCCTGTCGCAGCTGCCGGCACCCGCCGCTTCCGTGCGCGGCATGAGCGTCAGCAAGATCACTATCGAACTCGAAGATGCCGCACTTCGCTTGCTGCGTCTGCTTGAGCGGCCGGACGATATACCGGCGCTGCTGCCACTGATCGAGCAGGAAATCCTCTACCGGCTTTTGACCGGGCCGCACGGCCATCGCCTCAGACAGATGGCGACGACCGACAGCCAGCCGCATCAGGTCGGCCGCGCAGTCGCCTGGCTGAAGGAACACTATTCGCGGCCGCTCCGGATCGACGATCTCGCCAACCGTGTCTCCATGAGCGTCTCGTCGCTACACCATCACTTCAAGGCGATCACCGCGATGAGCCCGCTGCAATACCAGAAACAGCTTCGGTTGCAGGAGGCCCGGCGGCTGATGCTGGAGGAGAGCCTCGACGCCGGCGATGCCGGCCATCAGGTGGGTTATGAAAGCCAGTCGCAGTTCAGTCGCGAATATGCCCGCCATTTCGGCGAGCCACCGATGCGCGACATCGGCCGCGTGCGCCGCTCGCTGCTCGAACGGCTTGCTCCGCAGGCGGAGATGCTGAGCGAGGGCTGACGAGGCGCCCTCGGTTCTGCTGGCGGCGTATCAGCTTCGCTCGATATCCCGCCTAAGCACGATCGAGGTGGTCAGATCCTCGACATTGTCCATCGTCGCCACCTCGTTGCGCAGCTCGTTGAGCGCATTGATCGAGCCGACCTCGACCTCGACGACGAGATCCAGCTGGCCGCTGACGGAGGACACCTTGCGGACCGTAGAGAAACCGGCAAGCCGGTCGAGCACGCCGATCGATGGCGTGCGCTTCAGCGTCACCAGCAGAAAGGCCTGAATCGTGCCCTCGTCCAGCTGGCCGATATCGGCGCGATAGCCGCGAATGACGCCGGCCTTTTCCAGTCGCGTGACCCTCTCGGTCGTCGCACTTCTGGAGAGCCCGATCCGGCCCGCCAGCGACTTCATCGGGATCCGCGCCTCCTGCGACAGAATGCTGAGGATGGTGCGGTCGATCGCGTCGATGTCCTGCATGTCCCCTCCTCCGTGCCCGCCGACAAGATGACGGTTATTATAAACATAGTGCCGGTGCAACCGGCATATTGCCGGATGCATCGAAGCACAGCCCATGCAAATCTCGTCATCGAGATGAGGATCCCCATGAACGATATGCTGAAGACCACGCCCGACTTTTCGACCGAAGCGGCAGCCGCCTTGCTGAAGGAGCATTACGGCCTCTCCGGCGCACTCTCGCTGCTTGCCAGCGAACGCGATCAGAACTTCAAGGTCGCGGCTGAGGACGGCAGCATCTCGATTCTGAAGATCATCAATGGTGCCGAGCCCGAGGTCGAAAGCGATTTCCAGACCGCACTGCTCAGTCACGTCGGCGCCCATGCTGCCGACCTGCCGGTGCCGCATATCCGCCCGACGCTGTCAGGCGCGAGCCTTGCTTCGACGACGAGCGCGCGCGGCGTCACCCATCGGCTACGGCTCGTCAGCTGGGTCGAGGGCCTGCCGCTTGCCGAAACCGGGCGCAACGATGCGGCGCTACAGTCGCTCGGACGGATGCTCGGCCGCTTCGATGCCTCGCTCAAGGGCTTCATGCATCCGGGCGCGCTGCGCGATCTCGACTGGGATATCCGCCATGCCGGCCGCTCGGCCGACCGGCTGCACCACGTCACCTCGGCCGAAGACCGTGCTTTGCTCGAACGCTTCCTTGTCCGCTTCGAAAAGACCGTGGCGCCACGACTTGCAACCCTTCGTGCCGCCGTCATTCACAACGACGCCAACGATTGGAACGTGCTGGTCGATAAAGTCGATCACGATACCATTTCCGGCCTCATCGATTTCGGCGACGCCCTGCATGCGCCCGTGATTGCAGAGGTGGCGATCGCCGCCGCCTATGCCGGGCTCGACCATCCCGATCCGATCGGCGCCGCTGCGGCAATCGCCCGTGGCTTCCATGCGGAGTATCCGCTGGCGGAAGAAGAGGTCGATCTGCTCTTCGATCTCATCGCCATGCGCCTCGTCACGTCGGTCACGATCTCGGCGTCCCGCCGCGCCCATACCGACGACAATCCCTATCTCGCCATCAGCGAACGGCCGGCCTGGACGCTTTTGCGCAAGCTCGACCGGATGAACCCGCGTTTCGCCACCGCCATCCTGCGGCATGCCTGCGGCTTCGAGGCAACATCCGGCGCCCGCAAGGTTGCCGCCTGGATCAACGCGAACCGCAAGTCGCTGAAGCCACTGCTCGAACGCCCCGCCGCCACCTATCCGGCAGCGCTCGTCCCCTATGGCGACCCCACCCACCCGATGACGGTAAAATCCGCTGGCGAACAGCCGGATGAAGCCCAGGCGATCTGGGAAGACTATTGCCGCGCGCATGGCGTCGAACTCGGCATCGGACCTTTTGGCGAGGAACGCACCGTCTATGCCGGCGAGATGTTCGTATCGCGCTTCATCGACCACACCCGCCGCACTCGCCATCTCGGGCTCGACCTGTTCATGGCCGCCGGCACCAGGCTCTACACCCCGCTTGCCGCAACCGTCGTCAGCGTCGAGATCGAGAAGGACCCGCTCGGTTATGGCTGCCTGATAGCACTTCGCCATGAGCCCGAGGGATGCCCGCCCTTCGTCACGCTCTGGGGTCATATGGCGCACGAAGCCATGGGACGCATCAAGGCCGGCGACCGGCTTGCGGCCGGCGCGCTTGTCGGCGAGATGGGAGCGCCGAAGGAAAATGGCGGCTGGGCGCCGCATCTGCACCTGCAGCTTTCGACCGACACCGCTCTGTCGGCGACCGAAATCCTCGGCGTCGGCGAGCCGCAGTTCCTCGACGTCTGGACCGAACTCTTCCCCGATGCGCGCACTTTCGCCGGCATCGCCGAGGAGTTCTACGAGAAGAAAGGTCGTTCGCACGAGGAGATCGTCAAGCGCCGCAAGGAATTGCTCCTGCCGAACCTTTCGATCTCCTACGACAAGCCGATCAAGTTCGTGCGCGGCGAAGGCGTCTGGCTGATCGACGACAGCGGCCGCGCCTATCTCGATTGCTTCAACAACGTCTGCCACATCGGTCACGCCCATCCGGCAGTGGTCGAGGCGATGGCAAAGCAAGCGGCGATCCTCAACACCAACACCCGCTACCTGCACGACAACATCGTCGCCTATGCCGAGCGGCTGACGGCAACGCTGCCGAAGGAATTGACGGTCGCCGGTTTCGTCAACAGCGGTTCGGAGGCCAACAGCCTGGCGCTGAGGTTGATGCGCGCCCATACGGGCCGCGAGAATGCGATCACGCTCGACTGGTCCTATCACGGCACGACGCAGGAGCTGATCGACATCAGCCCCTACAAGTTCCGCCGCAAGGGCGGCAAGGGTCCGAAGCCGCATGTGCATGTGGCAACCATTCCCGACAGTTACCATGCGCCGGCCGACTGGCCGGCCGAGGAACACGGCAAGCGTTTTGCCGAAAGCGTCGCCGAACTGATCCAGGCCATGAAGGCCAAGGGCGAAGGCCCGGGCTTCTTCATCGCGGAATCGATCCCGAGCGTCGCCGGCCAGGTGTTCCTGCCGGAGGGCTACCTGAAGGAAGTCTATCGCCTCGTACGCGAGGCCGGCGGCGTCTGCATCGCAGACGAAGTGCAGGTCGGTTTCGGCCGCGTCGGCAGCCATTGGTGGGCCTTCGAGACCCAAGGCGTCGTGCCTGACGTCGTCACCATGGGCAAACCGATCGGCGACGGCCATCCGCTCGCAGCCGTCGTCACCACCCGCGAGGTGACCGACAGCTTCAACAACGGCATGGAGTATTTCAATACCTTCGGCGGCAACCCGGTCTCCTGCGCCGTCGGTCTCGCGGTGCTCGACGTGATCGAAGGGCAGGATCTGCGCGGCAATGCGCTTTCGGTCGGCAACTATCTGATAGATGCCTTCCGCGCCATGCAGACCCGCTACGAGGTGATCGGCGATGTGCGCGGCATGGGTCTCTTCCTCGGCATCGAACTTGTCACCGACCGCAAGACCAAGGCACCCGCAACCGAATTCGCCCGCGCCGTCTCCAACGGCGCCCGCCGCCGCGGCGTGCTGATGGGCACCGAGGGCCCGCATGACAACATCTTGAAGATGCGCCCGCCGATGATCTTCTCGAAACGCGATGCCGATCACCTGCTCGCCGTGCTCGAAGAGACTTTTGCGGACGTCGCAAGGACGCTCGGTTAAGGCCGGCTCGAACAGCAGAAAAACCAAACGCAATGACCGGGGTGCCCGACACGCATCCCGGCACGAAGACGCATGCCCTAAAAACATCAATGAGGAGAACAGGACAATGAAACTTGGAGTGAAATTTGGAGTTCTGGCACTGGCGAGCACGGCGTTTCTTGCCGGCACCGCCGCCAACGCCGGCATGCTCGACGTCATCAAGGAACGCGGCGAACTTCGCTGCGGTGTCAGCCAGGGCGTGCTCGGCTTTTCCGCGCCCAACGACAAGGGCGAATGGACCGGTTTCGACATCGATTTCTGCCGCGCTGTGGCTGCGGCAGCGCTCGGCAATCCCGACAAGGTGAAATACGTACCGCTGTCGACCAAGGACCGCTTCACCGCCCTTCAGTCGGGCGAGGCCGACCTTCTGTCGCGCCAGACCACCTGGACGCTGTCGCGCGACACCGATCTCGGCATGAGCTTCGTCGGCGTCAACTACTATGACGGCCAGGCCTTCATGGTGCGCAACGACCTCGGTGTGAAGAGCGTCAAGGAACTCTCGGGCGCCTCCGTCTGCACCGAGACCGGCACGACGACCGAACAGAACATGGCCGACTATTTCGGCGCCAACAACATCCAGTACCAGGTCGTCGCCTTCGAAAAGGCCGACCAAACGATCCAGGCCTTCAACACCGCCCGCTGCGACGTCTATTCGACCGACGCTTCTGCGCTTTATGCCCAGCGCCTGACGCTGAACGACCCCGATCGTTTCGTCGTGCTGCCGGAAGTCATCTCCAAGGAGCCGCTCGGTCCGGCCGTCCGCCAGGGTGACGATCAGTGGTTCAAGATCGTGCGCTGGACGCTGTTCGCGCTGACCGAAGCCGAAGAACTCGGCATCACCAAAGACAATGCCGCAAAGCTTCTCGAAAGCGGCACGAACGCCCAGAAGCGCTTCCTCGGCATCGAGAACGAAGCCGGCAAGTCGCTGGGGCTCGATCCGAAGTGGGCCTACCAGGTGGTTTCCGCCGTCGGCAACTATGGCGAAGTCTTCGAACGCCACCTCGGCAAGGACAGCCCGCTGAAGATCGATCGCGGTCTCAACAAACTCTGGAGCCAGGGCGGCCTGATGTACGCCCCGCCGGCACGCTGATCCCAGGAGCAGTTCCGGCAAAGTCTCCCGTTTGGAATTGCTCATCCAAGGAAAAGCGCCAACGAGACGCCGCGGCCCTCCCCGCGGCGTTTTCGCCTTTACCAGCCTTCCTCCAGCACCCGGCCCAGCATGTCGGCGAAAAAGTCGGCGCTCTCGCGGGATAGGCAGAGCGGCGGCTTGATCTTCAGCACGTTCAGGTGGTCGCCAGTCGGCTGCATGATGACGCCGAGATCGAGCAGGCGGTCGCAGATCGCCGCCGTCTCCTCGGTCGCCGGCGACAGGGTCTCCCGATCGCGCACGAATTCGACGCCGAGATAGAGTCCCATGCCATGCACCGCGCCGATCAGCGGGAAGTGCTGCCCTAGCGCTTCGAGCCGCGCCTTCAGATAGCCGCCGACCACCTGTGCGTTTTCCGGCAGCCGTTCTTCGGTCAGGATATCCAGGACCACCTGCCCGACGACGGAGCTCACCGGGCTGCCGCCCGAGGACGAGAAGAAGTACCCCTCCTTCTCCAGCGCATCGGCGATCTCGCGGCGGGTGATGACGGCGCCGAGCGGATGGCCGTTACCCATGCCCTTGGCGACGGTAATGATATCGGGCACGACGCCCTGCTCCTCGAAGCCCCAAAAATAGTCTCCGAGACGACCATAACCGACCTGCACCTCGTCGGCGATGCAGACGCCGCCGCGGGCCCGCACCATGGCATAGACCGCGTCGAGATAGCCCTTCGGCAGCGGAATACCGCCGGCATTGCCGTAGACCGGTTCGCAGATGAAGCCCGCGAGCTTCTCGTCCGCCGCGTCCAGCTCGGTCAGTTTCTTGACGACGGAGCGCACATAGCTGTCGGTCGTGTCGGCGCCGCGGAACTCGCCGCGATAGGTGTTGGGCGCGGTAACCGGATGTACCCAGGCCGGGCGGGTTTCGAGCGCCTGCGGATTGTCGGCGATCGAGGTCGACACCGCGTCGCTCGCGACCGTCCAGCCGTGATAGGCCTCGAGCAGGCTCACGATGTTGCGCGCGCCGGAATAGGCCCAGGCGAGCCGCAGTGCCAAATCGTTCGCCTCCGAGCCGCTGTTGACCAGAAACACCGTGTCAAGCCCATCCGGCGCGAGCGCTGCAAGCCGCGTCGAGAATTCGGCGACGGCGGCATAGTGAAAACGCGAATTGGTGTTGAGCAGCGACCATTGCCGCCCCACCGCGGCTGCAAGCCGGGGATGCCCATGGCCGAGAATGGTGACGTTGTTGACCATGTCGAGATAGCTGCGGCCCTCGATGTCGAACAAATGGTCCTTCCAGCCGCGCTCGATCCGCGGTGGTTTCAGGTAGTAGTTCTTCTGCGGCCTGGCAAAGTGCTGCTGGCGGCGGGCAAGCAGTGTTTCGCTGTGCGGCTCCGGCCCATCGCATTCGAAGCCGAGGACGCCGGCCGGCGACGGGCACAGGTGCTTCCACGCCGCCGCCTGACGCGGCACGACGAAAAGCGGAGGCACGAGACCCTGCTCGCGGCAAAGCTGGACGCGGATCAGGCCGTAGGAGTGCTGTTCACCAGAGACGACGCCCAGCACGGCACCAGCAACGATCGTCCCCTCGAGGTCGGCACCGGCTTCCACGCCCTCGAGAAACAGGCTGGCTTCGGCCCCTTCGAGCACCAGCAGCCCGTCCTGCCGGACGATACGGGCGGCAAAGGGAGCGACAATCTCGCGACCGGCCTCCAGGCAAATGTCGACATGCAGTGCGAAGGTGGCATCGGGCTTCGGTGACCGCAACTGGGTCTCCGTCATCCGGTATTCGCCATAGCGCGTCGTCGCGATGCCGATTGCATGGGCGGCGTGTTGCAGCAGCGAGATCGGCAATCCCTGGTGCTGCCAGCGCTCCTCTGGCAACAGCGGGCTCAGGATCGAGAGGTCGATCTGGCGCACGTCAGTGGGGCCGAGCCCCTGGATGAGGCTCTCCCCGGTCACCTGGGCCGATACCGGCGCAAAGCCGACGGCCGAAAGAATGGCGTGCTCCATCAGCGCAGAAGGCACCGACGACGCGACCTCGAAGATCTCCCGCTCATGCGCGGCATTGCCCTCGACGTAAGCATTGTCGGGCTCGCGGGAGAGCTGGTGTTCGGAGCTTGCGACCAGCACCGCAGCGCGCGCGACGATCAGCGGCCAAAGCGCCTTCAGTTCCACCTCGGTCAACGGGCATGCCGCATGAAACGCCTTGACCGCGGGTAGGATGAACCACGGGTCTCCATCCGCATGATGCAGCAGCGAGGCGCAGGTGACAGCGAGTTCGGCAGCCAGCCAGCCATTGAGGATATCGCCGAAATCGATGACGCCGTCCGGCATCGCCCGGCCGGCGGCGTCGAGCCGGCTGACCACATTGTCGTCGGTGACGTCATGGTGGATCGCCTGGGTCCTGAGTTCAGGGGTAAGCGGCTGCAACCGCCGCATGGCGCCGACCATCACTTCAGCGATGCGCTTCTTGCGCTGCTGGTCCGCCATATCGGTAAGCAGATGCAGGACGACGGGGCCGGCGCGCCTCAGATCCCATTGCAGTTCCCGCTCGAGCCCCGGATGCTCGAAGTCCTCCAATGCCGACGCGAGCTGACCCGCCAGGCCGCCGAGAGCAGCCACGGCTTCGCGCGACAGATGTTTGCGCCGGGTGAGCGGTTCGCCTTCGAGATAGGTGAGCAAGCGGATGCGATAATCCGCGCCGCGGACGGCAACGCTCTCGATCGCCTCGCCCTTGAGAGAGGGCACGACCTCCGCAACGCGTGCCGTCGGCAGACGTTTGCCAAGGTGCCGCAAGGCCGCATTCTGCGCTTCCAGTTCCAGCGGCTCGTATTCCGCCCGGCAGATCTTCAGCACATAGCGCCGCTCGCCGGTGTCGAGACGGTAGTTGCGGTCCTGCTGGCTGCCGAGTTCGCTGATCGTGCCCGACAGGCCATAGTGTTCGGCGAGCAGCGAACGCGCCTCCTCGGCGCCGACATCGGGTCTCGGGAGCTCGGTGCGAAGCTTCAGCGGGTCCTCAACCATGATCTCGTCATCCTCCCCTTAGGCGGTCGATCCTCCGAATCGACCGGAATGTTGTCGAGAATAGAGCGGGATCAAGGAAAAGATGTGCGGTTTCCCGATTGCACCCACCCGCAACCTACTGCGACATGCCTTCGAGCCGATAGCGCGTGCCGGGATAAAGCAGCCGCGCTGTCGTCACATTGCCTGCGTCCGACCACGTGCGGCGCCGGATCATCAGGCACGGTTCGTTGCGGTCGATGCCGAGCAACTTGCATTCCCAGAGCTGCGGTGCGACCGCTTCGACGATCTGCTCGGTGCGGGTGATCGGCGCCATCGCCGTCAGATAGGCGTTCGGCGTCATCGCCTGGAAATCCTGCTCCAGATAGCGCGGGCAGATCGCCGGATTGACGAAACGATCCTCGATCTGGATTGGCAGGCCGTTTTCCGAGTGCACCATGATCGAATGGAAGACGCGGGCGCCGGTGGCAAGCCCGAGTGCATAGCCGATGTCAGGCGTCGCGACCTCTTCCTTGAGCAGCGTCATCAACGACGTATGGGCGTGGCCACGTTCATGGATCTCGTCGGCAATGTTGCGGACTTCAAGCAGCGCGGTGCTGCCCTTGTGCGCAGCGACGAAAGAACCGACGCCCTGCACCCGCGTGATCGCGCCTTCGGTTGCCAGCTCCCTGAGCGCCCGGTTGGCGGTCATGCGGCTGACGCCGAGGTCGGCAACGATCTCGTTTTCCGAGGGGATGCGATGATGGGCGGGCCATTCACCGCTCTCGATGCGGCTGCGGATGAACTGCTTGACCGCCTCGTAGCGCGGCATCGGGCCGTCTTCGAAAGCGATTGTCTCGTTCCGTTTTCCCAGTGCCGTCATCAACTCAAGCCCCGCCTTTCCGCGCCGCCGAACAAATCATGCGCATTCGCCCTCGAATCTTTTCGTTCATTTCACGCTTGCGCGCCAGCGTAAAATATCTATAGTTCCATATACAACTACGTACAGGAAAATGCACATGGCTAGTTTTCCCGTCAACCGGATCTTTGCAGAACGGGCTCTCCTGCCCGGCGGCTGGGCCGAAAACGTCGCGATTTCGCTCGACGCTTCCGGTCGCATCGCAGCGATCGAAACCGGCAGCACCGCCGCTAGCAGCGACGAGCGCACGGCCGGGCCGCTGATCCCGGCGATCGCCAACCTTCACTCCCACGCCTTCCAGCGCGCCATGGCCGGCCTTGCCGAAGTGGCGGGCAGCGGCGACGACAGCTTCTGGACCTGGCGCGAGGAAATGTATCGCACCCTCGGGCTGGTAAACCCTGACGACGTCGAGGCGATCGCCGCCAAGCTCTATATGGAAATGCTGAAGGGCGGTTTCGGCCACGTCGCCGAGTTCCACTATCTGCACCACCAGGCCGACGGCACCCCCTATGCCGACCCGGCCGAGATGTCGCTGCGCATTCTCGCCGCCGCCCGCACGACCGGCATCGGCCTAACGCATTTGCCTGTCTTCTACGCCCACGCCAATTTCGGCGGCGTCGCGCCCAATCCCGGCCAGCGGCCGTTCCTGCACGATCCTGATCATTTCCTCGCACTGCTTGAGCGGCTCGCGCCGCTCTGCCGCGACGCCGGCCATACGCTCGGCTACGCCATCCATTCGCTGCGCGCCGCAACGCCCGAGGAGATGCGCATCATCCTTGATGCCGCACCCGTTGCCGGTCCGATCCACATCCATGTGGCCGAGCAGACCAAGGAAGTCGACGACAGCCTCGCCTGGAGCGGCCGCCGCCCGGTCGAGTGGCTGCTCGATGAAATGCCGGTCGACGCACGCTGGTGCGCAATCCACGCAACGCATCTGACGGAAAGCGAACGGCAGCGTCTGGCGCGTTCGGGCGCCGTTGCCGGCCTCTGCCCGGCGACCGAGGCCAATCTCGGTGACGGCATTTTCCCGGCGGTCGATTTCATGGCCGAAGGCGGCGTCATCGGCGTCGGCACCGACAGCCACGTGGCGACCAGCGTCGCCGAGGAGTTGCGGCTGCTCGAATACGGCCAGCGCCTGCGCGACCGCCGCCGCAACCGGCTGGCCACCGGGCCGGGCGCCTCGATCGGCCGAACCATCTTCGACGCGGCGCTCAAGGGCTGCGCCCAGGCCGCCGGTCAGAAGGCGGCCGGCATCACCGTCGGCGCGCGCGCCGATTTCGTCGTGCTTGACGGCAGCAATCCCTACATCGCCGCCGCCACCGACAACCAGATCCTCGACCGCTGGCTCTTTGCACTCGGCGGCGAGACTGTCCGCGACGTCATGGTCGCGGGCGCGTGGAAGATCCGGAACGGACGCCACGACCGGGAGGACGATATCGACCGCGCCTTTGCGCGGGTGCTGATGAAACTGAAGTAATCGTCAAAGCCAAAAATCAAATCAGGGAACAGCTTAATGTCGATCAACAAATTGAAACTCACCCTGGCCGCAACCGGCCTCGTGCTCGCGGCCTCCACCGGCAGCGCCAGCGCTTCGTATTGCGGCGACGGCAAGACCGTCATGTTCGCCGGCATCGATTGGGAAAGCGGCGCCTTCATCACCGAAGTGATGAAGACCATTCTTGCCAAGGGCTACGACTGCCAGGTGGATTCGATCCCCGGCAACTCGGTGACGCTGGAACAGGCAACCGCCAACAACGACGTCCAGATCTTCGCCGAGGAATGGCTCGGCCGTTCGGACGTCTGGAACAAGGCGGTCGAGGAAAAGAAGGTCGTCGCCGTCGGCAAGACCTTCGTCGGCGCCAGCGAAGGCTGGTTCGTCCCGGAATACGTCATCAAGGGCGATGCGTCGCGCAGCCTTGAAGCCAAGGCGCCGGACCTGAAGAGCGTGTCGCAGCTCTCCGATCCGAAGATCGTCGAGCTCTTCGCCGATCCGGAAGAGCCCAGCAAGGGCCGCTTCCTCAACTGCCCTTCGGGTTGGACCTGCGAGGGCGTCAGCTCCGCCAAGCTCGAAGCCTACCAGCTCGGCGAAACCTATGTGAACTTCCGCCCGGGCACCGGCACGGCGCTCGATTCCGCCATTACGTCCGCTTACCTCCAGGGCGAACCGATCCTCTTCTACTACTGGTCGCCGACGGCGATCATGGGCAAGTTCAAGCTCGTGCAACTCGAGGAGCCGGCCTATAGCGAGGAGTGCTGGAAGGAGCTTTCGAGTGCCAACGGCAAGCGCGAGCAGGGCTGCGCCTTCCCGTCGGTCGACGTCTCCTACGGCGTCAACAGCACCTTCGCGCAGGAAGCCCCTGAAATCATCGCCATCCTCGAAAAGGCGACTTTCCCGCTCGACGCCGTCAACGGCAGCCTCGCCTACATGGCCGACAATAAGGTCGACGCGACGGCAGCGGCCGCCGAGTTCCTGAAAACCAAGGCCGATGTCTGGGGCAAGTGGGTTTCGGACGAAGCCCGCGGCAAGATCGAAGCCAGCCTCAAGTAATCGCGACCAGCCGCTGACTTGGGCTTCATCGCCGCGTCTAGCGCGGCGATGAATCCTGATCCGGCGGCCGGCCACATACCCGTGGCAAGTGCCGCCGGCGGCCGATCTGTGTCCGCTGGCAGCCCGAGCAAGGAACGCATCCGATGTTTCCGGATTCTCTCAATCTCTCCATTCGCGGGCCGGTGAACGATTTCATCCAGGCGCTGGTCAGCGGTTATGGCTGGGTCTTCAAGGCGATCAGCGCCGTCATTCTGAAAGCGGTTCTATTCATCGAATGGATCCTGCGCGGCCTGCCCTGGTGGGTCGTCATCCTGATCTTCATGGCGCTCGCCTGGCAAAGCTCGAAGCGCTGGACCCTGACGGTCGCCGTCGGCGTGCTGCTGTTCTTCGTCGGCGTGCTCGGCCTCTGGGACCTGACGATGCAGACGCTCGCCCTGATGCTGATGGCAACGATCGTCTCCGTCGTCATCGGTGTGCCGATGGGCATCTTCGTCGCCAAGAGCCGGACCGTGCGCAGCATCACCCTGCCGGTGCTCGACGTCATGCAGACGATGCCGAGCTTCGTCTACCTGATCCCGGCCTTGATGCTCTTCGGCCTCGGCAAGGTCCCGGCGATCCTCGCCACCATCATCTATGCCGTGCCGCCACTCATTCGCCTTACCGATCTTGGCATCCGCCAGGTCGACCATGAAGTGGTGGAAGCTGCGACCGCTTTCGGCGGCAGCCCCAACCAGATCCTCTTCGGTGTCGAGCTGCCACTCGCTACGCCGACAATCATGGCCGGCCTCAACCAGACGATCATGATGGCGCTGTCGATGGTGGTCGTCGCCTCGATGATCGGCGCCCGCGGCCTCGGCGAGCAGGTGCTGAACGGCATCCAGACGCTCGACGTCGGCAAGGGGCTGGAAGCCGGTATCGGCATCGTCATTCTCGCGATCGTTCTCGACCGCATCACGCAAGGCTTCGGCAAGAGCCGGACGGAGGATCCCCGCAATGGCTGATATCGAGATCCGCAACGTCTACAAGATCTTCGGGCAGGACGCGAAAGCCGCACTCGCCATGGCCAAGGAAGGGCTCAACAAGTCCGAAATCCTCGCCCGCTCCGGCTGCAGCGTCGGCCTCAACAATGTCAGCCTGACGATCGGCGCCGGCAAGATCTTCGTAATCATGGGGCTTTCCGGCTCCGGCAAGTCGACCCTCGTGCGCCACATCAACCGGCTGATCGAACCGACCAGCGGCGAAGTGGCCTTCGACGGCAGCAACATCCTGGACCTCGACGCCAAGGCGCTGCGCACCTTCCGCATGCACCGCGTCAGCATGGTGTTCCAGAGTTTTGCGCTGATGCCGCATCGCACTGTGCTGCAGAACGTCGTCTACGGCCAGCGCGTGCGCGGCCTGCCCAAGGCCGAGGCCCGCGACATCGGCATGAAATGGATCGAGACCGTCGGCCTTGCCGGCTACGACGCCAAGTACCCTCATCAGCTTTCCGGCGGCATGAAGCAGCGCGTCGGCTTGGCTAGGGCGCTGGCCGCCGATACCGATGTGATCCTGATGGACGAGGCCTTCTCGGCACTCGACCCCTTGATCCGCGCCGACATGCAGGACCAGTTGCTGCAGTTGCAGCAGAACCTTTCAAAGACCATCGTCTTCATCACCCATGATCTCGACGAGGCGCTGCGCATCGGTTCGGAAATCGCCATCCTCAAGGACGGCCAGGTGGTGCAGGTCGGCACGCCGGACGATATTCTGGGACGGCCGGCCAACGATTACGTTGCCCGCTTCGTGCAACGCCGACAGGGACGACCGGAAGCCCATGAGTGAGAATGTAGTCCTCGATGCACCACTGACCTGGAAGCAAATCGCAGCGGTCGCCAATGGCGCACCGCTCGCGCTTTCCGATGCAGCACGCCAGCGCATCGTCCACGCTCGCCGGGTCGTCGACGCTCTGGTCGAGCGCGGCATCCGCGGCTACGGCATCAACACCGGTGTCGGCGCGCTCTGCGACGTCGTCATCGACCGCGAGAACCAGCAGGCGCTATCGCGCAACATCATCCTCAGCCATTCCTGCGGCGTTGGCGAACCGCTCGCCCGGCCCGAAGCCCGGGCGGTGATCGCCGCCCAGATCGCCAACTTCGCCCACGGCTATTCCGGCGTGCGCATCGAGACGGTCGAGGCGCTGCTGGCACTGCTCAACGCCAACCTCATCCCCGACATCCCCTCGCGCGGCTCGGTCGGCTATCTCACCCATGCGGCCGCGATCGGCCTCGTGCTGATCGGCCACGGCACCGTCGATGACGGCAAGGGCAAGATCAGCGGCGTCGAGGCGCTCGCGCGGATCGGCCTCAAGCCACTCAGGCTCGAAGCCAAGGAGGGCCTGAGCCTTGTCAACGGCACGCCCTGCGCCACCGGCCTTGCGGCATTGGCACTGTCGCGCGCTACGCACCTCTTCGACTGGGCGGATGCCGCCGCCGCGATGACCTATGAAAACCTCGGCAGCCAGGCGAATGCCTTTGCCGCCGGTCCATTGGCGCTTCGCCGCTCCAAGGGGCTGGATGAGGTCGGAGCATCCCTGCGCGATTTTCTCGCCGGCAGCCCGATGCTCGCCGAGACCGCGGGCACCCGCACGCAGGATCCTTTAAGCCTTCGTGCCGTGCCGCATGTGCATGGCGCTGCCCGCGATGCACTGGCCCACGTCGCCGAAGTCGTTGACCGCGAGCTTGCAAGCCTCACCGACAACCCGGCCGTGTCGGGCACGCCCGAAGCGCCGGAGGTGCATTCGCAGGCCCATGCGGTGGGCGCTGCTCTCGGCCTTGCCATGGACAGCCTGGCCGTCGCCGTTGCCGAAGTCGCTGCCATCTCCGAGCGCCGCATCGACCGGCTCGTCAATCCGCTGGTGAGCCGCCTGCCGGCCTTCCTCGCCGGTGATAGCGGTGTTGCCTCCGGCTTGATGATCGCCCAGTACACCGCCGCTTCCCTTTCCGCTGAAAACCGACGCCTGGCCGCCCCCGCCAGCCTCGATGGCGGAATCACCTCGGCGCTGCAGGAGGACATCCTGACCCATGCGACGCCGGCCGCCTGGAAGGCACTTGCCATCGCCGACAACCTCGAAACGATCCTTTCGATCGAACTGCTTGCGGCGTCGCAGGCCTATGACCTGCAGCCGCGTGGCCGCGCCGCGCGCACCGACGCGCTCTACCGGCGCATCCGCTCGGAAATCCCCACCTATGCCGACGACCGGCCGCTCAACGGCGACTTTACCCGCATGCGCACGATCATCGAGGAGGCGACACCATGAAGATCCTGCGCGCCAGTTCCTACAAGCGCATGCCCTGGAAGAACGGCGGCGGCGAGACGGTCGAGATCGCGGTCTTCCCGGCAACGACATCACTTGCCGATTTCGACTGGCGCGTGAGCATGGCGACGGTGGCCACTGACGGCCCCTTCTCCAGCTTCCCCGGCATCGACCGCACGCTCTCCATCCTCCAGGGCAAGGGCATGCGGCTTATGATCGAAGGCCGTGAGCCCGTCCTGATGACCGGAGGAACGGCGCCGCTCCCCTTCCCGGCCGACGTTGCGACGTCAGCGACCCTCGTCGACGGTCCGATCGTCGACCTCAACGTCATGACACGGCGCGGCAGGCTCACGCACTCGGTTCAGCGACTGGCACTCGATCATCCGCATAGGGCAGAAAACCTGGGGGGCACGATCCTCGTGCTATGCCACGGCGGCGCCGTGCGGTTGACCGCAAGTGACGCCACGGCCGACCTGGCAGCGGGCGACACGGCCGTGCTGACGGGCGCAGCCTCCTTAACCATCGAACCGACGGCCTCTGCCGTCCTCTTCCTGATCACTATCGACGAGCCGGCCGCCTGATCGGGCGCCGTCCGCGTCGTTCAGCCGCGCCTCAGATGCAGCAGGGGATAGGGCCGGCCTGCATCGTCGACAGGCGAACGCCCGACCACCTCAAAACCCATTCGCCGATAGAAACCGGCGCCGGACACATTCTGCTCGTTGACGTCAACCGTCAGCACCGGATGCAGGCTCATCGCATGCTCGACAAGCCGCCGACCGACGCCAGCGCCGCGCGCCTCGGCCTGGACGAAGAGCGAGTCGATCTGCGCCCCACTCATGCCCATGAAACCGAGCGCCAGGTCATTTTCATCCGCGGCGATCCAGAACTCGGCGGCCGGCAGATACTGGTCGCGCACCAGGACCTCGATCGCAGCAAAATCCTCCGGCGTCAGGAAATCATGGGTGGCGACAACGGCGCTGCGCCAGATCTCGAAGGTGCGCGGAAAATCGGATGGACGGGAGGGGCGGATGGAGATGGTCATGATGCAATCGCTTCTGAAAATGCGGCGGCGCGAGGCGTGCCGCGCGTCCGGCTGTGGCCAACGCGACTTTGCGAGGGCGCCAGCCTGTGAAGATGTCCGGTCCTGATCCGCACCGGCCGAGCCGCGCACCTTATCCGCAGCCCCGACGATCGCAAGCGATCTCCGCACCTGCGGTTTTCAGGCCACGCCGGTTAAGAATTCAGCAACCATATTCCATGTTCCCCGGGGAACAGCACGATTGACGCCACACGATAGTCTCCATGTCACGGTTCTTAGCCACACATCAACGAACGCAGGGACTGGAGGACAAGGACATGATCAAAACCGCTTTCGGCGTCAACGTCACCGTACTGGTCTTCTCGATCACCGTGATCGCCATCATGCACTTCGCCCTGTCCCAATATCGCGCAGCCGAAATCGCCAACATCGACCTGCCGGACTACACGACGATCACTTCGTCGATTCATCGCTGAAGCGACCTACCCCGCGGCGGCAGCCGGGCAGCATGCCTGACTGGTTTCTACGCACACCCTCTCAAGCCGCATCTGCAGGCGCTGCCATCGATGATGGCGGCGCCTTTTGCATCGATCATCGGCTCCATGTATGGCCAAAGGGATTATGATAGGGAACGCTGACTGAACGAATCGCCGCTCAAGACAGCGTTGGCAGCATATCCAGGAAGGCCCGAAATGACGGATCCGCAAAACGAACTGAAACTCAGCGCGTTCAAGTTCCACGAGCAGGCCGTCCGCGCCTCCGTCGGCGGAAAACCGCTCGCACTCGATGCGTTGGAACTCGGCGGCGAAATCCTGGTGGTACTGACCTGGCTCGGCAATTCCGAAAGAGGCCTGCGCAAGCCGGAATACGTCCTGCCCCTGAGCGCCGTGGCGCATCAGGCGCTGAGCAACGATCAGGACGCCAAATACAAATGGGCCATCGGCGCCCCGCTGCCGCAATCGCTCTTTGACGGCAGCGCATCAAGGCAGTTCCGCAGACAGTTCGGGGTCAAGAGCGGACCGGCGCTGACATTGCCCTTGAAGCCGCCGCACCATTGACGGCGATTGTGCGTGCCTCAGACGAGCGCTATCGCGTCAGATCTACCTCATCAATCATTGCAATCTTAAAATCGTTAGAGATTGATGCCGTAACCGGCCAGCCACGAGCAGTCATCTCCAGATTGCGGAATGGAACCGTCCCCGCTTACCATGCGTAGGATGGGGGATATGCCTATGAACGACAGAGGCTTCTACATTCCGGTTCTAAGCGCGCTGACCTTGGCCGCCTTTGTACTGCTTATTCGCTTCTTTCCAGATGTGACGAACTGGGAGCTCTGCGAAGCGTCGAGATGCACCGTACAGGATTGGCTGGCAGCGACGGCCGGCTGGGTGGGATTTCTCGCAGCCGCGGTCGGCGCATACTTCGTTTATCACCAATTGGCGGAACAAAGGCGACAAACTGCATTCGCGCTCGGAGATGGCGATCCCGTCTTTCAGGTCCACGTCTACGCTTTCGACCACACACGTGCGGTTCTGCGCTTCATCAATTGGAACAGGCGTACCCTCGCCATTCACCGGATCAGGATCCGGTGCGCGGATGTCGCAATTCCCATGCCGATCAAGTTTCGCTGGTCTGAGGACCAATTCACGCCCGGCGGAGTCGTCAACGACTGCGGGATCAATGCGGCAGGATGGCTCAACACAGTGCCTGGCGTAGAAGGCTGGATAGACAGACAAGGTCGTCCAGATATCTTCGACTTCCAACTGCTCTTCCAGGAAGAAGTTGAAGACTTCATCGAACTCATTGGGGGTCTTAGCACTGCAACGATCGCTGAGATCATTGTAAACGCACAATATGAAGACGGTACGGAAAGACCGATTGATTTTAGGCTGAGGGTACCCGTCATCGATTTCCTGCCGAACACGGCAGCACGTGTACATTTGCACACTGCGGATGGCTAAGAGCATTCAAACAGAGTGCCCGCTTGGCGCCTTTTCAGCAACTTATTCAGCGCGCGTAATGAATCGATCACCTCATTCGCCACGAGGTGGTAACGCATGCCGCACAAGCAAACTATTATCGATTCACTCGGGAAAAAATGGTAGCGGAGGAGGGATTCGAACCCCCGACACAAGGATTATGATTCCTCTGCTCTAACCTACTGAGCTACTCCGCCGGGTACCGCGTCAGGGCTTCGAAGTGGAAGCCGTCTTGACTGGACGGGCGGCTTATACGGCCCGCTTCCGCCCACTGTCAACCCAAGTCTCCGGGAAAATGTGAAGTTTTCACAACAGCCCGGAAATCAAGGGCTTCAGGCGGCTGCCTGCGCCGAAAGCAACGCCTTCAGCGCGGCTTCTGCGCCGGCTTCGCGTTCCGATTTGCGAATAAATCCGCCGCCATAGACGCGCGCATCCTCGCCGACGCCGGAATAGAGTGCGCAGGCTTGGCCGGGTGCAATACCGGCTTCGCCTTCCGCAAGCTCCACATAGATGCCCTCTTCGTCCATCGCGAGCACGGCAGGCGCCGGCTGGCGGGTGGAGCGCACCTTGGCGAAACATTCAAAGCCCCGCGCAGCGGCCACTTCGACGTCCTCATCACCCAGCCAGTTGACGTCGCGCAGGTAGACGCGGCGCGTTTCCAGCGCCTCCTTGGGGCCGACGATGACGCGGCGCGAGCGGGCGTCGAGATAGACGACGTAGAGCGGCTCGCCGGTCGCAACGCCGATGCCGCGGCGCTGGCCGATCGTGTAGTGCAGGATGCCCTCATGCGTGCCGAGCACGCGGCCGTCGAGATGCACGATCTCGCCGGAAAGCGCTGCATTCGGCTTCAGCTTCGACACGATGTCGCTGTACTTGCCCTGGGGCACGAAACAGATGTCCTGGCTGTCTGCCTTCTGGGCGACGACGAGGCCCATTTCCTCGGCGAGCTTGCGGGTCTCGGCCTTGGAGAGATGCCCCAAGGGGAAGCGCAGATAGTCGATCTGCTCCTGCGTCGTTGCAAAGAGGAAGTAGCTCTGGTCGCGATCGGCATCCGTCGGCCGGTAGAGCGCCCGCTGGCCGGCATAGCGCGGTTTCGGGCTCGGGCGCGAGCGGATGTAGTGGCCGGTCGCCAGCGCATCGGCGCCAAGCTCCTTGGCGGTCAAAAGCAGGTCGGCAAACTTGACCGTCTGGTTGCAGGCAACGCAAGGGATCGGCGTTTCGCCGGCGATATAGCTTTCGGCGAAGGGATTGATCACCGTTTCTCGGAAGCGCGCTTCGTAGTCGAGCACGTAGTGGGGAATGCCGAGGGTTTCGCAGACGCGGCGTGCATCGTCGATGTCCTGGCCGGCACAGCAGGAGCCGGCACGGTGCACGGCGGCGCCGTGATCGTAGAGCTGCAGCGTGATGCCGAGAACGTCGTAGCCCTCGCGTTTGAGCAGGCCGGCAACGACGGAACTATCGACGCCACCGGACATGGCAACGACGACACGCGTATCTTCGGGCTTGCGGTCAAAATCGAGACTGTTCACGGGATCCAATCCGGCCTTCGGGCGGCAACCTTGCGCCTGCCCTGTTTCACGCTTCATGCGATGCTTTGCCGAGGAACTCTCGGCCCACGGCATCTTCGGCTCCGCGGCGGCCGGCATCAATCGGATGCATAGAGCGCGTCGCAGTACTTTCAGTTCCGCGACATATAGAAACTTGTCCGTCCGGCGGCAAGGCCGGCCGCTGCCGCTGCCCGGCCTTAAAGGCGTCAGATCAGCTTCAATCGCATGGCGCGGGCAATCGCCTGCATGCGGTTGACGGCATCGAGCTTGCGGGTCGCGCTCTTGAAGTAGCTGCTGACCGTGTAGGTCGAGATCCCCAGGATGATGCCGATCTCGTCGCTGCTCTTGCCGGCAGCCGCCCAGCGCAGACATTCCAACTCGCGGCTCGAGAGTTTTTCACGTGCCGTATTGCCGGTGTCGAAGGTGCGCTCCAGACATTCGAAAAGCTGGACCAGCGTGAGATACAGCGTCGCCCGCTCGACGCCGGCAGGTGCCTCGCGACGGCCCGAAAGCATGGCGATGAAGGGATCGCCGCCACTCGTGTGCAGCAGCACCGCGAAATGGCGCGCCATCTCCGGATGGGCCAGCAGGCGGTGCACCATGGCCTCGTCCGCGGGCTTGGCTGCAACATCGAGCAGCTCGGCCCCGCCGGTCACCGGCAGCTTGGTGAATCGCAACTTTTCGACCAGCCCGCTCGACTGGAAAGTCTCGCAGGCGTCGTACTGGCGCACCAGTTCGGACGGCCAGTTGCTGAGCACCAGCCGCTCGGAAAAGCGCTGCTGTTCGGCCAGCGGCATGCGCGCGATCATGAAATGGCCGAAGCCATAGCGCGCGATCAACCGCCGCATGAGATGCAGAAGTTCGTACTCGGTGCGGACGGTGGCCGTATCGATGTCCGAAAACATCTCCACCGTTTCAGCCTCGCGCAGCAAGGCCGGTTCATGCGATTCCTTCATCTGCGATCACCACATCCCCGGCGCCACCGCACCGGTCGAGAGAAATACAAACAACGCCCCACATCTTCAGGAGCATGAAATTCACCGGACAGGCGAAATAAAACTGCCGCTCCCGGCCTGCCCGCGAAAGAAACGCGCCCGGTTGTGAAAACTATGACGATGCACCAAGAATGAATGCGGGAGCGTACATACGACGCTCATCCTTATTTCGGGGCTTCGTTACCAAAAATTTTAGTTAAAGTGAAATGTGGTATTTGCATGGCTCCCATGTCAATTCCGGGAGAATCCGGATTGTTCTCAAGCGTTTCCACAAGTCGGGGAAATATTGCCCCAAGATCTAAGGGGCGCCACACGCGGATAAAAGCCCGCCGGAAGTGTCTCAAATTATGAGCAAATTGTTACTTGACGCTTAGGCAAATGTTAAATGTGGCAGGCTAAGGTCACGGTCATATGGTCTTGAGTTTGTGTAGAGAGTCCCATGACCGAAATGATGCGACCACGCGTGAAATATGTCATCGGCCCCGATGGCAGCCCTCTGACGATTGCGGATCTGCCGCCGGCTAATACCCGGCGCTGGGTGATCCGCAGGAAGGCTGAGGTTGTTGCCGCCGTGCGCGGTGGCCTGTTGAGCCTGGAAGAGGCGTGCGAACGCTATACCCTTACCGTCGAGGAGTTCCTGTCCTGGCAGTCCTCGATCAACGATCACGGTCTCGCCGGCCTGCGCACCACTCGCATCCAGCAGTATCGCCACTAGTTCGCCCATCACAGGGCCATAGGTCGCGCGGCGGCTCCGGGTTTCCCGGGGTCGCCGCCGTCGTTTTTCCAGGTCCCGCGCGCACCGGCATTGGTTGCGTTTAACGAACGCTCTGTGCACCGGCGATGGCGGGGCAGGCGATTCCGATTTGCGGAAAACTGCGCTAGCTTCCACGCAGACAAACCCGTTCATCAAGGAAGGCTGCCATGGAAATCATGCACGAGGAAACCGGATCGCACGGCCGCTATTCGACGTCAGTCGAAGGCCATACCGGCGAAATGACCTATTCGCGCACCTCGCCTCAACTGATCACCGTCGATCATACGCTCGTTCCGGATGCTCTGCGCGGCAAGGGTGTCGGCCAGGCGCTGGCCAAGCATGCGATCGAGGAAGCCCGCAAGGGCGGCTGGAAGATCATTCCGCTCTGCCCTTTCATGAAGGCCCAGGCGATGCGGCATCCCGAATGGCAGGATGTCATCCAGGGTTGAGACAACCGCGGCAGCCACGGCACAAATCTTAAATCGAAATCGCGACCTTGGCGCGTCTTGAAAGAGGCGCGGCCCTGCAGGCCCCAAAATGAGAAGACCCGCCCGGATGCCGAGGCATCGGGCGGGTCTTTTTGTCTTGTCACGATCGTGCCGGATCGGATCATGCCAGCCGCATGATCCGTCAAGGATGGAACCATCTGCTCCGAAACGGGCAATCGGCCCGTCCAACGGACAAACCCCCCTTGCCGGATCCGGCTCGGGGTTCAAATCACCTTTGGAACAAGGCGTTACGGCCCGCTGCGCCGGATTTTGGCGCAGGAGCCGCAGCTATGCCCGCAGGCGGGTCGACGTGTCCCGCTCTTCGAGGGCCGCCGCCTTCGCGTATTCAGCCTGCACTTCTTCGAGCGCGAGTTCGGCAGCATCCTGCTGCGTCTTCAGTTCGCGAATGGAAACCTGAAGATTGTCGGCTCTTTGACGTGCGGCCTTGGCGAAGGTGGGATAGGCGAAGTGCTGGGGATCGGAGATACCCGACTTCTTCTCCTCGAAAATAATCTGATTTTCCAGATCCTTGGTCATCCGTTCGAACTCAGCCATCATCATCTGAAGCTGGTTCAGCTGACGCTGCTTCTCCCGGACCTGAAATTCCTTCAGGCGGACAAGGCTCTCACGTGCTTTCATACGCAATACTCCCGTGGATAACGAGACCCCGGTTACTGATTTGCCCGCGAGCCGGCCCGAACAGGGCCGGAAACGAAAAATCTTCAGCGATATTAACAAAAGCCTACCGCTGGTAACCTTTCGTTTACGGGCATCGTTAATCATAGGCGTGATGATTTAAGGCTCCGTAAATGCTGAGGCACGAAATGTGACCGCCCCGGCATTAACGAGTCAGAAGAGTCAGATAACGGCATTTCCTCATGTTTCACATGAGATTAGCCGTTCTGGATTCACGTTTGAAATCAGGAGACTGCTAAAAATATTTAACAAACTCGATACACCTTGCCAGAGGGAATCAGAATTTGTTAACCATTTGGTGGCAGCCTCCAAATCAGGCAACGACTGGATCCGTATCGCGTAAGGGTGCCACGACAACCTTGGGCGGCGGAAAAGGGGAAGAATATGCGGGTTCTATTAATTGAAGACGACAGTGCAACGGCTCAGAGCATTGAGCTGATGCTCAAGTCCGAGAGTTTCAACGTCTACACCACCGATCTCGGTGAAGAAGGCGTCGATCTCGGCAAACTTTATGACTATGACATCATCCTTCTCGACCTCAATCTGCCGGACATGTCCGGCTACGAAGTCTTGAGAACGCTGCGTCTTTCCAAGGTGAAGACACCCATCCTGATTCTTTCGGGTATGGCCGGCATCGAAGACAAGGTTCGCGGCCTGGGCTTCGGCGCAGACGACTACATGACCAAGCCGTTCCACAAGGACGAACTGGTCGCTCGCATTCATGCGATCGTCCGCCGCTCCAAGGGCCACGCCCAGTCGGTCATCTCCACCGGCGAGCTCATCGTCAACCTGGATGCCAAGACGGTTGAAGTCGGCGGACAGCGCGTCCACCTGACCGGCAAGGAATACCAGATGCTCGAGCTGCTCTCGCTGCGCAAGGGCACGACGCTCACCAAGGAAATGTTCCTGAACCACCTCTACGGCGGCATGGACGAGCCGGAACTGAAGATCATCGACGTCTTCATCTGCAAGCTGCGCAAGAAGCTTGCAAACGCCGCCGGCGGCGCCAACTACATCGAAACCGTCTGGGGCCGCGGCTATGTGCTGCGCGAGCCGGATGGTGCCGAATACGCCGAAACTGCCTGATTCCCCGCCAGGGCTTGCACCGATCCCCGCATGATGCGGGCCCGACATTCAAGAGTTTCGCAAAACCCGCCTATGAGGCGGGTTTTGTTTTGCGCGCAAACGACCACGCTTGCCGGTCCTGCAATGCCCGGCGGATGCCAGGGTTGCGCGCGCCTGCACCCTCCCCTTCCCCGACGCTCGAAAATCTGATCCGCTCGCCCGCTCCGCACACAACAAAAAGCCGCGGCAAACGCCACGGCTTGATTTTGCTGCAAACAGATCAGGATAAGGCGGCTCAGGCCGCCATCGACTGGCTCGCGAAAACGCTGGTCAGGATCTTGCGGTCGAAAGGCTTCAGCAGGAAGTCGTCCGCGCCAGCGCGCTTGCCGGCCATCATCTTCTTCAGGTCTGCCTCGACGACGCAGTAATAGATCCGCACCGAAGGGCCGTTCGGCAACCGCCGAATATTGCCGATGAGCTCGAGCGCGCCTTCGAGGCCCGCGTCGATGATCAGGATGTTCGGGAGTTCCGCTTCGCAGCGCACAAGCGCCTCGAGGCTGTTCGACGCCTCGTAAACCATGAAGCCCATGCCGGAGAGGATACGTTTTCCAACTTTCCGCACGACATCCGAGCCGTCGGCAATCATCAAACGTCGCATGTCCAACTCCCTTCGCCACTTACCTATACGCGTATCGGCATTCCTGAAACAACTCTATACAAATTTGGGAAAGATTTCGTTACGGAGTTTGCTTAACGAAGCTTTTTCATGCGGGATCAACACTCTGAAAACATTAAATTTTCCAGAATGCGAGCGAGATCGAAACGCATATGGCAGATACGTTTCCGCCGGATGCGATGGCACCCGGCGGCTGTCGAGAAGTCAAGAAATAGGAATACCTGGCGCCGTCGAATTAAACCTCAGGCTGCATTTTGGCCGTAAAGATGATTTCCTCGCCGGTCGAGGTAACGGCGATTTCCATGCGCGCCTCCTCGCCGAGAAGCACGGTGTAATAGGGCTGGATCGAATGGGCATCGACCGCCTCTTCCGGCGTGCCGGACAGGAGTTCCACCAGCCTCGGCGGTACCCGCATCATCCGGCCCTTCGCAACGAGCGTGAACGCGGCGTCGAATTCCGGATTCTCGAGCGTCACGTCGATCGAGCCGCCGCGCGGAATGGCGCCGTAGGCAATCAGGAAGAGGTTCAGAAGCAGCTTGACCCGGTTCTTGGCGATGATCGCCCGCGGGCCGTGCCAATTGACCTCGGTCTTCTTCTCGGCAGCGGCAAAATCCTTGGCGGCCTTTTCCGCTTCGCCGGTGTCGATCGACGCGCCGACCGAACCCGAGGCACCGAAGGCAAGGCGCGCAAACTTCAGCCGGACAGAGGCGTTGAGCGCGCTCGTGCGGATGAGGTCCATCGCATCGGCATCGGCGCCGCCCTCGTCGAGCAGTTCCAGGCCGTTGTTGATGGCGCCGACCGGGGAAATGATGTCGTGGCAAACCCGGCTGCACAGAAGCGCGGCCAGATCGGGTCCCGTCAATGTCAGGTTCGGATTCGTTGCCATCTTAGTTCCTTGTTTGGTGCCATCGGCCGTCGCCTGGAGCACGCGCCGTGGTCACGCCGGTAAACCCTCACGCGTGAAGACGCAAGTCATGAGCTGCCCGGCGCAGCCGTTCATCAGTGGAACATAATGACACCACATTTGGTAAACCGATTGTTAAGACCATCAGTTCAAATTGCATGGCATTGGTCCAGACCCCAACTGGCCGAGCGGTGATCTGACTGTCGGCCACTGCAAACCCGCAAGCGAGCAATTTTCGCGCCTGACGGAGGATATGATGCATCAGATCATGAAGGCAGCCACATCGGCTGGCCGTGTTGTCCTGGCCACGATGTTTCTGGTCGCCGGCGCCCTGTCCGCTGCGCACGCCCAGTCGGCGAACAACAACAGCCAATACACAATGCAGGAAATCGTCGATGCCGGTCACGGCTTCTTCGGCGAAACCTCGGGCGGCCTTGCCAAGGTCGTCGAACGTGCCTTTGAACGCTACGGCCTGCCGAACGGCTACATTCTCGGGCAGGAAGGCTCAGGCGCGTTCATCGCCGGCCTCACCTATGGCGAAGGCGAGCTCAACACCAAGAATGCCGGACAGCACAGCGTCTTCTGGCAGGGGCCGTCGCTCGGCATCGACTGGGGTGGCCAGGGCAGCCGCGCGATGATGCTCGTCTACAATCTGCCGAGCGTGCCGGCGCTCTACAAGCGCTTCGGCGGCGTCTCCGGCTCGGCCTATGTGGTTGCCGGCGTCGGCATGACGGTGCTGACCGACGAGAACATCGTCGTGGTGCCGATCCGCACCGGCATCGGCGCGCGCCTCGGCGTCAATGTCGGCTACCTCAAGATGACCCAGACCCCCACCTGGAATCCCTTCTAAGACCGTTGCCGGACCTGCCTGTCGCAAAATCCGGCACCATAGACTTGCAGCGCACGAAACGTCATGTTTAGTGCAAGGAAGCGGAAGATGGAGCGCCTGCCGCGCCCTTTGTGGCCGGGCAGGCGGTTCGGTTTCCGGTCCAGTTTCGAAACGGCCAGCTCGTGATCCAATTCTCGCTTCTCTTTGCCCTGGGCTTTCTGACGGCGATCATCATCGGTCTCCTGGTCGCACCGGCGATCCACCGCCGTATCGTGCGTTTCGCCGAGGACCGGCTGAAAGCGACGATGCCGCTCAGCCCTCAGGAGGTGCGCGCGCAAAAGGATGCTGCCCGCGCCGCCTTTGCCGCCGAGAATGCCCGCACGCTTCAGGCCCTGAAGCGCGAACGGGACAAGGGCGTGTCACTGATGCTCACAAATGAGAAGAGCTTGCAGGAAGCCCGTCGCCTCAGCGGCGAAAACGCCGATCTGCACGCCCAGCTGGCCGACATGAACGTTGAGGCGGCAGACATGCGCTCGGCCATCCGCCAGTTCGAACAGCGGCTGGAACGCATGAAGGCGACCCTCGACAGCGTCGAGCGGGACAACGCCGGCAAGGCTGACGAGATCAGAAAGCGCGACGCCCAGCTCGCCCAGGATGCGGCCCAGACCGACAATCTGCGGATCGATCTGGCTGCGCGCGAGACCGAGGTCGAGCATCTGAAGAGCCGGATTGCCACGCTGCGCGACGAGCGCGAAGCCCTGCGCAGCGACTTGAAGACCGAGACCACCCATGCAAAGGAAATGGAGCTCCGCCTGTCGCGCGACGGGACCCGCCTTCACCGGCTGGAAGACAAGCTTGCGCGCGAAATGGCGACCAGCGCCGATCGCGAGAGCGCGCTCGAAAGGCGCGCCGGGGAAATCGAGAGATTGAAAGCCAAGGTCAAGGACACCAACCAGGAAATGCGTGACGCCGCCAAGGCTCTCCGCGCCGCGGGCGTCGCCTTTCCCCTGCGCCGCGACCGCAAGCCGGCATCCGAACCGGCCGCCAACGGCGCCGCGGAACCGGCCCAATCCGTAGGAGGGGAGCCCGGCTCCATCGTCGCCGCCGACGACCTGCGCAATCGCGCCACCGCCCTTTCGGAGCGCCTGACCAACTCCAAGTCCGCAGCCCATGACGAGGCGCTTCGTGATGAAGTCGCAGCAATCGCCGCGGGCATGGTCGCACTGACGGCGACGAACGAAGGCGCCGCCTCCCCCATCCTCGGCCTGCTCTCGGGCGAGGATGAAGGCACCGGTAACAGGAAAAGCCTGGCAAAGCGCGTCAAGGACATCCTGCCGCGCGAGTAGTGCACGCAGCCGTCGGAATCATCTGCCCTTCCACCAGTGCGAACCGTCAGATCCGGCCGTTGATCAATGCCACCTGGTGCAATGCGATGCCCGCCGCGGTCGACACATTGAGGCTGTCGAGCCCAGGACGCTGGCGGATGCGCGCCGTCTGGATCGCCGTCATCACCGATTGCGGCAGCCCCTCGCCCTCGGTCCCCATCAGAAGCGCCGTGCGCTGCGCCGCCGGGATCGCCCCGATGTCGATCGTTCCCGCCGGCGACAGGCCCCAGATTGCAAAGCCCGCATCCTGCAGCTGCTGCAGCATGACGGCAACGGACCCTTCGCGGGCAAAAGGCACCGTCAGCACGGAACCGACGGAAACGCGGATCGCCTTGCGGTACATCGGATCGCAGCTCGTCTCGTCCATCAGCACCGCATCGACCCCGAAGGCCGCGGCGTTTCGGAAAAGCGCACCCATATTGTCGTGGTTGGAGATGCCGCAGGCCGCCAGCACCAGGCTCGACGCGGGTAGCGACGCGATCAGCGCGTCGCGATCCGGCTCGCCTTCGCGGCGCCCCAGTGCCAGCACGCCGCGATGCATGTTGAAGCCGGCGATCGCGTCGAACACCTGCGCATTCGCCACATAGACCGGCACGTCAGGCGGGAAACGCCGAAGAATGTCGCCAACGCCCTCCAGACGGTTTTCCAGAAGCAGGAGGGCCTCGGCCGCAAAGCCACGGCCGGTCTCGTGCGCGGCAGCCAGCATGCGCAGCACCACGGTGCCTTCGGCGATGAAGCGACCCTGCCGCCCCGTCAGATCGCGCTCCTTGATCGAGACGAAACCGGCGATCCGGGGATCGGCGGGATCGTCGATGCGCAAGACGGGCGGGAGGGCGCCTGGCATGCCGTCAGTTCGTCCGAACGGTAATATCCGCAACGATGCGGCCGGTGCCGATGTCGAAGACGATGGCGCGCGGCTCGGCGCCGGGCAGGTTGCCGTAGAACAGCACCTGCGAGCCCGAAAGCGCGACATTTGTCACGGTGAAGCCTGCGGGCAGCGCGGCAACGGCGTTGAGCGGTGCCTCGCTCGGGACGACGGCAGCGGACGTCTGGGCCGGCGCTTTCTCATCCGTGCGTGTCAGCTTGTAGACAATCGTTCCAAGGACAGCCATAAGCATGACCAACATGACGCCGGCCGAGACGAGCTGCAGCTTCACCATCTTGCGGCGGACATTTTCCATCGCCGGATCTAGCGGCTTGTCTTCCTGGTCGTCGGGCTCGATTGCGGTCATGGCTGGCCTTTTTTCGGATTTTTAGCGGAATGAACGACCCCTTTAAACAAGCAACGGCCAATAGGAAAGTCCTGACGGCGGGCGAGGATGCCGCAGGGCGGCTCGATTCCTTCCTGACGGACGCACTTTCGGGTGAATTCTCCCGCAACCGCATCAAGGCCCTGATCGAACAGGGTGCGGTGTCGGTCAACGGCAAGCCGGTGAACGAACCGAAAAAGAAGGTACAACCGGGCGACGTTTTCGAGATCGACCTGCCCGAGCCGGAAGATCCCGAGCCGAAGGGCGAGAACATTCCCCTCGACGTGCTCTATGAGGACAGCGACCTGATCGTGCTGTGCAAGCCGGCCGGCCTTGTCGTGCATCCGGGCGCCGGCAACTGGACCGGCACGCTGGTCAACGCCCTGATCCACCATTGCGGCAGCAGCCTGTCGGGCATCGGCGGCGTCAAGCGCCCCGGCATCGTCCATCGCCTCGACAAGGAGACGAGCGGCGTCATGGTCGTCGCCAAGAACGATGCGGCCCATCGCCATCTCTCGGACCAGTTTGCCGACCACGGCCGCACCGGCCCGCTCGAGCGCGCCTACCGGGCGGTCGTCTGGGGGCGGCCACGGCAACTGAAGGGTACGATCGACGCGCCGCTCGGCCGCGCCGGCGACCGGACGAAGCGCGCGGTCAAGCGCGAGGACAGCGACGACGCCCGCGAGGCGATTACCCATTACGAGGTGGTCGAGCGCTATCTCGAAAAGCCCGACGGCACCTCGCTCGCCTCGACCATCGAATGCCACCTGGAAACGGGCCGGACCCACCAGATCCGCGTGCACATGGCTCATATCGGCCACCCGCTGATCGGCGACCCCGAATACGGCGCCGCCTTCAGAACCAAGGCGAACCTTCTGCCGGAGGCCGCCAAGACCGTCGTCAACCAGTTTCACCGCCAGGCGCTGCATGCCTTCATGCTGCAGTTCGAACACCCCTCGACCGGCGAGACCATGCATTTCGAAGCACCGATGCCGGCCGACATGGCAGCGCTGATCGACGCGCTGCGCAGCGGGGAGTGACCGCCCCTTGAAATCCGGCGAAAGAATTCCGATTTAAGGCGAGCCTCTATTCGTGACATTTCCGTCGCTCCGGCGTCACATGCTTGTGAACCGGACTCCTTGAATCATGCTTTCGCCGTACTTATTTTCTACGTTCGTGGGGTCTTGACGAAGACCCACATGCCCGGCTTGCCGACCGGAGGCCGGAGACTAAAAAGGGGGGTGCTTCATATGGCCCGAAACAATTTGCCGTCCATTGCCGCTGGAGAAGGCGGCCTCAATCGTTACCTCGACGAAATTCGCAAGTTCCCGATGCTGGAGCCGCAGGAAGAGTACATGCTCGCCAAGCGATACCAGGAACATGACGACCGCAAAGCGGCCCACAAGCTCGTCACCAGCCACCTTCGCCTCGTCGCCAAGATCGCGATGGGTTATCGCGGCTACGGCCTGCCGATCGGCGAAGTCGTGTCGGAGGGCAACGTCGGCCTGATGCAGGCCGTGAAGAAGTTCGAACCCGATCGCGGCTTCCGTCTCGCCACCTACGCAATGTGGTGGATCAAGGCGGCGATCCAGGAGTACATCCTGCGCTCGTGGTCGCTGGTCAAGATGGGCACGACCGCCAACCAGAAGCGGCTGTTCTTCAACCTGCGCCGCCTCAAGGGCAAGATCCAGGCACTCGACGAGGGTGACCTGAAGCCGGAGCAGGTCAAGGAAATCGCCACCACGCTCAAGGTGAGCGAGGACGAAGTCGTGTCGATGAACCGCCGCCTGTCCGGCGACGCCTCGCTCAATGCGCCGATCAAGGCGAGCGAAGGCGATTCCGGCCAATGGCAGGACTGGCTCGTCGACGATCACGACAACCAGGAAGAAATCCTGATCGAGCAGGACGAGCTCGAAAGCCGCAGGGCGCTGCTGGCGAACGCGATGAAGGTGCTCAACGACCGTGAGCGTCGCATCTTCGAAGCACGCCGTCTGACCGAAGATCCGCTGACACTTGAGGATCTTTCGGCCGAGTTCGACATCAGCCGCGAGCGCGTCCGACAGATCGAAGTTCGCGCCTTCGAAAAGGTTCAGGATGCCGTGCGCAAGGCAGCGCTGGAGCGCGCCAATTCCTTGCGCGTCGTCGAAGGCGCCTGAGGCGACTGCAGCACTTCAACAGAGCGCGAAAACCAACAAAAAACCCGGCGGTTGCTTCCGCCGGGTTTTCTGTATCTACCGCTCTTATCGAGCTTACTGGCTGTTGCTTTCGGCAGCCGTTCCCGTCGTCGACCAGGCGCGCATCGCCTGGTTGAAGGCATCCGTACCGCTCTGCCCCTTTTCAAGCGTCAGCAGCGCGCGGCGGCCGTTGCGATAGGTGAGCGGAATATCGATCCAGCTGCGGCTGCGCAGCAGTTCGGTGTTGTTGCCGATGGCGTCCGTCGCATCGTTCAGCGCGATCATGTGGAAATCGTCGGTGATCTTGGCCGGAACCGCGATCAAGGCGTCTCCCCGGTCCTGCTCGGTCCGCTTCATCGATACGCGCTGGACGCTGTCGATAGCGCCGCCTTCGAAGTTCGACGGCAGCGAGAACACGAATTCGATGACGTGACTTGCCGGCAGCGACGGATCCGCATTCCGCTTGATCGTCATCAGCGCGGTGAGGCCACGGTCGGGAACGGTGATCTGGGCCTGGATTGCCGGTTCGGGCTTGGCATCGCCGCCAGGCGACTCCTCCTTCACCGTCCATGCCACGGTTCCCGGAACGGCCGTGGGCGAAGACTGGCCAAGGCGCTCCTCGTAGAGGAACATCTTCTCGCCGGTCGCAAGCGCGACTTCAGGCTGGTTCGGCTGGCCCGACGGCTGTCCTGTCGCCGGCGCTCCGGCCTGGCCGGCCGTGCCGCCCTGCCCGGCGGCGGCTTCGACAGGCTTGCCTGCCTCCGTCTGCGGCGCCACGGACTTGCCTTCCTGCGCCGCGCTCTCGCCGGTTGGGTTCGCCGGGCCGTCGTCGGTCTCCGATCCGTCCGCCATCAGGCGCTGCGTGAACTTGGTCGAGCTGTTGTCCGGAGCGACGGTATCGTCGTGCGCAGCCGGTTCCTGCGTGGCGGTTTCGCCAGCGGGCTGCGGCGGCGTGCTTTGTTCTGCCGGCGCTCCGCCGATGTTTGACACCACCGAGGTTATCGACGCCACCATGCCGGAGATCCAGGCATTGCCGGCCTCGCGGTTCTGCCAGTAGGCAAACCCGCCGCCGCCAAGCGCCAGCAGGGCGACACCCGCAATCGCGAGACGCTTAATGCTGAAGCGCGACGGCTTCGGCGTGGCCCGGTAAGATGTCGGCCTCGGCGCCACCGGGGTTGCTTCGCCAGCCCGTTCCGGCTCGCGTGCTGCGGCCGCAGCTCCGGCTCCCGCCGCAGCAGTATTGGCCGCGTCCTCGAAACCGAGCAGGTCATCGATATGATCCCAGGCGGTACCAGCGCGTTCCTGCTGGTTCTGTGCCGCCGGTGCGGCAGTAGCCTGAACTGGCTTTTCGACCGGCCATGACCAGTCGCTGATCTCCGGTTCGGAAGTCTTCTCGGCCCGCCGCTCTTCGATCGCCGCGAAGGGGTCATTGTCGTCAAACGACCAGCCGCGCACCGGGTCCGCCTTCGGCGTCGCCTCAGGCGCATGTTGGTCCGGCTCGGTAACCGGGTGCATCCCCAGGAGCTCGGGCGCGTTATCCGGTTCGTGGGCCTCGGCGGCACGTTCGTCGCTGAGGTGTTCGGCAACCGGGGCGACGGTCGAAGTCGGACCAACGGTCTCCCACTCGGGCAGGTCCCACTCCGAGAGTGCCGGCTTCTGCTCGGCGCTTGCCGCCGGCGCTTCCTCCCAGGCCGGCTCATGCGCGGCATGGTGCAGCGCCTCGACCGACGGGGAAGGCTCCGATGTGTCCTGCGTTTCTGCCACCGGCTCCGAATACTCGGGCGCTTCGTAGGCTGGCGCGTCTTCTTGCGGCTGAGCCACGACGGGACTTTCGTCCAGCGGCGCCGCAACGGCTTCGGCAGGCTCAACGACCGGTTCGTATTCTACCGGCTCGACCGGAGTTTCCTCGGCCAGTTCAGCATGAGGCTCGACGACATGCATCGGTTCCTCATAAGCCTCGACATGGTGGTAGGGCTCGGCGGCGCTTTCCGGTTCCGCGGCCGGCTGTTCGACCTGCTCGGCAACAGCCACCGGTTCGCTTTCGGCAACCGGCGCAGACTGAGCTTCCGGTTCCGGTTCCGGTTCCGGTTCCGGTTCCGGAACGGGCTCGTCTACGGCAGCGTCCGAGGCAACCGGTTCGACGGTCTCCGCCTCGGCTACCTCCGGCTCATCGAGCGCCGGCAGGGCCTCGGCATGTTCGCTGTCGACCTCGGCGATCGCATTTTCGAGCTTCGCCAGCTGGCGATTGATCATGTCGTCCGACGGACGCGGGTTCATGTTTTCGAGTTGGCGGCGCACGGCCGCGCGCGCCTTCTCGTATACCCTGTCCCGCATTTCAGGTGTGTTTTCCGACAGGCCGTCAACGGTCCTGCGAATAACTGCAACAAAGTCCGCCATTAGTACTTTCTCATACGCCCAGGTATGTCTTTGCGATCACGACGCAATGTCAGTTCGCCGACACTAGTCCTCAAAGGGGTCCGTCACAAGTATTGTGTCGTCCCGCTCCGGGCTGGTCGAAAGAAGAGCAACCGGTGCACCGATCAGTTCTTCCACCTGGCGGACATACTTGATCGCTTGCGCCGGAAGATCTGCCCAGCTGCGCGCGCCAACCGTCGATTCTTTCCATCCTTCAAGCGTAACATACACTGGCTTTGCCGAAGCTTGCTGCGCCTGGCTTGCCGGCAGATGGTCGATCTGCTGCCCATCCAGAGTATAGCCGATGCAGATCTTCAGTTCGTCGAGACCATCGAGAACGTCGAGCTTGGTAAGCGCGATGCCGGTGATGCCGTTGGCGGCGACCGACTGACGCACCAGAGCCGCATCGAACCAGCCGCAGCGACGCTTGCGACCCGTGACCGTGCCGAACTCATGCCCCTTCTCGCCGAGGAACTGGCCGATTTCATCGGTAAGCTCAGTCGGGAACGGACCTTCGCCGACGCGCGTCGTATAGGCCTTGGTGATGCCGAGGATATAGCCGAGCGAACCCGGGCCCATGCCCGAGCCGGCGGCAGCCTGGCCGGCGACCGTGTTCGACGAGGTGACGAACGGATAGGTGCCGTGGTCGATGTCGAGCAGCGTGCCCTGCGCGCCTTCGAACAGGATGCGGGCGCCCTTGCGGCGAGCCTTGTCGAGCAGCACCCAGACGGTGTCCATGAACGGCAGCACCTTGGCGGCGACCGACGAAAGCTCCTGCATGATCGCGTCATGGCTGATCTCGGCTTCGCCGAGGCCGCGGCGCAGCGCGTTGTGGTGCGTCAGCAGGCGATCGACCTTGGCCGGCAGCGTGTCAAGGTCGGCAAGATCCATGACGCGGATGGCGCGACGGCCGACCTTGTCTTCGTAAGCCGGACCGATGCCGCGGCGCGTGGTGCCGATCTTCGTACCGCTGTTGGAGGCGGCGTCCTCGCGGATGCCGTCGAGCTCGCGGTGCAGCGACAGGATCAGGGTGGCATTGTCGGCGATGCGCAGATTGTCCGGCGTGATCGCAATGCCCTGCTTGCCGAGCTTGTCGATTTCGGCGATCAACGCGTGCGGATCGATCACGACGCCGTTGCCGATGACGGCAAGCTTGCCGGGACGCACGACGCCGGAGGGCAGGAGCGACAGCTTGTAGCTGACGCCGTCGATCACCAGGGTATGGCCGGCATTGTGACCACCCTGAAAGCGCACGACGATATCCGCGCGCTCGGAGAGCCAATCCACAATCTTGCCTTTGCCTTCGTCACCCCATTGGGAGCCGACCACTACGACATTCGTCATAATTCTCTTCCTGTTCAGGCGCGCAACCGAGGCTGCGCTGTTCTCAAACCCGCGCATCTATACTGTGTTGTAATCTGGAAAGCGACCCCGTTATGTCGGGCGTTCCGCCCTTTTTGCATGACAAGGCCGGGATATAGAGCCTATATCTTCCGCTCTCCCGCCATCGCGACAGCCGGTCGCCATCCCCATGCAGGTCTGACCATCGTGAATTCCAGGGCCTACTTCTATCTGTGCATCACCGCTCTCTTCTGGGGCGGCAACTCCGTCGCCGGAAAGATGGCCGTTGGCCATGTGAGCCCAATGATGCTGACGACCCTGCGCTGGGTCTTCGCGCTCATCGTCATCCTGGTGCTGATGACGCCGCAGATCCGCCGCGACTGGGACAAGATCCGCAAGCACTGGCTGCAACTTCTTGCCTATGGCGCGATCGGCTTCACCACCTTCAATGCCCTGCTCTACTCGGCGCTCAAATATACGAGCGCCATCAATGCCGTCATTCTGCAGGCCGGCATCCCGATGCTGATCTTTCTCTTCAACTTCGTGCTCTTCCGCACCAAGGCGTCGATCGCCCAAGTGATCGGCTTTACCGTCACCCTCGTCGGCGTGCTGGTGACGGCGGCCCATGGCGACGTCACCAGCCTGCTGTCGCTCGAATTCAACTTCGGCGATGCGCTGATGATCGCGGCCTGCATCGTTTATGCCGGCTACACCGTGGCGCTGCGCTACAAGCCGACCATGCACTGGCAGAGCTTCATCGCCGCCCCCGCCTTCGGCGCGCTGTTGAGCGCCATCCCGCTGTTGTTCTGGGAGATCGGCACAGGCACGGCGATAGTCCCAGATACCACGGGCTGGGTCATCGTTCTCTATGCCGCGATCTTCCCGTCGCTGATGTCGCAGGTGCTTTATGTGCGCGGTGTCGAGATGATCGGCGCCAACCGCGCCGGCCTGTTCATCAACGCCATTCCCGTTTTCGGCACGCTGCTGTCGGTGATGCTGATCGGCGAGACCTTCCACCTCTTCCACCTCGTCGCCCTGCTCTTGGTGCTCGGCGGGATCGCGATCGCCGAAAAAGGTCGCCCGCGCTAGAGAAGTCTCGCGCCTGCCGGGCAAGTTTCGGGCGATGCAATCGCTAGAACTCGGGAGGCGACTTAAGGCTTGATTAGCAGATGGGTGTTTCTGTCGCCGCCAGGATTTTCCTTGGGGCTAAGGCAGTGAAAAATATTAGAATTTCGACACGTATCTACTTATTGACGGCGATGGCGCTGGTCTTCATGGCAGCCGCCATGGCCTACAAGACTCAAGTCGCCAACTCGGAAGTCAGCGACGAGCGCCGGCAGATGCTGCGCAACGTCACCGAAGCGGCGATCTCGACGATCGCAAGCTTCGAGGAGCAGGAGCGCAATGGCACGCTCTCGCATGAGGAAGCCCAGAGCCGCGCTATTTCCGCCGTTATGGCCATGCGCTTCGGCCAGGACGGCTACTTCTTCATCAACGGCTTCGACGGCATGATGATCGCCCACCCGCTCGCCAAGAAGCTCGTCGGCACCGACGTGCGCGGCCTCAAGGATACCAACGGCAAAGCCTTTAACGTCGAGCTCATCGCGTTGGCGCAGAACCCCGGCACCGGCATCGTCAACTACTATTGGGACAAGCCCGGCCATGAGGAGCCGGTCGAGAAGTACTCCTACATTCAGGGCTTCAAGCCCTGGGGTTGGGGCGTCGGCACCGGCGTCTATGCCGACGATCTCGCCGCCAAGTACAATGCATCTCTGCTGATGACGATCATCACCACGGCGATCGCCGCGATCGCGACGCTTGCTGCCGCCATGGCGATCGGCCGCTCGATCAGCCGGTACCGATCAACCGGCTGAAAGACGTGATGCTCGAAGTATCGAACAACGACACCCGTTCGGAAGTTCCGGATACCGACCGCCGCGACGAGATCGGCCACATGGCCGATGCCCTCGTCGTGTTGCGCGCCTCGGTGATCGAACGCAACGCGCTTGAAGTTCGCCAGCGCGAACAGCAGGTGGCGCTCGACGGCGAGCGCAGCGCCAACGAGGAAATGCAGCAGGCGACCGCCCGCGTGCAGGCCCATGTCGTCAGCACGATCGGCGGTGCGCTCGAGCGGCTGGCGAGCGGCGACCTGACGACCCATGTGCCGGATCTCGGCGCCGACTACGAAAAGCTGCGCCAGGACTTCAACACCGCCGTCGCCGCACTTCGCTCGACGGTGAGCGCGATCGCCGATTCCACCTCAGTTGTCACCGGCAATGCCAATGAGATCAGCAGGGCAGCCAACGACCTGTCGCAGCGCACCGAGCAGCAGGCAGCGTCGCTCGAAGAAACCGCAGCCGCCCTCGACGAGATCACCTCAGCAGTTCAGAACTCCACCAACCGCGCCGAGGAGGCGACCCGCATGGTCGCGGAGGCCCGCAAGGGTGCGGCCACCTCGAGCGAGGTCGTTCGCGACGCAATCACCGCCATGGGCCGCATCGAAAACTCGTCTTCGAAGATCGGCGAGATCATCGGCGTCATCGACGACATCGCCTTCCAGACGAACCTCCTGGCGCTGAACGCCGGTGTCGAGGCGGCACGCGCCGGTGATGCCGGCAAGGGCTTTGCCGTCGTCGCGCAGGAGGTGCGGGAACTGGCGCAGCGTTCGGCAACGGCGGCCAAGGAGATCAAGGGGCTCATTACCGCGTCGGGCGTCGAGGTTTCGGCCGGCGTGCGTCTGGTCGAGGCGACCGGCTCGGCGCTCGGCGACATCGAGCGGCGGGTCAACGAGATCAACGACCGCATCGTCGCCATTGCGACGGCCGCCCGCGAACAGTCGGTCGGGCTGCGGGAGATCAACACCGCCGTCAACCAGATGGACCAGATGACCCAGCAGAACGCCGCCATGGTCGAGCAGACCTCGGCCGCAAGCCAGGCGCTCGCCGGCGAAAGCAACGTGCTATCCGGCCGGCTTGCCCAGTTCACGGTCGAGGAGAAAACGTGGCGGCCCTCGGCGCAGCGGGCGGCCTGATCCAGCACAAAACGAAAATGGCGCCAATCGGCGCCATTTTCCTTCAGAGGAGATGCCGCTCCATATAGAGCGCATCATCGCCATAACTTGAAAGCTTCTGCACCAGCCGTTCGTCCATCCGAACCTCGAAGCCCTGTCGCTCCCAGAAGCGGCGGGATCCGTTGACGGAAACGAGCGACATCGACCGGAACCCTTCCGTCCGTGCAACATCGGCAAGCATCGGCAACACGCCGCCCCCTGCCCCGGAGCCACGCATTTCGGGCAGAAGGGCGAGGTCATGGATGTACCAGGTATCGGCAGTCTCAGGGATTTCGCCAAGCATGCTATTCAGCGACGGCGGCGCACCGCGAAGCCAGGGGTGGCTCAACACATAGCCGCGCGACAGGCCCTTTGAGTCCAGCATGAAACAACCGGCAGGGCTGAGCGCGATGCGGTCGGCGAGCACGGCGTCATCCTCGGGAAAGGCCTGGTGAACCACGAGCTGGATCTCCGATACGGATGCGAGGTCGGGCAGGCTTGCCTCACGCCAGCGGAATGTCATTTCGGTCATATCTCGTCACATGCGTTCGAAACAGGAAAACGCACCGGCGGTCGGCCGGTGCGTCCTCGATATGTCCCGTGAGTGGGTCGGCAAAGTGGCAGACCGTGCTGCCACTTGCTGGGCTGGTATCAATCGATGTTGAAGACCAGCGGCTTTGCCTGGCGAATTGCCGGATTGGCACGCAGCTTGTCAAGCACGGCCTCGGAAACAGCGCCATCGACGTAGAGCAGCGCGATCGCGTCACCGGCTTCCTTCTCGCGGCCGAGCTGGAAGTTCGCGATGTTGACGCCCGCATCGCCGAGCGTCATGCCGATGAAGCCGATCATGCCGGGAACGTCGGTGTTGGTGATGTAGACCATGTGGTTGCCGACATCCGCATCGAGGTTGATGCCCTTGATCTGGATGAAACGCGGCTTGCCGTCCGAGAACACCGTGCCGGCGACCGAACGTGTCTGGTTCGCCGTCTTCACCGTCAGCTTGATGTAGCCGTCGAAGACGCCGGTCTTGTCACGCTTGACCTCGGACAGGATGATGCCCTTTTCCTTGATCATGACCGGCGCCGAAACCATGTTGACGTCGGCGACCTGCGGCCGGATCAGACCGGCAAGCACGGCACTCGTCAGCGCCTTGGTGTTCATGCCGGCGGTCGAGCCGTCATAGAGGATCTCGATTTCCTTGATCGCGCTTTCGGTCACCTGACCGACGAAGGCGCCGAGAACATCGGCAAGCCGGATGAACGGCTTCAGGATCGGTGCTTCCTCAGCGGTGATCGACGGCATGTTGATGGCGTTGGAGACCGCACCCTTGACCAGATAGTCCGACATCTGTTCGGCCACCTGCAGCGCGACGTTCTCCTGGGCTTCCGTGGTCGAAGCGCCGAGATGCGGCGTGCAGACGACGTTCGGCAGGCCGAAGAGCGGGCTTTCCGTTGCGGGTTCGACCTCGAAAACATCGAAACCGGCGCCGGCTACATGGCCCGACTTGATCGCTTCGGCAAGCGCCTTCTCGTCGACCAGACCACCACGGGCGCAGTTGACGATGCGCACGCCCGGCTTGGCCTTGGCAAGCGCTTCGGCGCTCAGGATGTTGCGGGTCTTGTCGGTCAGCGGCACGTGCAGGGTGATGAAGTCAGCCTGGGCGAGCAGTTCGTCGAGTTCGACCTTGGTGACGCCCATTTCTTCGGCACGCTCCTTGGAGAGGAACGGGTCGTAGGCAAGCACATGCATCTTCAGGCCGATGGCGCGCGAGCAGACGATCGAGCCGATGTTGCCGGCGCCGATGACGCCGAGCGTCTTGCCGGTGATTTCGACACCCATGAAGCGGGACTTCTCCCACTTGCCGGCCTGCGTCGAGGTGTCGGCGGCCGGAAGCTGGCGGGCAACGGCAAAGAGCAGCGCAATCGCGTGTTCGGCGGTCGTGATCGAGTTGCCGAAGGGCGTGTTCATCACGATGATACCGCGGCGCGAAGCGGCCGGGATGTCGACATTGTCGACGCCGATGCCGGCGCGGCCGATGACCTTGAGGTTGGTCGCAGCGGCGATCAGCTTTTCCGTCGCCTTGGTGGCGGAACGGATGGCAAGACCGTCATAGTTACCGATGATTTCGGCGAGCTTGTCCTTGTCCTTGCCGAGCTTCGGCTGGAAATCGACTTCGACGCCGCGGTCGCGGAAGATCTGGACGGCGGTTTCCGACAGTTCGTCGGATACGAGAACACGAGGTGCCATGGGAGGCCTCCTTAAAGATCAGGTCTGAATGGGAATGCGGGTAGCCAGGCCTCGCTCCCATGGGGAGCGAAGCGGATCACTCAAATCAGTGTGAGATGCGGGCGAAGTTCATTGTCCTCACCCTTTGTCCGATCAGGCCGCGGCCTGTGCCAGCGTTGCCTTCTGGCTCTCGAAAGCCCAGGTTAGCCATGGCATCAGCGCCGTCATGTCGGCGGCCTCGATCGTGGCGCCGGCCCAGATGCGAAGACCGGACGGGGCATCGCGGTAATGGCCGATGTCGAAGGCGACGCCTTCCTTTTCGAGGAGCGCAACCACGCCCTTGGCAAAGGCCGCCTGTCCGTCGGCGTCGAGCGCGAGCACGTCCTTGTCGACGATCTTCAAGCAGACCGAGGTGTTGGAGCGGGTCTCGTCCTTGACCGCCAGGTTTGCGATCCAATCGTTGGCGGCGACGAAATCGAAGATTGCCTGCGCATTGGCATCAGCCCGGGCCATCAGGCCCTTGAGCCCGCCGACCTGCTGCGCCCAAAGCAGCGCATCGATGTAATCTTCGACGCAAAGCATCGACGGCGTGTTGATGGTTTCGCCGGTAAAGATGCCTTCAATCAGCTTTCCGCCCGAGGTCATGCGGAAGATCTTCGGCAGCGGCCAGGCCGGCACGTAGGTCAGCAGCCGTTCGACGGCGCGCGGCGACAGGATGATGACGCCATGGGCGCCCTCGCCGCCAAGAACCTTCTGCCAGGAGAAAGTGACGACGTCGAGCTTGGCGAAATCGAGGTTCTGCGCGAAGGCGGCCGAGGTCGCATCGCAGATCGTCAGGCCCTTGCGGTCAGCCGGGATGAAGTCGCCGTTGGGCACACGCACGCCCGAGGTCGTGCCGTTCCAGGTGAAGACCACGTCGCGGTCGAAATCGACCTTCGAAAGGTCGGGAAGTTCGCCGTAACCGGCTTCGAACTTGCGTACGTCGGCGAGCTTCAGCTGCTTGACCACGTCGGTCACCCAGCCGGCGCCAAAGCTTTCCCAAGCGACCATGTCGACGCCGCGCGGACCGAGCAGCGACCAGAGCGCCATTTCGACGGCGCCGGTGTCGGAAGCGGGCACGATACCGATACGGTAGTCGGCCGGCACTTCAAGAATGTCACGGGTAAGATCGATGGCCTGCTTCAGCTTCGTCTTGCCGATCTTGGCGCGGTGCGAACGACCGAGCGGAGCATCGGAGAGAGCGTCGAGCGTCCAACCGGGGCGCTTCGAGCAAGGGCCAGAAGAGAAATGGGTATTGTTCGGACGGAGGTCCGGCTGTGCAGGCTTTGCCATGTGCTATCCTTCCAGATAGATAGCCCTTCGTTGGGGAAGGGTGTCCCGCCGTCGTCGATATTGGCGGCGGGATCGGAAGTCAAGCGCTTTGTCGCAATCGACAAAATTAATGGCGTCGCGGGCAACATATGAAAAGACAGGCGGCCACCGCCGAACGATTGTTGCCAGGCAACGCCTTCATGTGGGCAACAGGTTGAATCTCTTAGGGAAAGAACGCAGCGAACCTGCTCGACTTTCCCGCGGCCGATGGCGCTAGAACGAGAAGCGCAGGCCCGCTCGGATTTCGTGACGGGAAAGACCGTCGTCAAAGCCCTTGTCGCCACGTGCGCCCGCAAGCGCCTCAGTGCCGAAGCCGAACATCTCGCCGTCGGCGATATGGGAGTAGCGGTAGCCGACATCGAGCTTCAGCTGATCGCTGAGGTCGTAGGAAACGCCAGCCATCAGCGCATAGGTGAACCGCCAGCTGTCGCGCCCCTCGTAAGAGGTGGAGCCGGCCGCTCCGGCGCAGGCGCCGCCACCGGCAACGCAGGTCACCTTTTCAACCGCCGTATCCCAGTTGAGACGCGTCGCGCCGAGACCGGCGCCAACGTAGGGGGTAAAGCCGGCGAGCGTGCCGAAGTCGACATAGGCGTTCGCCATCAGGCCGAGAGCGGAATAGTCGGCCCCGGTCGAAAACGCGCAGGATGTTCCCGCCCCTTGCCCCGCGCACGGGCTTGCCGATGAGGATGAACCGTTGAACCGGCCCTCGAAATACTCCGCCGTCAGGTCAGCGCGGAACGTGTCGGTAAACTGGTAGCCGACGCCAAGCGACCCGGAAAACGGCTTGTCGAAACGGGCGTTGTCGAAGGTGGTGCTGTCGTAGGTCGACGTGCCCGCATCGAAGGTCCGGTAATAGGGATCGCCTTCGCTACGCCAAGGCGCATAGCCGATATCGCCGCGCAGATAGATCGCACTCGCGCCAGCCGATTCTTTTTCGATGGTGATCTCCGGCGCATTCAGGAGATCCTCATCGGCAGCGAATGCCGCGCCGGAAAGGAGCAGGCCGGCACCAAAAGCGGCCCCGCAGAACCCGTTTCGCCAATCCATGCCCATGCCCTTTCACCACTGCTATCGGTGCGGGATGGCGCACTGCCGTCACCGCTTCGTTCAGCGTTAACTATTGGCAGCGACTGGTTAACCCCCGGTTAACCATGCCTGTTAGGAAACAAGCAAAGAATGGCGGCAGCGAAAAAGGCCACCCGAAGGTGGCCTTTTGTATCATCTGGTCTGGCCGATCACTTGTAGACGATCGGCTCCGGCTCGTAGGGCACTTCGCAGACACTGCCGAACGAGTAGCGCAGACCAGCGCGCGCCTCGTGGATGTAGAAGCCCTCGTCGGAGCCCGGACCGCCACCGTTGGCGTAGCCGAACATGTCGCCATCGTCGACCTGGCGGAAGCGGTAGCCGACGTCGGCTTTGAGATTGCAGGTGAGGTCGATGGCAGTACCGGCCATCAGCGCATAGGTGAAGCGCCACTTGCTCTCGCCGTCATGACCGGTCGTCGGGTCGCATTGGCTGGGATCGGCGATGCTGCAGCTGGTGTTGCGCAGCTTGTCCCACTTGACGTGGGTGGCACCGATACCGGCACCGACGTAAGGCGTGAAGGCGCCGTAGGTGCCGATGTCGACATAGGCATTGGCCATCAGGCTCCAGGCGGAAACGGAGGTGACGTCACGCGACCGGCAAGGACCGACCACGCTGCCGCAGTTGCCCAAAGTCGAGCCAGTGAAGTCGGCGCCGCCCCAGTAGTCGGCCGTGATGTCGGCGCGCAGATAGTTGTTGAACTGGTAACCGACACCAACGCCGGCGACCCAGGAATCATCGATATCGGCCGTTTCGAAACTGGTGATGGAGCCGCCGGGGCCCCCTTGGTAGTAGTTCGCGCCGCGCAGATTGTTCCAGGCGTAACCGACATCGCCGCGCAGGTACCAGCCGCTGGTCTGGATGACTTCGACCGGCTGTTCCGGCACCGGCTCGATAGGCGGTTGATAGACATCCGCAGCAAGAGCTGCCGTGCCGCTGAGCAAGATCGCAACAACGCCACTCAAAATTCTCTTCATGGCCCACTCCAATAGATTCCGTTGCTTGGATCACCGTGAAAGCGGTGCCCAAATCCCGTTGTTGTTGTGGATAATGAGGAGCAAAGGTTAAGTTCCGATTAACTACAAACGTTTACCGCGTTTGTTAAGGAATCGGCATATTCTTGTAGTTGTCGTGCAGTTTACTGCCTGCTGCCCGAGATCACATAAGGTAGAGCTAAATAGAACGGCAGAACAACACTCTCTTTTGTCGTGATGGTTGCAGGTTCTGTTCCCCAGCGGAGTTCTAACGGGAAAATGGCCCGGACTGCAGCGACACTACCGGGCAAAAGCAACAGGCAACGGGAAAAAAAAGAGGCCGGCGCTTCGCACCGGCCCTGGAGGGAAGTCGATTGGTACCGGCTTAGGCGGCGTTGCGCACGCTGCCGATGACATTGACCAGTTCGTCGACGATGCGCTCGACCTGGCCGCGATCGTCGCCTTCCGCCATCACGCGGATAAGCGGCTCCGTGCCGGACGGGCGGATCAGCAGACGACCGGATTTCGCAAGCTCCGCTTCCGCGTCCGCAATCGCCTGGCGCACGGTCGCGTCTTCAAGCGGCTTGCCGGCCGAAATGCGCACGTTCTTCAGCACCTGCGGCACTGGCTCGAAGCGGTGGCAGATCTCGCTCACCGTCTTGCCCTGACGCTTGATCACCGCAAGGATCTGTAGGGCCGCAACAAGACCGTCGCCGGTGGTGCCGAAATCGGAAAGCACGATATGCCCCGACTGTTCGCCGCCGACGTTCAGTCCGTCCTGGCGCATCTGCTCGACGACATAGCGGTCGCCGACCTTGGTGCGGCGCAGGTCGATGCCGCGCCCTTTAAGGTAACGCTCGAGACCGAGATTGGACATCACGGTCGCCGCAACGGCACCGCCGCGCAGCATGCCGTCCTCGGCCCAACTGTCGGCAATGACGGCCATCAGTTGATCGCCATCGATGACGGTACCGTTCTCGTCGACGATCAGCACGCGGTCGGCGTCGCCGTCGAGCGCGATGCCGATATCGGCGCGCACTTCATGGACCTTCTTGGAAAGAGCAGCCGGATGCGTCGAGCCGCAGTCGAGGTTGATGTTGAGGCCGTTCGGCTCCGTACCAATGGTAACGACTTCGGCACCCAGTTCCCAAAGGGCGGTCGGCGCCACCTTGTAGGCCGCGCCATTGGCGCAATCCACGGCGATCCTCAGGCCCTGCAGCGTGACATCGCGCGGCAGCGTGCGCTTGGCATGTTCGAGATAGCGATAGATGTCGCCATCGACGCGCTTCGCGCGGCCGATGTCTTCCGACTTCGCCAGCTGGCCCGAGAGATCCTGGTCGAGCAACGCCTCGATCTTCTGTTCGATGTCGTCGGAGAGCTTGTAGCCATCGGGGCCGAACAGCTTGATGCCATTGTCCTGGAAGGGATTGTGGGACGCCGAAATCATCACGCCGATATCGGCGCGCAGCGAGCGGGTGAGCATGGCCACACCCGGCGTCGGGATCGGCCCGAGCAGGAAGACGTCGAGACCGGCCGCGGTGAAGCCCGCCACCATCGCGTTTTCGAGCATGTAGCCGGAAAGACGCGTGTCCTTGCCGATCACCACCCGGTGGCGATGGGCGCCATTGCGAAAGATCGTACCGACGGCGATGCCGACCCGCATCGCCAGATCCGGCGTCATCGGAAACATATTGGACTGGCCGCGAATACCGTCGGTGCCGAAATACTTGCGCTTCATAAGAGCTCCATCGTTCTGCCGGGTCAGCGCTGGCTTTGCCAGTTTCGCCTGTCTGCGGGGTGCGCGACTGGGTTTCATTGACCGGACCTCATTTCATATCGGCGGTTGCCGTACGCCTCCGATCGTCGTGCCCACCAATGGCCATGCGATCGCAACACATGAGTCTTCTTTGACACAAAAGCGCAGCAAACGGCAGCGAGCCTAGCATCAGAAATCATTACATCCCGTTACCAAATGCCAGGTGCAAAATCGCCAACGAAAAACCGCCGCTCCAATCAAGGAACGGCGGCTTCAATACATGGCCGACAGCTGTCGGCTATTGCGGCTGTGGCTCGAACCCGCCTTCGGACTCTTCGCCCTTGCCCGCCGAGCCTTCCTTCTTGGCACCGGCCGAGGGAACGGCCGAGCCACGATGCGGCGGCGTGTCGTCGCCGAGATCACGTGCCGGCTTCTCTCCGCGGATCAGCGCCTTGATTTCTTCGCCGGTCAGCGTTTCGTATTCGAGCAGCCCTTCGGCAAGCGCCACGAACTCGTGGTTCTTCTCCGTCAGGATTTTGCGGGCGGTCTCGTATGCCTCATCGATCAGACGACGGATTTCGTTGTCGATCTTCTGGGCGGTCGCTTCCGACACGTTCTTCTGCTGAGCAACGGAGTGGCCGAGGAAGACTTCCTGCTGGTTCTCGCCATAGGAAACCTGGCCGAGCTGGTCGGAGAAGCCCCATTGCGTCACCATCGCACGGGCAAGCTTGGTGGCCTGCTCGATATCCGAGGACGCGCCCGAAGTGATGTTCTCTTTGCCGAAGGTCAGTTCTTCGGCGACGCGTCCACCCATCATGATGGCAAGACGCGAGACCATCCACTTGTAGCTCATCGAGTAGCGGTCGCCTTCCGGCAGCTGCATGACCATGCCGAGCGCGCGACCGCGCGGGATGATCGTCGCCTTGTGCAGCGGATCGGCCGAGGGAACGTTGAGCGCGAGGATCGCGTGACCGGCTTCGTGATAGGCGGTCAGCTTCTTCTCGGCCTCGGTCATCGCCGACGAACGACGCTCCGCGCCCATCATGATCTTGTCCTTGGCATCCTCGAACTCGAGCATGGTGACAAGACGCTTGTTGCGACGGGCGGCCATCAGGGCGGCCTCGTTGACGAGGTTCATGAGGTCGGCACCGGAGAAGCCTGGCGTACCACGGGCGAGCACCTTGAGGTCGACGTTCGGCGCCAGCGGCACGTTGCGCACATGAACCTTGAGGATGCGTTCGCGGCCGTTGATATCCGGGTTTGGCACGACGACCTGGCGGTCGAAGCGGCCCGGACGCAGCAATGCCGGGTCGAGAACGTCAGGACGGTTGGTCGCGGCGATCAGGATGATGCCTTCGTTGGCTTCAAAGCCGTCCATCTCGACCAGCAACTGGTTGAGCGTCTGTTCGCGCTCGTCGTTGCCGCCGCCGAGACCGGCGCCGCGATGACGACCGACAGCGTCGATTTCGTCGATGAAGATGATGCAGGGCGCATTCTTCTTGGCCTGTTCGAACATGTCGCGCACACGGCTGGCGCCGACGCCGACGAACATTTCAACGAAGTCCGAACCGGAGATCGTGAAGAACGGCACGTTGGCTTCGCCGGCAACCGAGCGGGCCAGCAGCGTCTTACCGGTACCGGGAGGACCGACGAGCAGCACGCCGCGCGGAATGCGACCGCCGAGGCGCTGGAACTTCTGCGGGTCGCGCAGGAATTCGACGATTTCTTCCAGGTCCTGCTTGGCTTCGTCGACGCCGGCGACGTCGTCAAAGGTGACGCGGCCATGCGCTTCGGTCAGAAGCTTGGCCTTGGACTTGCCAAAACCCATCGCTCCACGCGAGCCGCCCTGCATCTGGCGCATGAAGAACAGCCAGACGCCGAGGATCAGAAGCATCGGAAGCAGGGTACCGATATAGCTGAGGAACCCGGACGAACCGTCGGTTTCCGGGCGAACCGTGACCGTCACGTCCTTGGCTTCGAGGCGCTCGGTCAGCGCCGTATCGACTGATGGCGCGTAGGTCTGGAAGGTTGCGCCGCTTTCGGAATAGCTGCCGATCACTTTCGAGCCGGTGATCACGACTTCCTTGACGCGGCTCGCATCCACGTCCTTGAGGAATTGCGAGAACGGAATCTCGCGCGAGCCGGTGCGCTCCGTCGGCTGTTGGAACATGCTGAACAGCGCGATCAGCAGAAGCGCTATGATTGCCCAAAGGGCAAGATTACGAAAATTAGGGTTCATCGAACTCCCCGGAACCTGTCACGACCCGCGCATTTCGCGAGCCGCTGTCTTGCTCCCTAACATAGGGTTCTGGTGACGTATTGCCAAGGCAAACCGCCGGCTAGCGTTCCATTTCTGTCAATAGATCGTGAACCGGCGGCGGAGGATAAGGCTCTCGTCCGAACAATCCGGCGATCCGATCGGCCATGATCCGGTCGAAACCCGGCAAAAAGGTGTCGTAGAGCCCGATCCGCGGCTCGATTGTGATGGATGCGACACTTTCGCCGTTCTCAGACAGGACCCTCGGCGCCGTAAGCGATGCACGACCGGCAACGCCCGGTGGCAAGCCTGCGGCAATAAGTCTCTGCTGTTGTGGCCCGCCTCGGCCCTCTGCCGCGACGGAGATGGGCGCGCTTCCGCCATTTCGCACATGGAAGCGGCCATCCCATGTTGCGGTCTCGCCGCCTGCAAGCGTCAAAGTCGTCAGGCCCCGCGCCTCGCGATAGAGGTAGAGCCCGCTTGCGCGGCGGTCGAACACGCATCTTCCGGCCGTCATCCTACCGAGCGTTGTCTCTCGCAGAAACGCCGCCACCCGCTTCACCGTATCTGCGGCGGGGATATGCGCGCGGCCGCCGACCACGGCCACCAGCGCGAGCAGCGCCCGCTGCCAATCGACGTTGTCGCGATGGTCGTCGAGAGCAAGCGGGATTTCCACCACCAGGCCTGCATGCACGCGCACATGGCGGGTGATGAAGGCGGCAGCCCTTGCCGACGACCGGGCCCTGGCTCCAGCATCCCATACACCCTCTTCCGCCCGCGGTGATTGCGCCAGTTCGGCCCGGACGCGGACCCGCTCGAAGGTCGGGTTGGCGTTGCTCGGATCATCGAACCAGGTCACGTCGCGCGTCGCGAGAAAGGCACGGATCAACGCTCGGTCTAGGTCGAGGAACGGCCGCAGCACCCAGATCCGGCGGTCATAGAGGGTGGCACTCGCCATGCCGGAAGCGCCCGGCCCCTGCGCCCTTTGCATCCGCATCAGGATCGTTTCGCGCTGGTCGTCGCTGGTGTGGCCGGTGACGATACAGCCGGCCTCAAGCCGCTCGGCGGCATCCGCCAGTAGCCGATAGCGCGCCTCGCGCGCCGCCGCCTGAATGCCGGTCAGCGGTTTAGGGCCATCCCAACGCTTGATGAGGTGCGGAACGCCGATGCTTGCGCAGAACGCGGCAACGCCTTGCGCTTCCGCAGCCGATTCCGGCCGCAGGGCGTGATCGACCGTACATGCGGCCAGGGAAAATCTGTTGGGGTCGCTTGCCTCGATCGCCTCGTTCAGGGCGAGAAGCAAACCCTTGGAATCGCTCCCGCCGGAGACGGCAACGAGGATACGCGTCGGGCGAAGACAGGAGGCGAGAAATCGTTTTGCCGTTTCGACAACGGCTGTCGGCGCTGGAGCCTCAGCAGCCAAAGCGGCTCTGCTCGCTCGTCACCTTCGCCTTCACCGCAGGCGAGGCCTTGGGATAGCGCTTGTTGACCTCGCCCAGCGTCGCGCAGGCGGTTTCCTTGTTGTCGAGCGCACCGAGCGACATGCCGAGTTTCAACAGCATTTCGGGCGCCTTCGGCGATTTGCCGTGGGCCTGATGTGCGTTCAGGAAGGTCTTGGCGGCGTCGCTGTATTTGCCTTGCGAATATTGGGCTTCACCCAGCCAGAAGCTGGCATCGGCCGCCTTGTCGCCCTTCGGAAACGCGGCCAGGTAGTCGCCGAATTCCTGCTCGGCAGTGCTGTAGTCGCCCGAAAGGACATGACCGTAGGCCGACTGGTAGAGGTCGCCGGGATTGTCGAGCGATGCAGTCTGCTGGCTGCCGGGATTGCTGTTCAAGCCGCCGTCGGCCGGTGCGCCGGAATCGACGCCGGGAAGCGTGGCGTTTGCGCCCGGCCGCCCATCCGTCGTCGCTGCGACCGGATTGCCGTTCTCGTCGAACACGATCTGTCCGAGTGTCGACGGCGGGGCCGCGCCGTTGCCGCCCTGGCTTGCTCCGGGCGAAACGCCCGAAGACGCCATGTCGTTGCCGCCGGCTGCGGGCGCCATGGTCTGGCTATCCGTCACCCCCGGGGTGACGGACGCCTGATCGCTGGTTTTCGGCGTCTGCAGAGCGCCGCTCTTCTTGGGGGAGGCCTTGCCGCTTTCCAGATCCTGGAAGCGGAACTCGTTGTCCTCCTGGAACTTCCGGATCTGCTCCTGCATCTGCAAGAGCTGGAAGCTCATTTCCTCGATACGCCCGTTAAGCGAGCGGATCTGTTCTTCGAGCTGGCCAATCCGTGCGGTTTCGGCCGACTGCACCTTTACGACGGGCAGGTTCTGCGCGCCGCTGTTGGTCTCAGTCGTTCGGGCCAGCAGCCCTGAAAGAGGCATGGCGTTCGCCGTCTGGCCGAGACCCGCAAGGGTCGCAAGACCGATCAGGCCCGCCACGACAAATTTCTTCATTTCATTTGTCCTGTTCGAATACCGGTTGTCCCACCCTTGACCAGGGGCCCGCAATACATCTCGCCGAGTCATCTGGGTGATTGCCGCACAGTTTTCCAATTGCCCTGAAAAAGCAACGGAGTTCGGCCAAAGTGTGGTAAAAAAGCAAAGGGCGGCCAAGGGCCGCCCTTTTAATTTAGCGATCTGTGATCTCCGGAACACGCAACGCCTCCTGGGATCAAGTCGTGATTCCGGGCCACGCGATGCGCGCGGCCGCGGCATCATTACATGCCGGCGCCACCGAGAACGGTAACGGCGCGGCGGTTCTGCGACCAGCAGGAAATGTCGTCGCAAACGGCGACCGGCTTTTCCTTGCCGTAGGAGATCGTCTTCATGCGGTTCGACGGAACGCCCTGGCTGATCAGGTAGTCGCGGGTCGAGGCCGCACGGCGGGCGCCGAGCGCCAGGTTGTACTCGCGCGTGCCGCGTTCGTCGGCATGGCCTTCGATGGTGATCGCGTAGTTCGGGTACTTGGCAAGCCACTGGGCCTGACGAGCGAGCGTCTGCTGCGCGTCGGCGCGGATAGAGGTGGAGTCGGTGTCAAAGAAGATGCGATCGCCGACATTGACGGTGAAGTCCTGCTGCGAGCCCGGCGTTGCCGAACCGGCGCCACCGAGACCGAGTTCGCCAGCGCTGCCCGGCAGGTTCTTCTTCGATGCACAGCCAGCCAGGGCAAGCGTCATGACCAGGGCGATCATGACCGGGTTGCGAGCGATGGTCTGCATGCGGCCTGCGGCCGGGGTGTCAATTCGGCTCATACGCCGGTCTCCTTGAGAAGTGTCTGAATTCACGGTTGCCAGACTGTAACCGGAAGCGGTTAATCGCTATTCAACAGTTATGGTTAACAAATCGATAATTTCGGCTCGGGCCCTGCTAGACCAGCACTTTGCGGCGAGAAAGCGGCATCATTGCCACATTTTCCCGCCGCAAATCGGATCAGCCTGCAGCGGGATCAGGAAAAAAGGAGGCGGCTTTCCGCCGGCCTCCCGCCCTTAAGCGGACGAGAGGGCGATCACGTTACTGGCTTTGGATCGGGCGACCCAAAGCCACGTGAACTACTCGAGCAGCGGCGACCAGGCCGGGTCGGATGCGAAGCCCTGCGTCTGGATCAGTTGCTCGTTGTAACCCGACAGATCGATCGAATAGAGCTGCGGTCCGCCGGAACCGGCACCCTGGCGGAAGAACATCAGGACACGGCCGTTCGGCGCCCAGGTCGGGCCTTCGTTGTGGAAGCCGGTGGTCAGGATACGTTCGCCCGAACCGTCGGTCTTCATCACGCCGATCGAGAACTTGCCGCCCGACTGCTTGGTGAAGGCGATGAGGTCGCCACGCGGAGACCAGACCGGCGTCGAATAGGAGCCGTCGCCGAAGGAGATGCGGCGCTGGCCGGAGCCGTCGGCACCCATGACGTAGATCTGCTGGCGGCCACCGCGGTCGCTTTCAAAGGCGATCTGGCTGCCATCCGGCGAATAGGACGGGGCGGTATCGATCGCGGCGGTGTTGGTCAGGCGCGTCGTGGTCCGCGAGCGCAGGTCCATTGTGTAGATGTTGGCGTTGCCGTCCTGCTGCAGGCTCATGATGACCCGCTGGCCATCCGGCGAGAAGCGCGGCGAGAAGGTCATGCCGGGGAAGTTGCCGACGACCTCGCGCTGTCCGGTTTCCAGCTGCAGCAGGTAGACGCGCGGCTGCTGGTTTTCGAACGACATGTAGGTGACTTCCTGCCGGTTCGGCGAGAAGCGCGGCGTCAGAACGATGTCGTTGGAATTGGTGAGCGCACGGGCGTTGAAGCCGTCCTGGTCCATGATGGCGAGCTGACGCTTGCGTGCCGTCTTCGGGCCGCTTTCGGCGACATAGACGATGCGGGTGTCGAAGTAGCCCTTTTCACCGGTGACGCTCTGATAGATGGCGTCGGCGATGATGTGGGCCACGCGGCGCCAGTTTTCCGGCTGGGTGAAGAACTGCTGGCCGGTCATCTGCTTGTTACCGAACGTATCCCACAGGCGGAACTCGGCCTTCAGCCTGCCGTCGCCTTCCTGCGTCACGCGGCCGGTGACGAGCGCCTGCGCGTTGATGACCTTCCAGTCCTCGAAACGCGGCGTCGCATCCGGATTGCTGATCTTCTCGATGAACGCTCCCTTGTTGATCGGCGCGAACAGGCCCGAACGCTTCAGGTCCGCCGCAACCACGTCCGAAATCTTCTGGCCGAGTTCGCCCTGGAGAAAGTCCGTGACAGCGATCGGCAGCGGTTCGACGTTGCCCTTGTTGATGTTGATTTCAACTTCAGCATTTGCCGGTGTCACCGCCGCCACGACGGCGGCTAACATGCCCGCGGCCACCATCAGGGCGCGGAAAAGAGAGACCTTGATCATAGGGACAAGCCTTTCAGCTTCGTACGAAGGGTTTGCAGGGGTGGTTTGCTATCCGGCATGGGTTCCAATCCCGGCAGCTCTAGAGTGCGAATTCCGAGGGGTCGAAATTCAGCACGAGGGTATTCCATCCTTTTTCGCCCTCATATTTTTCAGGCGGCAGGTTCTGTAGCGGGGCCGAACGGCGGATCGCGCGCAAGGTGCTGCTTTCAACGGCACGGCGCGTACCTTCCGGACCGCCGGTTGCGGTAACCTCGGGTGTGCCGACGATATTGCCGGCGGGATCCAGCTGCACGCGCACCGTGACACGCACTTCCTCAACGCCGGTCAGGCCTGGCGTCAGCGACCAGTTGCCCTGGATCTGGCCCTTGACGCCATCGATCTCGTTGGCGCTCAAGCCCACACCAATGGTTTTCTTGCCGCCGAGCGCCGCTTCCTGTGTCGAGCGCTTGGCACCACCGGCGGAGGGATCCTGCCGGTTGAGAAGGGCGGCGATCTCGTCGGCGTTGAACTTGCTTTCCTCGGTGGAGGCAGCTTTCTTCTGTTCCTTCGGCGTCGCCTCGTTCTTGCGGTCTGGCGTCTTGGCGCTCTGGGCGGGCTTTTCGACCTTCGGCTTTGCCGCCGGCGTCGGCACCTTCTCAGGCAGCGCTTCGGCTTCCGGGTTCTCGGCCGGCTTTTCCTCGGCGGGTGCCGGCTCCGGCTTCGTCTCCGGCTTCACTTCCTGCTTCGGTTCGGGCAGAGCGGCAACTTCGGTCGCAGGTTCGGAGGCGGGCTTGGATTCCTCGACCTTCTTGATCTCTTGCTCGACCGGATCGGGCGTCGGCTCGGGCTTCTCGTTCTTTTCCGGAGAGGCCGTGGCTTCGCTCTTCGACGGCTTGGCGTTCGGCGTCGGCGGCGTCTTCAGGTCGGTATCGTTGTCGCCGATGTTTTCGGCAGGCTGGTTGGTCTCCGGCCGCTTGGTCGGAACCGGCGACGAGGTCTCCTTCTTCGGCGCCTTCTTGTCGCCCTGCTGAACCTGCGTCATCTCCGAATAGGGAACGATGTCGACAGGCAAAGCCTCGACGTCGGCGACCTGGAAGTCAGCCGGGCTGCCAAGCGACACCAGCGCCCAGGTCAAGACCATGGCGTGGAGGACAGCAGATGTAGCGAGACTGCCCTTCATCGTGGACGATCACTTTTCCTGTTCTTGCAGCGTGACAAGGCCGAGGTTCTTGAAACCGGCGGCCGAGATGCGGGCCATGACCTTCATGACCGTGCCGTAGTCGGCATTGGTGTCACCGCGCACATAGATGCGCTCGTTGTAGCCGGTGGTGGCGATCGCCTCGAGCTTCGGCACCACTTCGTCGATGGCGATCGCGGTTTCCTGCAGGTAGATCTCGCCTGCCGGGTTGACCGAGACAGTGATCGGCTGCGTATCGGAATTGAGCGCCTTTGCCTGCGTTTCCGGCAGATCGATCGGCACGCCGACCGTCATCATCGGTGCTGCCACCATGAAGATGATCAGGAGCACGAGCATGACGTCGACGAACGGCGTCACGTTGATCTCGCTCATCATGGCTTTCTTGCCGCCGCGACGACGACGTCCGCCACCCGAACCCTTGGCTCCGCCAACCGACATACCCATCAGCGTGGTCTCCGTACTCTCTGGCGATTACTGCGCGGCCTGGCGCGGGTTCTGCAGCTTCTCGTCGATCTGCCGCGACAGGATGGCGGAGAATTCGTCGGCGAAAGCTTCCATGCGTGCCGACAGTTTGCCGGCGTCGGCCGAGAACTTGTTGTAGGCGATAACCGCGGGGATAGCGGCGAGCAGGCCGATCGCGGTGGCGAGCAGTGCTTCGGCGATACCGGGCGCCACGACCGCGAGGTTGGTCGACTTCGAACCGGCGATCGCCTGGAACGAGGTCATGATACCGACGACCGTACCGAAAAGGCCGATGAACGGGGCGGCCGAACCGATGGTCGCGAGCGAGCCGAGACGGGCTTCCAGCGATTCCGATTCCCGGGCGAGCGTCACGTCCATAGCGCGGTCGATACGCATCTGCAGGCCGATCGGCGAACGGGCGCCGCGCTCGAAGCTCTTCTTCCATTCGCGCATGGCGGACACGAAGATCGCACCCATGCCGGCCGTCTGGCGGTCGGCGAGCGTGCGGTAGAGTTCTTCCAGCGACTGGCCGGACCAGAACACCTGCTCGAAGCTGTCGAGCTGGCGGCGGACGCGGCCGTAGTTCAGCGTCTTGTCGACGACGATCGCCCAGGTCCAGACGGAGGCTGCGACCAGCCCCAGCATGACCAGCTTCACGACGAAGCCCGCTTGCATGAATAGCGACCAAAGGCTCACATCGTGTGTTGCCGCGGCCAATCCAACCTGTTCCATCGTCTTCAGTCCCCGAATCCAAACACCCGGCAAGAGCGGTTCATGCTCGTGACCGGGTAGCCCAAACGTCCTGTTTGCAAGAGTGCCCGGCACCGCCGCAGATCGCACCATCGCGACCTTAATTAGCTTTAGGTTGCCTTCTTGCCGTCAATTTTGGTCAAAGGATGACGTGCACTGCACAAATCCTGATGCGATGATTAAGACACCATTATGGTTAAGAGACCGTTACCGTTGTGTGTCTTTGCAGTATCACCCGGCGGTCGGAACTTAGCGTTGTCGAGTACGTTCCTAGGGATGGCCCACCGAACGACAAGACAACGAAGCGAAGGAGAGTCCTCACCGGATCTTGATCCCCGGGACCGATTGATCCTCGCCCTTTACGCCGAGCTCAAGGCCGAGCGGGAAACCCGCGCCGCCCTGGAGGACGCACTCGCCCACGGCGTCGTATCGCTGGAAATCCTCCAGGCCATCATCTCCGATCCGGTTCCCGTGGTGACCGAGGAGGACATTGTTCGCATCGAACGGGTCCTCGCCCGCGATGCGGCCCGGTCCGCAATTCTGGCTAAGGACGCGCCGACCGTCCGGGGTCTCCGTGGAGGCGGGTGATGGCGTCCCTTCGCAGCCCGCTTGCCGAATACAACAAACGCCGCAACTTCGGCGTGACGCGCGAACCAAAGGGCAAGCTTGGTCGCGGCCGGTCCGGCCGCATGCGCTTTCTCGTGCAGAAGCATGACGCCACCCGGCTCCACTACGACTTGCGGCTGGAATGGGACGGTGTCTTGAAGAGCTGGGCGGTCACCCGCGGACCAAGCCTCAATCCGGAAGACAAACGACTTGCCGTGAGAACCGAGGATCATCCGCTGGCCTATGGCGATTTCGAAGGAACAATCCCCGAAAAGCAATATGGCGGCGGCACCGTCATGTTATGGGACAGCGGCTGGTGGGAGCCGGAAAACGATCCGGACGAGGGCTTGCGCGACGGCAAGCTGACATTCCATCTTCACGGTCAGCGGATGCAAGGCGGGTGGGCATTGGTGCGGATGCGGTCACGCCCCGGTGAAAAGCGCGAGAACTGGCTGCTGATCAAGGAGGGTGACGAAATTGCAGCCGAGGATGGCGACGTTCTGCTGGAGGACCATCTGACGAGCGTCAGCACCGGCCGCACCATGGCCGAGATTGCCGATGGGAAGGGCGAACGCAAGAAGCATGTCTGGACCTCCAAGGGGGAGGACAAGGAGGCGAAGGCCGTGACAGTCAAAACATCCAAAACCGCAACGAAGCCCAAGGACAGAGCAGCAAAGCCGGCAAAGGCGAAGCAAGTCATGTCGGACGAAACCGTGCTTGGGGTGCGCATCACCCATCCGGATCGCGTCCTGTTTGCCGACCAGGGCATCAGCAAGCTCGATCTCGCCCGCTACTACGCCGTCGTCGCCGATCGCATATTGCCCCATGCGGCCGAGCGTCTCCTGTCGCTCGTGCGTGCGCCGCAGGGCGTGAAGGGTCCGCGCTTCTACCAGAAACATGCGAGCGACGGTTTTCCCGACGAGATCAAGGAAGTCCCCGTCGAGGAAAGCTCCGGCGAAACGGAAAACTACATGTATGTGCGCGACGCCAAGGGGTTGGTCGCTGCGGTCCAGATGGGCACGCTGGAGTTCCATATCTGGGGATCGCATGTCGACAAGCTGGAGATCCCCGATCGACTCGTCTTCGACCTTGATCCTGACGAGGGTCTCGACTTCGAGATGGTCAAGGGTGCGGCCGTGGCCTTGCGCGATGCGCTCGACGAGATCGGGCTGAAATCGGTTCCGATGGTCACGGGCGGTAAGGGCGTCCACGTCATCGTGCCGCTGACGGCCCGCGCCAGCTGGCCGGAAGCCAAGGCCTTCGCCAAGACCTTTGCGCAAGGTTTCGCCGATCGCGAACCGGACCGGTTCATCGCCACCATGTCGAAGGAAAAGCGCAAAGGACGCATCTTCATCGACTGGCTGAGAAATGAGCGCGGCGCGATCGCCATTGCCCCCTACTCGACCCGGGCGCGCGCTGACGGACCGGTGGCGACGCCCATCAACTGGGAAGAACTTGCCGATCTCAAGTCGGCCAACAGCTTCCACATCCCGGACATCCTCGAGCGGATCGAAAATGGCGCAGACCCCTGGCAGGATGTGTCCAAGATCAGGCAATCCCTGACCAAGACGATCCTGGGCAAAATCGGCGTGAACGAGGCTGACTAGGCCGCCGACGCCCCGCGCAATCCCTCGATCCACGAGCGTAATGCCGTCCCGATCGCGTGCGGATGATCCTCCTGCAGGTAGTGCGCGCCCGCGCCGAGTTTCACCAGGCGGCAATTCGCAAGCTCGTCGGCATAAGCTTCCGCCTCCGCCGGCGAGATGAGCGCACCAGGGTCGCCCGAGAACAATAGCTTGGGATATCCTGAGGCGCGAAGCGTGGCGTGATCTGCCGTACTGGTAGCGTAGAACTCAGAAGGCGCGCCCTCGATCGGCAGTTCACGCGGCAGGCGCAGCACGGGGCGGCGGGAAGATGGATTCGGAAACGGTGCCCGATAAGCAGCCATTTCCTCGTCGTTCAGTTGACGCAGGATCGCGTTCGGTACGACCCGTTCGATGAAGACGTTTTCCTCCAGGATCAGCCGCTCGCCGACGCCTTCAGTTCGGAACGCCCTGAACAGTTCGCGGGCCTGCGGCTTTTGATGAAACGCCTCATAAGTTTCAGCCGGCCGGATATATTCCATGAAGGCGAGGCCGAGCACCTTCTCCCGATTGAGTGCGGCAAAGTGGAAGGCAAGCGCTGTTCCCCAATCCTGCGCGACCAGGAAAAGTGGACCGGGGGCGACCTTTTCGATGAAGGCTTCGAGATAGCGGAACTGGTCGAGGAAGGTGTAGGCGATGTCGGGCTTGTCGGATTGGCCATAGCCGATCAGATCCGGTGCAACGCAGCGCCCGACCGGTGTCACATGCGGCAAGATGTTCCGCCAGATATAGGACGACGTCGGGTTGCCGTGGAGAAACAGGACCGTCGGTCCCGTGCCTTTTTCGATATAGGCCATCGACGATCCGAAAATGTCGACGAATGACTTGCCCGCTGCGAATGCCTCTTCACGCATGCTTCCCTCCATCAAACACGGTTGAAAAAACGATCGTCCTGAACGTTGCAAGCGGCGCCGGGCTGCGATCGACCTTCATGCGCAGCATGGCCCCCTGCCAGGCGCTGAGCAGGAAGTCGGCAAGCTCGGCCGCCGAGCCGAGCGGAGCGATTTCGCCCTTCTCCAGCCCTTCGGCGATGCAGGCCTCGAAGGGACCGCGCCAGGTCGCAAAGAGTTTCGACAGATGTGCCCTGAGCCGTTCATTGTCGAAGGAGGCTTCGAGGCTGAGATTGCCGATCATGCAGCCGCGGCTGTAGTCGGCGTCAGCCAGCTTGCCGGTGATGAGGTCGATGTAGCGACGCAACCGGTCGACTGAGCGCACGCTTCTGTCGCCAAGCGCCTCTTCCACGAGGCCCGAGACATAGGCGAAGTAGCGATCGAGCACCTCGATGACGAAGTCTTCCTTGGACGTGAAGTGATTGGTGAAGGACCCAGGACGGGCGCCCGCAGCCTCGACGATGTCGCGTACGCCGGTCCCGGCGTAGCCTGTGTTCCAGACGAGCTGATCGCCCGCCTTCAGAAGATTTTCGCGTATCGATTTTCTGGACATGGCGAAATAATACGTACGTACGTATTATTGTCAATGCACTGAATCGAATGCAGTGAAAACGCGCGTCCACCAACGAAAAACGCCCCTGGAAGGGGCGCCGTGTCTCCGTTCGACTGAAGGAGAGCCCTAGCCCGCGCTCTCCTTCGCATGATGGAATTTGTAGGCGAGCGCCTCGGGCAGCCGCCGTGGCCGACCCTGGCCGTTGATCACGGCGATGATCACCTTGGCGGCGATCAGCAACTGCTCGCCGCGGCGGATCTCCTGCTGCAGCACCATCTTGGCGCCGCCGGCCTTCTCGGTGACGGTGGTAATCGTCAGGATGTCATCCATGCGCGCCGGCAGCTTGAAGTCGATCTCCATGCGATGGACGACGAAGACGAGGCCTTCGCTGTCGCCCTCGATCGCCAGCGTTGCCTGCTCGACGCCGAGCAGCCGCAGGAAATCGGTGCGGGCGCGCTCCATGAAATGCAGGTAGCGGGCGTGATAGACGACGCCGGAAAAGTCGGTGTCTTCGTAATAGACGCGCTGGATCAGCTGATGGCCGTTTTCGGTCAGTTCGCCTGCGAGCGAAATCAGGGACATACTTTTCTCCGAAAGAATTTCCCGTTTCCTGTGCAGGAACAAAAAGCCGTTTGCAAGCATTGCAGCCTTGTCACAATCCTATCCTATCACGTGACGGACTTCCTTTGCGATCAGGAGAACGTGCATGAAGATTGCGATTCTCGGCGGCGACGGTTTCGTCGGTTGGCCCACGGCCCTTCATTTGTCCGATGCCGGTCACGACGTTCATATCCTCGACAATCTCTCCCGCCGCTGGATCGACACGGAACTGGGCGTACAATCGCTGACGCCGATGGATTCGATCCAGGAACGCACGCGTATCTGGCATGCCGAAACCGGCCGGCGCATCCATTTCAACCTGATCGATCTCGCCCGCGACTACGAACTCCTGAAGAACTGGCTCGCCGACCATCGCCCTGACGCCATCGTGCATTTTGCCGAACAGCGTGCCGCGCCCTATTCGATGAAGAGCGACCGCCACAAGAACTACACGGTCAACAACAACGTCAACGCCACGCACAATCTTCTGAACGCGCTGGTCGAACTCAGCCTCGACGCCCACCTCGTGCATCTCGGCACCATGGGCGTCTACGGCTACTCCACCATCGGCGCGGCGATCCCCGAGGGCTATCTGCCTGTCGGCATCGAAACGATGGGCGGCGAGACCGTCAGCCAGGAGATCCTCTACCCCTCCAATCCCGGCTCGATCTACCACATGACCAAGTGCCTGGATCAGTTGCTCTTCCAGTTCTATGCCAAGAACGACGGGCTTCGGATCACCGACCTGCACCAGGGCATCGTCTGGGGTACGCATACCGAGCAGACGCGCCGCCACGCCCAGCTCATCAACCGCTTCGACTATGACGGCGACTATGGCACCGTGCTCAATCGTTTCCTCATCCAGGCGGCAATCGGTTATCCGCTGACCGTGCACGGCACCGGCGGCCAGACCCGCGCCTTCATTCACATCCAGGATTCGGTGCGATGCATCGAGCTGGCGCTCACGAACCCACCGGCGCGCGGCAGCCGTGTCGAGATCTTCAACCAGATGACCGAGACCCACCGGGTGCGCGATCTCGCCGAAATGATCGCCTCGATATCGGGGGCCGAGATCGCCCGGTTGCCGAACCCGCGCAAGGAAGCTGCCGAGAACGAACTCGTCGTGCACAACGAGAAATTCCTGAGCCTCGGTCTCAACCCGACGCGGCTGCAGGACGGATTGCTTTCGGAAATCGTCGATGTCGCCAAGAAATTCGCCTATCGTGTCGACAGAACGCGCGTGCCCGCCGTCTCCGCCTGGACCAAGGACATCGCGCCGCTGATCAACCACGACCCAGAGGGCAAGCGGCTGAAATCCGTTTCATGACATCGAACGATCCTTCGGAGGGGCTCCGCCCCTCCTCGCCTCCCCAAGCCGACCATGCCTATGTGACGCTCGTCACCAATGCCGATTATGCGCTTGGCGCCCGCGCACTGGCGCGCTCCATAACACGCACGGGCACGAAGGCCGATATCGTCGTGCTGCACACGGGCGGCGTTTCTGTCGATGCAATGGCGCCGCTTGCCGAATTCGGCTGCCGGCTGGTGGAGACCGACCTTCTGCCGCTTTCCGACGCCTTCAACGCGCGCCACCAGCGCCGGAACGTGCATGATAAGGCGCCCTTCACGAAAGGCCGAAAGCCCGACTTCCACTCGCCGCTCGACAACTTCTGCAAGCTCCGGCTCTGGCAGCTTACCGAATATCGGCGCTGCGTCTTCATCGACGCCGATGCGGTCGTGCTCCGGAACATCGACCGGCTGTTTGCCTATCCGGAATTCTCCGCTGCCCCCAATGTCTACGAAAGCCTTGCGGACTTTCATCGGCTGAATTCCGGCGTCTTCGTCGCCGAACCGTCAATGGCGACCTTCGACAGGATGATCACCCAGCTTGATGCGCCGGACGCCTTCTGGCCGCGCACCGACCAGACCTTCCTGCAAGCCTTCTTCCCGGACTGGCACGGTCTGCCAGTGACGATGAACATGCTGCAATATGTCTGGTTCAACCTGCCCGAACTCTGGGACTGGGGCTCAATCGGCGTGCTGCACTACCAGTATGAAAAGCCCTGGGAGACGGATCATCCGCGCCGGGAGGCCCTGCAGCCGCTTATCGATCTCTGGCATGGCTACCTGACAGGAGAGGATATTCCGGACATCGCATCGCTCACCAACCCGGTCCGCCGATGACCCGGGTGCTTGTCTCCGGCGGCACGGGCTTCGTCGGCCGCTTCATCGTCGAGCATCTGCTGCAGGCGGGGTACGAGGTTGTGATCGGCGGTCGCACGCGGGCCCCAAACACCTTCTTCAGCGGGCCTGTTGGTTTCGTGCCCCTGTCGCTCGATCCGACGAGCGATCACAGCGCGGCCTTTGGCAATGTCCAGTGTTTCGTCCATGCCGCCTTCCAGCACATCCCTGGCCGATATCGAGGCGGCGAAGGCGATGATCCCGAGAGCTTCCGCCGCGCCAATCTCGATGGTTCGGTCCGGCTTTTCGGAACGGCACGCGAACAGGGCGTAGGTCGCTGCATCTTCCTGTCGAGCCGCGCCGTCTACGGAACGCACCCAGCAGGCGCCGTGCTGTCGGAGGGATCGACCTGCCATCCCGAGAGCCTCTATGGCGCGCTCAAGCTTGCGGCGGAGCGGCAACTAGAACTGCTGGGCACGGACGACTTCAGGACAGCAAGCCTACGCGTCACCGGCGTCTACGGAGCACCGGGCAACGGGGCGTCGCACAAATGGCAGGCCCTGTTCGACGACTATCTGCAAGGCCGCCCGGTTGCACCGCGGGCCGGCACGGAAGTGCATGGCGACGATGTCGCAGCCGCCGTGCGCCTCGTGCTCGAAGCGGAAACGCGCCGCTCACCGGTTTCGGTCTTCAACGTCTCCGATATCCTCGTCGACAACAGCATCATTCTGGAAATCGTTCGCCAAATCACCGGTTGTATGAACGACCTGCCCGAACCGGCCGCATTGACCGAATTCAACGCGATGGACTGTGGCCGTCTGCGCGCGCTCGGCTGGACGCCGGGCGGGCTCCCGCGGCTGCACGATACGATCGAAAAGCTGCTCGGCTGAGACGCTGCGTAGAGCCGTTCTGTGTCGATCAAGGACTCCTTTAAGGAGTATTAATTTACAATTTAATACCCCAGGTTGCCGCCGAAAATCCGAGCTATGTTGGCTGCGCGGAACGGTTCCGGTCCGTGCAAAAGCTCAACCCTCCCGTCGATCGACGGCGCTTCGAAGGAAATCAATCATGCCTATCGAGACGTTGAATCCTGAAGTCTGGAAGCTTGTCGGCACTTTGAACGGTGAATGGAAAACGAATGGCGGCAAGGATTTCGGCTGGGGCACGGTCAAGACCTCATCGCAAACCTTGACTGCAAACGCCTTGCTTTCGGTCTACAAGCTGATGCGCGGCAACCAGAATCTGACGCGCGACTACTACCTCGTCGTCGGGGATGTCTATCACGGCATCCAGGGTTCGCCGTCCACTCCGTCGTCCAACTGGGTATCGGTCGGCTTTTACGCCAATCACATGAAGCTGCGCCTCGAGACGAACTCGCAGCAGGCGCGGCTCGTAACGTTCGGGCCGAACAGCACCGTCGAGCAAGCGACGATCAGTTTCTCGATCGGCGGCGAGCTCAGCGCCGAATACAGCAAGGAAGGCCCGAAGGGCGGCGCCTCGCTCAGCGCCAATGTCGGTGTCAGCTTCACGGCCTCCGAGGTTTCGTTTGCGGCACGCCCCGCAACGCAATCGATCGAGTGGCAGGCGAGATTGCCCCATGTCGGCTGGGTTTCGGCGGGAGTGCCGGCAAATCCCGGTCGCCCATCCTATGCCGGTTACATCTGGAATGCGGCCGCGATCATCGAGGTCCCGCAAGGCGCGACGCCCAACTTCAAAGGGCGCTTCGAAGTGGACTTCGAGTTCAATTGGACGCGCGGCATTCGCAAGCGGTCGTTCACGCCCGAGATCGATCTCGTCTACCAGTCCCTTACCAGGACGGGCACCAGCGACATCGAGGTTATTCCGCCGCTGCCGACGATACTGGAGACATTGCGCTCCCTCGCCTCTTCGACCGGTCGGGACGGCAAGACCGACACCTTCCTGGCAGCGCTGGAAAACTCTCGTGTGATCGATGCGCTCGGCGACAGCAATCTTGACCAGATCGTCATCGCGCCAACCAACCTGGCCGTCCAGACCTACTTCGACCAGCACCCGCAAATCGCGCTCGAGGCCGTTTCGCCGGCAAACCAGGCCTGGCTCGATAGCTGGATCGCCGAACGCATCATCAGCACACCGCCCGGCTCTGTTGAACTGGCAACACTCAGTGCGTCGGTAAAGAGCATGAGCGAGGGGGAATGGTACCAGTGCGCGGACGGCCTGCTGCTGGTCACCGACACCTATGAGGTGGCGTCCGGCCTGCGGGGCGCAGTGCGAAGCGGAGCCATCAGGGCCGCCTGACGCACCGTGACAAACGGGCGCCCTGCTCGGCTCAACAGAGCGGGCGGGCGGAAGCAAACAGGCCTGGCGTCGTCTTGATGCCAGGCTCTTTCAGCGCAAGACCGGACGAACCCGGAATTTGTCGCTCAGCCGAGATCGATCACCACGATCTCCGGCGGCATGCCGAAGCGAACCGGCGCAAGCGAGCAGCCGAGACCGCCGGAAACGATCAGATTGCAATCGTTCTCGGTCACATGGCCATAGGCGTAACGCTCGCCGAAACGCGAGGGCACGACCGGCGCATAGCCGAGAAACCGCACCTGGCCGCCATGGGTATGGCCTGACAGTGTCAGCGCGACACGCGACGGAACACGCGGGAAGACATCCGGCTCATGCGCCATGAGGATGACCGGATCGGTATCGCTCACCTGGGCGAGCGTACCGTCGAGATCGTCGAGACCGCTCATGCGCTTGCGTTGCCACTTCTTGCCGGGCACCAAGGCAAGCTGATCTTCGAGGCCAGCGATCCAGAAGCCCTGTCCCTCCTTCTCCAGTCTCACCGCCCGGTTGCTATAGACGTTGATGCCGACGTCCTGCAGCGCCTTGTGCCCGAAGGTCGGCCCACCGCCGTTCTTCTGCGCGGTCCGGTCTTCCCACCAGTCATGATTGCCCATGACCGCGTGGACACCGAGCGGCGCCTCGAGTGTGGCCAGCGCCTTCGACCATTCGCTGGAATGCACATAGCTGGTGACGAGGTTCATGCCGGCCACATAGTCGCCGAGCAGCAGCGTGATATCGCCGCCAAGGCTGTTGGCCTGCCGGCAGATCGAAGCGATACGCCTTGCCGGCATCCAGGGCTCGCACGCGTGGATGTCGGTGAGCACGACGGCGCGCAGCTTGAGGCCCGGTGTCCAATTGGGTGGCGTCAATTTGTATCGGGTGACGTTCAGCCGGGCCAGAGGTTCGACGGCAAAGGCGTAGCCGCCCAGTGCCGCCATGCTGACGACACCGCCGCCGATCAGTTTCAACAATCCGCGGCGGCTGATCATCTAGTCGTCGTCCTCTAATGTCAGGCGAAACTGGGTCGCCTCCATCTCCTTGGGGGGATTAAGGCCGATATGTTTCCAGGCATTGGCGGTCAAAATACGGCCGCGCGGCGTGCGTTGGATGAAGCCCTGCTGGATCAGATAGGGCTCGATGATGTCTTCGATCGCATCACGCGGCTCCGAAAGGCCCGCAGCGATGGTTTCGATGCCGACGGGACCGCCGCCGAAGTTCTGCGCGATCATGAAGAGGTAGCGCCGGTCGAGCTGGTCGAGGCCCATATTGTCGACGAGCAGCCGCGTCAGCGCCTCGTCCGCGAGCTCCTTGGTCACGGCTTCGGCACGCGCCACTTCGGCGAAGTCGCGCACCCGGCGCAACAGTCGGCCGGCGATGCGCGGCGTACCGCGGGCGCGGCGGGCGATCTCGCGGGCGCCGTCGTCGGTCATGCCGAGGCCCATCAGCCGGGCGCCACGCCGGACGATCGATTCCAGCTCTTCGACCGTGTAGAAATTGAGCCGCACCGGAATGCCGAAACGGTCGCGAAGCGGCGTCGTCAGAAGCCCGAGGCGGGTGGTTGCCGCCACCAGCGTGAACTTCGACAGGTCGATCTTCACCGACCGCGCCGCCGGGCCTTCGCCGATGATGAGGTCGAGCTGGAAGTCCTCCATCGCAGGATAGAGGATTTCCTCGACGGCCGGATTGAGCCGGTGAATTTCGTCGATGAAGAGCACGTCGCGCTCTTCGAGATTGGTGAGCAGGGCTGCGAGATCGCCGGCCTTGGCGATCACAGGGCCGGAGGTCGAGCGGAAATTGACGCCGAGCTCCTTGGCCATGATCTGCGCCAGCGTCGTCTTGCCGAGCCCGGGAGGGCCGACGAAGAGCACGTGGTCCAGCGCCTCGCCGCGATTTTTTGCCGCCTCGATGAAGATCTTCAGGTTGGCGCGCGCTTCCGCCTGGCCGGTGAAGTCATCCAGCGTCTGCGGGCGCATGGTCGCATCGAGGTCTTCACCGCGCTTTTCCGGCGTTATCAGGCGTGCGGCGTCAGTCATGCGTTCGTTCCATTCGGTCGGGCAGCTCAGCGCTGCAACCCGTCATCATGCCGGGCACGATGCGTTCTGCCTTCTGTGCCCGGCCAAGGCAAGCGTTCATCGCGCCAGTTCTTTCAGGCCAAGGCGAATGAGCTTGGCGCTGTCGCCGCCTTCGCCGCCGTTCTTCAAGGCCGCCGCAACGGCATTGGCCGCCTGGTCGCGCGAGTAGCCGAGATTGGTGAGCGCCGAAACCGCATCGGAAACCGGCGCGGAGGCGACGCCTTCGCCAAGCTCCTGCTTGAGGCCGATCGAGGCCGACATCTCGCCGGCGAAGGACGGCGCCTTGTTCTTCAGTTCCGTGACGATGCGCACCGCCACCTTGGGCCCGACACCGGGCGCACGGGAGACGGAGGTCTTGTCCTGCAGCGCGATCGCATTGGCCAATTCCCCCGGCGTCAGGGTGGAAAGCACGGCCAGCGCCACTTTCGAGCCGACCCCCTGCACGCTCTGCAACAGCCGGAACCATTCCCGCTCCAGCGCCGTCAGGAAGCCGAACAGCTTCAACTGGTCTTCGCGCACATACGTCTCGATGAAGAGCACCGCCGCCTCGCCCGCCGATCCGAGCCTGGACAGCGTGCGCGCCGAACAAAAGGCAACGTAGCCGACGCCGTGCACATCGAGCACGACGTGATCCTCGGCGATCTCGTCGATGGTACCCTTCAATTTGCCGATCATGTGGCGTCTCTCGCGGTGGGTTCTGGATGGTCATCGGACCATCGGAAATTATCGTGTCGGGCGCAACTACGCCATCAATGCGGCAAGCCGGCTCGTCACCGATTGCCGGTTGTGGGCATGGCAGATAGCGATCGCTAGTGCGTCCGCCGCATCGTTGCCCTTGAACTCGGCCTTCGGCATCAGAACCTTCAGCATCATGTGGATCTGCTGCTTCTCGCCATGGCCGACACCGATCACCGCCTTCTTGACCGCGTTCGGCGCATATTCGGCGACCCTGAGGCCTGCGCGCGCCGGCACCAGCATGGCGATGCCGCGCGCCTGGCCGAGTTTCAGCGTCGCTGTCGCGTCCTTGTTGACGAAGGTCTGCTCCACCGCCGCCTCGTGTGGCTGATAGCTGTGCACCACCTCGGCAAGGCCGTCATGCAGCTGGCAAAGTCTGGAGGCGAGGTCCATGTCGCCATCCGACGTCACCGTGCCCGAGGCGACGAAACGCAACGAATTGCCGAGCGTCTCGATGATGCCCCAGCCGGTACGACGGAGCCCCGGATCGATGCCGATGATGCGAATCGTGGTCTGCATGAATTTCACCCTATGATGTCAGTCCGGACGCTGCCAGCAAAAAGTGAACAAAACAAAAACATACGCACAGTTGAGGCGCGGCCTCAGGTTTTCTTCGGCACCGCCCTTGGATTGAGGAAAATTGAGCTTACATAGCCTTGCATCAATTTCTCTCAATAAAGGCCTTTGCCATGGCGACTTTCTCCGTCCTCGATCTTTCCCCGATCACTGAAGGCGGCAGCGTCGCCCAATCGCTGGAGAATTCGCGCCGTCTGGCCCAGGCGGCCGAGGAGAACGGCTACACCCGCTTCTGGCTGGCCGAACATCACGGCATGAAGGGCATCGCCAGTGCGGCGACCTCGATCGTGATCTCGCACGTGGCGGCAGCGACGAAGACGATCCGTGTCGGCTCCGGCGGCATCATGCTGCCGAACCACTCGCCGCTTGTCATCGCCGAACAGTTCGGAACGCTCGCCGCCCTCTACCCCGGCCGCATCGACCTCGGCCTCGGCCGTGCGCCCGGAACCGACATGCGCACCGCCCAGGCCCTCCGACGCAACATGGAGGCGAGCGGCAACAACTTCCCGAACGACGTCGTCGAACTGCAGGCACTGCTCGGCCCCGTCGCCGAGGACCAGAAGATCATCGCCGTGCCCGGCGCCGACACCAATGTGCCGATCTGGCTGCTCGGCTCAAGCCATTTCAGCGCCCATCTCGCCGGCATGCTCGGCCTGCCCTTCGCCTTCGCCTCGCATTTCGCGCCGGACATGCTGCTCTCGGCGCTGGAGATCTACCGCGAGCGCTTTACCCCCTCCGAGACCCTTGCCAAGCCGCAGGTGATGGTCGGCGTCATGGGAGTTGCCGCCGATACGGACGAGGAGGCGAACTACCTCTTCACCTCCATGCAGCAATCCTTCGTGGCCCTGCGCCGCAACGCGCGCGGGCAGTTTCCGCCGCCGGTCCAGTCGATGGATGGGCTCTGGAGCTATGACGAGAAGATCTTCGTCGACCATTCGATGATGTATGCGGTGGTCGGAGGGCCAGAGACGATCCGGCGCAAGATCGGGGCGTTCCTCGAGCAGACAAAGGCCGACGAACTGATCATCTCCATGCCGATCTTCGACATGCAGGCGCGGCTGAATTCGCTTCGCCTCTTCGCCGACGCCCAGCGCGATCTCGCCAAGGCGGCGTAAAGCCGGCCGATCAGATCGCCCCGAAGGCGGGTGCGATCTCTTCCAGATTGGCAAAGAACCGATCCGGCCCGAGCCCTTGCAGGAAGACCGGGTCGGCATAGCCCCAGGCAACCGCACCGGCCGCCACGCCCGCCTTTCGCGCCGCATCGATATCGCGCGCCTCGTCGCCGATCGCCAGGATGCGAGCCGCATCGAGACCGGAGTGCCGGATCGCACGCTTGAAGTGCTGTGCCTTGCCGAAAAGCGCGGCACCGCATTCGAAGAGATCTATCGTCGCTGCCGCTTCGCCGAGTGCGGCGCGAATACCCTGCTCCGCGTTCGAACTCACGATCGCAATGCCGATGCCCGCCGCCTTCAATTTCCAGAGAAGCTCAGCGGCGCCCGGAAACAGCCGGACGCTTGCCGCTTCAGTCGCCATAGCACGGCGCATGAAGGTGGCGATCTGCGGCAGTTTCCAAACGGGCACGCCGAGATGCGCGATGATCTCGCGGCTGCCCATGGTGCGCAACGACTGGAACTCCTCGACCGAGAGTTCGCGGAAGCCGTAGCGCCGTGCAGCCGCGTTGCACGCCGTCATGAAACTCGCCGCCGTATCGGCAAGCGTGCCGTCGAAATCGAAGATCGCGAATTCATAGGTCATCGGGCCATCCAAAGAAAAACCCGCGGCCTTTCGGACGCGGGTGAAAATTCTGCGAGCGATGGTCGTCCCAATCAGGCCGACAGCTTCGCCAGGATCTCGTCCGAGACTTCGAAGTTCGAATAGACGTTCTGGACGTCGTCGTCGTCTTCAAGGATGTCGATGAGCTTCATCAGCGACTGCGCCTTTTCTTCATCGACCGGAACGGTGTTCTGTGCCTTCCAGATCGCCTTGACCGTTTCGGCTTCGCCGAGCGTGTCTTCGAGCGCCTTGGACACTTCGCCGATCGCTTCGAAACCGCAGATGATCGTGTGGCCGTCCTCGTCCGTGGTGACGTCGTCGGCACCCGCTTCGATCGCCGCATCCATCACCTTGTCGGCGTCACCGACGGAGAGCTTGTAGGTGATCTCGCCGACGCGATCGAAGGAGAAGGAAACCGAGCCGGTTTCGCCGAGCGCGCCGCCGGCCTTGGTGAAGGTCGAGCGCACGTTCGAGGCGGTGCGGTTGCGGTTGTCGGTCAAGGCTTCGACGATGACGGCAACGCCGCCCGGGCCATAACCCTCGTAGCGGACTTCTTCGTAGTTCTCCGCGTCGCCGCCGGAGGCCTTCTTGATCGCCCGTTCGATGTTGTCCTTCGGCATCGACTGCGCCTTGGCGTTCTGGATCGCCAGGCGCAGGCGCGCGTTCATCGCGGGATCGGGCATGCCCGACTTGGCGGCAACCGTGATTTCGCGCGCGAGCTTGGAAAACATTTTCGAGCGCACCGCATCCTGACGGCCCTTGCGGTGCATGATGTTCTTGAACTGTGAATGGCCAGCCATGGCACCCTCTGCATGCATTAATTTGAATGGAATGGGGCGCCTTATAGTTTTATTGCCGCTTTCCGTCCAGCCGGGGGGCGGTTTTTCAGTTGGCCGAGACCTGCGCGCGGCTCAAGAGGAAGCTGTGTCCGTCGTCACGGCGGCAGGAAAGGCCAGTGCGTTCCGACACGCAGGAGAACGGCCCTCGCGACCAGCTTTGCCCATAGTCGAGCACAGTCCCAGTCGAACAGCAGCTGGGATCGCCGACGGCGGGATTGAGCGTGGCGGCTCCCGCCCGGCCAAGGGTCGCCCTGACATAACGCGGCGCGACGATATCGCAGGCCAGCTCCGGACCGCCATCGGCGGGCTGATAGACGGACGTGCCGCCAGCCGGCGTGTAGATACAGCCGATATTGCCCGAGGGCATCGCGAAGATCTCCGGCTCACCCGCCGGTCGGACCGTGGTCTCCGGCTGGCTTTGCGGCTGTTGCCCCTCGGGAGACGGCATGCGCGGCGGCGGCGCGCCACCGGCCTCGGCAAGAGTCGAGAAGGAGAGAAAGAACGATACGCCAACCACGAGCAACTTCATCGGGCGATCCCAGGATGTTCAAACGCCCTTGAGGATATAAATCAGTGGTTTGCTTGGCAAGGAACGCAGGGATACTTTGATACTGGCGCTGTCGGCGTAACGCTTATCGTAGTCGTCGCCGAACATGTCCAGAAAGGCGTCGATCGGCGGGCCACGGCGGTGCATCGGCAGGATCAGCGAGGCGCGCAGCCGGCTGACCACCCGGCTCATGCTCTCGGCACCCATGGTCAGGCCGCCATCGACAGGCACCATGAGCACGTCCAGCCGGCCAATCTGGCTGTAGTGGCTGTCGTCGAGTTCATGGTGCAGATGGCCCAGATGGCCGATGCAGAGATCCGCCACCTCGAAGATGAAGATCGAGTTCCCGTCGTGCTCCATGGCGCCGCCGCCGGCGCGGATGTCGGTCGTCACGTTGCGGATGTGGGCGTCGCCGACCACGAGATCGTGGCGCGCCGGTTGGCCGCTATCGCTCCAGCCATGAAGCACGGTCTTGATCGCCGGATCCGGCGTCAGCGTGTAGTGGCTCGAATGCGCCTTGTTCATGGTCGCGACCATCGGCGGCATCGACGGTGCATACCAGCCGCTATAGTCGGTTGCGATCGAGACGCCGCCGGGCGTCTCGATCAGGAAGGTGGAATGGCCGAGATAGCTGATCGTCACCTCGCCGGCCGTCGTCTGCCCCTTGGTGGCAGCCGCGGGCGTGAAACTGGCAAAGGTTGCCTGGGGGAGCGTTTCGGCGATCGCCTGGCATTGGCTGACAGGGCGCGGCTGTTGCTGCGCATGGGCGACCGATGGCCAGAACGCGTGGATGAACCATATGGCGGCGAATGTGTAGACAAAGTACCGGAGCATCAGCCTTCACCTCTCTCACTTGCCGCCTGACCTCGGGCCTTGGGGGCACGCGGCAGGCAGGTATTGAACAGCGAATGGAAGCCTTTGCCTTCGCTCGACCGAACGGTGGCGTCACGGGGCGCGGAAAGAATTGTTCAAGGGCCCGGCCACGTCCAGTTACAAACGGCAGGCGGTGCTCACGTTTACGTCACCGACCCTGAGGCCGATAAGGCAATGATAGCCTCTTCAAAGCCGAATGCCCCGGCATTGCTGCCGGGGCATTCGTCTGATTGTCGTCCGGCCTGCCCTATTCGGCCGGGTGCGGCGCCGGTTCGCTCACCGCCGCCTTGCGTCGCCGGAACGACCGGAGCGCGACGTAGAACACCGGCGTCAGGAACAGGCCGAGGAACGTTACCCCGAGCATGCCCGAAAACACCGCCGTGCCGAGCGACTGGCGCATTTCGGCACCCGGGCCGGTCGCGATCATCAGCGGCACCACGCCGAGGATGAAGGCAAAGGCGGTCATCAGGATCGGACGCAGGCGAAGCTGGCTCGCCTCTACCGCCGCCTCGATCGGCGTCTTGCCCTCGTCTTCGCCCTGCCGCGCGAACTCGACGATCAGGATCGCGTTCTTGGCTGCAAGACCGATCAGAACGATGAGCCCGATCTGGGTCAGCACGTTGTTGTCGAGCCCGCGGATGAACACGCCGACCAATGCGGCCAGCACGCCGAGCGGCACGATCAGGATGATCGCCAGCGGCAGAACCCAGCTTTCGTACTGGGCCGACAGCGCCAGGAACACGAAGACGACCGACAGTGCGAAGATGAACACCGCGGTGTTGCCTGTCTGGCGCTCCTGGTAGGCGAGTTCCGTCCACTCGAAGGTCGTGCCCTGCGGCAGGATCTGGGCGGCGAGCGCCTCCATCTTGTCGAGAGCCGTACCCGTCGAGACCCCGACCGCAGGGTTACCCTGGATCGGCACCGAGACGTACATGTTGTAGCGCTGCACCAGCGTCGGACCGGCCGTATCCTGGATCTCGACAAGCGTACCCATCGGCACCAGCGCACCGGTTGCCGAGCGCACCTTCAGCGCCAGGATGTTGTCGCGCTCGACGCGGTACTGCTGGTCGGCCTGCGCCCGCACCTGGTAGACGCGGCCGAAGGCGTTGAAGTCGTTGACGTAGGACGTACCGAGGTTGATCGACAGCGCCTCGAAGATGTTGGGGATCGGCACGTTGAGTGTGCGCGCCTTGTCGCGGTCGATCGCCAGGAAGTATTGCGGACTGGAGGCCGAGAAGGTGGTGAAGACCCCGGTCAACCCTTCCGTCTGGTTGGCAGCGCCCATCATCTGGTAGGCAAGCCCGAGCGCGCGGCGCATGTCGGAGCTCTGCCGGTCCATGATCTGCATCTTGAAGCCGCCGGAGTTGCCGATGCCACGCACCGAGGGCGGCGGCACGGCGATGATGAAGGCTTCCTGGATGCTCTGCAGGCTGCCATAGAGCTGGCCGATGATCTGGTTGGCCCCCTGCCCGTTCTTCAGCCGCTCTTCGAAGCTTTCGAAGGAGGCGAAGACCACGCCCGAATTGGACGCGTTGGTAAAGGTCGCACCGTTGAAGCCGGCAAAGGCGACAGCACTTTTCACGCCCGGCACGTCCTGGATGATCTTCGAGGCCCGCTTGACGACGGCGTCCGTCCGGTCGAGCGATGCGCCGTCCGGCAGTTGGATGACGACGATCGCATAGCCCTGGTCCATGGTCGGCACGAAGCCGCGCGGCACGATCTGCGCCATGTACCAGGTGGCCCCCAGCAGCCCGACGAAGACGAGAAGGGCCGCGGCCAGCGCCACCTTCGTCGAGACGAGCTTGCGCACGACCCATGCATAGCCCGACGCCATCCGGTCGAAACCGTTGTTGAAGCCGTTCGCCAAGGCCTTGCCGAAGCGCGTCAGCGGATTGCGGCTTTCATGATGGCCGTTCTCGTGCGGCTTCAACAGGATAGCCGCCAGCGCCGGTGACAGTGTCAGCGAGTTGAAGGCGGAAATCACCGTTGCGACCGAGATCGTCACGGCGAACTGCAGGTAGAACTGGCCGGCGATACCGGGGATGAAGGCCGTCGGCACGAACACCGCGGTCAACACCAGCGAGATCGCGATGACGGCCGCCCCCACCTCGTCCATGGTCACATGCGACGCCTCGCGCGGGGTCATCCCTCGCGCGAGATTTCGCTCGACATTCTCGACCACCACGATCGCATCGTCGACGACGATACCGATCGCCAGCACCAGGCCGAACAGCGTCAGCATGTTCAGCGAGAAACCGAAGGCATAGAGGAAGGCGAAGGTGCCGACGAGTGACACGGGGATTGCGACGATCGGGATGATCGCCGTGCGCCACGATTGCAGGAAGACGAGAACGACGATGGCAACGAGAATGGCCGCCTCGGCGATCGTCTTGTAGACCTCGTTGATCGATTCCGAGATGAACTCTGTCGGGTTGTAGACGATGCGGTATTCGAGCCCGTCAGGGAAGTCCTTGGAAACGTCGGTCATCACCTTCTGGATCTGCTCGGCGGCGTCGAGCGCATTGGTGCCCGGCCGCGAGAAGATGCCGAGCGCCACCGCCGGGCTGCCGTCGAGATAGCTGTTGTTGACGTATTCGCGAGCACCGAGCTCGACACGCGCGACGTCCTGCAGCTGCACGAGGCGACCGCTTTCCGTCGCCTTGACGATGACATAGCGGAACTGCCGCGCGTCGCTGAAGCGGCCGTCCGTCGTGACCGTGTACTGGAACGCGCTGTCGCCCGGCGCCGGCGGACCACCGATCGAACCGCCGGAGACCTGCACGTTCTGCTCGCGCAAAGCCTGCACCACGTCACCGGCCGTCATGCCATAGGCCGACAGCTTCTCCGGATCGAGCCAGACACGCAGCGCATATTCGCGCTCGCCGAACAGGATGACGTCGCCGACGCCATCGAGCCGGACGAGCAGGTCGCGAATGCGGGTGCGCGCATAGTTCGAGACGTAGAGTTGGTCATAGCGTTCGGTCGGCGACAAGAGATGCACGACCATCATCAGGTCGGGCGAACTCTTGGCCGTGGTGATGCCGATCCGCCGGACTTCTTCCGGCAGCCGCGGCTCCGCGATCGACACGCGGTTCTGTACCAGCACTTGTGCCTGGTCGAGGTCGGTGCCTAGCTTGAAGGTGATCGTCAGCGCCATCGAGCCGTCGGCGGTCGAATAGGAGGACATATAGAGCATGTTCTCGACGCCGTTGATTTCCTGTTCGAGCGGCGTCGCGACGGTGTTGGCAACGGTATCGGCGTCAGCACCCGGATAGGCGGCGCGAACGACGATGGTCGGCGGGGCGATTTCCGGGTACTGCGCCACGGGAAGCTGAAAATAGGCGATACTGCCGACGATCAGCAGCACGATCGACAGCACCGACGCGAAGATCGGCCGGTCGACGAAGAAGTGAGCAAACCTCATTGCGCCGCCCCCGCTGCTTGCGCTTCGGGGGGAAGCTGCACCGTCTCGGGCTTCACCTTGGTGCCGGGCCGCGCCCGCATCAGACCGTTGACGACAATGGTCTCGTCGCCGGTCATGCCGGAGCGGATGACGCGGTAGCCATGCAGCTTCGGGCCGAGACGCACGGGCTTGGTCACCACCGTTCCATCCCCGGTCACCTCATAGACGATGCGCTCGTTCTGGTCGGCGCCGATCGCTTCGTCCGGAATGAGGACGGCCTTGTAGGTGTTCGAGCCTTCGATCTGCACACGGCCGAAGAGACCGGGCTGCAGCACGAGGCTCGGGTTATCGAGACGGGCGCGCACGCGCATCGTGCCGCTCTGCGGATCCACGCGGTTTTCGGCGAAGTCGAGCTTGCCCTTGAACGGCTCCTCTTGCGAGTCGGCGATGGTGACCAGCACTTCGAGCGAGCCGCCGCCTTCCTGCAGCGCGCTGCCGCGCTCGCGCGCGACCCGTGCATAGGAAAGCAGCCGCCGTTCGTCGACGTCGAAGTAGAAATCGATCGGGTCGAGCGACACGATCGTCGTCAGCACCGTCTGGTCAGCCTGGACGAGATTGCCCGTCGACAGCAGGCGCCGGTCGACGCGGCCGCTGAGCGGCGCGGTGATGGTGGTGTAGTCAAGGTCGAGCTTGGCACGCTCGACCGCCGCTTCCGCGCCGCGCACCAGCGCCTGCGCCGACAGGAGTTCGCGGCGATGATCGTCGAGCGTCGAGACCGAAAGCGTGCCGGTGCCCGTCAGCGATTGCGTCCGCTTGAACTGGGCCTCGGCGAATTCCAGCGACGAGCGCGCCGATTCCAGCGTCGATTCGGCCTGAGAGAGAGCCGTACGATAGGGCCGCTGGTCGATGACGAAGAGCTTGTCGCCCTTCTTCACCAGGGCGCCATCGGTGAAATTGACCTCGTCGAGATAGCCGCCGATGCGGGCGCGAACCTGCACCTCGTCGACGGGCTCGAAACGGCCGATGAACTCGTCGCTATCGATGACGTCCCGCACGACCGGCTTGGCGACGGTCACCACGGGCAGTTGCGCGTCCTGCGCCTGGGCACCGATTGCGGATAGAAGGCAAAGAGAAGCGCCGACGATCATCGGCAAATGCCACTGAGACAACATGCATGCCCTCCGAATGCACTTGGATCACGAGGGGCAGCCAATCGACCAGACCACCGCGATCGCTTTGAATATTTCAGAGCGGGGCCTGTGCGCAAAACAGCCGCATTACCCGTCCCGCTCCGCACAAATCCTCGGATCGGCAGCGATCCGAGAGGCAAAGTCACACAAGCAATCAAATGATACAGCAGCCTTGCGCCCTTCGGCCCGCGAACGCTGTCAGGTCAAATTCGCTGGGCAGCGAGCAATTGCCCGTGGCGCAGCGACAACAGCACATGCCCGCAATCCAGGACTGCGCACACCATTCATTCTGCAAAAACCCACGAATACATCACGCCCCGGCCCGGCGTGATTTCGCGATAACCTGCCATCATTTGATGGGGTTGTCACCTTGAAAAAAATCAATTCCAATAAGGCGATACGGGACAACCAAAGGTGCCCGCGCGCAGCTTCGCGCTGCGTTCAGAATGCCGCCTGACTTGGCCTTAAGACCAGAAATCCGGGATCGTTTCCGCCAGTCTCGGCCCAAGTCGCAGCGGCGCGATCTTCTCGGCGAGCCCGGTGCGATCGGAGATCTCGACCCCGAGACCGCAGATGGTGGCCGGACCCGAGGCCGCCTCGAAGCGCCCCTTCGGCATCTTCGAGATGAAGCGGTTGAGCGGCTCCTCCTTGTCCATGCCGAGCGAGGAATCGTAGTCGCCGCACATGCCGGCATCGCTCATATAGGCGGTGCCGCCGTTGAGGATCTGGTGGTCGGCGGTCGGCACGTGCGTATGCGTTCCGACGACGAGGCTGGCGCGACCGTCGACGAAATGGCCGAAGCACTGCTTCTCGCTGGTCGCCTCCGCATGGAAGTCGAACACGATCGCATCCGCCTGCTCGCCGAGCGGGCAGGCATCGAGGATGGCCTCGGCCGACTTGAAGGGGTCGTCGAGTTCGGGATGCATGAAGACGCGGCCCATGACGTTGGCGACCAGCACGCGCGCGCCATTGCGGGCAAAGAACAGGTTGGATCCGCGGCCGGGCGTGCCGGCCGGATAGTTGGCCGGGCGCAGGAACTGGTCGTGCCGCTCGCAGAAGACCACCGCTTCCTTCTGGTCCCAGACGTGGTTGCCGGTGGTCACCACGTCGGCGCCGGCGTTGATCGTCTCGAGGAAGATGTCTTCGGTGATCCCAAAGCCGCCCGCGGCGTTCTCGCCGTTGACGATGACGAAATCGAGCTTAAGATCGCCGATCAGTCCCGGAAGCCGCTCCCAGACCGCCGTGCGGCCCGTCTTGCCCACCATATCTCCCAGAAACAGAAGCCTCATGCTCGCTCAAATCCCACCAGGGCAGTTCCGGCGGAAGCGCGTCAGCGGTTGTGGCGGCCGGACCTGCGTAAAACAAAGAGGTAGAGCGTCTACACGATCCTGGGCCGACAGGAAACGCCCAAGATCGATTCCGCGTTGGATCGCGAACCAATCTTCCGCCTCGGCCCGCGCGATTTCAAAGCGCCGGGCCGTCGCTCAGCTTCGTCAATGACCTAGAAATGCCGGAATCCGCTCTCGGTGAGAACGGCATCCAGCGCCACATCGTGCGGTTCGGCCGGCACGGCAGCCACCTCCTGGCAGTCGAACGCGATGCCGATCAGTTTCGGCAGATGCCCCTTGTTGCGCAACCGGTCGATGGCCCGGTCGTAATAACCGGCACCGTAGCCGATCCGGTGACCGGTCGCGTCAAAGGCAGAAAGCGGCACGAGCATGATATCCGGGTCGAGCACCGGAGCATCCGGGCCAGGCCCCGTCGTGCCGAAGCCGGTTGAGATGATGTCGACGCCATCGAGCAGTTCGCGAAAGACGATCGTCTTCTTGTCCATGATCACAGGCAGGCAGAGCCGGGCGCCGCGACTCTTCAGCCGCGCCATCAGCGGCCGGATATCGACCTCGGAGCGGATGGGCCAGAAGCCGGAAACGATGTGGCCCGGATCGAGCGCAATGACGTCGCCGGCATGGTCGGCCATGGTCAGGCTCGCCTCGATCCGTATCTCCGCGGGCATCGCATCGCGCAATGCCAGCCGCTCGTTGCGCAGCGCCGCCTTCAGGTCTTTCGGTGACATCGTGCCCTCTCCTGCCTCATGCCATCGTCGCGGACGAATTCTCCTCCCGAAATGGCACAACCCGTCACTTTCTCGCCGATTCCCGGCTCAATCACCAGCCTATATACCCGATGTCGCCCGTGCACATTCACCCGCATCGCCGCTTTTGCCGCGGTTTGCGACAGCACTGCCAGCGCCTTCCCGGTTCGGCACAGCATTAGCGTTCCGTTCATCATGGACGACGGTTCCGCTTTCGCGCATTGGCGAGCGCATGCAAATAAAGACGCGATTTCAAATAATTAGCAGGAACTAATGCCCGCGTTCGATGTATGGACGCGCTCCTGCAGGCAGCAGTGGAAAAGCCGACGTCCATGAAGGACCAGATGAAAGAACTCGAACCGTTGGAACTGCGTTGCCTGACGCTTGCAGCCCGCGGCCGCACGCGCCAGGACATGATGCGCGAAACCGACATTCCGCTCGACCGGATCGACCGCGCGCTGGAAGACGCCATGCGCAAGCTGCAGGCCGGCAATCTAGCCGAAGCCGTCTTTCGTGCCGCAAGGCTCGATCTCATCTCGTAAGGATTGGCGCGGGGACGGCCTAGAGCATCCAGTGCGACCGATAGACCGCCTGCCCCAAGATCCGCTCCCGCTGCCGAAGGTCGGGGTCGCCTGCCGAGATCCCGACGTCGCGCAGCAGCAACGGCTTGTCTGCCGGCACCTCGACGGACGCCTCGACAAACAGCAAATCGACAGTCCATTGCCTTGCCCTGCGTCGGGCGGTAACGAACGTTTCGGAAAAGGCGAGAACGGCAAGCACGCTCATGGCAAGGACTCGGGCGCAAGATGATCTGACGGGACGATCTTCGCCCTCGCATTGACATCTGACAAACGAATTGCAAGCATGACTGTCATCAGAAAATCTGATGGTTGAAGCCATGCCCCTTCCCCTCGATAGCGATCTGCTCAGAACCTTTCTCGCGGTTGTCGATACCAGCAGCGTCACGCGCGCCGCAGACATCGTCGGGCGCACCCAGTCGGCCGTCAGCATGCAGATCAGGAAGCTCGAGGATGTGCTCGGCGACGCCCTGTTCGAGCGCCATTCGCGCGGTGTGGTGCTGACGCCGCAGGGACTGCGGCTCGTCGATAATGCCAGGCGCATCGTTACCCTGCTCGACGACACGGCCGCCGCGCTCCGCCAACCCGCGCTCGACGGCGCGGTCCGGATCGGATTGCCGGAGGAATACATCAACTCGACCTTGCCGAAGGCGCTCGGCAGTTTCGCCGCCATCCACCCGGGCGTCGAAGTGACCGTGCAGCAGGGCGCGTCGATGACCAATGTCGCAGCGCTGGAAGCGGGCGAGATCGACCTTGCCGTCGTCTTCGAGCCCGGCGGAAAGACGAGAAACGAAGTGCTGATGATGGATCCGACCGTCTGGGTGACGTCGGAGCAGCACCGGACCGACGAGCGCCGCCCGGTACCGATCGCGACCTATACCTATCTCGAAGGCGGTTGGTGCGACGACCTCGCTCAGCGCAACTTGAGGAAATGCCGCATCGAAAACCGCGTCGCCTATGTCAGCCGCACCAGCGGCGGCCTGATGGCGGCGGTGGTATCCGGCCTCGCCATCGCGCCGCTTGCCCGCAGCAGCATTCCGGCCGGCTGCCGCGAACTAACCGCCGATGACGGCTACACCGTGATCGATCACTCGAATGTCGTGCTGCGGATTTCAAAGGCCGGAAACGGCAAGGACCGGATCGTCGAGGCCATGGCCGACGCCATCCGCCGGGCCTTTGCCGGGGAGTGAATGAGCAACGGAAAGAGGGAGAAGTGCGATCCACACAACCGATGGATATTTTACGATCCCGGGTGCCTACAAAGTAGGTGGGCGCCATGTGTCCGAACCCACGGGTCCGAACAGGGACAGCTCCCTTAGGATCGAGTATGGCCCCGGGGATTGTGGTTCCTGTCGGGGAGCGCAGACCGCATTCGATATATAAAGTGTCTCGGTGCTTCGCGCCAGTGGCTCGCCGACGAAACCTTGTCAGCTCGACGGCGTCGTGGGGCGGCCGTTCAGCTTGGCGGCGATACCGTGGATCTGCTGGGTCACTTCGCCGAGCGCCGAGGCCAGCGCCTCCTCGTTCTTCAGCTGATCCGAAAGCGCGGCGTCGCGCCCATTCGTCAGGTTTCCGACCTCGGCTTCGAGGTTCTTCAGCCGGCGATTGACCTCGCTGAGCTCGTCCATGACCATGATGCCGGCCATGACGGTCAGGCGCAGATCGCCGATCTCGCCAAACTGGGTCTTGAGGTGTCCGACATACTGATCGAAATTGGTGGCAAGCTCGATCAGATGATCTTCCTGCCCTTCCTCGCAGGCCATGCGATAGGCCTTGCCATCGATCGAAACTGTCACCTGCGCCATGTCGCTTGTTCCTAGCGGTCGAGCACCGCCCGAATGGTTTCCATCGCCGTCACGAGGCGACGGGAAACCTCACGGTTGACCTCCTCGAGCCGGTTTGCCCGGAACTGCGACTGATCGAGTTCCTGCGCCAGCCGCGACCGGTCGGTGTTGACGCGTCGCACCTCGCCCTCGAACTCGCTGAAGTCCCGCTCCCTGTCAAACCGACCGTCGATCGCATTCTCCAGGGATTGCACTGCGTTTCGCAGTTCGTCGATCGCCGCTTTGACAGTCTTTGCCGGCATGTGTTCCGAATACCTCGCCCATGAGGCCGAATCGCCCGAATCCCGTCCGCCGCTTCGGCTCGATCTTTTTTAAACCTATTACGTAAGTCTCAACAATGCCAAGTACAGCAAACAACAGCGGAAGCTGTGGATGGATTGCGTAGCCGGCTTTCTTCAACGGCAGTGCAGCAGGCTTATTGCATTGCGGAACAAGCACTCGGGCAGGGACCGAAGCAAGCTGCCGTCAAATGGCCGCGGAAGCCCCGTATTTATTGACTCGCACGGCGCACCTGCTATGTGTCAGCCGCTTCTTGCGCGGTCTTTGGAGGATAGAGACCGTTCCCTGACCACCGAACGCAAACGGAACAGTCATGATCTCTCGCGAAAAACACGACCGGATGGCAAATGCGATCCGTTTCCTCTCCATGGATGCCGTCGAGAAGGCAAATTCCGGCCACCCTGGCCTGCCCATGGGTGCAGCCGACATAGCGACAGTCCTCTTCACGCGCTATCTGAGCTTTGACCCCAAGAACCCCTCCTGGCCGAACCGCGACCGCTTCGTGCTGTCGGCCGGCCACGGCTCGATGCTGCTCTATTCGCTGCTCTATTTGACGGGCTACGAAGACATCTCCATCGACGAGATCAAGAACTTCCGCCAGCTTGGCGCCCGCACCGCCGGCCACCCGGAATACGGCCACGCCGCCGGCATCGAGACGACCACCGGTCCGCTCGGCCAGGGCATTGCCAATGCCGTCGGCATGGCGATCGCCGAGCGCAAGCTGCGCGACGAATTCGGCTCCGACCTGATGGAGCACTATACCTACGTGCTCGCCGGTGACGGCTGCCTCATGGAAGGCATCAGCCAGGAAGCGATTTCGCTCGCCGGCCACCTGAAGCTCAACAAGCTGATCGTCTTCTGGGACGACAACAACATCTCGATCGACGGCCCGATCTCGATCGCCGACTCGACCGACCAGCACGCCCGCTTCCGCGCCAGCAACTGGAACACCATTGCCGTCGACGGCCATGATCCGGAAGCGATCGCCGCTGCGATCGACCAGGCTCAGAAGTCCGACAAGCCGACGATGATCGCCTGCAAGACGACGATCGGTTTCGGCGCACCGAACAAGGCCGGCACCCACAAGGTTCACGGCTCGCCGCTCGGCGCCGAGGAAATCGCCGCCACCCGCAAGGCACTCGGCTGGGAAGCCGAAGCTTTCGTCGTTCCTTCGGACGTTCTCGACGCCTGGCGTCTGGCCGGCCTGCGCTCGACCAAGGCGCGCAAGGAGTGGGAAGACCGTCTTGAAAAGAGCGAGGCCGAGAAGAAGGCCCAGTTCGTTCGCCGCTTCTCCGGCGAGCTCGAAGGCCGTCTGTCCTCCGCCATCGACGACTACAAGAAGAAGCTCGCCGAAACCAAGCCGTCGCCGGCAACCCGCAAGGCTTCCGAAGACGCGCTCGAGGTCATCAACGGCGTTCTGGCCGAAACCATCGGCGGCTCGGCCGACCTGACCGGCTCGAACAACACCAAGACGAGCCAGACCAAGTCGATCACCCCTGACGACTTCTCCGGCCGCTACATCCATTGGGGTGTTCGCGAGCACGGCATGGCCGCTGCCATGAACGGCATGGCGCTGCATGGCGGCGTCATCCCCTATTCCGGCGGCTTCCTGATCTTCTCGGACTATTGCCGTCCGTCGATCCGCCTTGCCGCTCTGATGGGCATCCGCGTCATCCACGTGCTGACGCACGATTCCATCGGCCTTGGCGAAGACGGCCCGACGCACCAGCCTGTCGAGCATATGGCAGCGCTGCGCGCCATCCCGAACCTCCTGATGTTCCGTCCGGCCGACGCCACGGAAACGGCCGAGTGCTGGCAGCTGGCGCTCGAAAGCCACAACCGTCCGTCCGGCATCGCGCTGACGCGCCAGAACCTGATGGCCGTTCGCACCGAGTATGAGGAAGAAAACCTCTGCGCCCGCGGCGCCTATGACCTGATCTCGGCCGCCGACGCCAAGGTCACGATCTTCGCCACTGGCTCGGAAGTCGAAATCGCCGTCAAGGCCTGCCAGACGCTGACCGCCAAGGGCATCTCGACCCGTGTCGTCTCCGTTCCCTGCTTCGAGCTTTTCGCCGAGCAGAGCGAAGACTACCAGCAGGCGATCATCGGCAACTCGCCGGTCAAGATCGCCGTCGAAGCCGGCATCCGTCAGGGCTGGGATCACTTCATCGGCAGCGATGGCACCTTCATCGGCATGTCGAGCTTCGGCGCTTCCGGCCCCTACAAGGAGCTTTACAAGCACTTCGGCATCACGCCCGAGGCGGTGGTCGCCGCCGCGGAAACGAAGCTCGCCTGATCAATCTGCGGGGCGCGCCGAAAGGTGCGCCCCGCTTTTTTTCGTACCACGTCAGTCAGACAGGGAGAGACCCATGACAGTGAAAGTCGCCATCAACGGTTTTGGCCGCATCGGCCGCAACGTGCTCCGCGCGATCGTCGAATCCGGCCGCACCGACATCGAAGTCGTTGCGATCAACGACCTTGGCCCCGTTGAGACCAACGCTCACCTGCTGCGCTATGACTCGATCCACGGTCGCTTCCCGGCCGAGGTCAAGGTCGAAGGCGACACGATCACCATCAACGGCGGCAAGCCGATCAAGGTGACCGCGATCAAGGATCCGGCAACGCTGCCGCACAAGGAACTCGGCATCGACATCGCGATGGAGTGCACCGGCATCTTCACCGCCCGCGACAAGGCTGCAGCCCACCTCACCGCCGGCGCCAAGCGCGTCATCGTCTCGGCTCCGGCCGACGGCGCCGACCTGACGGTCGTCTACGGCGTCAACCACGACCAGCTGACCAAGGACCACCTGGTCATCTCCAACGCATCCTGCACGACGAACTGCCTGGTTCCGGTCGTCAAGGTCCTGAACGATACCATCGGCATCAACCACGGCTTCATGACCACGATCCACTCCTACACCAACGACCAGCCGTCGCTCGACCAGATGCACAAGGATCTGTACCGCGCCCGCGCTGCCGCTCTGTCGATGATCCCGACCTCGACCGGTGCCGCCAAGGCCGTTGGCCTGGTTCTGCCGGAACTGAAGGGCAAGCTCGACGGCACGTCGATCCGCGTCCCGACCCCGAACGTCTCCGTCGTCGACTTCAAGTTCGTCGCCAAGCGCAACACCTCGGTCGAGGAAATCACCAACGCCATCAAGGCCGCCTCCAATGGCGCGCTCAAGGGCGTTCTGGGCTACACGGAAGAGCCGCTCGTTTCGCGCGACTTCAACCATGACAGCCACTCCTCGATCTTCGCGATCGACCAGACCAAGGTCGTCGAAGGCAACTTCGTGCGTATCCTCACCTGGTACGACAACGAGTGGGGCTTCTCGAACCGCATGGCCGACACGGCGGTCGCGTTCGCCAAGCTCATCTAAGACAGATGTTTCGCGCCCTCTCCTCAACGACGGTCCGCTGGCGTCCGCTGGAAGGGGAAGGGCTCGAACACCTGACGCTGACAAAAATCGACACCACCGACGGCGCGGTCATCCGCGCCGTCGGCGTTCTGATCGGCAGCCGCGGCGGCACGCCCTATGGCGCGCGCTACCGGATCGACTGCGACGACAGCTGGCACGTTCGCAAATTGATGGTCGACACCACCGATGGCCGCAGCCTGCATCTGCGCTCGGACGTTCCGGGCGAATGGGCGACGGCACGCGGCACGCCCCTCCCCGAATTCGACGGCTGTATCGATATCGACCTCGCGGGAACGCCCTTCACCAACACGCTGCCGATCCGCCGCCTCGGCCTTGTGAGCCAGTCCGGCACCGCCAGACTGAAGATGCTCTACGTGCCGTTCGACACGTTTCAGCCTGTTGTGGACGGCCAGCACTACACCTGCCTCGATGATTTCAGGCTCTATCGCTACGAGGCCGAGGACCGCAGTTTTGCCGCGGAACTGCCCGTAGACGAGGACGGCCTCGTCATCGACTACCCCACCCTTTTCCAAAGACTATCACCGGAGACTATCTGATGACTTTCAAGACCCTCGACGATCTGACCGACATCGCCGGCAAGCGCGTTCTGGTGCGCGTCGATCTCAACGTGCCGGTCAAGGACGGCGTGGTCACCGACGCGACCCGCATCGAGCGCGTCGCGCCGACCATCCGCGAATTGTCCGAGAAGGGCGCCAAGGTCATCCTGCTCGCCCATTTCGGCCGTCCGAAGGGTGAGCCGGTCGCCGACATGTCGCTGAAGACGATCGCTCCTGCCGTCGAGGACGTGCTCGACCAGCGCGTTCATTTCGGCGCCGACTGCATCGGCGACAAGGCCAAGAACGCGATCGCCGAAATGAGCGACGGCGACGTGCTGCTCTTGGAAAACACCCGCTTCCACAAGGGCGAGGAAAAGAACGAGGCCGAATTCGTCAAGGCGCTCGCCGCCAATGGCGACATCTACGTCAACGACGCCTTCTCGGCCGCCCACCGCGCCCATGCTTCGACGGAAGGTCTTGCCCATCACCTGCCGGCCTATGCCGGCCGCACCATGCAGGCCGAACTCGAAGCGCTCGAAAAGGGTCTCGGCCAGCCGAAGCGCCCGGTCGTCGCCATCGTCGGCGGCGCCAAGGTCTCGACCAAGATCGACCTGTTGCAGAACCTCGTGACCAAGGTCAATGCGCTCGTCATCGGCGGCGGCATGGCCAACACCTTCATCGCTGCCAAGGGCATCAATGTCGGCAAGTCGCTGTGCGAGCATGACCTCGCCGACACCGCCAAGGCGATCATCGCCGCTGCCGACAAGGCCGGCTGCGCCATCGTGCTGCCGGAAGACGGCGTGATCGCCCGTGAGTTCAAGGCCGGCGCCGACAACGAAGTCGTCGACATCAACGCCATTCCCGCCGATGCCATGGTTCTCGACGTCGGCCCGAAGTCGATCGCGGCCGTCAATGACTGGATCTCCAAGGCCGAAACGCTGGTCTGGAACGGTCCGCTCGGCGCCTTCGAAATCGCGCCTTTCGACAAGGCCACCGTTGCCGTTGCCAAGCATGCGGCTGCCCGCACCCGTCAGGGTTCGCTGGTCTCGGTTGCCGGCGGTGGTGATACCGTCGCGGCGCTGAACCATGCCGAAGTCGCCGACGATTTCAGCTACGTCTCGACCGCCGGCGGCGCATTCCTGGAGTGGATGGAAGGCAAGCCGCTTCCGGGCGTCGACATCCTGAAGCAGAAGTAAGTCATACAACCGGCGCGTGGGAAGCACTCTCACGCGCCGGCCATCAAGAAAAAACCTCATTTATTCAAACGATTAAAAAATTTTAAATCGTTTCAGTCGATTTTCCCGCCATTTTCCTGGACAATTTCACCTGTTACTCGCGCTCCTGTTGGGAGCGTGGCGGTTGCCCCGTGCACCGTCGGCCCTGCAACTGTTTCAGTGTTCGCCTGATCCTGATGATCGGCGCTGTCTAGGGAGAGAAAAAGCATGACGGAAAAACTGGAAGACATCGCCGTCGCCATGGTCGCCAATGGCCGCGGACTGCTTGCCGCTGACGAGTCCACGGCAACGATCAAGAAGCGCTTCGATACGATCGGTCTCGAATCCACCGAAACCTCCAGGCGCGATTACCGCGAGATGCTGCTGCGCGCCGAAAAGGCGATGCGCAAATACATCTCCGGCGTCATCCTCTACGAGGAAACCCTGTTCCAGCATGCGGTCGACGGCACCCAGCTCGTCGACATCATCCGGGCGGCCGGCTCGATCCCCGGCATCAAGGTCGATGCGGGCGCCAAGCCGATGACGAACTTCCCGGCCGAGACAATCACCGAAGGCCTCGACGGCCTTGCCCAGCGGTTGGCGAGATATCACGAGGCCGGCGCACGCTTTGCCAAGTGGCGCGGCGTGATCTCCATCTCCGATACGCTGCCCACCGCCGGTGCGGTTCGCGCCAATGCCCATGCGCTCGCCCGCTACGCCGCCCTGTGCCAGGACGCCGGCATCGTCCCGATCGTCGAGCCGGAAGTGCTGATGGACGGCGCGCCGGGCGATCACTCGATCGATCGCTCCGAACAGGTGACCGAGTGGACGCTGCGGACAACCTTCGAAGAATTGGCGGCCATGCGCGTCAAGCTCGAAGGCATGATCCTGAAACCGAGCATGGTGATCGACGGCAAGAAGGCCCGCAATGCCTCCGTCGCCGAAGTGGCCGAGCGCACCATCCGGGTGCTGAAGCGCACGGTGCCTTCGGCGGTACCGGGCATCGCCTTCCTCTCGGGCGGCCAGTCGACCGAGGAAGCGACCGCCCACCTCTCGGCAATGAATGCCAGCCACGACCTGCCCTGGAAGCTCACCTTCTCCTATGGCCGCGCGCTGCAGCAGGAGGCGCTCAATGCTTGGCACGGCAAGGCCGACAACATCGGCGCCGGCCAGCGCGCCTTCTCGCATCGCGCCGAGATGTGCAGCCTTGCCGCCAGGGGTACGTGGAAGAAGGAACTCGAGAAGGCTGCCTAAGCCAGGTCTACCGGATGAGAAGGGGCCGTCCGCCGGCCCTTTTTTTTGCCAAAGGGTTGGCGCGCCTGCGAGGTGACGGCTTCGTCGGCGTCGGGGAACTTGTCACCCGGACAAGTTCGCGTCTTTGTGCGGTGTGTCGGCTGCCTTAAGCCTTGGCTTCAGAGCCGACACGATGAGCGCCAACGGCGCCCAACCAGCGAAAGCCAGGACCATGACCTCTGACACCGCGCCGAAATCCGTTGCCTATGTCACCGTCGACGTCTTCACCGACGAGCGCTTCGCCGGCAACCAGTTGGCTGTCATGTCCGACGCCCGCGGCTTGAGCGATCGTCAGATGCAGGCGATCGCGACCGAATTCGGCTATTCCGAAGTCACCTTCGTTTTGCCGCCGCGCGACCCCGCCAACACGGCGGAAGTCCGGATCTTCACGCCGACGACGGAGATCCCCTTTGCCGGTCATCCCAATGTCGGCACGGCCTTCGTGCTCGGCGGGCAAAAGGAAATCTTCGGCCGCGCGCCCGGTGAAATCCTGCGGTTCGAGGAAAAGGCCGGCCTTGTCGAGGCCACATTGCTGCGGGAAGGCGGTGTAGTGGTGGGCGCCACCATCGTCGTACCGCGCAGCCTGACCGTCGGCCCCGAAATCGACGCCGACACCATCGCCGCCTGCGCGTCGCTCGCGCCTGAAGCCGTCAGCAGACGCGTGCATGCGCCGACCCGGCTTTCCGTCGGGCTGCCCTTCGCCGTCGCCGAAATCAAGGATGTCGCGACGCTGTCGTCCGCCCAACCCAATGTCACCGCCTTCCAGGCGGCCAACGCGCGCTACAAACCCGAGGAAGACAGTTTCAGCCTGTTCCTCTACGCTCGCTCGGCAGAGGCGCCATGGCAGATCCGGGCACGCATGTTCGCGCCGCTCGACAATGTCAACGAGGACCCGGCAACCGGCAGCGCCTCGGCAGCACTTTCCGCCCATCTCGTCTCGCTCATCCAGGAGCAGGATATCGATGTCGAGATCATCATCGAGCAGGGTGTGGAGATGGGGCGCCGCAGCCTCATCGGCGCGCATGTCCGAAAGCAGGGTGGTGTCGTTCGCAAGGTCAGCCTTTCCGGCCAGTGCGTCAGCGCCATGCGCGGGCTGATCGACCTCTAGAGCGTCCTTCCTCGCCCTCAGGCGCGGTCGCGCTCCGGCAGAAGCTTCAAGATATCGGCAAACATATCCTGCCATTCGGCGTCGTCCATCTCGAGGAAGCCGAAGCCGCGCAGCAGGAAGACGCCTTCGGTCGCGAGAAACACCATTCGCGCCCTGCGCCCCTCCTCCGTCGAGAGGTCGAGACCATCGAGGCGGGCGCGGTACCAGGCGCGGTTCTTCGCCATGTGCTCTTCCCGCTGCAGCAGCGCCGCCATCATGCCGGATGTGCGGGCATTGTCGGCCGTGTTCATCCGGGCGGTCACCGATGCATGGGCACGCATCGCCTTGATCGGATCAGGATCGTCGCCACCCTCCGCCGCTACCGCGGTATCGAACTCGTCGAACCAACGCTGCATCATCGCGTCGATCAGGCCGTCCTTGTTGCCGAAGCAATATTGCACGCCGCCCTTGGTGATGCCGGAAGCCTTGGCGACGGCATCGATCGTCAGGCCGGCCGCGCCGACGGAATTCACCACCGCCTCCGCCGCGTCCAGAACCTTGTCCCGATCGATTGTTCGTCGCCGTCCCATCTTGACTTCCTATTTCAAATCCATACGTACGTATTCAAATAACCAACGCCCCTGATTTAAACAAGGCCCAGCCCCCATTTCCCAGTGGCGGCCACCGAGGTGTACCATGCTTCCGCAAAATCGCTGGCTCATTCTGGCCATAGTATCGAGCGCGCTCTTTCTGATCGTCGTCGACATGACGGTGCTCTATACCGCCCTGCCCCGCCTGACCCACGATCTCGGCGCCACCGCGTCGGAGAAGCTCTGGATCGTCAACGCCTATGCTCTCGTCGTCGCTGGTCTTCTACCCGGCCTCGGCACGCTCGGCGACCGGCTCGGCCACAAGAAGCCCTTCATCGTCGGCCTTGCCGTCTTCGGCATCGCCTCGCTGATCGCCGCCTATGCGCCGACACCGGCGATCCTGATCGGTGGTCGCGTCCTGCTCGCCGTCGGCGCTGCCCTCATGATGCCGGCGACGCTGTCGATCATCCGGCTCACTTTCACCGACGAACGCGAACGCGCGCTGGCGATCGGCGTTTGGGCAGCGATCGCTTCGGGCGGTGCCGCGATCGGCCCGGTGCTCGGCGGTTTCCTGCTCGAATACTTCTGGTGGGGCTCGGTCTTCCTCATCAACGTGCCGGTCGTCGCGATGGCCCTCGTGCTCGGCCTCGTCGTGCTGCCGAACAACGCCGGCAATCCGAAACACCCCTGGGACGCGATCGGTTCGCTGCAGATCATGGTCGGCCTCATCGGCCTTGCCTATGCCGTCAAGGAAACGAGCAAGCGCGAGCCGTCGCTGGAAGCGGGTCTCGCTGCCGCCGTGATCGGCGCTATCGCGCTCTTTCTCTTCGTGCGCCGCCAGCGCCGCAGCCCGCATCCGCTGATCGACTTCAGCCTCTTCCGCAATGCGGTGTTTTCCTCCGGCGTTGCCGCAGCGCTCGTGGCATCCGCCTCGATCGTCGGCATCGAACTGGTGCTGAGCCAGCAGCTGCAGCTCGTCGAGGGCTTTTCGCCGCTCGAGGCGGGTGTCTTCATTCTGCCGATCCCGCTTGCGGCTTTCGTCGCCGGCCCGCTGACCGGCACCCTGCTGCCGCGCCTGGGCGCCGAAGTGGTGCTGCGCTCGGGCCTCATCCTGGCGGCTCTCGGTCTTGGCGGCTATCTGCTCGTCCATGAAACCGGCGCGCTCGCCCAGATCGTCACCCTCGTCGTCCTCGGCCTCGGCATCGGTGCCTCCATGACCGCCGCCTCCAGCGCCATCATGTTCAACGCCCCGCCGGAACGGGCCGGCATGGCAGCATCGATCGAGGAGGTCTCGTTCGAGCTTGGCGGTGCGATCGGCATTGCCGTGCTTGGCACAGTCATGTCGGTCGTCTACACCGCCTTCCTCGTCCTGCCGGAGGGGGCTGCAATCCCGCCGATGGCGCGCGACAGCCTCGATGAAGCCCTGCTCCTCGCCGAGAAGCTGCCGGCGGATGTGGCGAGCGAACTGGTGAGCCGTGCCCGCCTCGCCTTCGAAGGAGCGTTTACCGCGGTCGTGATGGTGGCAACAGCAATGCTGTTCGTGACCGGGGCGGCCATTTGGTGGCTGACGGCCGGGCGCGTCAGCACCCCTCAGGGATCCCGCCAGGCGGGCCACCACTAACAGCAAGCTTCGAGCCGCCGGATGGAAACGACTGTCCGGCGGTCAGCGCAATCCGGCTTCGCATTTCGCGATCGCCTCGACCATCGCCTGGAAGCGAACATGGTGGCGCACCGCGTCGAGGTCGGAATCCTGCTTGAACCAGAGCAGTTGGTAGCAGGAGCTCTGCGGCAGCAAGGTTTCGAGAAGATCGAGGGCCGCGTCGATATCGCCAAGGATGCAGAAGACGCAGGCCGTGTTGTAGCGGGCGACCACGTCATCGGGATCGATTGCCAGCGCCCGCGCTGCCCATTCGCGCGCACGGTCGGCCTCGCCCATATGGGCAAGCGCCAGCGCGCCGCGGTGGGCCGGGCCCGAGTTTTCCGGGTTGAGCTCCAGCGCCCGCTCCGCCCGAGCGATGCCGATGCGCGCCCACTGCTTGCGTTCAGTATCCCGGCCGAGCGTGCGATAGGCGCTCATCAGGTGGATCGGTGACAGGTAGTCGTCCGGCCGGATATCGGCGGCACGCTTGAAGAACTGAATCGCCATTTCGAACGCGCCCTGCATGAACAGGAAGCGGCCATAGTGGAAATTCGCCTCGTAGAGCCCGGCATCCAGCGCCAGCGCCTGCTCGAAGGCGGCGACGGCTTCGTCGCATTGGCCGTCCTGGTGCAGCACGAGACCGCGAGACGCATGGGCCTCCGCGAGGTCTGGGTCGAGCGCCAGCGCCTTGTCGGTCATGGACAGGATGCCTTGCAGCGGAAATTCATCCTCGTGCCAGTCGCGAAGCGCCGACTCGCAGTCGGCAATGCCGGCATAGGCGCGGGCAAAATCCGGATCGAGCTCCACCGCCTTCATGAACATGCGCCGCGCGAGCAGGAGATAGGAGCGCGTCCAGGCGTGGGAAAACTGCCGGCCACGCAGATAGTAGGTATAGGCCTCGACGCTTGTCGTCGGGTCGCTTTCGATCGCCCGCCTCTCCGCCGGCAGCAGCTTGATCTTCAACTGGTCGACGATCGCATGGGTGATTTCGTCCTGGATCGCGAAGATATCAGTCAGGTCCCGGTCGTAGCGGTCGGCCCAGAGATGCGTGCCGGTCAGCGCATCGATCAACTGGCCGGTGATGCGCACCCGCGCGCCCGCCTTGCGCACGCTGCCCTCGAGGATGTAGCGGACGCCCAATTCCTGGGCCACCTGCTTCACCTTCACCGACCGCCCCTTGTAGGTGAACACGGTGTTACGGGCGACGACGTGCAGCTTCGAGATCTTCGAAAGATCGGTGATGATGTCTTCGGTGATGCCGTCGGAGAAGTATTCCTGCTCCGGATCGTGGCTCATATTGGTGAAGGGAAGCACGCCGACCGAGAGCCCGTAGCCATCGTCGAGCACCACCGGGCACGATCCGTTCGGTGCCGACGCGACCTTCGTCGGGGCGCCGAGCGCCACCGAATAGACGTGAACGCCGGCGGCGATGTTCTTCAGCGTGTGTTCGCCCTTGTCGACGAAGCCGACATCCAGGCGCGACCCTACATGATCGCGCACGGAAGCCGAGACGGCGATGCCCGACGGCTCTGCGAGGCCTTCGAGACGCGCCGCGACATTGACGCCGTCCCCGAAGATGTCGCCATCCTCGACGATGATGTCGCCGAGGTGCACGCCGATCCTGAGCTCGATGCGCTTCAGCGGCGACACGCTTTCGTTGCGCAGCAGCATGCCGCGCTGGATATCGACGGCGCAGGCGACCGCGTGCACGACGCTTGCGAACTCGACCAGGATGCCGTCGCCGGTGAGCTTGACGATGCGTCCCTTGTGACGGGTGATCTTCGGATCGACGAGTTCGCTCTTGTGCCGTTTCATGGCGGCCAGCGTGCCGGTTTCGTCAGCGCCGATCAGGCGACTGTACCCCACGACATCGGCAGCGAGAATGGCAGCAAGCCGGCGTTCCAAGAAACCCTCGAAGTCATCTCCCGAATGAGGTTCGCACTTTAGCGCTTTCTTTCCCATCTGTCCTGCGCCCTTTTCTGGTTGAAACGACAGGTTTCGCAACCAAGGTAGCGGCGAGCCGGAGGCGATGGAGTTCCAAAGGTAACGGGGAGTTGCGGCGGGGCGGCCGGGTCAGGGACGGATCAACACCGTCACCATCATCATCACGATGGCGAAGACCGCGATCTTCCAGAAATCGCGACGGCGGCGCAGCCCCGGAATGCCGATCGGCCAGAGGAGCTGAATGGCCATGATCAGAAGCAGAAAAAGGGCGATCGCCTTCTGCATGTTGCCCTCGTCTACCGGGAGGCCGCCTCGACCGGTGAAGCGTTCGCAACACCGGCACTCTTCGTCGCACGCAGCACCGCCTCCCCCGAGGACTAGCGATACGTTGCGCTTGGCAAAAAGGGCTAGTGTTTCCGCGGGCGATTTGCAATGACCGGCCGCCGCATGTTGCGTCATTCGTCTCCCATCGAAGGACAAAACCTGCGGCACTGCCAGACGCTGCAATCAGAAACCGGCTGGCAATTCACCAGGCACCGCCCTAACTTGCTGACGGCAGAACGAATTTCGGATGAATGATGAGAAAGAACCTGCTCCCGGTCGCCGCCCTCCTGCTCGGCACGCTGTTTCTCTTTCTGGGCAATGGTCTGCAGGGGCTTCTTCTTCCCGTGCGCGGCACCGCTGAAGGTTATCCCACCACCATCCTCGGGCTGATCGGCACATCCTGGGCTGCTGGCTTCGTTCTCGGCTGCTTCTTTGCGCCCACGGTCGTCAAGCGCATCGGCCACGTGCGCGCCTTCAGCGTCTTTGCCTCGCTCATCGCCATCGTCGCGCTACTGACCGGCATCCTGATCGATCCGACCTGGTGGCTGATCCTCAGGGCGCTGACAGGCTTCTCCACCGCCGGCACCTCGATGATCATCGAAAGCTGGCTGAACGAGCGCGCCACCAACGAGAGCCGCGGCGTCATCTTCTCGCTCTATATTGCCATCACGCTCTTCGGCGTCGTCGGCGGCCAGATGATGATCCCCTTCGGCGATACCTCCACCACCATCTTATTCATGATCTGCGGCATCCTCTACTGCGTCGCCATGCTGCCGACGCTTCTGTCCAAGGCTGCCTCGCCGCAACCGCTGAAGAAGGTGAGCCTCGACCTGCGCGGCCTTTACCGCAACTCGCCGGTTTCCTTCCTCGGCATCCTGCTCGTCGGTATTGCCAACGGCGCGTTCGGCACGCTCGGCGCCGTCTTTGGCCGCCAGGCGGGCCTTTCCGACAGCACCGTCGCCGCCATGATGAGCGTGGCGATCTTTGCCGGCGCCGTCATGCAGTTGCCGGCCGGGCGGCTGTCCGACCGCATCGACCGGCGCTACGTCCTGGCAGCACTTGCCGGGGTCGGCGCTCTCGCAGGCTTGCTGATCTTCCTGGTCGAGCCGACCCAGGTCTGGATCGTGCTGACGCTGATTGCGATCTACGGTGCGGCGGCCAACGCGCTCTATCCGATCGCCGTGTCGCACGCCAACGACTTCGCGACGGCCGAGGACTTCGTCAAGGTCTCCGGCGGCCTGCTGCTGCTCTACGGCATCGGCACCATCATCGGGCCGACGATCGGCGGCCCGGTCATGACGGCGGCGGGCCCCTACGGCCTGTTCATGATCACCGCCTGCGCCCATATCCTGATCACCGCCTACGCCATCATCCGCAGCCGGATGCGCGCACCGGTCCCGGTCTCCGACCGCGACGCCTTCTCGCCGGTCAACGCCGGCACGCCGACGACGCCGGAAAGCCTGCAGCTTTCGCCGCGCGCGGCGCCGTTTGACGAGACACGCAACGAGCCAGACAAAGGTCCGGAATGGGAGGATCAGTCCGATGAGCCTGTTTGACGATGATCGGCCGCAAAAGAAGGTGGCCCATGAAATTGGCAGCGATCTCGCGCTGCTGTCGGTTGACGAGTTGACGCAACGCATCACCCTTCTGACCGAGGAGATTGCACGGCTGGAGGCGGAGCGGACACGCAAGTCCGCCAGCCGCTCGGCCGCCGAGAACCTGTTTCGCTGATCCGGCGGCGTAAGGTCGCACCGCAGCAAAACGAAGCGCGTTTAACGCGGCATTAAGCATTATCTGCGATTGTCAGGGCATCCGGAGCTTTCCGGTTTCAGACAATTTCACCGACTGGCGAATGGGTCTGATTTTTCTCCCTGTTTTACCTTGAGAGCCGCTTTCCGCGGCTCTTTTTTTGTTTTGGCATAGGTTTATCCAAAGAACTGTGGAGATTAACCCTTTCTTAAGAATGCCCTTGCGCGAAATGCGCTATCGGATCATTCTTCAAGCATAGAGACGGGCAAGGATTTATTTCCCATAACCGTCCACTACCTGACTGTCGTGATGCGTTTGAACCAGGGAAAACAGGTCATGTCCGAGAGAGGATTGAATACGGTCAGTTTCGCAGGACACGCGGCGTCCTCGGCACAATTCAAGACCCTCTATTCGGAAGGCATGGGACTGGTCGAGGAAACGGCCACCTATCTCGACGGACCCGGCCGCGCCGCTTCCAAGGTCCTGCCGCGCATGGCATCGGTTCTCTATGCAGCCGAATCCATGCGGCTCACCACCCGCCTGATGCAGATGGCTTCCTGGCTGCTCCTGCAGCGCGCCGTCAACAACGGCGAGATGAGCCGCGATCAGGTGATGTCGGAAAAGAGCAAGGTTCGCCTCGACAGCTTCAACGTCGACAAGGCGGCGCCCGGCTGGGCCGAACTGCCGGAATCCTTCCGCGACCTGATCGAGCGCTCGTTGCGCCTGCAGAACCGCGTCGCCCTGCTCGACCGCGAGATCTATCGCCCGAACGAAGCGGCCGCGATCGTCCCGGACAACCAGAACGGCGTCAAGGCGCAGATCAAGCTGCTGCAGACGGCCTTCGGAACCAACTGACGCCGCGCAGAAAATAGACCTGAGAAATCAAACCCGCCGCAACAGCATTTGCCGGCGGGTTTTTCGTTGCGACCGGCAGCACATGGCGGCGCTGGCGCGCCCTGGCCTCGACTGCGAAAACTCCTGGAGAAACCTCACCGAGGGCGCCTATCCGATCGACGCCACACAAGGGCATCTCGATCTCCTGACGGAAGAGGCGTTACCGCTTGCGAAAAGCGCCGGCTGGTCGGGTCAGGAACCGCGACATAACGCCGTCATCCTGCTCCCTGCCTGGCACAGCGACGGAGCGCCAGTGGCCACAGCGCGTCCATGGCACGGCGCCATGTCACCGCCTCGCCCGGCCTATCCCCCAGAACCAAGACAGAAAAAAGCCCGGGGCAAATGACCCGGGCTTTTTGAATCTGCCGAAGAGGCGCTCGATTAGAGGCCGAGGCCTTCGAAGCGCTTCTTGAACTTGGAGACGCGGCCGCCGCGGTCCATGAGCTGCTGGTTACCGCCGGTCCAGGCCGGGTGCGACTTGGGGTCGATTTCCAGGTTCATGGTGGCGCCTTCAGAACCCCAGGTCGAGCGGGTTTCGTATTCGGTGCCGTCGGTCATGACTACCTTGATGACGTGGTAATCGGGATGGATGTCTGCCTTCATAACGATCTTCCTAGAGTTCCAGGGTCCAATTGTCGCAAGGCATTGCGACTTCGAGACCGAACACGTAAATGAAGCCGCGCACCGGCTGAACGGCCACGGCTTCCCAATTCGATGCCGTGCCTATACATCAAGGTCTGCGCGATAACAAGTGCCGCACGGAAGACTCATGGGCAATCCCTTCCTCCGTGTCTGGCGAAAGGGGTCAAGTGTCGTCAAGAGAAAACCAGGCGCCTGCGCGCAAGTCCATCCGCCCGCTCGCCACGCTCCTCCCCTATCTCGCCCGCTACCGCCATCTGGTCGTCGGCGCCGGCATTTCGCTGATCCTCGCTGCCGTGACCACGCTGGCGCTGCCGCTCGCTGTTAGGCGGATGGTCGACAACGGTTTCTCCAGTCCCGACAGCGGCTTCATCAACACCTACTTCTCGATGCTGATGATGCTCGCCATCGTGCTCGCGCTGGCGAGTGCGGCGCGCTACTACTTCGTCATCACGCTCGGCGAGCGCATCGTTGCCGACTTGAGGCGCAATGTCTTCGATCGCGTCACCCGCCTTTCCGCCTCCTTCTTCGACGTCAACCAGTCCGGCGAGATCGTCTCGCGGCTGACCGCCGACACCACGCAGGTAAAATCCGCGGTCGGCGCCACCGCCTCGGTCGCGCTGCGCAACCTGATCCTGTGTCTCGGCGCCATCGGCATGATGGTCTATACCAGCCCCAAGCTGTCGAGCCTGGTACTGATCGCCATTCCGATCATCGTCTTCCCGCTCGTCGGCTTCGGCCGTTCCGTCCGCCGCCGCTCGCGCCAGGCGCAGGACACGCTCGCTGCCGCCTCGGCCTATGCCGGCGAGGCGATTGCCGCATCGCGCACAGTCCAGGCCTTTAACGGCGAAGGGCTTGCCAACAGCCACTTCGGAGCCGCCGTCGAGGATGCCTATGGCGCCGCGCGCGCCGCGATCAAGGCGCGCTCGGTGCTGACCGCTTTCGCCATCACCATGGTGTTCGGCAGCGTCGTCGCCGTGCTCTGGTTCGGCGCGCACGACGTGCTGTCAGGCAATCTCTCCGCCGGCACGCTCAGCCAGTTCCTGCTCTACTCGGTCTTTGCCGCGGGAAGCCTCGGTTCGCTCTCGGAAGTCTGGGGCGAGCTTTCGCAGGCAGCGGGAGCTGCCGAGCGGCTGAACGAGCTTCTGACCGAAGTCCCCGAGATCCAGGCGCCGGAAAATCCGGTCGCCATGCCGGTCCCGGCGACCGGCGCCATCGCCTTCGACGACGTTCATTTCGCCTACCCGTCGCGACCCGACTACAAGAGCCTCAACGGCCTCAGCTTCAACATCGCGCCCGGCGAGACCGTTGCGATCGTCGGACCGTCCGGCGCCGGCAAGAGCACTGTGTTCTCCATGCTGCTTCGCTTCTACGACCCTGCCAAGGGCGCAGTGCGCGTTGATGGCGTCGACATTCGCACCGTCGATCCGAAGGATCTGCGCGACCGCATTGCGATCGTGCCGCAGGATGTGACGATGTTCGCCTCGTCCGTGCATGACAACATCGCCTTCGGCATGCCGAATGCCAGCCGCGAGGCGGTGCGTGCCGCCGCCGTCGCCGCGCAGGCGGACGATTTCATCAACAGGCTCGACAAGGGTTACGACACCTATGTCGGCGAACGTGGCGTTACTCTTTCCGGCGGCCAGCGCCAGCGCATCGCCATCGCCCGCGCCATCCTCAAGAACGCGCCGGTGCTGCTTCTCGACGAAGCAACCTCGGCCCTCGACGCCGAGAGCGAGACGCTGGTCCAGAAGGCGCTCGACGGCCTGCTGCACGAGCGCTCGACCATCATCATCGCCCATCGGCTGGCGACCGTGCTGAAGGCCGATCGTATCCTGGTGCTCGATCACGGCCGCATCGTCGAGGAAGGAACCCACGCCTCCCTCATCCGTCAAGGCGGACTCTACGCCAAGCTTGCGCGGCTGCAGTTCAACCATGGCGCAGAGGCCCTGTTCGTCAACGTGCAGAGCTAAACGCACCGCACGGCGCGAAAAGCGTCCTCCGATTTGCCGTAAAGCGGTTGCCGACGGGAGGCCGAGCCCTATTGTTAGGGGGCCGGCCGAGGAGGCCGGTATCGCTTTCTGCTGAATTGATCGGGAGGACTACCGCATGGCATTTTCGCACCTGACCCGGCGTGCCACTCTGGCGCTGGGCCTGATGGCGCTGACGGCGCTACCCCTTGGCTCGACGGCACTCGCCCAGGACTTCCCCGACCGGCCGATAACGCTCGTCGTTCCCTTTGCCGCCGGCGGTTCCACCGACGTGGTTGCCCGCATCGTCGCGCAGAAAATGTCGGAGGACCTCGGCCAACAGGTGATCGTCCAGAACGTTGCCGGCGCCGGTGGCAATCTTGGCGCAGACAATGTCGCCCGCGCCGATCCGGACGGCTATACGATCCTGATGGGCACGGTCGCCACCCACGCGCTCAATCCGCTGATCCTGAAGACCAAGCCCTACGACCCCGAAAAGGATTTCGCGCCGATCTCCCTGCTCGTCGTCGTGCCCAACGTGCTCGTCGTCAATCCGGAACTCCCGGCCAAGGACGTTGCGGAACTGCTGGCACTCCTGAAGGCCAAGCCCGACGAGTATAGCTATGCGTCTTCCGGCAACGGCACGCCGCTGCACCTCTCCGGCGAACTCTTCAAGAAGATGGCCGGCGTCAGCATGCAGCACATCCCCTACAAGGGCGCAGGCCCGGCGCTGAACGATGTCATCGGCAACCAGGTGCCGATCATGTTCGACAACCTCCCCTCCTCCTCCAGCCACATCAAGGCGGGAACGCTGAGGGCGCTTGCGGTGACCACGGCGGAACGGGCACCGTCCTTCCCGGATGTGCCGACGGTCGCCGAGGCCGGCATTCCGGGCTACGAGACCTACACCTGGAACGCGCTCTTCGCCCCGGCCAAAACACCTCAGCCGGTCGTCGCCCGCCTCAACGAGGCGGCCAACAAGGCGCTGAAGGATCCCGCTGTCGTCGAGCGCATGAAGGAATTCAGCGCCACGATCGTCGGCTCGACGCCGGAAGAGCTGGAAGCCCATGTGAAAGCCGAACTGGCGAAGTGGACGCCGGTCGTTCGTGACGCCAATGTGCAGATGGATTGACGATCAGAACGAGCGAGGCTCCTCATCCGGCTGCCACCACCTTCTCCCCGCAGGCGGGGAGAAGGGACTTGTGGCGCGGTCCGTGCGTATGCGCCAGCACATACGATGTTACTCGGTTGCCTGAACCTCGATGTACCGCGCCGCCTCGGCGGCGATTACACGTGAGGGTATCGTTGCACAATCGACCGTCACCTCCCCGCTTGACGAGAAGAGGGCTAGGATGAGGGGCAAATACGCGGGAAGGAGCCATCACACCCCGGCAGCACCCCGCCCCGCGGCCCGGCCGGAAAAGATGCAGCCGCCGAGGAACGTGCCTTCGAGCGCGTTGTAGCCATGCATGCCGCCCCCGCCGAAGCCGGCGACTTCGCCGGCAGCGTAGAGACCGGGCACCGGCTCGCCCGATTGCTCCAACACCTGGCCTGACAGGTTGGTTTGAAGCCCGCCCAGCGTCTTGCGCGTCAGGATATGCAGCCGAACGGCAATCAGTGGGCCGGCTTTGGGATCGAGCAGCCGATGCGGTTTGGCCGTGCGTAGCAGCCGGTCGCCGCGATAGGCGCGCGCACCGCGGATCGCGGTCACCTGCGCGTCCTTGGAGAATGCGTTGGTGATTTCCCGGTCGCGCGCCTCGATCTGCTGCCGCAAGTGCTCCAGCGACAGCCGGTTCTCACCGGTTAGCGCATTCATCGCCGGCACCAGGTCTTCGAGCCGGTCGCGCACGATGAAATCCTCGCCCTTGTCCATGAACGCCTGGACCGGCCCCGGCGGGTTCTTGCCGAGCCGCTTTAACAGAAGGGCGATGCTCTTGCCGGTGAGATCGGGATTCTGCTCCGAACCGGAAAGCGCGAACTCCTTTTTGATGATCGCCCGCGTCAGCACGAACCAGCTGTAATCATGACCGCTGTCGCGGATCGCCTTCAACGTGCCGAGCGTATCGAAGCCGGGCATGGCCGGCGCCGGAAAACGGTTGCCGTCGGCGTCGCACCAGAAGGACGAAGGCCCCGGCAGGATGCGGATGCCATGGTCCGGCCAGATCGGATCGAAGTTCTTCAACCCCTCCGTATAGTGCCACATGCGATCCGCATTGATGACCGCGCCGCGCGCCTGGCTGGCGATCTCCAGCATGCGCCCGTCGACATGGTGGGGCACGCCCGCGACCATCGTCGCCGGCGGCTGGCCGAGCCGCTTGCGCGGCCAGTTGCGGCGCACCAGATCATGGTTTCCGCCGATACCGCCTGACGTGACGACGATCGCGCCCGCCGAAATCTCGAAATCGCCGACGATGTCGCGGGAGCTGCGCTCACCGCGCCCGACCGGATCGTCCTTGAGCAGCGCACCGCGCGCACCCGTCACGCGGCCGTCGGTGGTCACAAGTTCATCCACCCGATGGCGGAAGCGGAAGCGCACGAGACCACGACTTTCCGCCTCGCGCGTCAACCGGATGAACGGTCCGAGCACCGCCGGGCCGGTACCCCAGGTGACGTGAAAGCGCGGCACCGAATTGCCGTGCCCGTGGGCGAGCCCACCGCCGCGCTCCGCCCAGCCGACCACGGGAAACCAGCGCATGCCGAGCGAGTGCAGCCAGGAGCGCTTCTCGCCCGCGGCAAAGTCGAGATACGCTTCGGCCCAGAGCCGTGGCCAGTGATCCTCCGGACGGTCGAACTGCGAGGAGCCCACCCAGTCCTGCCCGGCAAGCTCGCGGGTGTCGCGGATGCCCATGCGGCGCTGTTCAGGGCTGTCGACAAAGAACAGGCCGCCAAGCGACCAGAAGGCCTGTCCGCCAAGATTCTGTTCCCCTTCCTGGTCGAGCACGATGACCCTGCGGCCGAGTGCCGCCGCCTCCGCTGCGGCGACAAGGCCGGCAAGCCCCGCGCCGATAACCAAAACGTCGCAATCCATGAAATGCTCTCCCCCTCGCATCCCATCCGGCCCCCCACGCACTGACACGCAAAGGCCGCCGCAGCCATCTGAATGGCTGCGGAAATTGTTACGCGTACGTCAAGGTCAATTCAAGCTTCAGGCTGCGTCGCCCGACGACGGGATACGCGGAGAGCGAATTCTATTTCTCGGTCAGCTTGAGCTCGATGCGGCGGTTCTGCGCCCGCGCCTCAGGGGTTTCACCCGGTGCAATCGGCTGGTACTCGCCAAAGCCCGCAGCCACTAGCCGATCTGCTGGCACACCCTTCGAGATCAGGAACTTGACCACGGAGGTTGCACGCGCCGACGAAAGCTCCCAGTTGTCGGCGAAGCGCCCGGCGCCTGAAAGCTGCACATTGTCCGTGTGGCCGTCGACGCGCAGCACCCAGTTGATTTCGGAGGGGATTTCCTTGGCGAGGTCGAGCAGCGCGGTGGCGAGCTTGGCCATTTCCGCCTGCCCCTCCGGATTGAGGTCGTTGCCACCAGAGGGAAACAGCACCTCCGACTGGAAGACGAAGCGGTCGCCGACGATGCGGATGTTCTCGCGGTCGGAGAGAATTTCCCGGAGGCGTCCGAAGAAGTCCGAGCGGTAGCGGTTGAGTTCCTGCACCCGCTGGGCAAGCGCCACGTTCAGCCGGCGTCCGAGATCGGCGATCTTGGTCTGCGACTGCTGGTCCTTGGCTTCCGACGCCTGAAGCGCGACTTCGATGGCGGCGATCTGGCTGCGGAGCGCGGCGATCTGCTGGTTCAGCAGCTCGATCTGGCTCATGGCCCGGGCGCTGACTTCACGCTCGGTCTCAAGCTCAGAGCCGAGACGGCCGATCTTCTGGTTGGCGGCGTCCGTGCTCCCGGCGCCCTGGTCGAGCAGGGCCTGCAGCCGTGAGCGTTCGCCTTCGGACGTGGCGAGCGACGCCTGCAGATTGGCAAGCGAATCCTCGAGATCCTGCTTGCCGCTCTTTTCGAGCGCCAAAAGCTGGGTGAGTTCGTTGATCTGGCTGTTCAGCCGCGTCAGCACCTCGTCCTTGCCGCTGATTTCGCGACTGAGCAGAAACTGTGCAAGGACGAAGACGGTCAGCAGGAACATGATCGACAGCAGCAGCGTCGACAGCGCGTCGACGAAGCCCGGCCAATAGTCGATCGTGCGCTGAGAGCGGCCTTTTCGGGCAAGCGCCATGGATTACTCTCCTCCGGCCTCTTCCACGCGCGCCTTGGCCGACACGGCCGGCTTGTCATGCGCCGGCGACCGGTCGGAGATGCCGACCCGCGATGCCAGCTTGTCGAGCGTCTTGCGCATCGCCTTGGCTTCGTCCTGCTGAGCCTCGATCCAATCCCGCAGCATCTGCTGTTCGCCGCGCATGTTCTTGACCAGCCCCTGAATGCCTTCGGCGAGGCTTGCCATGGCCGCGGTCGTGCGCTGGTTCGCGCCGCCCTCATGGTTGAGGCGGACGAGCTGGTCGGTGAGCCTCTTCAGCTCCTCGACCGGCGCGCCGGCGGGCAGATCGAGCGCCGGCGAAAGTTCCGAGCCGACGTCCGTCACGGAGGAGAGCCAGTTTTCAAGCTCGGTGTAGAACCGGTTCTGCGCGCGCCCGGCCTGCAGATCGAGAAAGCCGAGGATCAGCGAACCGGAAAGGCCGAAAAGCGACGTCGAAAACGCCGTGCCCATGCCGGTGAGCGGTGCCGACAGGCCATTCTTCAGAGCCGAGAGGATGTCTTCCGTCGTTCCCGATCCGGCATCCAGAGACTGGATGACCGTGTTGATCGAGCCGATCGTTCCAAGAAGGCCCCAGAAGGTGCCGAGCAGGCCGAGAAACACCAGAAGCCCGGTCAGGTAACGCGAAATGTCGCGCGATTCGTCGAGGCGGGTGGCGATGGAATCGAGGATCGACCGCAGCGCCGTGGTCGAGATCGCCGTCTGGCGACCGCCGATCAGCGCCCGCATCGGCGCAAGCAGCACCGGATCGCGCCCGACCTTGTCCGCGCTGCCGGCGGCACGAAACGAGTTGAACCAGCGCACCTCGGGGCGCAAGCCCAGCACGTGGTTGAAGACGAGCAGGATGCCGATCAGAAGGACACCGAGGATCAGGCCGTTGAGGCCCGGATTGGCGAGAAAGGCGTTTTGGGCCTGACGGAAGAGGATCGCACCCACGAAGCCGACGATGATCAGAAAGACCACCATCGTCCAGAAATAGTGCATGGGGCTCGAGAGCTTGTGCGGGTTGTAGCCGTCTTCCATACCTTCCCGACCGTTCCACCCGGACAGATGCAGTTTCGTCATGGGTATGAGTATCTCCCGCTTCACTTGACGGAACGGCGCCGCGCCGGCCCGGAGCCTATCGCATAATTCCTGAAACCGAAATCGATTCAAGGGCCAATTTGTGTATGCAGCCGGGATCACGCCACGGCCTGCAGGTCGCCAGTTAGGCACAGGCCTGTGGCGGTGTCGTGTTGCACCGCCCAGCTTCGCGCCAAAAACAAAGCCTCCGATGCGGGATGCGCATCGGAGGCTTCGGAACGAACGGGATTGCGACTTACTTCGTCGGCACCGGGCGGTGAACGACTTCCGTCAGCGCCTTGACGATGTATTCGTTGCCGCAGATGACCGAACCGTCATCGACCGGGCGGGCGCCGCCGTTGATATCGTGCGTCCAACCACCGGCTTCGCGAATGAGAAGCACACCGGCGGCAATATCCCAAGCGGCAAGGTCGCGCTCCCAGTAGCCGTCGAAACGGCCGGCAGCGACATAGGCAAGATCGAGCGCAGCCGAGCCCATGCGGCGGATACCTGCAACTTCGCCCATCACATGGCGCAGTTCGATCAGGTACTTGCCGTGGTTGCCGCGGCCAAGATGCGGCGTGCCGGTGGCGATGACGGCATCGGAAAGATGCTTGCGTGCAGCGACGCGCAGACGACGGTCGTTGAGGAAGGCGCCACCGCCGCGCTCGGCCGTGTAGAGTTCATCGGTTGCCGGGTTGAAGACGACAGCGCCGACGATCTCGCCCTGGCGCTCCAGTGCGATCGAAACGGCGAAATGCGGAATGCCGTGCAGGAAGTTGGTGGTGCCGTCGAGCGGATCGACGATCCAGCGGTGCGCACCGTCGGTGCCGATGATCTCTTCGCCTTCCTCGCCGAGGAAGCCATAGGTCGGGCGAGCCTTCAGGAGTTCTTCGCGAATGAGCTTTTCGGCCTTACGATCGGCCTGCGAAACATAGTCGCCCGGTCCCTTGAGCGAGACCTGCAGGTTCTGGACTTCGCCGAAATCGCGGGACAACGACTTGCCCGCCTTGAAGGCGGCCTGAACCATGACATTGAGAAGTGCTGAACGGGCCATCTGGCGATCCCTTGAAAAACGAAGGCCGATCGAACGCGTTCGATCGGACGTTGAACCTGCTTGACGAAACATAGGCGCATTGCCGGCCCCAAGAGCAAGCTGCAAACCGTGTTCCGTCGTCAAAAAACCGAGTGAAGTCTCACTCCGCTCGCGCATTGCTGCCACTGTCATGGCGCCACGAGCAAAACCGCGGCCTCAGAACCACAAAAGCCCCGCGAGTTCAAGCGAAATAGCATTTTTGCCGGCCGGCGGCGACGGGATTCCGCCTCGCTCAGCTCCGGCGATACCTGTTGGCCGCACTCAGCGCCTGCTTCTGCTGCTCTTCATTGAGACCGAGGTAGAAGTCCTCGAGCGCATCGTCCTTGAGACCGGCACGGCGTGACAGCACATACCATTTCGCCGCCTCGACCGGATTGGGCCTCGTGCCGATGGCATTGACATAGAGATGCGAGAGACGGTTCTGCGCCACCACGTTGCCGCCCTCGGCCGCCCGGCGCATCCAGCCGAAGCCGTCCTCCAGGTTCCGATCACCGGCAATGCCTTCGATCATCCAGATCGCGATGTCCAACTGGGCGGTATCGAAGCCCGCCCGCGCCGCACGGATCAGCCATTCGCGGGCACGCGCCCGCTTGCTTTCCTCGATGCCGTCGACATTGACCAGGATCTGCGACAACGCATATTGCGCGTCGGCAATGCCCTGTTCGGCCGACTTCTCGTAATAGGGCATCGCCAGCTTCAATCCCTTCGGCCCGGGATTGTCGGCAACGAGCGTCTGGCCGTAATTGAACTGTGCCGAGCCATTGCCGAGATCGGCCGCCTTCTTCATCAGCTCTTCGGACTTTTTCCGGTCACGCTTGGCGTAGCGCCCCTCCATCAGGATCAGGGCATATTTGAACATCGCCGCCGGGTCGCCTTTTTCCGCCGCCTGGCCATACCAGAAGGCAGCCTGCTGCGGGTTGCGCACGACGCCAAGCCCCTGCTGCAAGATTTCGGCAATGAGCGTCTGTGCCGCAGGATCGCCGAGCTGCGCCCGTGGCAGCGCCAGATCCATCGCGGTCAGGTAATAGCCGCGCTGAAACGCGCCGTAGGCGTCGTCGACCTTGCCGGCGAAGGGTTTTTCGGCCGGCAGCGCCGGCAATTCGGCGCCCATGCGATCAAAGACACCCACGCCTCCAGATGGCGCCGTGCCGTCCGCCGGCTTCTTGTCCGGAGCCGAGTTCGACTTGTCGCCAGTCTCGGCTCCTTCGGGCATCGCCGCGCCGTTGAAGGGCGTGATGCGGCCACGCTTTTCGACGCCGGCATCGTCGCTTGCGGACGGCTTCTCCTGCGCATGCGCCGGCAGCGCCAGGGCAACGGCCAGGGCGACAAGGGAAAGACCTCGACTCAATCTGGAAGACGGACGGTTCAACATCGAAACGTCTTAATCTTCAAACCGTGGCGCTTTTTCGTCAAGCAACGCGTTGACCGCGGCAACGACGGAGGGCGCCTGTTCCGGCTCACCGAAGACGGCCAGACGAAGCGCCACAAACTCGGCGCCGGTCTCCGCCACTGCAAGCGCCGATTGCGGATCGGTGCCGCCCATGACGATGCACGGGATCTCGATCATCGACGCCCACCATTCGGCAAGCGCGAGGTTCTTCGAATGCGCCTCCGGCTTGATGTCGCCGTCGGTCCTGCCGAAGAACACGTAGTCCGGGCGCACTTCGCCGATCTCCAGCGCATGGTGGCGGTCGGCCGCGTTGCCGCCGCCGACGATCAGCTTCGGCGTGTGCTTCTCGACCGCCTCACCGAGCACTTCGGCATTGCCGGCAACATGCAGGCCATCCGCCTTGGCGCGACCGGCAACGCGCGAGTCACCCGCGATCAGTGCTGCGGCGCCCGCCTCCTGGATGACCGGCACCAGGCGCTCGGCATGCTTCTGGAACTCGCTATCGTCGAGCCCGTATTGCGGCACGATCACCGAGGCGACGTCGCCACCCTTGAGCGCGTCGGCTAGTACCTTGGCACGTTCCGCCGCATCGGGCATGTCGGGCGCGATCAGCACCAGGCGGCAGCGTTCTGTTGTCATGCTCAGATATCCATTTCCGGCTGTGCCGCGTAAGCCGCGAAACCAGCGCTCGATTTCATTTCCGAAAACCGATAGACGGAGACTGCAAAAGGATCAACAGCCACCCATGCTTCCGGATCTCGACTTCTACCTTATCGCCATCCCGGCCGTTCTGCTTGTCGGCCTCAGCAAGGGCGGCATGGGGGAGGCACTTTCGCTCATGGGTGTACCGATCTTGTCGATGGCGGTGTCGCCCGTCCAGGCCGCCGCCCTTCTCCTGCCGATCCTGATCGCGATGGATCTTGTATCGCTCTGGATGTGGCGCAAGCATGGCGACCGCAAGACCCTTTTCATGCTTTTGCCCGGCGCCATTGCCGGCATCGTCATCGGCTGGGCAACCTCCGCCTATGTCTCGCGTGACCTGCTCCGCCTGATCATCGGCCTGATCACCGTGCTCTTCGTGCTTCGCTACGTCTACAACATCTGGCGCATGCGCCTCGGCATCACCATCGCGCCGAAGACGCAGCGGGCCGGGCCGGCGGCGCTTTGGGGCTCGTTCGCCGGCTATGGCAGCTTCGTTGCGCATGCCGGAGGCCCGCCCTTCCAGATCTACGCGCTGCCACTGCAGCTCGACCCGCGTGAATATACGGGCACGATCGTGCGCTTCTTCGCGATCCTGAACGCGGTGAAGCTCATTCCCTATTTCGCGCTCGGGCAACTCGACCTCAGCAACCTGAAAATCTCGGCGACGCTCTTTCCGCTGGCGATCGTCGCGACCGTGTGCGGCGCCTTTATCGTTCGCCGCATGAAGCCGCAGATTTTCTACCCCTTCATGTATAGCATGGCCTTCATCGCGGGCTCGAAGCTGCTCTGGGACGGTATCGTCGGCCTCGCTGCGGGCGGCTGAGCCGCCACCCAAGTATTACGGAAATATTGCAAAGCAAAATTAGCGTTTCGCACCGCACAAAATTCTTGCTGCCTTGCAAAAATTCGCCTAACGTCCGCCCATGACGATCGCGGACCCTTTCGATGCCATTGCGGACCCGAACCGGCGCTACCTGCTGGAGGAATTGCGGCGCGCGCCGAAAACCGTGAACGAGCTGGCCGAAGGCTTGCCGATCAGCCGTCCGGCCGTATCGCAGCACCTGAAAGCCTTGCTGGACTGCAATTTGGTCTCGGTCTCGGCGAGCGGCACGCGGCGGATCTATGCGATCAACCGGCCGGGGTTTGACCGCCTCAACCTCTGGCTCGACCAGTTCTGGTCTTGAGCTTGGAAGCGACGACCCGGAAAACAAGAGGACCGGGCGTCAAGCCCGGCCCGAAATTCCGTATATTCCACTGTGGGGGATTGGTTCTAAACCTTGTTGCGCCTACTCAGAGGGGAGATGGCGCTTCCCGATGGCTCTGGGAAATACCGTTGATAATCAGTGAGTCGAGGAGCGAAGCCTTTCGATTTCGTCCTTGATGCGCAGCTTCCTTCGCTTGATATCGGTAATCAGTTCGTCTTCCACGGACGGCTGATTCATCGCTACGTGGAGCTCCTGCTCCAGGGCGCCATGTTTTTTCTCAAGCGTTGCAAGATGAGCCTCAACAGTCATTTGGCAGTCCCTTCCTTTTGCTTGCATCCGGCACGCAAATGCCGGATGTTTCATGGTTGTAACCTTACTACTGTGCCATGCCATTTTTCATTTGTCGAAGGCGAAATGATGACGAGGGATAACTTCCCGTTACCGCCCAAGATGTGATAGAGCGGCGCATGAAATTCCGGTTCGAGGAGGACTTCGCAACCGGGCTGATGGGGATCGCTTTGCATGCCGGACCAGGACCAGGCCGAACTCAGACTGACCGCCGCGCGGCTGAGGCAGGAACATGAAGACTATGATGCTGCCATCAACGCCATGATCGAGACCGGCTGCGACGCGCTCAGAGTGCAGCGCATGAAGAAGAAGAAGCTGGCGATCAAGGACAAGATCAGCAAGATCGAAGACCAGATCATTCCCGATATCATCGCCTGAACGCGGAACAGGACAGACGTGATCGACACCACGACCCCACCCGTCGCCATCATCATGGGAAGCCAGTCGGACTGGGAGACGATGAAGAACGCCGCCGATACGCTCGACGCGCTCGACATTCCCTATGAGGCACGCATCGTTTCGGCCCATCGCACGCCCGATCGGCTGGTCAGCTTCGCCAAGGGCGCCCGCGACGAGGGCTTCAAGGTCATCATCGCCGGTGCCGGAGGTGCTGCGCACCTGCCCGGCATGTGCGCCTCGATGACGCCGCTGCCGGTCTTCGGCGTCCCCGTGCAGTCGAAGGCGCTTTCCGGCCAGGACAGCCTGCTGTCGATTGTCCAGATGCCGGCCGGCATCCCGGTCGGAACGCTGGCGATCGGCCGCGCCGGTGCCGTCAACGCAGCCCTCCTTGCCGCAGCCGTCCTTGCGCTTGGCGACGAGGACCTCGCCGACCGGCTCGACGACTGGCGCGAACAGCAGACCATTGCCGTTGCCGAGTATCCGGTGGACGAAGCATGACCACCATCGGCATTATCGGCGGCGGCCAGCTCGGCCGCATGCTGGCGATGGCAGCCGCCCGACTGAACTTCCGCACGGTCATCCTCGAGCCGCAGGTCGACTGTCCGGCTGCCCAGGTCGCAAACGACCAGATCGTCGCTGCCTATGACGACGAAGCCGCGCTCGGAAAGCTTGCTGAAGTCAGCGACATCATAACCTACGAATTCGAGAACGTTCCGGTCGCGGCTGCCGAGCGACTGGCGGCAAAACGCCCCGTCTTCCCGCCACCGAAAGCGCTGGAAGTCGCGCAGGACCGCCTCACCGAGAAGCGCTTCATCAACGGCTGCGGCATTGCCACGGCGCGCTTCCATGCCGTCGACAGCCAGGCCCACCTTGAAGCGGCCCTTGCGGATTTCGGCGGGACCGGCGTGCTGAAAACCCGTCGCCTCGGCTATGACGGCAAGGGACAGCGCGTCTTCCGCTCGACGGCAGACAGCCCGGCGGGCGCTTTCGCAGCACTCGGCGGCGTACCGCTGATCCTCGAAAGCTTCGTGCCCTTCGAGCGCGAAATCTCGATCATCGCAGCCCGCGCGCCCGATGGCGCCGTTGCCTGTTTCGATCCGGCGGAAAACGTGCATCGCAACGGCATCCTCCATACCTCGACGGTCCCGGCAGAGATCGGTGCTGCGGCCGGCGCAGCGGCACGGGTTGCCGCCAAGGCGATCCTCGATGCGCTCGGCTATGTCGGCGTCATCGGCGTCGAGTTCTTCGTGCTCGCCGACGGCAGCCTGATCGTCAACGAGATGGCGCCCCGCGTGCACAATTCCGGCCACTGGACGGAAGCTGCCTGCGTCGTCTCGCAGTTCGAGCAGCATATCCGTGCCGTCGCCGGACTGCCGCTCGGCAATCCGCGTCGCCATTCGGACTGCGTCATGCAGAACCTGATCGGCGACGACCTCGACACGGTCCCCGGATGGCTTGCCGAGGATGACGTGCTGGTGCACCTCTACGGCAAGACCGAGGCCCGCGCCGGCCGCAAAATGGGCCACGTCACGCGGCTCGTCCGCGGCTGAGGACCATAGAAATGCGGGGCAAGACACCAAAATGGGGCGTCTTGTGGTTGACACACCAGGGGTGACACGGTATTTGCCATCCCACCTTAAAGGAGCGCGCTCACGGGCGCGCTTTTGATTGTTAGAGATACCGGGCGAATTTTCATTCCCCGAAACCTGCGGATCAGGAAAATGAAGATCAAGAATTCGCTCAAGTCGCTCAAGACCCGCCACCGCGAAAACCGTCTGGTTCGTCGCAAGGGCCGCATCTACATCATCAACAAGTCCAACCCGCGCTTCAAGGCTCGTCAGGGCTGAGACCCGACAGGGGACTTGGGGACAGCGCTCAAGCGATGTCCCAGAATTGATTTTGAAGTTATTCCGTGGCGAGCTAACATGCTCGCCATGCGAGTTTTTATACCCTTGATTCTGGCGTGTTCCGCCCTGCTCGCCACCTCCACGGGAGCTGGCAATGTTTCCTTCGCGGCGGAAGCCTCGACCCAACCGGAAGCAACCAGCCTCACCACCCCGAAGCAGCGCCTCGACACCCTGTTCGCCGACCTGAAAAAGGAACGCGACCCCGACAAGGCACGCGAGCTCTCCAACCAGATCCGCATCGAGTGGCAGGATTCCGGCAGCGCCACCGTCAACCTGCTGATGCAATGGGCCGACAAGGCGATCACCGACAACAAGCAGCCGGCCGCTCTCGATATCCTCGACCAGGTTATCGCCCTTGCACCCAATTATGTCGAAGGCTGGAACCGCCGCGCGACACTGCATTACGCGATGGGCAACTACCGGAAATCCATGTCGGACATCAATCGCGTGCTGTCGATCGAGCCCCGCCACTTTGGCGCGCTTGCCGGCATGGCGGCGATCCTCGGCGCCTCCGGCAAGGATGAGCTTGCCATGCGGGCCTGGGAACAGTTCCTGGACATTTATCCCGCCGATCGCAAGGCGCAGGAACAACTGGGCGAACTTGCCGAAAAACTCGCCGGCAGCAAGACCTGACAACGCGTGTTCCAGTCGATTGCCAAGCCCGCCACCGCCCATCCTCTCCGACAGGACATCGCTTCTGAAGATCGCGACAGCCGCGCGCCATTTCATCGAACCGATCTGGATCGAATGGCATCGTCACGCCGGCGCGGACCGCCCCACGATCGCCTCGCAAGGCACCTGCGGCCGCACGAGCCTGTTCCTGCAGCGCGTCTTGAGCACCCAAGGCTTCAGCGCCGACTGGGTCCGCGGAACGCCGCGCAGCGGGCCGTTGGAGCCTGAAATCGGACCGTTCGGCTTCAACTGCGGGAAGAGCTGGCAAAGCCATGCCTGGGTCGAATGCGGCGATTTCGTCGTCGACATCACAGCCGATCAATTCGGCGCGCCTCCGGTCCTCGTTGTCGATCGCACGGACAACCGCTACAACAAAGGCAACCGGGATGGGGCGCTGCCAGAGTTCGTGCTGGCCCGCCGGCGCGCCGTGGACGACATCTGGCCGCAATGGCAAAGGATAAGTGCCGGTGGCCCCAAGGGTTCGCTTACGCCTTGAAAGCCGGGCGCCGGAAGACAAATAGAGACTATGTTCCCAGTTGCGCTCCTGTCCCTTGCACTGATACTCGCCGGCGTCGCCTACAGCCTCTGGCACGCGCGTAGCTTCGCCCGGCGCTTTCCCAATGTCGGCGAACTGATCGACATCGGCGGCTACCGCATGAACAGCGTACACCTGCCCGCCGGCGGACAAGCCGACCTCTTGCCCGTCGTCTTCATCCATGGCGCCAGCGGCAACCTGCTCGACCAGCTGCATGCCTTCGCACCGGCCCTTGACGGCCGCGCCGAGATGCTGTTCGTCGATCGCCCGGGCCACGGCTACTCGGAGCGCGGCGGGCCGGAAAACGACTTGCCGGACGGTCAGGCGGACGCGACCGCAAAGCTGATGGACAAGCGCGGCATTCGTCGCGCCGTGATCGTCGGCCACTCCTTCGGCGGCGCGATTGCAGCGAGCTTCGCCCTTAACCACCCGGACAAGACCGCCGGCCTCGTCCTGCTGGCGCCGGCGACCCATCCCTGGCCCGGCGGCATCGACTGGTATTACCGCCTGACGGCCCTGCCCTTCGTCGGCTGGCTCTTCGCCCACACGCTGGTGACGCCGCTCGGGCAGCGGCGCATCGAGGGCGGCACACACTCGATCTTTTCGCCCAATCCACGGCCGGCCGACTACATCGACAAGACTGGCCCGCATCTCGTGCTGCGTCCCTCGACCTTCCTCAGCAATGCCCGCGACATCGCCAACCTGCACGCCTATCTGACCGCGACCGCGCCGCGCTACCGGGAGATCGCCGCACCGACGGTGATCATCACCGGCGACAGCGATGGCATCGTGCTGGCCGATATCCACTCACGCGGGCTGGCGCGCGATATCCCCGGCGCCGAGTTGCTCTGGATCGGCAATCTCGGCCATAAGCCCGACTATGTGGTCACCGATGTCATCGTCGCCGCGGTGGAGAAGCTGGCCGGCAAGCCCGGGGATCTGGATGCGGCAGTAAAGCGCGCCGAAGAAAGGCTTGCCGCCGCCAAGACACCCTGATCGTGCCAGGCCATCCGTTGGGCCGCACCTCATCTGGCAGCCTTTCTCGGCGCGCCCGTTATCCCGCTAGCTGCCATCATCAACAAAACACGAAACCCCAGGAGCGGATCAGCGCTCCTGGGGTTTCGTTGCAGTCCGAGAAAGAGAGCGGGCGTCAGACGCCGCTCATGCCGTCCGAGCCGATATAGGCGATACGCAGCATGTTGGTCGCGCCCGGGGTACCGAGCGGCACGCCGGCCGAAATGATGATGCGTTCGCCCGGCTTGCCGAAGCCTTCCGAGGCAACGATGCGGCATGCGCGGTTGACCATGTCGTCGAGGTCTGTCGCATCCTCGGTGACCACGCAATGCAGGCCCCAGACGACCGAGAGGCGGCGCGCCGTCTGCACGATCGGCGACAGCGCGATGATCGGCACCTGCGGCCGCTCGCGGGCGGCGCGCAGACCCGTCGTACCCGACGAGGTGTAGCAGACGATGGCAGAGAGCCGCAGCGTCTCGGCGATCTGGTGGGCCGCAAGCGAAATCGCGTCGGCACCGGTGGCTTCCGGCGGCGTGCGCTGCGCGTAGATGATGCTGGAATAATGCGGGTCGCGCTCGACGTTGCTGGCGATCGACGCCATGGTCGAAACGGCTTCCACCGGATATTCGCCCGAGGCCGATTCTGCCGAAAGCATGACGGCGTCCGCACCTTCGAAGACGGCCGTCGCGACGTCGGAGACTTCGGCACGCGTCGGGACCGGAGCCGAAATCATCGATTCCAGCATCTGCGTGGCGACCACTACCGGCTTGCCGGCGCGGCGACATGCGCGCGTCAGCTGCTTCTGCAGGCCCGGCACCGATTCCAGCGGCATCTCGACGCCGAGGTCACCGCGGGCAACCATCAGTGCGTCGGAGAGCTCGATGATCTCGTCGATGCGGTCGAGCGCCTGCGGCTTTTCGATCTTCGACATCAGGCCGACGCGGCCGCGGGCGATCTTGCGAACCTCTGCCAGGTCTTCCGGACGCTGCACGAAGGAGAGCGCCACCCAGTCGAATTCGCCGGTCGCCAGAACGGCGTCGAGGTCGGCACGATCCTTGTCGGTCAGTACGCCGACGGCAAGCAGCGTATCGGGCAGGCTGACGCCCTTGCGGTCGGAGATCTTCGTGCCGGCGACGACCGTCGTGACGATGCTCTTGCCATCGGTCTTTTCAGCCTTCAGGTGCAGCTTGCCGTCGTCGATCAGCAGGCGATGGCCGGGCTTGACCGCTTCGAGGATCTCCGGATGGGGCAGATAGACGCGGGTGTTGTCGCCAGGCTCGTCCTTGTTGTCGAGCGTGAAGGTCTGGCCGACCTTCAGGTCCACCTTGCCTTCCGCGAACTTGCCGACGCGCAGCTTCGGTCCCTGCAGGTCGCCGAGGATGCCGATCGGCCGGCCACAGCGCGCCTCGACTGCGCGGATGCGCTGCACCAGCGTGCGCATCACGTCGTGGCTCGCATGGCTCATGTTGATGCGGAACAGATCGGCCCCGGCCTCGTGCAGCTTCTGGATCATCTGCTCGTCCGAAGACGCCGGTCCGAGCGTTGCGAGGATTTTGACTTTTCTGTTCCGCTTCATCAATTCTGGCTTTCCTGCGTGCCGGACGGATCCGAAAGCTGAACCATCCAGCTTCCCTGCCGTCCCGTGTCGTACTCTTTGAATCCCATGCGCTGGAAGCCGCGGGCGAAGCAGTCCTGCACGCCCGTGATTTTGAATTCGTTCTCGGCAACGCACATGTTGACGTCACCGGTCCAGCGGCCGCCACGGGCCGCATCTTCCGCGTAAAGATAATAATATCGTGACTGTAGCTCGCCCTCGATCAGGGTCGCGCAGGTGTTGGCAGGCACCTGCCACCAGCCTTCCGTCATCCAGCCGTCCTTGGCTCGGTAGCCGATGGCTACGCCGACCAGTGTCTGGGTGCCGTTGCACACGCGGAAGTCGGCGCGTGCGTCGCTGGCGAAAAGAAATGAGCTTGATGTTGCCAGGAGAAACAGGAGGATGCCTCCCAGTGTCGTCAGCCCCGGCTTCGCTTTGGAAAAAGGATATCTGGACACGGTTTCCGATGGAACTCCGTTTTGATTTGCGTGGCACTTTCTTGCGACGGGCAGCCCCGAAAGTCAACGTAACTCTAATCGATTACAATCGGTAAATTGCTTTCGGATTTCGATAAACAGTTGCGTTTTTCTTGCGATTGACGCCCTCGCGTGCGATCAGCGAGACGGGGCGCTGAAACGGACTGGAACGGCATGCAACACTATTCTCCCTATGAGATTATCGAAGCCAAGCCCACAACCGGGCTCGTGCTCCTTGCCGATCACGCGATGAACCGGCTGCCTGCCGAGTATGGCAGTCTCGGCCTTCCCGCCGCGGCCTTCGAGCGGCACATCGCCTATGATATCGGTGTCGAAGCGCTCGTGCGGCGCCTGTCTGCGATGCTCGATGCGCCGGCCGTTCTCGGCTGCTTCTCGCGCTTGCTGATCGATCCCAATCGCGGCGAGGACGACCCGACGCTGATCATGCGGATTTCCGACGGAGCGATCATTCCGGGAAACCATCCCATCACCGATAAGGAGTGCGAAAACCGGCTGAACCGGTTCCATCGTCCCTATCACCGCGCCGTCTCCGAGACGATCGGCCGAAGCGCCGAGGCGCATGGCGCAGCACCGCTGGTCATCTCCATCCATTCCTACACGCCGGCCTGGAAGGGCGTCGCCCGTCCCTGGCACGCCGCCGTCCTCTGGGACAGCGACGGCCGTGCCGTGCTGCCGCTGATCGACAAGCTCAAGGCGCCGGGCGATATCGTCGTCGGCAACAATGAACCCTATGACGGAGCGTTGCGTGGCGATACGATGTTCCGGCATTGCATGGTGCCGGGCATTGCGCATGCGCTGATCGAGGTGCGGCAGGACCTGATCGCCGACGCTGAAGGCGTTACCGCCTGGGCCGAGCGACTGGCGCCGATCCTGGCAAGCCTCAATGCCATGCCGGAGCTGCATCGCTATGAGCGCCACGTCTCGCGCACCGGCGCCTATGATGAAAAGGACGAGCGACCATGACCGAACTGACCCCGGAGCAACAGATCGCCTTCGAGTCCGCCGCCTTTCGCCGGCTGGTCAATCATCTGCGCGAGCGCGGCGACGTCCAGAACATCGACCTGATGAACCTCGCCGGCTTCTGCCGCAACTGCCTGTCCAATTGGTATCGCGAAGCCGCCGAACAGGCGGGCGTTCCGCTTGCCAAGGAGGAATCGCGCGAGATCATCTACGGCATGCCCTACGAGGAATGGCGCGAGCGCAACCAGAGGGAAGCATCCGCAGAACAAAAGGCGGCGTTCGAGCTCAACCGGCCCAACGCTGAGTGAGGAAAGGCGTGTGCGGGTTTCCGCGGCATTCCACTCTAACTCGTAAGCCGCTTGAAAATGATGGCTGGATCGAGCCGACGCAAACCGTCGTGATCAAAGGAATAAGGGTCGTTTCGCCCGCCTCTGCCACGGAAATGACCGCGTTGTTGCGCAATCACCCTTGACCTTGGCGGCCGTTCGCGGCACGTCACGGCACCCAAGAAATTCTATTCCCCCTATCAAGGAGAAGACCATGTCGGATGCTCACGGCGTCGCACGCGATCAGCTTCGTGCTTTCATCGAACGGATCGAACGCCTGGAAGAAGAAAAGAAGACCATCGCCGACGACATCAAGGACGTCTATGGCGAAGCCAAGTCCACAGGTTTCGACGCCAAGATCCTGCGCAAGGTCATTTCGATCCGCAAGCAGGACCACGACGAGCGCATGGAACAGGAAGCGATCCTCGACACCTACCTCCAGGCGCTCGGCATGGTGCCGGCAGCCGACGAGGAATAAGCAAGCCTTTTTGAAGGCCGCCTGTCGGCGGCCTTCGCCTTCCGCGCGTGAACGCCGGCAGCAGAGGCTCTCAATGCAGCCGGGAGCCGACATAAGGCGAAGACAGAATGCAGATACGAAAAAGCCCGCCAGGTCGGCGGGCTTTTTCGTGTCTATGGTTTGGTGGAAGCTCAGTTGGTGCTGAACTTCTTCACTTCCATGAAGTTGACGGCATTGCCGCTGAACCGGGCCGTGTCGACGTTTGGTCCGGCGCTGCTGGAGAAGCCGGCGGCATAGACTGTCGTCGGAGCAGTACGCAGAGACTTGCTGACGAAGCGCGGCGCCTTCACCGGCTTGGAAAGCGTTGCGACGCGGCCGGTCGAAAGCGCCCATTCGGAAATGATCTTCTGGGTCAGCTTCGGCTCGGCGCGCACCGATGAGCGGGTCGCGGCATCGGCGTCGTTCTTCTTCGGTCGGCCGCCCTTGGCCGGAGCTTCCGCCTGCGTGTCGAAGGCGCTGTCGAAGATCGCGGCGCGCGCATTTGTACCCGACTGCGGCGCATAGGCTGCCATCTCGATCGGCTGCGGCTGGGCAACCGGCTGACGTTCAGCTGGCGTCGGCTGGGCAAGCGCGACACGGGTCTTGGCTTCGGCCGCCACGTCGCGCGGCGGTTCGGCGGATGCCACGACCGGGCGCTCCGCGAAGGAGGGGATCACGACCTGTGCATCGGCAACGGCGGCAAGCGCCGCGTCACCCGCGGGCCGCACGGCCGGAACCGGCACGAAACCGAGCGCCTGCATGTCCGGCTCGGCATCGGCGGATGCGACGAGCGTGTTCATGTCACGGCGGTCAAGCATTTGCGGCACAGGAACCTTCATCGAGCCGAGGTCGGCAAACTCGCTCGGCATTTCCGAGGTTGGCGGCAGGGCGGCAGCAAGGGCTTCCTGCGCCGGGTTCTTCTCCGGCGCCACCAGGGCCACGGCTACGCCACCATCGGCAGGCGCTTGCTTGAAGGCAGGCCGCACCGCCGGGACCGGCGCATTGATGTTCTGTTCGGCAGCAACCGTCGGCTCGGCGGCGACAGAACCGGCGACGCCGGGCAGCGCTTCCTGAGCGGCGGGCGCGGCAGCCGTCTGCACCTTGGCAGCAGGAGCTGCGCCACCTTCATCGTCGGCACCGGGGCCGGCTGCGATTGCCGAGGGTTCTTCATCCTCATCACCGCCGCCGCCAAAGAGCATGGCGAACAGGTTGCCGCGGCGCTTGCCGCTCGCCGTATCGCCCGGGCCCGTATCGCCGCCACCAGCGACCTGGATCGCCGACGCGCCGACGCGACGCTTGTAGTCGGCAACCGCCTGGTCATAACCCGGAAGCGGCTTGCCGTCGGACGGCAGATGCATGGTCTTGCCGTCGGGGAACAGGCGCGCCAATTCGGCACGGCTCATGCGCGGCCAGGCGCGAACGCCACCGACATCCATATGGACGAAAGGCGAGCCGGAAGTCGGGTAGTAACCGACGCCGCCCACCTGGAATTTCACGCCGATTTCACGCAGCGTCTTCAGCTTCACATCCGGCAGATAGAAGTCCATCGCCTTGCCGAGCATGTGCTGGCTCTTCTTGGCGACGCCCTTCGAACGCGAACGCAGCATGCCGTTGGTCGCCGGCGAACGATAGGCCGAAACGACGTGGATGTAATCGCGCGATCCGCTCTTCTGGTAGACTTCCCAGACGAGATCGAGCAGGCGCGGGTCCATCTTCGTCGGCTCGTTGCGACGCCAGTCGCGCAGGAAACGGTTGATTTCCTGCAGACCCTTGGCGTCGTAGCGGCCATTGCGCTTGAAGGTGATCTGCGCCTTTTCCTGAGTATGAATGAAATAGAGCTTCAGTGTCCGGGTCTGGCCTGCGGCCTCCACGGGAGGAGCAAAACCAGGCGTAACGAGGGCAGCCGCAAGAGCAACGGATGTCAGAACCTGCGGCACCCGGCGGGTGACCGCCGCGCAGACTCTCGCTAAGGAGCCGAGCGGCTTCTTAAAACCGAACAAATTTGGCATTCAATCCCCGTCCGACGGACAACCGTGCTTCGCTGTCTCAGATGACTGTCAAATAAGGTGACAGCATGGCAAATTTGCCACAGTCGTCACCGCCCCTTATAATATAGTGAATACTTCACTAACAAGGTCTAAACGGCGGTGACTGAATAGCACGGCTAATGAATCGTGAATGCGTCGATTTTATGCCGCCTCTCTCAAAGGGTTATCGGGATCGATGCCATAATCCTTCAGCTTGCGGTAGAGGGTAGACCGGCCGATACCGAGCTTTCGGGCCACCTGACTCATCTGGCCGCGGTAGAATTTCAGCGCAAAACGAATCAATTCCTCCTCGACTTCGGCAAGCTTGCGCACGTCTCCGCCCTCGTCGACGCTGGCGATCGCATTCTCCATGCGCGGGTCGCTGGAGGTTTCCGCCTCCATGGATTTCGCCGCACTCGCGAAGTCTGGATAGACGCTTGATGCCGTCTCGCCGCCAGCCGGCGCCCGCTCCGGTCCGCCCTCGCCCCAGGAGAAGCCCGAACGATCGGAAACCACGTAGCCGGGTATCTGAGTGGCGATCTGCGGGAAATCCTTCACCGTCAGTTCGTTGCCCTCGGCAAGCACGACGGCGCGGAAGATCGCGTTCTCGAGCTGGCGAATGTTGCCCGGCCAATCATAGGCGGTCAGAAGCGCGAGCGCACCGCTCGATACCGTCAGCGGCTGGTTCAGCCGCTGCTCGGCGGCGAAGCGCTCGACGAAGGAGCGCACCAGCACCGGGATATCTTCCTTGCGTCGGCGAAGCGCCGGAATGGTGATCGGGAAAACATTGAGGCGGTAGTAGAGATCCTCGCGGAACCGCCCTTCGCGCACTTCGTTGATCAGATCCTTGTTGGTGGCCGAGATCAGCCGCACGTTCACCTTCTGCGGATGGCGCGCGCCGATCGTCTCGACCTCGCCCTGCTGAACCGCGCGCAGCAGCTTCACCTGAACCTCGAGCGGCAAGTCGCCAATCTCGTCGAGGAACAGGGTTCCTCCGTCCGCATCGACGAACTTGCCGGTGTGCTTTTCGGTCGCGCCGGTAAAGGCACCCTTTTCGTGACCGAAGAGAATGCTCTCGACCAGATTGTGCGGGATGGCGCCACAGTTGACGGTGATGAAGGGCTTGCCGACCCTGTCGCTTGCCGACTGGATGGCGCGCGCCACCATTTCCTTGCCGACGCCGGATTCGCCCTCGAGCACGATCGGGATGTTGGACTGCGCGGCGCGGCGCGCAAGGTCGATCACCCGGATCATCGCGGGGCTTGCCGAGACGATATCGTCGAAGCCGACGGCGCCACCGCGCGGACGGCGCGAGGTTTTGACCTTGCCGTCACGGCTTGCCATTTTCAGCGCATTGCTGATGGCCACGGACAGCCGTTCCGGAGAGACCGGCTTGACCAGGAAGTCGAAGGCGCCGGCCTGCATCGCGTGCACCACGGTCTCGATGCCGCCCTGTCCGGTCTGGACGATGACCGGCGTGTCGACGCCGCGCTCGGCCAGCGCTTCGAGGAAGCCGTGGCCGTTCATTTCCGGCATCAGGAGATCGAGAAGGATGACATTGATCATGCCGCCCTTGCGCTCCAGCAGTTCCAGACCGCTGCGGCCGTTATCGGCGAGATGCGCCACATGACCGAGACGCTCGATCATGTTCGTCAGCAACCGGCGCTGCACCGGATCGTCATCAATGACCAGAATGTGTGATGTCACGGAAGCCTCCTGCTCTGGACACGCGGTACTCTTTGGCCAACCTCATGTGCCAAATCACGTCAGGCATCTGTGCCATAAAGGGCTGAACATCATGTTTTGAGAAATGCTTGCATTTTATCCATTGCCGGCGATAGCAATGGGGCCCATATCGCTGCCTCTTCCTGTCACGAACGAGAGAAATCCGACGATGACCTTCCGCCCCTTCGCCCCCGAGCAATTTGTTGTCCGCGCCGCCGCCGGCCAGAGCCATGGCGCCGCTGCCGACCTCGGTGACCTGCCCTCCTGGCGGCTGGAGGATCTTTATGCCTCCGCTTCCTCGGATGCGTTTCGCAACGATATGAAGAAGGCCGATGCCGACGCGATCGCCTTCGAGACCAAGTGGAAGGGCAAGCTGGCCGAAGCGGCGACGCAGAGCGGCGAAGCCGGCATCGGCGCTGCCGTGCGGGAATTCGAAGCGCTCGAAGACATCATGGGCCGCATCGCGTCGTTTGCGGGCCTCACCTATTTTTCGGACACGTCCAAGCCAGAGAATGGCAAGCTCTACGGCGATGTGCAGTCGAAGCTCACCGACATGTCGGCGCATCTCCTGTTCTTCTCCCTGGAGCTGAACCGGATCGACGACGCGATCCTCGACAAGGCACTCGAAACAGACGCGCTCGCCGCCCATTACAAGCCCTGGCTGACCGACCTGCGCATGGACAAGCCCTATCAGCTCGACGACAAGCTGGAGCAGCTTTTCCTGGAAAAATCGATGACCGGTGCCGCCGCCTTCAACCGGCTGTTCGACGAGACTATGGCAAGCCTCACCTTCACTGTCGACGGTGAAGCGCTGCCGCTCGAGGTCACCCTGAACCTGCTGCAGGACCCGTCGAGCGACGTTCGCAAGAAGGCGGCGATGGCGCTGGCGGAAACCTTCAAGGCCAATATCCGCACCTTCACGCTGATCACCAACACGCTCGCCAAGGACAAGGAAATCTCCGACCGCTGGCGCGGCTTCAAGGATATTGCCGACAGCCGGCATCTGGCCAACCGCGTCGAGCGCGAGGTCGTCGATGCGCTCGCCGAAGCGGTCAAGTCCGCCTATCCGCGCCTGTCGCACCGCTACTATTCGCTGAAGGCAAAGTGGCTCGGCATGGAGCAGATGGATTTCTGGGACCGCAACGCGCCGCTGCCGGAAACGCCGAACGCGCTGATCTCCTGGGACGAGGCCAAGGACACGGTGCTCTCCGCCTATAATGCCTTCGCGCCGGAAATGGCTGATATCGCCCGCCGTTTCTTCGACGAGCGCTGGATCGACGCGCCGGTGCGGCCCGGCAAGGCGCCGGGCGCCTTCGCCCACCCCACGGTGCCGTCGGCTCACCCCTATGTGCTCGTCAACTACATGGGCAAGCCGCGCGACGTGATGACGCTCGCCCACGAGCTCGGCCACGGCGTGCACCAGGTGCTTGCCGGCGGACAGGGCGCGTTGATGGCCTCGACGCCGCTGACGCTCGCCGAAACCGCGTCTGTCTTCGGCGAGATGCTGACCTTCCGCGCGCTTCTCGACCAGACGAAGGACAAGCGCGAGCGCAAGGCCATGCTCTCCCAGAAGGTCGAGGACATGATCAACACGGTCGTGCGCCAGATCGCCTTCTACGAGTTCGAGCGCAAGGTGCACTCCGCGCGGAAGGAAGGCGAGCTGACGGCCGACGATATCGGTAAGCTGTGGCTGTCGGTGCAGAACGAGAGCCTTGGCCCGGCCATCCGGATTTCCGAAGGCTACGAGACCTACTGGGCCTATATCCCGCACTTCATCCATTCGCCCTTCTACGTCTATGCCTATGCCTTCGGCGACTGCCTGGTGAACTCGCTCTACGCGGTCTACCAGAACGCCGAACAGGGCTTCCAGGACAAGTACTTCGAGCTTCTGAAGGCCGGCGGTACCAAGCACCATTCCGAACTGCTCGCCCCCTTCGGCCTCGATGCCACCGATCCGTCGTTCTGGGCACAGGGACTGTCGATGATCGAAGGGCTCATCGACGAACTCGAAGCGCTTGATAAGGCCTGATCCGGACAAGGGTCCGGATCGCGGCGCGATCGACAAGACGACTTTATGAACGACACTGCACCCTATGTGCTGTTCCGGGACGACAGCGAAAGCCGCACCACGGTTTTCGCATCGCCTTCGCGCGTCATAACGGCCCGCACGAAGGCCGAATTTGTCCGCGGCCTTGCCGAGCTTGAACGCGCGCACAAATCAGGCAAATGGATTGCCGGCTTCATGTCCTATGAGGCCGGCCATCTCTTCGAGGAAAAGCTCGAAGGCTTTGCCGAGGAAAATCGCAAGACGCCGCTGATGTCATTCGGCATCTTCGATGCGCCGAGCGAGGATCATCCCCTCGCCGAGCCGCAGCGGCGAACCGAGAACGAACCCTTCTTGAGCGGACCGCGCGCCGGCTGGGATTTCGATACCTACCGCGAACGTTTCGACCGCCTGCACCTGCATCTGCGAAAGGGCGATTGTTACCAGGCAAACCTGACGATGCCGATCCATGCCCGCTGGTCCGGCGACCCGCGCGCAGCCTTCTGGTCGCTGATCGACCGGCAGCCGGTCAAGTACGGCGCGCTCGTCGCGCTCGACGGGCCAGTGCTCCTGTCGCGCTCGCCGGAGCTTTTCTTCCGAGTCGATGCGGACGGCTGGATCGAGACCCACCCGATGAAGGGCACGGCCAAGCGCGGCGCGTCGGCCGCGGAAGACGCCGAGATCATCGCCGCCATGCGCGCCGACGAAAAGACCCAGGCCGAAAACCGAATGATCGTCGATCTCCTGCGCAATGACATCTCGCGCATCACCGAGGTCGGCACGCTTGATGTCCCCAAGCTCTTCGACATCGAGACCTACCCGACCGTGCACCAGATGGTGAGCCACGTCCGAGCAAAGCTCCTCCCCGAGATCAGCCTCAAGGATATTTTCACGGCGCTCTTCCCCTGCGGCTCGATCACCGGGGCGCCGAAGATGCGCGCCATGGAAATCCTGCACGACCTGGAAGACGGTCCCCGCGACGCCTATTGCGGCGCCATCGGTTTCATCGCCCCGAACGGCGTGATGCGCTTCAGCGTCGCGATCCGGACGATATCGCTCTTCGAAAATGGCGATGCCGTCTTTAATGTCGGCGGCGGCATCGTCTTCGACAGCACCGCCCAGTCCGAATACGAAGAGTGCCTCCTGAAGGCCCGCTTTGCCGTTGGCGACGATAGGATCGCGCTCGGCGAAGGCGATGTCGCGCCCGCCGACGACGCGGTCGTCCGATGACGGATTTCTCGTTGATCGAAACCCTGCGCTACGAGCCCGAAGCCGGTTTCATCCGCCTGCGTCTGCACCTCGCCCGGCTGGTCCGATCCGCCCGTCGTCTCGGCATTTCGGGCGCCGATGGCGCGCAGGCCGCGCTGCTTGCAGCGGTCAAGGCCGGCGATGGCGGCGCCGCGCTTCGCGTTCGCCTCGAGCTCTTCCCGGACGGCCATATCGAGGTGAAGACCGCCCCCTTCGCGCCGCTCCCCCAAGATACGGTCTGGCGGGTACGGGTTGCCAGCACCCGGCTCAAGTCGGGCGATCCGCTGCTGCGCTACAAGACCAGTCGCCGCGCTGCCTATGAGGCAGCCCGCGGCGAGTTCGGCCCGAGCGAGGCCGACGAAGTTCTGCTTCTGAACGAGAAGGATGAGGTCTGCGAAGGCACGATCACCTCCGTCTTCCTCGACGACGGCAGCGGCATCCTCAAGACGCCGCCGATCGCCTGCGGCCTGCTTGCCGGCGTGCTGCGTACCGAGCTCATCTGCCAGCGCCGCGCGCGAGTTGCGCGGCTTTCGCTTAACGACCTCGCCCGCGGCGACGTTTATTTCGGCAACTCGCTACGGGGCCTGATCCGGGTGAACCTCCTGGTCTGAGCCGGGAAGCGTGTGGCGCCTGACCTGGTCCCGTCCATCGCGCTTGGCGAGATAGAGCGCCTGATCGGCGCGTGCATAGAGGTCGCTGACCGTGTCCCCGTCGCGATACTCCGCAACCCCGACCGAACAGGTGTAGAAGAACTCCGGGATGTTCTCGAGCGGTCGGGAATTGCGCACCCGTTCGAGCAGACGATCGAGAATGCGGTGGCCCTCGCTGATGGTGGTATCAGGCAGGATGAGCATGAATTCCTCGCCGCCAATCCGGCCGAAGCAGTCCGAACGGCGCACGAACTCCTGCATCTGGCGCGCAAAGTCGAGTAAAACCTCGTCGCCGCGCTGGTGCCCGTGGCGGTCATTGATCGCCTTGAAGTAATCGATATCGATGATCGCGACACAGCCCCACATATGCGGGTTCTCGGCGCAGTTGGCGATGAACTCGGTGAGACGCCCCATCGTGTAGCGGCGGTTGGGCACGCTCGTCAGCTCGTCGACCTGGGCGGCCCGAAGCGCAAAGTCGCGGTCCTGGCGCAGTTCCCGTTCTTCCGCATGGATCGTCGTGACGTCGACGGCGATGCACAGCATGCAGCCATCCGCATCCACCGTCTCCGTCATCCACAGCCAGCGACCGTCGTGCAGGTCTGTTTCCATGGCGCGGAACGGCACCTTGCCGCGCCGGTGCAATGTCGAGGCGATCCAGGCATCGATGTCTTCCGACTTCAGGATGGTGCCCTGTCCGGCGGCATGGTTCCGACGCATGATCTCTTCCCAGGTCGGGCTCTCGTCCGGACCGACATGGTAGGCCGCGCGAAACGCCGGATTGGCGAAGCGCAGTCGATCGTGCTGATCATAAAGTGCGATCAGCACGGGTGTTTTACTCTGTAGGGCCGCAAGAGCCTTGAGATGACTACCGGTCACGGTCTGTCACGCCTCCGGGAACTAATCAATTATGGCGCGAAGCGGATGCTTCTACCGTAGCTATAGCACGAACCGCTTGTGACAAGCGTTTCACCGTGCGAAACGATAGGGAATATGGTTAAATCGCAACCTCGACCGGTCGCTCCGCATGAAGCATACGCCTTACGACGGTTCTTCAAAACCCTTCACCATCGGCCTTGCCCAGCTCGACCCCGATCGCTGGATTGAGCCGGACGACCAGCTGCAGCACTATCTCTCCCAAAAGAAGCGGCTGCTTGCGCAAGCGCGCGGTACCGTGTTTGCCGCAGCCGACGGTACGCAGGACGCCCAGCGCGAACTGCTCGGCATTCTGGTCGACTACCTGCCGACCGCCTATCCCGAGATCTACCGCCGCGACGGCGACAGCATGATCGTCGGAGATGCGCCCGTGCCGCTCGACGGCGATGTGCCGCTGGTCGTTTCCGGCTCGCTCGTTCAGGACGACCTCGCCATCATGCAGAAGACCGACGACGGCTGGCGCCTCAACGCCGCCTATGTCGCCTTTCCCTCGTCTTGGTCGCTCGCCGAAAAATACGGCCGCACCATGAACGAGATCCATGGCCCCGTCCCGGGCTTCGAGCATGGCACCCGCAACGCCGACCTGATTGCCCGCATGTTCGACAATCTGCCGCCCGGCCGTTTCGTCGAGCGTTTCAACTGGGCGGTCAATGTCGACGGCGCGCTGCACCTGCCGAAATCGAAATCCGAAGGCATCGCCGCCGGTGCGGTCGAGATGACCGAGGAGCGGACCTTCATCCGCATCGAACGGCAGACGCTGCGCAAGCTGCCTGAGACCGGTGCGCTCGTCTTCACTATCCGCATCTATTCGGACCCGCTGACGATGCTGCGCAAGCGACCGGATGCCGCGGCGCTGGCCGCGTCCTTCGTCGAGCAGCTGCGCGCCCTGACCTTGCCGCAGGCCGCCTACAAGGGGCTTGTCAGCAAGCGGGACGGGCTGATTGAAGCACTGCTCACGATCGCCGGTTAAGCACAGACGCAAATAGCGGTTGACCCGCCGGCTCTTTATTGTGACAGCAATCTATGCTCTACAGCGCCGCGTGCCCCACGGGCATCGCGGCCGTCGGCACATTCATACGAGCCAGAACAGCGGCCACAGCCGCTTCCTCATGCTTAGTCACCCACCGCCACAGGGAAAGTTTTCTCAGGAGTAAGACAAAAATGGCAGATACCACCTATCCGGTTTATGGCGAGATCACCGGTCCGATCGTGATGATCGGTTTCGGTTCGATCGGTCGCGGCACCTTGCCGCTGATCGAGCGCCACTTCAAATACGACAAGAACCGGTTGATCGTGGTCGAGCCCCGTGAGGATGCTGCCGACAACGAGATCTTCGAACGCCATGGCGTTCGTCACGTTCGCGCGCATGTGACCAAGGACAACTACAAGGAACTGCTGAAGCCGCTTCTGACCGAAGGCGAAGGCCAGGGCTTCTGCGTCAACCTGTCGGTCGACACCGGGTCGCTCGACCTGATGAAGATGTGCCGCAAGCTCGACGTGCTCTACGTCGATACGGTCGTCGAGCCGTGGCTTGGCTTCTACTTCGACGCCGAAATGGACAATTCCGAGCGCACCAACTATGCGCTGCGCGAAACCGTGCGCAAGGAAAAGGAAAAGAACCCGGGCGGCACGACCGCGGTTTCCACCTGCGGCGCCAACCCCGGCATGGTCTCCTGGTTCGTCAAGCAGGGCCTCCTCAACCTCGCCAACGACCTTGGCGTGAAGTTCGAAGAGCCGCATCAGGACGACCGCGAAGGCTGGGCCAAGCTGATGAAGAAGGTCGGCGTCAAGGGCGTGCACATCGCCGAGCGCGACACCCAGCGCACCAAGAACCCGAAGCCCTTCAACACCTTCTGGAACACCTGGTCGGTCGAAGGCTTCATCTCGGAAGGCCTGCAGCCGGCCGAACTCGGCTGGGGCACACATGAAAACTGGATGCCGAAGAACGCCAAGAAGCACAAGAAGGGTTGCAAGGCAGCGATCTATCTGGAGCAGCCGGGCGCCAACACCCGCGTGCGCAGCTGGTGCCCGACCCCCGGCCCGCAGTATGGCTTCCTCGTGACCCACAACGAGGCGATCTCGATCGCCGACTTCTTCACGGTTCGCGACAAGGAAGGCGAAGTCACCTATCGCCCGACCTGCCACTACGCCTACCATCCGGCCAACGACGCCGTTCTGTCGCTGCACGAAATGTTCGGCAACGGCGGCAACGCCCAGCCGGTGCACCACGTCCTTGACGAAAAGGAACTGGTCGACGGCGTCGACGAACTCGGCGTGCTGCTCTACGGCCACGACAAGAACGCCTACTGGTTCGGCTCGCGCCTGTCGCTCGAAGAAACCCGCCGCATCGCGCCTTACCAGAACGCGACCGGTCTGCAGGTCACTTCGGCCGTTCTCGCCGGCATGGTCTGGGCTCTCGAGAACCCGAAGGCCGGCATCGTCGAAGCCGACGAGATGGACTACAAGCGTTGCCTCGAAGTCCAACTGCCCTACCTCGGCCCGGTCGAAGGTCACTACACCGACTGGACCCCGCTCGACGGTCGCCCGGGCCTGTTCCCGGAAGACATCGACACCAAGGATCCGTGGCAGTTCAAGAACATCCTCGTTCGCTAAGCTGCTGAGACGTAAGCGCATCCGGCCCGGGACACGAACGTGCCCCGGGCCTTTTCATCTCTGGCGGAAAAGCCCGAGGCCGCGGCCTGCCGCTCTTGCTTTCAACTCATGATCGCGGCATGGTCTGCCGGAATGAAACAATCCGCTCGACCCAAACGCGGGGGAAATCGCCTATGAAGCCATTCGCCGTTCTGACCCTAATCGCAACCGCGGCCGCGCTTGCCTCCTGCCAGTCGTCGCCACGGATCATCGATGAGGGTGGGCAGCCGGCACGCCAGGCTTCGGGCGTCGAGGGCTCCTGGGTAGACCCGAACGGTATCGTCTCGACATTTGCCGGTGGTACCTTCTCCACGCGCACGACCGACACCAACCAGTTGCTCGCCTCGGGCAACTACGTCAAGACGAGCCCGACGCTTGTCGAGATCAATATGACCTCGCTGGTGCGCAACACCCAGTCGAAGGTCGCTTGCGCTCTGGTCACGCAGAACCAGCTCAACTGCACCACCGACGCCGGGGCACAGTTCTCGCTCGCGCGTCGCGGCTAAAACAGAAAACACGAAATTGCAAAAGCCTCCGTCCGGAGGCTTTTTTCGTTTGCGGGCCACGACTTAACCTTAACGGTAAACCCGACAACCAGGGCATGGTTTTAGCGCTTGAAGTCGCCTTCAAGTGATGAAAACATCCGGCCCGGCAAAGCCACCCCGACCGTGGGGACCGGATCCGTTTCGGCGGACCGGATGCGGTCGGGCGACAACCGGCAAAACAGGAGAACATCATGATCAGACACGTGCGGACCGGCCTGATGACCGCGTCCATTCTTGCCCTCTCCTCGGGCGCAGCCTTCGCCGATTATGAATTGAACATCCTGCATATCAACGACCTCCATTCCCGCATCGAATCGATCAACAAGTTCGATTCCACCTGCTCGGCGGAAGAGGAGGGCAAGAACGAGTGCTTCGGCGGCGTCGCGCGCCTCAAGGCCTTGATCGACCAGAAGCGCCAGGACCTCTCGGGCAAGAACGTGCTGCTGCTCAACGCCGGCGACAACTTCCAGGGTTCGCTGTTCTTCACCACCTACAAGGGCCTCGCGGAAGCCGAATTCCTCAACCTGATGAAGTTCGACGCGATGACCGTCGGCAACCATGAGTTCGACGAGAGCGAGGACGGCCTTGCCGGCTTCCTCGACAAGATCGCCTTCCCGGTCGTGACCGCCAACGTGCTGCCGAGCCAGAAGTCGAAGATCGGCGACCGCATCAAGCCGTCGATCGTGCTCGACGTCGGTGGCCAGAAGGTCGGCATCGTCGGCGCCGTTGCCAACGACACGCCGGAGCTCTCTTCCCCCGGCCCGGACATCCTGATCGGCGACGACGTCGCCACCACCACGGCAGCCGTCGAGGAGCTGAAGAAGCAGGGCGTCGACAAGATCATAGCGCTCACCCATGTCGGCTATCCGCGCGACCTCGCGGCCATCGCCAAGATCCCGGATGTCGACGTCGTCGTCGGTGGCCACTCGCACAGCCTGCTGTCCAACACCGATGCGAAGGCTGAAGGCCCTTACCCGACGATGGTCGACAACCCAGGCGGCTACAAGGTTCCGGTCGTCCAGGCCGGCTCCTACACCAAGTATCTCGGCGATCTCGTCGTCACATTCGACGACAAGGGCGTGGTCAAGGCCGCCAAGGGCGACCCGATCCTGGTCGACAGCTCGGTCAAGCCGGATGAGGCGGTGCTTGCCCGCGTCGCCGAACTCGGCAAGCCGATCGAAGAGCTGCGCTCGAAGATCATCGCCAAGACCGAGGCGCCGATCGACGGCTCGCGCGAGAATTGCCGCACCAAAGAGTGCGAAATGGGCAGCCTGCTCACCGACGCCATGCTCGACCGCGTCAAGGGCCAGGGTGTGACCATCGCCATCACCAACGGCGGCGGTCTGCGCGCCTCCATCGATGCCGGCGACGTTTCGATGGGCGAAGCCATTACGGTCCTGCCGTTCCAGAACACGGTTGCGACCTTCCAGATGAAGGGCGCCGGCATTCATGAAGCCCTGGAAAACGGTCTCAGCAAGCTTGAGGAAGGCGGCGGCCGTTTCCCGCAGGTGGCCGGCATGAAGTTCTCCTTCGACAAGTCGAAGCCGGTCGGCAGCCGCGTCGTCTCGGTCGAGGTGAAGGAAGGCGAGGCCTACGTCCCGCTCGATCCGGCCAAGACCTATTCGCTCGTCACCAACAACTACATGCGCAATGGCGGCGACGGCTACGACGTCTTCAAGGAGAAGGGTGAAAACGCCTACGACTACGGTCCGGGCCTCGAAACCGTGCTTGCCGACTACCTTGCCGCCCACCAGCCGTTCAAGCCCTATACCGACGGCCGCATCACCGAGGTCGCTTCGGCGGCCGGTGCGGCAACGGCCGAGTCGGCGGCGGACGCAAAGCCTGCTGCCGACGCCACGGCAGCCCAGCCGGCAACAACGGCCGGCGGCACGGCGGCAGCGAGCGGCCCGCAGAAGCACGTGATCACCAAGGGCGACACGCTCTGGGATCTCGCCAAGGCCTTCTACGGCGAAGGCGCGCTCTGGAAGAAGATCTCCGACGCCAACGGCAAGCCGGCGCCGCGCCACCTGCATGTCGGCAAGGAACTGGAGATTCCGGCAAAGTAAGACAATTTGCCTCTACTTTCAGAGCCGGCGCGGCTTCCCCGCGCCGGCTTTTCTTTTTAGAAGGACTGGAAACCGAAGGAACGAAAGCGGCGTCCCGATACGGGGACCCGACGAGGATGAAGATGACCGATCAGCTTGCCGTGACCACCCCTGCCAGCCACCCGTCCGTCAAATCCGGAAAGGTCGGTATCCTGCTGGTCAATCTCGGCACGCCTGATGGCACCGACTACACCTCGATGCGCCGCTACCTGAAGGAGTTTCTGACCGACCGCCGGGTGATCGAGTGGTCGCGACTGTTCTGGTACCCGATCCTGTTCGGCATCGTGCTCAACACCCGCCCCGGCAAGGTCGGCAAGGCCTATGAGACGATCTGGAACAAGGACTTGAACGAAAGCTACCTCCGGACCTACACCCGCAACCAGTCCGAACTGATGGCGAAGTCCTTCGCCGACCAGCCTAACGTCATCGTCGACTGGGGCATGCGCTACGGCCAGCCGTCGATCGCCTCGCGCATGGACGCACTGCAGAAGGCCGGCTGTGAACGCATTCTCGTCTTCCCGCTCTATCCGCAATATGCCGCCGCCACCACCGCCACCGTTAATGACAAGGCCTTCGAGGCGCTTCTGAAGATGCGCTGGCAGCCGGCACTGCGCACCGTTCCGCCCTACCACGACGATCCCGTCTACATCGACGCTCTGGCAACCTCGATCGAGCGTCACCTGGCGACGCTCGACTGGGAGCCGGAGGTGGTTCTGACCTCCTTCCACGGCATTCCGAAGAGCTATTTCGACAAGGGCGATCCCTACTACTGCCAGTGCCAGAAGACCGCGCGGCTTTTGCGCGAAAAGCTCGGCTGGTCGAAGGAGAAGCTGCAGGTCACCTTCCAGTCGCGCTTCGGGCCTGAGGAATGGCTGCAGCCCTATACCGACAAGACGGTCGAAAAACTTGCGCAGGACGGTGTCAAGCGCATTGCCGTCCTCAACCCGGGCTTCGTCTCCGACTGTCTGGAAACGTTGGAAGAGATCGCAGAGCAGGCGGCCGAAAGCTTCCATCACAATGGCGGCGAGAAGTTCACCCACATCCCCTGTCTGAACGACAGCGCCGAAGGCATGGCCGTGCTCGAACACGTCGTGCGCCGGGAGCTTGCCGGCTGGCTTTAAGCGTCCCATCACCCCACTTGAACGGCGCGCTGGCCGCCAACTCAGGATGAAGGAGCCGCGCTCTTGCCCACCGGCGAGCGCGGCAATCTAACATTTTGAATTTACGCGCAATCCGCGGAAAACCGATTCCGAAGGGAAACGGAATACGCTAGACTGCAGCCACAGGTCGAGATTGCAATTTAAGGGGGTAAGTCTTGGGCGGAATGGATATCGTCGTCATTGGCTTCGTGGTGCTCATCATCCTGGTCCTCTTCATGGGGATCAAGACGGTGCCGCAGGGCTACCGCTATACGATCGAGCGCTTCGGTCGCTACACCAAAACGCTGGAGCCGGGCCTCAATCTGATCGTGCCGTTCATCGACCGCATCGGCGCCAAGATGAACGTGATGGAACAGGTGCTCGACGTTCCGACCCAGGAAGTCATCACCAAGGACAATGCCAGCGTTTCGGCCGATGCCGTCGCCTTCTATCAGATCCTGAATGCGGCGCAGGCCGCCTACCAGGTCGCGCATCTGGAAAACGCCATCCTCAACCTGACGATGACCAACATCCGCTCGGTCATGGGTTCGATGGACCTCGACGAACTGCTCTCCAACCGTGATACGATCAACGACAGGCTGCTGCACGTCGTCGACGAAGCTGCCAGCCCCTGGGGCATCAAGATCACCCGCATCGAGATCAAGGATATCGCCCCGCCGAAGGATCTCGTCGATGCCATGGCGCGCCAGATGAAGGCCGAGCGCGAGAAACGCGCGCAGGTGCTCGAAGCCGAAGGCGCCAGAAACGCCCAGATCCTGCGCGCCGAAGGCGCCAAGCAGTCGGCGATCCTGCAGGCCGAGGGCCAGCGCGAAGCGGCGTTTCGTGACGCCGAAGCGCGCGAGCGCCTGGCCGAGGCCGAGGCGAAGGCAACCAAGGTGGTCTCCGAGGCCATTGCGGCCGGCGACGTGCAGGCGATCAACTACTTCGTCGCCCAGAAGTACACCGAAGCACTCGCCTCGATCGGCACCGCCAACAACCAGAAGATCGTGCTGATGCCGATGGAAGCTTCCGCGCTGATCGGTTCGCTCGGTGGCATCGGCGCCATCGCCAAGGAAGTCTTTGGCGACAGCCAGACGGCGCCAGCGACCCGCCCGCGCCAGTCGACGCCACGCACCACGCCGGCTTTCCCGACCGATCCCGCGCAAGGGAAGTAGACGATGATCGAACGCGCCATTCAAGAACTCGGGCCCTGGAGCTGGTGGGTTCTGGGCTTCGTGCTTCTCGCCGCCGAGCTCATCGCCCCCGGCGTGTTCCTGATCTGGATCGGTGTCGCCGCCTTGGCAGTCGGCATCCTCTCCCTCATGCTTTGGGAGGTCGGCTTCTGGACGTGGCAGGTCCAGCTCGTGCTGTTCGCGCTGCTCTCGGTGGCGGCCGTTCTCCTTGGCCGCCGCTTCGTTCTCTCCACATCCGAGACCACCGACGAGCCGCTTTTGAACCAGCGCGCCGAAAGCCTCGTCGGCCGCACCGCGGTCCTGGAAAAACCGATCGCCGAAGGCCGAGGGCGCATCCGGCTCGACGACACGTTCTGGGTCGTTGAGGGACCGGACCTGCCGGCCGGTACAAGGGTGCGCGTCGTTTCCACCCACGGCCGCAACCTGACCGTCGAAAGCGTAACCGCAAGCGGCTGATGCCACGACGTTTTTTCCGTTTGGAAACGATTGATTAACCACGTCGCTTTACGGTTGCGAAAGGATTGCAATCAGGCTCGTGGACAAACGGCATATGGTGCCAGGCTCATCTCGCTCGATCAAAGGAGGCGCGCGGCGTTCGACGTCGCTGGCGTTGCTGCTGGCCGGCACGGCGATGCTTGCCCCCGCATCCTTGAACGCCCAGACGGCCACGACCGCACCCGCCACCGCTCCGACGACGACCACCTATGGCGCGGGCACAGCGCCTTCAGCCGTTCCGGCCGCGACGCCCGCAATCACCGATCCGCAGACCACCGGCGCCGTCAGCGCTGACGACCTGACCCCGGCCTCTAACGAGGATTACCTTCGCCTGAACCAGCGCGAGCCGACGATCGACGGTCTGCGGTTGCGGACTGATAACCCCGAATACGATCGCGCCCCGGGCATCCGAATCGGCACCTTCACGCTGCGCCCCAGCGTCAGCGAGACCATCAACCACGAATGGCGCAAGGACGGCGACACCAAGACCAACCGCGGCTATCTCGAAACCGGAATCCGCGGCACCTTGACCTCGGACTGGTCGCGGCATCAGCTGACCGTCACCGGCGAAGGCGTGTTGCAGAACAACATCTCCGGCGAGGGCGAGGAAGAGCCCCGCGCCAATGTCGATGCGGAACTGCGGCTCGATCTCTGGGACGAAACGATCGCCCGTCTGCGCGCCGGCTACAGTTTCGAGCGCGAGGACGCCGACGACCCGAACGCGATCTCCAACGCCAAAAACCAGTCCGCGGTCAACACCTACCGCCTCGGCGCGGCCGTTGAGCGTGATTTCGGTCTGATCCGCGGCTCGGTCGGTATCGATTTCGACCGGCGCACCTATGGTGATGTCGAACTCGAAAACGGCACGAACCTTTCGGTCAAGTATCGAAACCGCAACACCGGTGTGCTCACGGCCCGCGTCGGCTACGAACTGTCGCCGGCATTGATCCCGTTCCTCGAAGCCTCCGTCGGCAAGTCGCTCTACGATCTGCGCGAAGATCCGCTCGGTTTCGAACGCTCCTATCAGACCTATGCCGCACGCGGCGGTATCGAGCTCGACCTCGGCGAGAAACTCTATGGCGAGCTCGGCCTCGGCTACGAAACCTACAATTTCGAGGATGACCGGCTTGGCGAACTCCGCGGCCTGTCGGTCGATGGCCGCCTCAACTGGTCGCCGCAACGCGGCACCGACGTGCTCTTCGCCGTGTCGACCGACCTCAACCCGTCGACGACGCCCGGCGACGCTGGTTCGATCGACTACAACCTCACCAACATCATCACCCACCAGATGCGCTCGGATCTGGTCGCGCGCCTGACGAACAGCCTGACGCTGCGCAACTACCCCTCGAACGCCCGCTCGTCGGACGAGACTACCTGGCGCACCGGCGCCGGCCTCACCTACGACATCAACCGCTACCTGGCGCTGACGGGCGACGTCAGCTACGAGCGCACCACCCGCGATCAGGGCGACACCACCGACATCACCCGCGTCGGCGTCGGGTTGACGCTGCGCCGCTAAGGCAATCCCATCATCCAGATAAAAAAAAGGCCGCGCCCGATGGACGCGGCCTTTCTTGCCTTCGAGAAGAGAAAGCCGATTACTTCAGGCTGCCGAGCAGGCTCTTCAGCGGGCCTTCGACGGTCGGACGGATATCGCCACGCTCGAGCGCGAAGGCGACGTTGGCCAGAATGAAGCCGTCCTTGGCGCCACAGTCATAGGTATCGCCACGGAAGTGGTAAGCGGCGAACTGCTGGTTGTCGGAAAGCTTGAGCATGCCGTCGGTCAGCTGGATCTCGTTGCCGGCGCCGCGCTCCTGCTTTTCGAGAATCGGGAAGATCTCCGGCTGCAGGATGTAGCGGCCGTTGATGAAGAAGTTGGAGGGGGCAGTGCCCGGTGCTGGCTTCTCGACCATCTTGGTGATCTTGAAACCTTCGCCGACCTTGTCGCCGACGCCGACGATGCCGTATTTGTGCGCCTGGTCCGGCGCGCATTCCTCAACCGCGATGACGTTGCCGCCGCTCTGCTCATAGAGCTCCACCATGCCCTTCAGGCAGCCCTTCTCACCCTTCATGATCATGTCGGGCAGGAGCAGCGCGAAGGGCTCGTTGCCGACGAGTTCACGGGCGCACCAGACCGCGTGGCCAAGGCCGAGCGGCGCCTGCTGGCGCGTGAAGCTGGTGGTACCGGCCTTCGGCAGGATGCCGTCGAGCAACGCGATCTCGGCCTTCTTGTTGCGCTCGCGCAGCGTCTGGTCGAGCTCGACCTGAATGTCGAAATAGTCCTCGATGACAGCCTTGCTGCGGCCGGTCACGAAGATCAGGTGCTCGATACCGGCTTCCAGCGCTTCGTCGACCACATATTGAATGACCGGCTTGTCCACCACCGTCAGCATTTCCTTCGGCACGGCCTTGGTTGCCGGCAGGAAACGGGTGCCCAGTCCTGCGACCGGGAACACGGCTTTGCGGACTTTACGCTTGTCGGTCATCGATACCTCCTTGAAAGGATTTCACTCATAACTCTTGCCGAATGGTCCTGGACGTCAATCCGTCCCGAACCATACAGCGCTCCGTAATGGAGCCGCAATCTCTATGCCGTCAGCTGAACACAGCATGAACCGACGAAACAAATGCATATGCGAACTCCACGACCAAGGCTTGACATTTTCTGTGGCCGAAGACGCCACCACATTTTCATGGTAAAGGGTTTGTTGACCACGTTTCTGTAGATTCGTTGCAATCCGGCAATGCAACAAGCGCGGCCGGATCCGAAACAGGAGCCGCCGACGACTGCCCCCACCGTCCAGGCTGGCCCCAGACTGCCACCTTGCGGAGTGATTCGGGCCATGACGGCCGAAGCTCCGCAGAGAAACGGAACCGACAGCTGATGATCAGAAACCGCAGGACGTTTTTCCGTCATATCGCAGCCGCCCTCGTCCTATCCGCCGCCACGCTCGGCACCTCCCCCGCGCGCGCCGATACCGGGTTCCAGAACTGGATCAACGAGTTTTACGCGACCGCCGCCCAGGCCGGCATCACCAAGGCGACCTATCGCCAGGCCTTTGCCGGCGTAAAGTCGCCCGACCAGACGGTGATCGACAAGGCCAACTACCAGCCGGAGTTCAAGCACAAGATCTGGGAATATATCGATTCCCGCGTGAACCCCTACACCAAGCGCGTCGGCCAGGAGATGGCGACCAAGCACGCCCGCACGCTGAACGCGCTGGAGAAACACTTCGGCGTCGACAAGACCATCCTGCTGGCCATCTGGTCGATGGAGTCCAACTACGGCGCCGTGCTGGAGAAGGATGACCGCCTGCACTACGTGCCGCGCGCGCTCGCGACCCTTGCCTATGCGGATCCGAAGCGGTCGAACTATGCCAAGAAGCAGCTGATCGCCGCGCTGAAAATCCTGCAGAAGGGCGATATCACCCCACGTGAGCTGACGGGCTCCTGGGCGGGCGCCATGGGCCACACCCAGTTCATCCCCACGAGCTACCTGCTCTATGCGGTCGACGCAGACGGAAACGGTCACCGCGACATCTGGAACTCGGTGCCAGACGCGCTGGCGACCGCCGCCAACCTTCTGAAGAAAAATGGCTGGCAGCCGGGCGAGACCTGGGGCTACGAAGTCGCCCCGCCAGCCAACGCCGCGAAGTATTCGGGCCAGACGAAGACGCTCAAGGAATGGGCGTCGCTCGGTTTTGCCCGGCCGAACGGCAAGGGCTTCCGCAACGGCAGCACACGCGCCGAGCTCAAGCTGCCGAGCGGTGGCAACGGCCCCGGCTTCCTGATGACCAAGAACTTCTTCGTCATCAAGCGTTACAACGCTTCGGACAGCTACGCGCTCGGCGTCGGCCTGCTCGCAGACCAGATCGCCGGCTACCAGGGCATGCAGCAGCGCTGGCCGCGTCCGGACGGTTCGCTTGACATCAGCGAGAAGTTCGAGCTGCAGAACCGGCTGAAGGAGCTTGGCTACTACAGTGGCGAAGTCGACGGCAACTTCGGCTCCGGCTCCAAGGCCGCGATCCAGGCATTCCAGTCGAAGAACGGACTGGCGCCGGATGGTGAGCCGACGCAGATGCTGCTGCGGGCGCTCCGCAACTAGCAGGTTCGAAACGGTTTCACGATCTGAGTATCCGTGAGATACAATAGGGCAAGCGCGCTGCACCCCCGTGCGGCGCGCTGAAACTTTGGCGCGGCAAGGCCGCCCGAATACGCGATGAACGGGGCAGAAAGCAGATGATCAGCAGGCGCCGCAGGCACGATAGCCGTACGCCGTTCGGGATTGCGACGATCTGCATTGCCCTTGTGGCGATGCTCACCGTCAGCCTTTTTGCGAGCTTTGCCGAGGCGCAGGAGCGCGTTCAACGCCGCACCTTGTTTCAGATGCTCTTCGGCGGCTTGACCCGAGAACGGCCGGCCTACCAGGATCGCGACTATTATCCCGAACAGCCGCGCCCGAAGCGCCAGCGCCAGCCGCAGCAGCGGCAGAAGGGCCAGGGGCAGCAGAAGCAGAAGCCAAAGGTTGCCGACACCCCTGCCCCGGCGCCGGTAGTGGTGGAGAAGGCGCCAGATGCCAAGAAGGTGCTCGTCGTCGGCGACTTCATGGCCGGCAGCCTCGGCGATGGCCTGAAGACCGCCTTCGAGATGACGCCCGGCATCACCATCGAGACGCGGGCGAACGGTTCGTCCGGTCTCGTGCGCGAAGACTATTTCAATTGGCCGGGCACGCTGCCGGGCTATGTCGGCGAAGTGAAGCCGTCGGTCATCATCATCAGCCTCGGCGCCAACGATCGCCAGCAGATGCAGATCGGCAGCACCAAGGAGAAGTTCCGCTCCGACCTTTGGACGGAAGAATATCGCAAGCGTGTCAACGCGCTGGCAGCCCTTGCGCGCAAGGAAAAGCTGCCGGTTCTCTGGGTCGGCATGCCGCCGTTCCAGTCGGCCGCGATGACCGCCGACATGGTCACCTTCAACGGCATCTATCGCGAGGAGATCGAGAAGGTCGGCGGACAGTTCGTCGACATCTGGGACGGCTTCGTCGATGAGGGCGGCAAGTTCGTTCTGACCGGCTCCGACATCAACGGCCAGCAGGTGCGCCTGCGCGGCGCCGACGGCGTCAACCTCACCAAGGCCGGCAAGCGCAAGCTTGCCTTCTACGTCGAGAAGGACATCCGGCGGCTGCTCGGCGATGCCGCCGCCACCGACAAGAACGTGCCGGGCGCCGACGAGCTCAAGGACCTGGTGGTGACCGCACCGCTCGGCAACGAGGATATCGTCAAGACCCAGCCGATCGGGCTGACCGATCCGGCGCTGGATGGCGCCGCGTCCCTGCTCGGCAGCGCCGCACCGGACAAGGGCAACGGCAAGAGCCCACGCGACCTGCTGGTTGGCAAGGGTGACGTCGCCGCCGCTCCGGCCGGCCGCGTCGATGACTTCCGCCTCTCGAAGCCAAACACGGTCATCAGCAACCCGGTGATCCGCAACTAGGTCGACGATCCCCATTCGGCCTTCTGGCCCTGCCACAAAAAAACCCCGCATCGCTGCGGGGCTTTTTCATGCTTGGGAGTAAACTTGGGTTACCGCGGCAGGGTGGTCGAACCCATCAGCGCCTCGTCGATCGCACGTGCCGCCTGGCGGCCTTCGCGGATCGCCCAGACGACGAGCGACTGGCCTCGGCGCACGTCGCCGGCCGTCCAGAGCTTGTCGACCGAGGTCTTGTAGTCGCGCTCGTTGGCGACGACGTTGGTCGAGCCGCGGCGGTCGGTGTTGAGCGTCAGCTTGTCGCCGAGGTCCTTGATCACGCTGTTGGTGAAGGGACCACTGAAACCGATGGCGATGAAGGCAAGATCCGCCTTGATGATGAACTCCGTGCCGGCGACCGGCTTGCGGCGATCATCCACCTGGCAGCACTTCACGCCGGTCAGGTTGCCGTCCTCGTCGCCGATGAATTCGAGCGTCGCCACCTGAAACTCGCGGATGGCGCCTTCGGCCTGGCTGGAGGAGGTGCGCATCTTCGTCGCCCAAAACGGCCAGACGGCGAGCTTGTCTTCCTTTTCCGGCGGCTGCGGACGGATGTCGAGCTGGGTCACCTTGACGGCGCCCTGGCGGAAAGCGGTGCCGACACAGTCGGACGCGGTATCACCACCGCCGACGACGACGATATGCTTGCCGCCGGCAAGGATCGGCTGCGACGGCCAGCCGACGCTGTCGATGTTCTCGCGGCCGACGCGGCGGTTCTGCTGGACGAGATAGGGCATCGCGTCATGCACGCCGGCGAACTGGACGCCGGGGATGCCCGCGTCGCGCGGGGTCTCGGAGCCACCGCAGTAGAGCACGGCGTCATGCTCGTCGAGCAGGCGCTGCATCGGAACGTCGACGCCGACATTGATGCCGCAGTGAAAAGTGACGCCTTCGCCGCGCATCTGGTCGACGCGGCGATCGATGAAGTTCTTCTCCATCTTGAAGTCCGGGATGCCGTAGCGCAGCAGGCCGCCGGGCTTGGTTTCGCGCTCGTAGACGTGCACCTCGTGGCCGGCGCGGGCAAGCTGCTGGGCCGCGGCCATGCCGGCAGGTCCCGAGCCGATGATCGCGACCTTCTTGCCGGTCTTTGTGACGGCCGGCTGCGGCACGATATAGCCCATTTCATAGGCCTTGTCGGCGATCGCCTGTTCGACGGTCTTGATCGCGACCGGGGTGTCTTCGAGGTTCAGCGTGCAGGCTTCCTCGCACGGCGCCGGGCAGACGCGGCCGGTGAATTCCGGGAAGTTGTTGGTCGAATGCAGGTTGCGGATCGCCTCGTCCCAGTTGCCGTTGTAGACGAGATCGTTCCAGTCCGGGATCTGGTTGTGCACCGGGCAGCCGGTCGGCCCATGGCAATAGGGGATGCCACAGTCCATGCAGCGAGCAGCCTGCTTCTGCACTTCCGGTTCTGACATCGGAATGGTGAATTCGCGAAAATGGCGGATGCGGTCGGACGCCGGCTGGTACTTTGCCACTTGCCGGTCGATCTCGAGAAATCCAGTTACCTTACCCATCGTTTCATCCTGAAAGCTGTGCGTCTGAACAGGCGCTTTTTGCGAGCGCGCGTGAGGGGCCCCCGAACCGATCTGTGATGAACCGGGAGCCTTGGTCACCGGGGCCTCCTATTCGGCCGCCTCTGCCATTTTCATGCGTTCCATATCCTCGAGCGCACGGCGGTACTCGACCGGCATGACCTTGCGGAATTTCGGCCGATAATCCGTCCAGTGATCGAGGATCTCCTTCGCCCGGGGCGAACCCGTGTGGTGAAGGTGGTTGGAGATGAGCTGATAAAGCCGCTCCTCGTCGTGGCGCGTCATGTCGCCCGACACGTCGACCATGCCCTTGTGCATGATGTCGCCGCCGTGGTGGTGCAGCTTCTCCAGCATGTCGTCCTCTTCCGGAACCGGTTGCAGCTCGACCATCGCCATGTTGCAGCGACGGGCGAAATCGCCTTCCTCGTCGAGCACATAGGCGACACCGCCCGACATGCCGGCCGCAAAGTTGCGCCCCGTTCCGCCGAGCACGACGACGACGCCGCCGGTCATGTATTCGCAGCCGTGGTCACCCACGCCCTCGACGACCGCGACCGCGCCGGAGTTGCGCACTGCGAAACGTTCGCCGGCAACGCCGTTGAAGTAGCACTCGCCCGAGATCGCGCCGTAAAGCACGGTGTTGCCGACGATGATCGATTCTTGCGGAACGATCGTCGCATTTTCCGGCGGCCGGACAATGATGCGACCGCCCGAAAGACCCTTGCCGACATAGTCGTTACCGTCACCCACGAGATCGAAGGTGATGCCGCGTGCGAGGAACGCGCCGAAGGACTGGCCAGCCGTGCCCTTGAGGGTCACGTGGATGGTGTCGTCCTTCAGGCCCTTGTGGCCCCAGCGCTTGGCAAGAGCACCGGCAAGCATCGCGCCGGCCGAACGGTCGACGTTCTTGATCTCGGCTTCGATCTTGACCGGAGCCTTGGTTTCGAGCGCGACCGCCGCTTCCTTGATCAGCTTGCGATCGAGAACATCGTCGATCGGGTGCTGCTGGCGCGTGGTCCAGTAGGTCTCTTCCTTTTTGGCTTCCACCTTGTGGAAGATCTTCGAGAAGTCGAGGCCGTTGGCCTTCCAGTGCGCAAGCGCACTGTCCTTTTCGAGCAGTTCCGAAGCGCCGACGATGTCGTTGAGCTTCCTGACGCCGAGCGACGCCAGGATCTCGCGCACTTCCTCGGCCACGAAGAAGAAGTAGTTGATGACGTGCTCGGCCGTGCCCTTGAAGCGCTTGCGCAGCACCGGATCCTGGGTCGCAACGCCGACGGGACAGGTGTTGAGGTGGCACTTGCGCATCATGATGCAGCCGGCGGCGATCAGCGGTGCGGTGGCGAAGCCGAATTCGTCGGCACCGAGCAGCGCGCCGATGATGACGTCGCGACCGGTCTTCAGACCACCATCGACCTGAAGGGCGACGCGCGAACGCAGGCCGTTCAGCACCAGCGTCTGCTGGGTCTCGGCAAGACCGATTTCCCAGGGGCTGCCTGCGTGCTTCAGCGAGGTGAGCGGCGAAGCGCCGGTACCGCCGTCGAAGCCGGCGACAGTGATATGGTCGGCACGCGCCTTGGCAACGCCGGCGGCAACCGTGCCGACGCCGACTTCCGAGACGAGTTTGACCGAAACGTCGGCTTCCGGATTGACGTTCTTCAGATCGTAGATCAGCTGCGCCAGGTCTTCGATCGAGTAGATGTCATGGTGCGGCGGCGGCGAAATCAGGCCGACGCCCGGGGTCGAATGCCTAGTCTTGGCAACCGTCGCATCGACCTTGTGGCCGGGCAGCTGCCCGCCTTCACCGGGCTTGGCCCCTTGCGCCACCTTGATCTGCAGCATATCGGCATTGACCAGGTACTCGGTGGTCACGCCGAAGCGGCCGGACGCGATCTGCTTGATCGCCGAGCGTTCCGGGTTCATCGAACCATCGGGCAGCGGCAGGTAGCGGTCGCTTTCCTCGCCCCCTTCGCCGGTGTTCGACTTGCCGCCGATCCGGTTCATGGCAATCGCCAGCGTCGTATGTGCCTCGCGGCTGATCGAGCCGAAGGACATGGCCCCGGTCGAGAAGCGCTTGACGATATCGACGGCCGGTTCGACCTCGTCGACCGAGATCGGCTTGCGGCCAAGGGCTTCGGCGCTCTTGATCGTGAACAGGCCACGGATGGTGTTCATGCGCAGCGCCGAGTTGTTCACCATCTCGGCGAACTCGCGGTAGCGGTCCTCTGCGTTGCCACGAACGGCGTGCTGCAGCGAGGCGATCGCGTCCGGCGTCCAGGCATGGCTTTCGCCGCGCATGCGGAAGGCATATTCGCCACCGATATCGAGCGAGTTGGCGAGAACCGGGTCGGCGCCGAAGGCCGCCTTGTGGCGGGCGACGGTTTCGGCGGCGATCTCTTCGAGGCCGATGCCTTCGATCGTCGTCGCCGTGCCGAAGAAGAACTGGTCGACAAGCTTCGACGACAGGCCGACGGCGTCGAAGATCTGCGCGCCACAATAGGACTGGTAGGTCGAGATGCCCATCTTGGACATGACCTTGAGGATGCCCTTACCGACGGCCTTGATGTAGCGGTAGACCACTTCGCTGCCGTCGACTTCCTTGGGGAACTCGCCACGCTTGTGCATGTCGGTGAGCGTATCGAAGGCGAGATAGGGGTTGATCGCCTCGGCGCCGTAGCCGGCGAGCAGGCAGAACTGATGCACTTCGCGCGGTTCGCCGGATTCAAGCACGATGCCGACCGACGTGCGCAGACCCTTGCGGATCAGGTGGTGGTGCACGGCCGCGGTCGCGAGCAGCGCCGGGATAGCCACGCGGTCCGGTCCGACCTGGCGGTCCGACAGAACGATGATGTTGTAGCCGCCCTTCACCGCCGCTTCCGCACGTTCGCAGAGCCGGTCGAGCATTTCCGGCATGCCTTCGGCGCCGCGCGAAATGTCATAGGTAAAGTCGAGCGTCTTGGTGTCGAAACGATCCTCGGTGTGACCGATCGAGCGGATCTTTTCGAGATCGCCGTTGGTTAGGATCGGCTGGCGCACCTCGAGCCGCTTGGCATGCGCCATGCCCTCGTGGTCGAGGATGTTCGGACGCGGACCGATGAAGGAGACGAGGCTCATCACCAGCTCCTCGCGGATCGGGTCGATCGGCGGGTTGGTGACCTGCGCAAAGTTCTGCTTGAAATAGGTGTAAAGCAGCTTGCGCTTGTCCGACATCGCCGAGATCGGCGTGTCGGTGCCCATCGAGCCGATCGCTTCCTGGCCGGTCGTCGCCATCGGCGACATCAGGATCTTGGTGTCTTCGAGCGTGTAGCCAAAGGCCTGCTGGCGATCGATCAGGGAAACGTCACGGCGGAGCGCACGCGGCTCCACCGGCTTCAGCTCCTCGAGGATCAGCTGGGTGTCTTCGAGCCACTTGCTGTAGGGGTGCTTTTGCGCGAGCGAGGACTTCACCTCCTCGTCGGAGATGATGCGGCCCTGTTCCATATCGATGAGCAGCATCTTGCCCGGCTGCAGGCGCCACTTCTTGACGATCTTGTCTTCGTCGACCGGCAGCACGCCGGCTTCCGACGCGAGGATGACGCGGTCGTCCGAGGTGACGATGTAGCGGGCCGGACGCAAACCGTTGCGGTCGAGCGTCGCACCGACCTGGCGACCGTCGGTAAAGGCGACAGCTGCCGGACCGTCCCACGGCTCCATCAGCGCTGCGTGGTATTCGTAGAACGCCTTTCGCTCAGGCGACATCAACTGGTTGCCGGCCCACGCCTCGGGGATCAGCATCATGACGGCATGCGACAGCGAATAGCCGCCCTGCACCAGGAACTCGAGTGCGTTGTCGAAGCAGGCGGTGTCCGACTGGCCTTCGTAGGAGATCGGCCAGAGCTTGGAGATGTCGTCGCCGAAGAGCGGCGAGGAAACCGAGGCCTGGCGCGCTGCCATCCAGTTGACGTTGCCGCGCAGCGTGTTGATTTCGCCGTTGTGGGCGACCATGCGGTAGGGATGGGCGAGCTTCCACGACGGAAACGTGTTGGTCGAGAAGCGCTGGTGAACGAGCGCCACCGCACTTTCGAAGCGCGGGTCGGACAGATCCTTGTAATAGGCGCCGACCTGGTAAGCGAGGAACATGCCCTTGTAGACGATCGTCGAGGACGACAGCGACACGGGGTAGAAGTTGCTCTCCTCGCCCTTGTATTCGTCATAGATGCGGTTGGAGATCACCTTGCGCAGCGTGAAGAGACGGCGCTCGAACTCCGGGTTCGTGGCGGCGTCACGGCCGGCACCGATGAAGATCTGGACATGGCGCGGCTCGGTCGCGGCGATTTCCGGCGCCTTCGACAGCGACGCGTTGTCGACGGGCACGTCGCGGTAGCCGATGAGCACCTGGCCCTCTTCGGTGACGACGTCCTTGATCACCTGCTTGAAGTGTTCGACGAGCGCATCGTCCTGCGGCATGAAGATGTGGCCGACGGCATATTCGCCCGCCTTCGGCAGGGTGATGCCCTGCTTGGCCATCTCCTCGCGGAAGAAACGGTCGGGAATCTGCACGAGGATGCCCGCGCCATCTCCCATCAGCGGGTCGGCGCCGACGGCACCACGGTGCGTCAGGTTTTCGAGCATGAAGAGGCCATCGCGCACGATCTGGTGCGACTTCTGACCCTTCATATGGGCGACGAAGCCGACACCGCAGGCGTCATGTTCGTTGCGCGGATCGTAGAGCCCCTGTTTTCGCGGCAGGCCAGTCGGGAATGCGGGCGTTTTTTCAGCCGTCGCAACGCTGTGTGCGAGGTTGAGCCCAGATTGCTGTGATGGCGAATGATCCGTCATCGTTTTCCCTCCTGTTGAACCCGGCACCGCCGGGCATGGCACCGCCCGCGCATGACTCTTCGTTGCGTGCAAAGACACGCCGAAAAGCCGGGGCACTCATCGTCTCATGATCCTGATCAGGTCGCAAATAAGCACGGCATCATCAGGCACTGATGTCTGCGACCATCCTGACGGCAGGCGATAACAACCGGATGAAATCCGGCCAATCCTCCCGCTTCGCACGCCGGATGCCACTTTTTTAGGCACTCACGGCGATTGTTCCGGTCCCTAGACCGAAATAGGACAGCAAACCTGTCCTATTTCATGTGCTCTATGCCAGAAACCACCCCCCTCTGCAAGAGGCATATCAGCAAATAATGGAGAAGATTTTGCCGAACATTGCCGGAAATTTCCGGCTTTTATAATTAAATTACGGCATATCGTCGTTTTCTTCATTTTGGTTTCAAACTGGTCTCCTGTTGGCCTTTCGGCCGCTGACCGTGATTGATCCGGCTATAAACTCGGCTAAGGTCGGCAAAAGCCGTCGAATTGACGGTGAAACAGGGTGAGAAGTGATGATTTTTTCGTCTGATAACTGGGCTGGCGCCCATCCCGCGATTGCCGAAAGCCTGATGGCCCATGCCGGCGGCTACGCGTCGGCCTATGGCACCAGCGAGCTTGACCGGAAGGTGGAGAAGAAGTTCGCGGACATCTTCGAAAGGGACGTCGCCGTCTTCTTCGTCGGCACCGGAACAGCCGCCAATTCGCTGGCACTGGCAACAGCCAACCGCGCCGGCGGCGTCGCCTTCTGCCATCGCGAGGCCCATGTCATCGCCGACGAATGCGGCGCGCCCGAATTCTTTTCGCATGGCGCCCGACTGAAACCCGTCGACGGACCGCGGGGCAAGATGGAGGCCTCCCGCCTTGAAGCCGAGATCCGGCGCTTCCCGCTCGATAACGTCCATGGCGGCCAGCCCAGTGCGGTATCGCTGACGCAGGCGACGGAAAGCGGCACGGTCTATTCGCTCGCCGAAATCGAAGCGATCTCGGCCGTCGCCAAGGGACACAAGCTGCCGCTGCACATGGATGGTGCGCGCTTCGCCAACGCGCTGGTCAGCCTCGACGTAACGCCCGCCGAAATGACCTGGAAGCGCGGCGTCGACCTCGTCTCCTTCGGCGGCACCAAGAACGGCTGCTGGTGCGCCGAGGCGCTGGTGCTGTTCGACCTCTCCAAGGCCCACGAGATGCACTTCCTGCGCAAGCGCTCCGCCCAGCTTTTCTCCAAGTCGCGTTTCGTCTCGGCGCAGTTCGACGCCTATTTCGCCGGCGATCTCTGGCTGAATCTCGCCCGTCACGCCAACGCCATGGCCACACGCCTGGCCGAGGGCATTGCCGCCGCAAAGACGAGCCGGCTTGCCTGGCAGGCCGATGCCAACGAGGTCTTCGCCATCATCAACAAGGATGTGGCGGCGAAGCTCAGGCAGGATGGCGCCGTCTTCTACGACTGGCCAGTGCCGCACGACCTCGAGGGCAAGCTTGCTAAGAACGAGGGCCTCTATCGCCTCGTCACCAGCTTTGCGACCAAGGCCGAGGACGTCGACCGCTTCGTCGCCAGCTGCTGAGCAGTATCGGTATCAGCCCTGCCTTCAAGACTGCCCTTGCAGGGTCCTCAGATTGGCGAGGATTTCGACCGAGAGCGCCGCACTCAGCTTTCGGTCGACGCCCTTGCTCGGCACCAGCACGAATTCCACGTCTTCGAGCGGCGGCAGGAGCCCGGCCGGATTTCCTTCAGCCCCGAGGGCACCATGCTGCGCGGCTGCACGAGCACGCCCATGCCGGCACGGGCCGCCGCCGTCAGGCCGCTGAGGCTGCCACAAGTGCATACGATCCGCCACGGCAGACGGTGACGGTCGAGCACTTCGAGCGCGACGCTGCGGGTGATGCTCGGCGGCGGAAAGGCGATCAGCGGCAGCACCTTGTCGCGCTTGATCCTCTCGGGATCGCGCGCCAGCCAAACCAGTGGTTCGCGATAGACGAGCTCGCCCCTGAGGCCGCCGAGCCTGCGCTTGGCAAGCACCAGATCGATCTCGCCATTGTCCTGCATCTGGTAGAGCACGCCGCTCAAGGCCACCGTCAGTTCCAGATCGACCGACGGATGGGCGCGGACGAAGTCTTCCAGCACCGCCGGCAGCCGGCTCATGACGAAGTCCTCGGAGACCCCGAGGCGGAGACGGCCGCGCAAACTGCTTTCGGCAAACAGCGCCCGGACCTCGCCGTCGATCGCCAGCATCGAACGCGCGTGGGCAAGCAGCGCCTGCCCGTCTGCCGTCAGCGAAACGCGGTGCGTATCGCGGTCGACGAGCGTGCGTCCGAGCGAGGCTTCGAGCCGCTGGATATGCTGGCTGACCGTCGATTGCCCGAGCGATAGTTTTTCCGCTGCAAGCGTGAAGCTGCCCATCTGTTCGAGGGCGACGAAACTGCGCAACTGCACGAGATCCAACATGGCTCATCTCATTTCGTGATAACTGTTATTCCTTGCATCCTGCTTCACAATGAGCGATCCCCGCAAGACGTTCGTTAACGAGCAAGTGAGCTGATATGCGCCGCTACCTTCCCGATACCTTCACGATCCTGCTTCTGGCGACGGTGCTGCTTGCATCCGTCCTGCCGATCCATGGCGAGGCAACCGAATGGTTCGGATTGGCGACGAAGGTGGCTGTCGGAATGGTCTTCTTCCTGCACGGGGCGCGCCTGTCGCGCGACGTGGTGATCGCCGGCATCCTGCATTGGCGCCTGCACCTGACCATCCTTGCCTCGACCTTCGTGCTCTTCCCGCTCATCGGCCTTGCGGTCGGCTTCGTGCCGGATTCGATCCTGCCGCAATCGCTCTATACCGGCATCCTCTTCCTCTGCGTGCTGCCCTCGACGGTGCAGTCGTCGATCGCATTCACCTCCATGGCCGGTGGCAATGTGCCGGCCGCGATCTGCTCGGCGTCGGCCTCCAACATTTTCGGCATGTTCCTGACGCCGCTGCTCGTCGGGTTGCTGTTTTCCGCCGGCGGCCATGGCACCGTCACGCTCGATGCGGTCAAGCAGATCCTGCTGCAGCTGCTTGCCCCCTTCCTCATTGGCCAGATGCTGCAGCCCGTGATCGGCAACTGGATCCGCGCCCGCAAGGGACTGTTGGCGCCGGTCGATCGCGGCTCGATCCTGATGGTCGTCTACCTCGCCTTCAGCCAGGCGGTCACCTCCGGCCTGTGGCAGACGTTTTCTCTGACCGATCTCGGCGTGCTCGTCGTCATCGAAATCGTCATGCTGGCGCTCGTGCTTGCCGTCACCATGTACGGCAGCCGCCTGCTCGGTTTCGACAAGGCCGACGAGATCGCCATCACCTTCTGCGGCTCGAAGAAGAGCCTTGCGAGCGGCGTCCCCATGGCAAGCGCCATCTTCGCCGGCCAGAACATCGGCGCGATCGTGCTGCCCGTCATGCTGTTCCACCAGATCCAGCTGATGGCCTGCGCGGTGATTGCCCAGCGTTATGCAGCAAGGAAAGCGGCTGCTTCCGCCATGCCGGTACCGGCCCAGCCCTGATTGATCCGACAACAAAAAACGGCGCCCGTAGAGGACGCCGTTTTTTGTGGGAGGTCTGTTTCATGCCCTGTTCGGGCGTGATGTTCAGAGGGTCTGAGCCTCGATCTGCTTCGGCTGCGATGCGACCGACGCGATCTCGATCCGGCGGGGTTTGGCGGCTTCCGGGATCTCGCGGGTAAGATCGATGTGCAGCAAGCCATTCTTCAGCGAAGCGGACTTGATCTCCACGTGATCGGCGAGCTGGAAGCGGCGCTCGAAGGCGCGCTTGGCAATGCCGCGATGGAGAAACTGGCTTTCTTCGCCCTTGTCCTCGGCCTTTTCGCCCTTGACCGTCAGCGTGTGTTCACGCGCCTCGATCGAAAGCTCGCTCTCGTCGAAACCGGCAACGGCCATGGTGATGCGGTAGGCATTTTCGCCGGTGCGCTCGATGTTGTAGGGCGGATAGGTCTGGGCTTCACCCGGCTGGCCGAGGCTGTCGAGCATGGTGAACAGGCGGTCGAATCCGACGGTCGAGCGGTAAAGGGGAGAGAAATCGAAGTGACGCATGGTGTCCTCCTTGGAGCAACTTTTGCGATGTCTGGTCGGCCACCCCATTCTGGCAGTGGCAGGACCGGTGAACGGACCCGTCTTCGGCGCCCGTGACCCTGATTTGGGGAGGCGATTTGACGACTTCAAGACGCCCCCGCCGACGATTTTTCCGTGAACCCGACATGAACGCCGGCTTCGGCTTCCGTTCAGCCCGGCGGGACTAAAACGAAATCCTGGGCCGCAACGCCCAGGCTGAAGTGACATGTCCCTTCCCCTTCAGCGGCCGGAAACGGTGATCGTCCGGATTTCACCCACCGTTTCCGGCTTTTTTCTTTGACGGCGAAGACCCTGCCGCCTATCCCTTGATGCTACCGATCAACACGCTTTCACCTCCGGCCACGACCCCATGACCTCGATCCTCCACGCGACACCGGACAATCCGATCCCGGACAATCATGTCGCTGGCTTTTTCGATGGCATCGGCGGCCGCAAGATCCGCTATGCAATCTTCAAGACGAAGCAGCCGGTGGCGCGCGGCACGGTCGTTCTGCTGCAGGGCCGCAACGAATCGATCGAGAAGTACTTCGAGACGATTGCTGATCTGACTGCGGCCGGCCTCTGGGTCGCCACCTTCGACTGGCGCGGCCAGGCCGGCTCCGAGCGGCTGCTGGCGCACCCCGGACGCGGTTATGTCGACCACTTTTCCGACTATGAGCGCGACCTCAGCACCTTCCTCGAACAGATCGTGCTGCCCGATACCCGCCTGCCCTTCTCGATCGTCGCCCATTCCATGGGCGCTCTCGTTGCCCTCTCCCTCGCCCCGATGCTGGCAAGCCGCATCGATCGGCTTGTAGTGCTCGCACCCTTCGTCGGCCTTGGCGGCCAGGCGCTCGGCGAAAAGAGCATCGCGACGGTTGCGACCTTCATGCGGCTGGTCGGCCTCGGCGCCCTGCCGGCACACCCCGACAAGGGCAACCGCCCCTTCGAAAACAACGTGCTGACGGCCGATCGCCGCCGCTACGCCCGCAACATCGCGCTAACCGATGCGCATCCGGAACTGAGGCTCGGGCCCCCGACGGCGCGCTGGCTGAGCGAGGCTTTCCACGCCATGCGCCGGGTCATCCGCCGCGAGCATCTGACCCGCATCACCCTGCCGACGATCATCCTGGCGCCGACGGCCGATCGGCTGGTACCCCATATCGCCGTCGAATGGCTGGCGCGCAATTTCCGCGCCGCCCAGATGATCCCGATCGACGGCGCCCGACACGAGCTGCTGCACGAGGCGGACCGCTACCGCGCCCAGGCGATGGCGGCGATCCTCGCCTTCGTCATCCCCGAAGAAGGCGACGCGCGCGAAACCACCGCCGCCTGAAGCAAGCGGTCGCTCGCGCTACACAGCGCCGCACGTCCTATCAGACGCGCAAAGGTCACTGTAACACGTTGATTTTACGGATGTCTGGACCGCCGCGCGAGGCGCAGGGCGCATCAGCCCTTCAGGATTTCCAGCGCCTGCGCGTGCAGTTCGGCATTGCTGGCAGCAATAACTTCGCCGCCCATTTCCGCCGGACCGCCCTGCCAGTTGGTGACGATGCCGCCGGCCTGCTCGATCAGAGGGATGAGCCCGCCGACATCATAGGGCTTCAGCCCGCATTCGATTACCAGATCGACATGGCCGGCGGCCAGAAGTGCGAATGCGTAGCAATCGCAGCCGTAGCGGAACAGACGCACCTTGCTTTGCACCGTCTCATAGCGGGTCTTGAGATCGCCGGAATAGAGATGCGGCGAGGTGGTGAAAAGCACCGCGTCGTCAAGCGATCTGCAGGCGCGGGTCGAAAGCACCTGCTCGCCACCCGGCCCGCGGTAGACCGATTTCGTGCCGTCGGCGAAATAGCGCTCGCCGGTGAAAGGCTGGTCCATCAGGCCCATGACCGCATCGCCATTGCGATAGAGGCCGACCAGCGTGCCCCAGACCGGCAAGCCGGAAATGAAGGCGCGCGTGCCGTCGATCGGGTCGATGACCCAGACATACTCGCGGTCGAGGCCAATATTGCCGTACTCTTCGCCAAGAATGCCATGGTCCGGGAAATGCGCCTCGATCAGCGCGCGGATCGCCGCTTCCGCCGATTGGTCCGCTTCCGTTACCGGATCGAAGCCGCTCTCCAGCTTGTTGACCACGCTGGTCCCGATCCGAAAGCGCGGCAGGGTTTCCGCCTTGGCGGCATCTGCAAGGCGATCGAAGAAGGCGCGGTCAGGCAACATGGCGATCTCTCTGAAAAACATGGAGGAAGGTACGTCCTGCATAGACGAAATTTGTCGAAAGGCAAACGACCGAGCACGCCCACCTGCGGGCGTCGTCGGCGTCAGGGCCGGAGCATTTCGCACTGCACCACGACCGCTTCGCACTTCAAACGCGACTTTGGAGAATTCAATCGGTTGATTCGCCATTTCTGGCTGAAAAACTTTTGACGCGACGCAAAAGTTTTCACCAGCAAACTTGACATTTGTGCAGTGCAATATTATGGTTTTCCTACAGTCACCTGTGACTGTAAATACCCTCCTTGGGTGTTTCCTCCCTAGACTTGACCGCGCCGTTGGCGCGGTTTTTTTTGAACCTCCCCGACAGCAAAATACCAAGCGTCGCCAGTACCTTGCTGGACGCCATCCCGCTTTGCCGGTTGTTCCTGGTTTTTGGGAAAGGCTACTCGGCCGCCAGCGGCAGGTAAGCGCCGTAGTCCTCGACGTGGCGGGCAAGCGAGCCGATGAAGGTCGTGAGATCGGCAACCAGCGCACCGAAGCCAGGTTTGCGCACCAGCGTCGCCTCGTCGACATAGAGCGCCCGGTTGATCTCGATCTGCAGCGCATGCAGCCCGCGCGTCGGTCGGCCGTAATGCTCGGTGATGAAGCCGCCGGCATAGGGCTTGTTGCGCACGACGCTGTAGCCGAGCTGCTGCAGCAGATCAACCGCAGCGCGCGAAAGCTCACCGGCAGCACTGGTACCGTAACGGTCGCCGATGATGAAGTCGGGCCGCTGGGCGCTGCCCGGCAGATGCACATTGCCCGGCATAGAGTGGCAGTCGATCAGCACCGAGAGGCCGAACTGCACGTGTGTGCGCGCGATCAGCTTGCGCAAGGTGGCGTGATAGGGCTTGTAGATCGTCTCGATCCGCGTCAGCGCGTCCTCGACCGGGAACCGTCCACGATAGATTTCCATGTTCTCGGCCACCAGCCGCGGGATCGTTCCGAGCCCGCCTGCGACGCGCATCGAGCTGATGTTGGCATGCGGCGGTAGCGGCCCGTCGAACATGCGCGGATCGAGTTCGTATGGCTCGCGGTTGACGTCGAGGAAGGCGCGCGGGAAATGCGCAAGCAGCATCGGCGCGCCGAGGAACGTCGCGTTCTGGAACAGCTCATCGACATAGTGGTCTTCCGACCGGCGAATCGAAAGCGCGTCGAGCCTGGACTGGTCGAGAAAACTCTGGGGATAGGAGCGGCCGCTGTGCGGCGAATTGAACACAAAGGGAATGCGCTGGATTGGAGGTTCAAGGACCTCGAACAGTTCCCTCTCCGCAATTTCCCCCATCTGAACCCTTTTTTACCATATGCGGTACTTGCAATTGTCATCATGTTGCCAGTTGGCCCGCTCTGTGTCCATAGTGGCCAATCACAGCATCCCGGGGAATTGACGTCCCGCGTTCACGAGATATTTACCGCGTTGCGGTTTGGATAAAACGCCGCAATCTACGCGCAATGAACTGAATAAAGAGAAGCACGGCCCAATTCATGACTGCGAAAATCCTTCTTGCCGAAGACGACAACGACATGCGCCGGTTCCTGGTGAAGGCGCTGGAAAAGGCCGGCTACAAGGTCATGTCCTATGACAACGGCGCCAGCGCTTACGACCGGCTTCGCGAGGAACCGTTCTCGCTCCTTTTGACCGACATCGTCATGCCTGAGATGGACGGCATCGAACTGGCGCGGCGCGCGACGGAACTCGACCCGGACCTCAAGGTCATGTTCATCACCGGCTTTGCCGCCGTTGCGCTCAACCCCGACAGCAAGGCGCCGAAGGATGCCAAGGTGCTGTCCAAGCCCTTCCACCTGCGTGACCTCGTCGACGAGGTCAACAAGATGCTGGCTGCTGCCTGATCAAGTCAGTTTTCCACAGGCGCGACGTCCCGCGACTGTAAAGAATGCGACTTAGAACCGACCGCCGCGATCCACAGGGATCTCCGGCGGTCTTTTCGTTTCAATACCTTAGCGGAAACCCAGCAAATCCGGCGTCTTGCCGGTGTCTCATCGACGCCGCCCCCATGGGGAAAATCACCGCCTCTAAATTTCTGTCAAAAAACCTTCGAAAACCCTATTGACGCGACAACGGCTTTTGTGGTCTATGCGCCACATCGGATGGGCGTGTAGCTCAGCGGGAGAGCACTACGTTGACATCGTAGGGGTCACAAGTTCGATCCTTGTCACGCCCACCATTCGAATTCAAAGGCCTTTCGAGAAATCGAAAGGCCTTTTTCGTTTCCCTCGATTTCTTCCTGGCAGCAACAGACGAACGGCCAGCTCGCCGCGGCCTTGGTCAAAACGCTGTGCGCCAAGTTGCCCACAGCCAACGCTCAGACTTTGGTCCGACGGGGGCCGGCAAAGGTCCGGGGCGCATTGTCGAATCGGCTTCGCAGTGACTTGATGCCGATGCGCCCGGAAGCACAGCCCGCCTCCTGGGCGCAACCGGTCCCAGAGCGATGCCCCGTAGCCCCAATACGCCGCTCTGGGACCCCGTCTTCTCCTCATCCTGTCGCCATCGGCCTGCCATCGCGGCCACCGCCTGCGGGGACGCGCAGGGTTGGTCTTCCGTCACGAAAATTTGTGGTTTGCGTCATGGAACGCACGCCTTCCCGCCCTAATTTACGTCCGCAATCTCAACGCCTTGCCATGCGCCAGGCGCAAAGCAAGGGAACCCACCAAAACCGACGACGGGCAGCATGCCTCGCCTCACCACGAGCGAGTGTGATGCCGAACCGAGCACCTCTCCATTCGAGCGAAAGGAACTGATCATGCCGGCAGTCAAGAACATCGTGCTTGTGCACGGCGCCTGGGGCGATGCCTCCCACTGGCGCCACGTCATTCCGCCGCTCCACGCCAAGGGCTACAGAATTGCCGCGGTTCAGAACCCGCTGACCTCGCTTGCCGACGACGTCGAGCGCACCCGCAAGCTGGCCGAATCGCTCGAGGGCCCGACCCTGCTCGTCGGCCACTCCTATGGTGGTGCTGTTATCAGCGGCGCCGGTCATGCGGCCAACGTCGTCGGGCTCGTCTATGTCGCGGCCTTCGCGCCGGATGAAGGCGACAGCCTCGGCAGCATCTTTGCAAGGCGCGAGCCGCCATCCGGCGCCGCCAGCATCCGTCCCGACAAGGACGGCTTCCTCTGGCTGGCGCAGGATACGTTCCGTGAGAGTTTCGGCCAGGACCTGAGCGAGACCGAAGCACTGGTCATGGCGGTCGCACAGAAACCGATCGCCGGGCGTTGCTTCGAGGACAAGGCCGGGGCTCCCGCCTGGAAGACGAAGCCCAGTTGGTACCAGGTCTCGCGCCACGACCACATGATCCCGCCGGAAACCGAACAATGGATGGCCGAGCGCATTAAGGCGAAGAAGATCATCACGCTCGATGCCAGCCACGCCTCCCTTGCCTCGCACGCCAAGGAGATCGTGGCGCTGATCGACGAGGCGATCGCTTCGCTCGGCTGACCGTCCGCCAGCGCGGCGCCCCGACAAGAGAAAACCCCGCCAGCGCCGAGCTGGTGGGGTTTCTTCCTTACGCCTGCATCAGGATGCGGCGTCAGGCATAGGCGCCGCGCCGGCGCTGTCGCATGGCCCTCGGCCGGCGCGAAAACGTATCAAGATCGATGGCCGCCCCTTCCGGCGCGCGGCACACCTCCTCCGGATGCCGGTCGCTCGCTTCGACGGCGAAATGGATTGCGGCGCTCTCATTGGTAAAGAGGCCGCCGACGAGACCCTTGCGGTCGGATACGACCCACCAGCCGTGCCGGTCGCGGCCGACGACGAAACGCGCGCGCGCCAGGAAACCACGACGGATCTGCTGCATACTGCCCATGATCGAACAATCCTTGTTGACGAAAGCGAAGCCTTAGCCGGCAATCCACGGAAGTGCGGCCTGGATGCCGTAGGCAAGGCCGAGGACGACGGCGAGCCTGATGCCGATGCCGAGAAAGGCATCGCGAACGGCGCTGTCCCTGGGCGGAAGGCGCTCAGCGCGCTCGCTGCTTTCGACGCGCCGGCGCTCAGCGGCGCGCGCGGCAAGATGGGGGAAACGGGACATGGTCTTTCCTTTCGGGTGAGATGGATGCGGACGGCGGGAGCCGCCGCGGCAATCGGGCACGACAGATCCGTGCGAGGACGAACCGTCAGCCAGCAAGCGCGATGCGCACCCCGCGGCCGATCTGGGTGGAGGCTGGAAGCTCGGTCAGCGGTTCGAGCGCCGCGCGGATCTCGGCCGCCGTCTCCGGCGCCACCTGCGTCAACGGCAGACGCACCTCCGGGCTGAGCGCCCGCACCAGGTGCAATGCGTATTTCACCGGCCCCGGATTGGTCTCGCGCTCGAGCGCCGTGAGCAGCGGGCGGAGCCGCTCATGAAGGGCGAGCGCCGCTGCGACATTTCCGGTCGTGACAGCCTGGTGCATGGCGACCACCAGCCGCGGCACGACATTGGACGCCACCGAGATAGTGCCGTGACCGCCGCAGAGATTGAACGGCAGCGCCGTCTGGTCGTGACCCGAGAGCTGCATGAGTCTGGCCTTGAGGGCTGGCGACGAAGACTGGAAGCGACCGACGTCGCCGGTGGCATCCTTGATGCCGACGACATTTTGAAGCTCCGCCAGCCGCTCGATCGTCCGCGCGGCGAGATCGACCCCGGTGCGCGAGGGCACATTGTAGATGATGATGGGAAGATCCACCGCCCGGGCGACCGCCTCGAAGTGGCGATAGAGCCCCTCCTGCGAAGGCTTGCTGTAATAGGGCGCAACGACGAGCGCCGCGTCGGCGCCGAGCGTCCTGGCTTCCGCCGTCAGTTCGATCGTCGTCGCAGTACTGTTGGTGCCGGTTCCGGCGATAACCGGGATCTTGCGTTCCGCCACCTCGACGCAGCGTTCGATCACCATGGCCCGTTCCGCCCGCGAGAGCGTCGGCGCCTCGCCGGTGGTGCCGCAGGCGACGATGCCGGAAATGCCGTGTCGGATCTGCCATTCCACGAGCGACATCAGGCCGACGACATCAACCTTGCCGTCCCGGAACGGTGTGACGAGCGCCGTGATCGCGCCTTCGAGGCGCAGCGAATGTATGTTCATGGAAATATCCTTCAGGTGGGAAGTTGGCCACGGCCGGCAGCAGCCGCAAGCTGATGGCCGCGGCAGGAGCGCAGGAAGGCGCCAAGGATCGCCGCGGCAAGGTCGGCATGCCGTGCCTTGAAGGTGATGCGGCCGGCTCCGGGTGGCTGATAGCGCAGCGCGCAGGTCCACAGCCCGAACTCGTGACTGAGCGTTCGAAGGCACAGTTTCGCTTCGGTCGCCGACGTCAGGTGAATGACGGCATCGACCAGTGCATCGGCGGCCATCAGTTCACGGTACCGACGCGACGGCCATTCTCCAGCCGCCAGATCCGGCAGGTCCGCGATCACCCGCACCGCCTCCCAGACATGGTGCTCGCGCAGGCGGCGAACGGCGGTGAGCCGCAGCATGAGCGCATCGAGCGCCTCCGGAGCCCTTTCGCCACCGGTGAGCTCAGGGCCCGCATCGACCTCGCGTAGAGCCCCGGGCAAATGACGGTGGATGTTGAAATCCTGGAGAGACATGGCACGCATCCCTATTCGATGCGGCAAGGCTAGACCCGTCAGGCGTCCAGTTTCGATTGCGACTTCAGGCGCTCGACATAAGATTTCCGTAAAGCGCTTCGGCGGGTGTTGTCCAAGGCGCCGGCCGCGGTCTAGATTTGATTTCCGAAGCGGCGAAAGCCTGGCGCGACAGCGCGCGCAGCGTCGAAATAATCTGACGCAAAAGATGACGCGCGCGCAATTTTGCGCTAGGTAGCCCCTTCGGTGGCGATCAGGGATCGCCATTCCCGAGCAATACCCCTTGTCCGTGAAGGAACATGCCATGCCTGCCTATCGCTCACGTACCACCACCCACGGCCGCAACATGGCCGGTGCCCGCGGCCTCTGGCGCGCGACGGGCATGAAGGACAGCGATTTTGGCAAGCCGATTATTGCGGTGGTGAACTCGTTCACCCAGTTCGTGCCCGGCCACGTGCACCTTAAGGATCTTGGCCAGCTCGTCGCCCGCGAGATCGAGGCTGCCGGCGGCGTCGCCAAGGAATTCAACACCATCGCCGTCGACGACGGCATCGCCATGGGTCACGACGGCATGCTCTATTCGTTGCCGTCGCGCGAAATCATCGCCGATAGCGTCGAGTACATGGTCAACGCCCACTGCGCCGACGCCATGGTCTGCATCTCCAACTGCGACAAGATCACGCCCGGCATGCTGATGGCGGCGCTGCGCCTCAACATCCCCGCCGTCTTCGTTTCCGGCGGCCCGATGGAAGCCGGCAAGGTCGTGCTGCACGGCAAGACGCATGCACTCGACCTGGTCGACGCCATGGTCGCCGCAGCCGACGACAACGTCTCGGACGAGGACGTCAAGGTCATCGAACGCTCGGCCTGCCCGACCTGCGGCTCTTGCTCCGGCATGTTCACCGCCAACTCGATGAACTGTCTGACCGAAGCGCTCGGCCTGTCGCTGCCCGGCAACGGCTCGACGCTCGCCACCCACGCCGACCGCAAGCGCCTCTTCGTCGAGGCCGGCCACCTGGTCGTCGATCTCGCCCGCCGCTATTACGAGCAGGAAGACGAGAACGTGCTGCCGCGCAAGGTCGCCTCGAAGAAGGCGTTTGAAAACGCCATGGCGCTCGATATCGCCATGGGCGGTTCGACCAACACCGTGCTGCACATTCTCGCCGCCGCCCATGAGGGCGAGGTCGATTTCACCATGGCGGATATCGACCGCCTGTCGCGCAAGGTTCCCTGCCTGTCGAAGGTCGCTCCGGCGAAAAGCGACGTGCACATGGAAGACGTGCACCGTGCCGGCGGCATCATGTCGATCCTCGGCGAACTCGAGAAGGGCGGCCTCATCAACCGCGATTGCCCGACGGTCCACAGCGCCACGCTCGGCGACGCCATCGACCGCTGGGACATCACCCGCACGACCAGCGAAACCGTTCGCAACTTCTTCCGCGCGGCACCGGGCGGCATCCCGACCCAGGTGGCCTTCAGCCAGGAAGCGCGCTGGGACGAGCTCGACACCGACCGCGAAAAGGGCGTCATCCGCTCGGTCGAACATCCCTTCTCCAAGGATGGCGGCCTCGCCGTCTTGAAGGGCAACATCGCGATCGACGGCTGCATCGTGAAGACCGCGGGCGTCGACGAGAGCATCCTGAAGTTCTCCGGCCCGGCCCGCGTCTTCGAAAGCCAGGATGCGTCGGTCAAGGCGATCCTCGGCAACGAGATCAAGGCCGGCGACGTCGTCGTCATCCGCTATGAAGGCCCCAAGGGCGGCCCGGGCATGCAGGAAATGCTCTATCCGACGAGCTACCTGAAATCGAAGGGCCTCGGCAAAGCCTGCGCGCTGATCACCGACGGCCGCTTCTCCGGTGGCACCTCGGGCCTGTCGATCGGCCACGTTTCGCCGGAAGCGGCCAATGGCGGCACGATCGGCCTGGTGCGCGAAGGCGACATGATCGACATCGACATCCCGAACCGCACGATCAGCCTGCGCGTCGACGAGGCGGAACTTAGCCGTCGCCGCACTGAGCAGGACGCCCAGGGCTGGAAGCCGACCGAACAGCGCAAGCGCAAGGTGACGACGGCACTCAAGGCCTATGCCGCCTTTGCCACCTCCGCCGACCGCGGTGCTGTGCGCGACCTCGGCGAACACTGACCAGCTACGTTCGGGCTGCGCCCGAGCGGCGCAAGAAACAACGAAGGGCTCCCGCGCGTCGGGGGCCCTTTTCTTTGATCTCATCCTAGGGATCGGCCCGGCTTTGCCGGACAGGAAGCATCTGCTATTTTAGTTTACCCTAAAATCAAACAGGTGGGTCATGGCGGACGAGTCTGGATTGCTCGGCACCTGGAAGATGCTTTCCTGGACGCGCGAGGTCGTCGCCACTGGCGAGGTCACCGATGCCATGGGCCCTGATCCTATCGGCTATCTCTCGTACTTTCCCGATGGCCGGATGACCGCCGTTGTGGTGAAACGCGATCGACCGCAGCTCAAAGGACTCGTGCCGTCTCACGACGAAAAAGCGGCACTGTTTGATTCCATGCTCGCCTATTCCGGCTCCTATTCGCTCAAGGACGGCCGGATCATCCATCATGTCGAGGCAAGCTGGAACCCGGCCTGGGGCGTCTCCGACCTGATCCGCCCCTTTGTCCTGCAAGGGGATAAGCTGGTGATCTACGGCGCGCCGGGCGTGGACCCGGCAACCGGCGAGGAGGTCATCTACCACCTCGAATTTCGCAAGATGTAACCAGCTTCGCTGTGGGCTTCAGAGGTGACGGGTCTCGGCTGGCGCGTGGAACCAGTTGTTGTTGCGCCCGTCCATGTACTGCACCGGTGCTTCGGCCAGCACCGCCGGATCGAGGTCGTCGAGGCAGGCGAGGTTGACGGAGTAATAGGCGCCGCCAATCTCCTCGATATAGCCGTGGCCGAAGGCGGCAACGCCGCAGGTCCTGCAGAAGCGGTGATGCACACTGTTGCTGCCGAACTGGTAGTCGGCGATATTGGCTTCGTCGCACTGCAGCCGGAAGGCGTCGGGCTTCACGACCGCCCCCCAGTAGCGCCGCTTCCAGCAAATCGAACAGTTGCATTTGCCGGTGCCGGCATCGAGGTCGATGTCGGCCTCATAGCGGATGTTTCCGCAATGGCAGCTTCCCTTATAGGTCAGTTTCATACCCGTCGCTCCTGCGTGGCGGGCCAGGCAGGCCCCCTATTGCCGCCCACCCGGCAGGCGATATGCTGCCAGGTGAAACTCATGCAGTCCATATGCCATATTGACAACATATTGTCAAATAGGAGCAAGATCTCGCACGCGTCAGAGATGACGGAATTCGGCAGGCGTTTCATCCCAGCGGTCGTTCCGGCCATCCAGATATTGCACCGACACCTTAGCCAGGACCGTCGGATCGACATCGTCCAGCGTTGCGACATTGATGCTGCAATAGGCGCCGCCGAGTTCCTCGACATAACCATGGCTATAGGAGGCGATGCCGCAGGCAGGGCACAAGCGGTGGTTGCCAACCTTGGCGCCAAACTGATAGAGCCCAACCTGATCTTCCGGTGACAGGAGGCGAAAATCCTCCGACTTGACCTGTGCACCCCAGTAGCGGGCCTTGCCACAGAACGAGCAATTGCATCGCGTCGTCCCCGCATCGAGATCGAAAGTCGCTTCGTATCTGACCTTGCCGCAATGGCAACCGCCGCTGTAAGTCCTTCTCGCCATGCTCTCATCTCCCTTGCTAAATTGACTTGCTGAAACGACCGCATCATGACAACATGATGTCATACAAACATTCACACGACGGTGGTGCTGTCAACATGAAAGATCCCGATCGGACACCCGCCGGAGACGCCTTTGCGGAGTTCGCCATATCGGTACTGCGGCTAGCGGGCCCGCTGACGCAGGCCGGCGACGCACTCGCCAAACCTTCCGGACAGACGAGCGCCCGCTGGCAGGTGCTGGCCGCGGCAAACCATGCGCCGATGTCGGTTGCCGATGCGGCACGCGCGCTCGGCCTTGCGCGCCAGGGGGTGCAGCGCATCGCCGATCTCTTGGAGGCCGAAGGGCTGATCGCCTACAGGGACAACCCGACCCACCAGAGGGCAAAGCTCATGGTTCTGACTGCGGCGGGAGAAACGGCACTGCACGACATCAAGGAGCGGCAGGCGGCCTGGGCGGACGGCCTGGGCGGCGCACTCGGCGAACGACGGCTGCGGCAGGCCTCTGCCTTGATCGCCGAGGTGATCGAGGTGCTCAAGGAACGCCCCGCGCCAGAGCCGTCCGAGGACTGACCGGCCGCCCGTCAAGCCAGCCTTAAGAGATCGGCACGCAGGCGGTCCGAACCGCCGTTATCGAGCACCGGATCGAGCGCCTCATGCAGGTTCCGCCAGATCGGCACGGCGCGCGCCAGCAGCGCCTGCCCTTCGGTCGTCAGCCGCAATCGCCGCGACCGCCGGTCGTCGGCATCCGGGAAGCTTTCGACCAGGCCGCGCCGTTCCAGCGGCTTCAACGCCGCCGTCAAGGTCGTCCGGTCCATGGCGAGAAGCGACGCCACCGAGCCCATATTGGGCGGCGCCGGGCGGTTGAGCGACATCAGGAGAGAGAACTGTCCGTTGGTGATATCGAGCGGGCGCAGCGCCTCGTCGAACCGGCGGGCAATGGCGCGCGCTGCGCGTTGCACATGCAGGCAGAGGCAGGTGTCCTTCACATGCAGGGTAGTGTCGAACGAAACAAGCGGCATTTTTGACATGCCCGATTAATGTTGATATCAACGTAAATAGTCAAGTGCAACGTTGGAAGGAGGAACGGGCATGAGACAGGATCACGCAGTGGTATCGCCTGGAGAGTGGCTGAAAGCGCGCAAAGATCTGCTTGCGCTGGAAAAGGAACACACCCACGCACGCGACAAGGTCAATGCCGCCCGGCTGGCCTTGCCCTGGGTGAAGATGGAAAAGACCTACGTCTTCGATACGCGGGCGGGCCGCAAATCCCTGTCCGAGCTTTTCGACGGCCGCAGCCAGCTCATGGTCTACCATTTCATGTTCGGCCCCACCTGGGAGGCCGGTTGCCCCGGCTGCTCCTTCCTGGTCGATCACTTCGCCGGCATGCTGCCGCACCTCAACCATCATGACGTGACGCTGGTCGCCGCATCGAACGCGCCGCTCGCAAAGATCGAAACCTACAAGAAACGCATGGAGTGGGATTTCCCCTGGGTCTCGGCGGAAGGCAACGGCTTCAACCATGACTTCCACGTGGCCTTTTCGCCAGACGAGCTCGCAAGCGGCAAGGTCGGGTACAACTTCACCGACATAGAAAGCGCCAATGCGCATGAGGAACTGCCCGGTCTCAGCGCCTTCCAGAAGGGCGAGGACGGCACGATCTACCACACCTATTCGTCCTATGCCCGCGGGCTCGAAGAACTCGTGGGCACACTGATGCTGCTCGACCGCGCACCCAAGGGGCGCAACGAGGACGGGACCATGAGCTTCGTTCGCCGCCACGACGAATATGATCGGGAGCCCGGACGCAAGGCGGGCTGAGGTCCGCATCCCGGCGGACGGAACTTTTCGCCCGCAAAATCGTTTTGAGAACGCTCGCGTGCCGGGCCGAACGTCTGCGCCCGGTCAAGAAGGAAATCCCGTGAGAGCAGAACCGGAAGAAGCGCACCGCTGGCTCGAGCAATTGCTGGGCGACTGGCACGTTCGCGCGGCCGGCTCCGATGGCGAGCCCGATGGCAGTGGCCCCTGGACCGAGCATGTCCGGTCACTCGAAGGCCTCTGGATCGTCTGCGAGGGTCAGGGAACGATGCCGGGCGGCAGTTTCGGCCAGACGCTGATGACGCTCGGCTTCAATCCGCAGACAAAACGTTACGTCGGCACCTGGGTCGGTTCGATGATGAGCCACATGTGGATCTATGACGGAGAACTGGACGCGGACGGCACGTCCCTCTCCCTCTACTGCGAGGGGCCAGATTTCGAAAACCCCGGCAGGACCATGCGCTACCGCGACGTCATCACGCTTGCCGGGCCATCCCGTCGGCTGCTGACGGCGCAGGCGCAGACAGCGGACGGAAACTGGAAAGACTTGATGACGGCGGAATACCTACGTCGGGATTGAAAGCCGCGCTGACGACGGCCTTGGCTGTTCGGCCATGCATCATGTCAGGCTGACCCGACAACAGTTCATTCGAACAGGCAAACAAGTGGCGCCAGATACGCCGCGCCAGAGCAAAACCGGAGGAAGGCAATGGCAGATCACGGCAAATTCGTTTGGTACGAACTGATGACCACCGACATGGCGGCCGCCGAGACGTTCTACAAGGACGTGGTCGGCTGGGCCGCCAGCGATGCCGGCATGGCCGGCATCAGCTACACGCTGTTCAACGTCGGCGAGATTCCGGTGGCGGGATTGATGACCATGCCGGAAGGCGCGCTCGAAATGAACGTGCCGCCCGCCTGGCTCGGCTATGTCGGCGTCGACGATGTCGACGTGAGCGCCGCCAGCATCACCGCCAAGGGCGGCAAGGTGCACCGGGCGCCGGACGATATCCCGGGGATAGGGCGCTTCGCCGTGGTCACCGATCCGCACGGCGCGGTCTTCTCGATCTTCAAGGGTACGGGCGATCCGCCGCCGGTTACCGACCCGATGGCCCCCGGACTGATCGGCTGGCACGAGCTTGCCTCGGGCGACCTCGACACCGCCTTTCCCTTCTATTCCGAACTCTTCGGCTGGACGAAGGACCAGGGCATGGACATGGGCGAAATGGGCATCTACCAGATCTTCGCCCATGGCGGCGCCCCGATCGGCGGGATGATGACCAAGCCGAAGGAAGTGCCCGCGCCTTACTGGCTCTACTACATCAACGTACCGGCCATCGATGCCGCCATCGAACGCATCAAGGCTGGCGGCGGCAAGATCGTGCTGGAGCCGATGGAGGTCCCCGGAGGCGCCTGGATCGTTCAGGCGCTCGACCCGCAGGGCGCCCTCTTCGCACTGGTCGGGCCGAAGCGCTGAGACGACTGCATGTCTCCTTAAATCGTCCTCGACGTAAGGGAACAGACTTGCAGAAAATCAAAGTGTTACAGCGACCTTAGCCCGTCTGATAAGACGCGCGGCGCTTTAGGCCGCAGCACAGATCACGTTGCCGTGAAGAGTTGCTGAAGTAAAATGACGACCAACCAAGTCCAGGCCCGCTTTCGGCAAGAAGGCGGGCAGGATTTATTGCGATCATGGACCGGAAAGCGAATACGGGGGCCGCAAAGCTGGGGTCTGCCGTGCGCCGGGCGCATCCCTCGGTTGCGGAATAGCCCCTAGTATTTCAGGGTATTTCAAGCTTATTTAACATCTTATACGATAGCAGGGGCGGCAAGCACACTGATTTCGGATGGGTTTCTTGTCGGGTGGCAAGAATTTGTCGCGATTGTCGAGCAGACGGGCGGCGACATGAGTGGAGCAACTTCGCGCAAATGAGCAATAAGGGCAGCACCTATGCGTCCCCTCAGATGGGCGTAGGGGAAGCGCGTACGGCCAAGGCCCTGCGACGCAAGCTCCAATGGCTGGTGGCGATCGTCGTTGCCTGCACGGGCATTCTTGCGACCGAAATCATCGCCGCATCCTATAGCGACTTTGTCGTCGCGCGCCGCAACCTGACGGAAGTCATGGCCTTTTGCCGCGTCCTCGACGCCGCAAACTACCTCTCGGCCGAACGTGGCCCGTCCAACGGTGTGCTCGGCCTTGGCGTAGCGCCCGGCTCGACTGTCCAGGCGCGGCTGGCGGAGTTTCGTGCCCGCAGCGACGCGGCATTGGCTCAGATCACCGCCGACATCGACAATGCCAGCCGCTCCGAACCGGCCGGCGCGCTTTCGCCCATCCTGGTCGAGGTCCATCGTCGGCTGATGCTTGCGCGTGCGGAAGTCGATCGCATTGCGGCCCTTCCGCCGGAACGGCGGAACCTTGCCGAAATCGAAGCGACGATCGAGGCCATGTTCGGCGTGATCGATGCGCTTCGCCCCGCGATCGACTGGAACATTCAGCGCCTGACCAACACCGACCCGAACCTTGCGGGCATTGCCCTTGCAGCCCAGATGCTCGCCAATCTGCGCGAGGACGGCGGTCGCCTCGGCTCGCACGTCATGGCGCCCGTTGCCGTCGGCAAGCCGCTCGCGATCAAGAATCTGGCCGACAGCGAGCGCACGCGCGGCAGGCTGCAGGAGGTCTGGGCGATCGTCGGCAAACCGGGCGCGCTTCCAGGCCTGGATCCGTCGAAGATCGGCGATCTCGCCAAGATCGACCGCGAGTTCTTTGCCGAAGGTTTTGCGATCATCGACAACATCGTCGCCGTCGGTAAACGCTCGGGCGACTACCCGATGACCGCCGAACAGCTCACCGACCTTTTCGTCCCGAAGATGAAACCGCTCGAAGATCTGCGTCGCGCCTTCATGGATTCGACCGTCGAGCGCCTGTCCGCCAACAAGACCCGCGCGTCGATCAAGCTCGCCGTGGCGAGCCTTGCGACCTTCTCGCTCTTCCTGATGTTGCTGATCTTGATGCGGCGCGCCCGATCGCTGGTGTTCGAACCGCTGCTTCTTGCGCGCCACAGCATCATCGAGCTTGCCAATGATCGCCCGATCGCGCGCCTTCAGGGCAAGGGCGGAGAAGGCGAAATGGGACGCCTGTTCGATGCGATCGATATTCTGCGCCAGCGCCTCGACGAGCGCACGCTGCTGATGCAGCATCTCGAACGCCAGGCGGAAACCGACGAACTGACCGGCCTGCTCAACCGCCGCGCGCTGGAGCTGATCGGCGGCGCGGAAGACACGGACGGCAAGGATCACGACGCCTGTCTGATCCTGATGGACATCGACCATTTCAAGCAGATCAACGATACCCACGGCCATCTGATCGGCGACATCGTGCTTCAGGAAACCGCCCGCATCATCCGCAATTCCGTGCGCAATTCCGATCTCGTCGCCCGCTTCGGCGGTGAGGAGTTTGCCGTGATCACGCCCGGCGACAGCATCGAGTCCGCCCTTGCCCTTGCCGAAAGGATCAGGATCAACCTCGCGCACGAACCGATCGTCCTTGCCGACGGACGGAAGCTGAACGTCACCGCCAGCTTCGGCGTGGCCGAAGGCCGCAGCGCGAACGGTGGCTGGAAGCACCTGATCGAACTCGCCGATAACGAGCTCTATCGCGCCAAGTCCGAGGGCCGCAATCGCGTCTGCGGCCAGCCGGCCGAAGCGACGCACCAGCCGTTCAAGGCGATGAAATCCGCGCGCGCTTAGCCAGGAAATCAAGTACCACCCGCACGCGCGCCGGCAGGGCTCCACCCTGCCCGTGGAACACCGCATGGAAGGCCTCGATGTCGCCCGGGTTCAAGTGCTCGGCGACCGCCGTCAGCCGGCCGCAACGGATATCCTCCTTGACCGTAAACGTGGGCAGTCGCGCCAGCCCGACACCGGCGAGCGTAAGCTGGCGCAAACCCTCGCCGTCGCTCACGCGGACCTGCTCCGTCGGCGCCAGCGTGAAAGGCTCCCCGTTCGACAGGAGCGGCCAGCCATCGATCGAACGCGCATAGCTATGGCTCAGCCTGTTCATCGCTTCGAGGTCGCCGACACTCTCGGGCATGCCGAACCGTTGAAGATAGGACGGCGCGCCCACGATCGTCATCGACGTGCTGCCGAGCTTGCGGGCGATCAGGCTCGAAGACTTCAGAGGACCGGCGCGCACGGCGATGTCGGCCCGCTCCGCCATCAGATCGACCACGGCGTCGGTCTGCAGGATATCGAGCGAGACCGACGGAAAGGCCGAGAGAAACTCCGGCAGCACCGGCATCAGCACATGCACCGCATAGGAAGCGCTGACGTTTAGCCGCACGCGGCCCTCGGGCGTTTCGCCTGAACCCGCCTCGCGCTCCGCCTCGTCGATATCGGCAAGGATGCGCACCGCCCGCTCATAGAAGGCACAGCCTTCCGCTGTAAGCTGCAGCCGCCGCGTCGAGCGGTTGATGAGCCGGACGCCGAGTCTTTCCTCCAGCCTCTGCACGAGCTTGCTGACGGCCGAGGGTGTCATGCAGCAGACCTTTGCCGCGGCCGAGAAGCCGCCGAGCTCCACCGCCTTGGCGAAAACCGCCATCTCCCCCGAACGGTTGATAGACAAACGCGACATGTGACTTCAACTCACAAATGATGTTCTTTCATCCGGTCTACATCGCAAATGGCCGCGATACCACCTTCTCCTGGTGGGCGAGCGGACTTCCGCTCTCGCAAAGACAAAACCAACGAGGAGTTTGACGACATGGAATACAGACGGCTTGGATCATCGGGACTGAAAGTGCCTGCCTTGAGCTTCGGCGCCGGCACCTTCGGCGGCAAGGGGCCGCTCTTCAGCGCCTGGGGCAACAGCGACGCCGCGGAAGCCCGGCGGCTGATCGACATCTCGCTCGAAGCCGGCGTCAATCTCTTCGATACCGCAGACGTTTACTCCGACGGTGCGTCCGAGAGCGTGCTCGGCGCGGCCATCAAGGGCCGGCGTGATGCCGTGCTTCTCTCCACCAAGATGGCATTGCCGATGGGCGACGGTCCGAACGACGCCGGCACGTCGCGCACGCGTCTCGTCAAGGGCGTCGACGATGCCTTGAAGCGGCTCGGCACCGACTACATCGACCTTTTGCAACTGCACGCCTTCGACGCGGGAACGCCGGTCGAGGAGGTGCTTTCGACACTCGACAGTCTGGTTGCCGCCGGCAAGCTGCGCTACGTCGGTGCCTCGAACTTTGCCGGCTGGCAATTGATGAAATCGCTGGCTGTCTCGGAGAAGCACGGCCTCGTGCGCCACGTCGCCCACCAGGTCTACTATTCGCTGGTTGGACGCGACTACGAATGGGAACTGATGCCGCTTGGCGCCGACCAAGGCGTCGGCGCTCTGGTCTGGAGCCCGCTCGGCTGGGGGCGTCTCACCGGCAAGATCCGCCGCGGCAAGCCGTGGCCCGAAGGCAGCCGCCTGCACGACACTGCGGCCTTCGGCCCACCGGTCGATGATGAGAAGCTCTACGATGTCGTCGACGTGCTCGACCAGCTCGCGGAGGAAACCGGCAAGACGATCCCGCAGATCGCCATCAACTGGCTGCTGCAGCGCCCGACGGTCTCGAGCGTCATCATCGGCGCCCGCAACGAGGAGCAGCTTCGCCAGAACCTCGGCGCCGTCGGCTGGTCGTTGTCAGCGGACCAGATCGCCCGACTCGACGCGGCGAGCCGAACGACGCCGGCCTACCCCTACTTCCCCTACTACCGCCAGGAGGGTTTTGCCCGCATCAATCCGCCGATCGTCTGACCTAGGATGGCCAATGTTTCGCACGCCCGTCCGGGCGTGCGAATGCGTTGCGCCGCCCTGATTTTCTGCGGGCGCTTTCGCGCTTGCATTCTCGATTTGCATTGCACAAACTTCGTGGCGATGGGGGGCGTCAGACCCGCCACGAAGGGGATCAAATCCGGCATGTCGATCAAGGCCAGTATCTATCACCTGACCCACTATATCTATGACCGTCCCGTAAGCCTCTCGCCGCAGATCATCCGGCTGAAGCCCGCTGCCCATTCCAAGACCAAGGTCATCAGCCACTCGCTGAAGGTTTCGCCCGGCAACCATTTCGTCAACCTGCAGCAGGACCCCTACGGCAACTACCTCGCCCGTTTCGTCTTTCCCGATCCGGTGAGCGAGCTGAAAATCGAAGTCGATCTCGTCGCCGACATGACCGTCTACAACCCCTTTGACTTTTTCGTCGAGGAAGAGGCCGAGCATTGGCCCTTCCCCTACCCCGAGGATCTCAGCGACGATCTCCGGATCTATATGACGCCGGAGCCGCTCGACCCGGCGCTCTCCGCCTTCATGGCAACGGTCGACCGTTCCCGCCAGCGCACCATAGACATGGTCGTCGGGCTCAACGCACGCCTGCAGAAGGAAGTCGGCTATGTGATCCGCATGGAGCCGGGCGTGCAGGACCCGGAGCAGACGCTGACATCGGCAAGAGGATCCTGCCGCGATTCCAGCTGGCTGCTCGTACAGATCCTGCGCAATCTCGGCTTCGCCGCCCGCTTCGTCTCCGGCTATCTCATTCAGCTGACGCCGGATCTGAAAGCCCTCGACGGCCCCTCCGGCACCGACCACGACTTCACCGACCTGCATGCCTGGGCCGAAGTCTACCTGCCCGGCGCCGGCTGGGTCGGGCTCGACCCGACCTCGGGCCTGCTGACCGGCGAGAGCCACATTCCGCTTGCCGCAACGCCCCATTACCGCAACGCCGCGCCGATCTCCGGAGAATTTTTCGGCGATCCCGAGACCCGCACCGACTTCGCTTTCGACATGAAGGTGAGGCGCGTCGCCGAGCACCCGCGCATCACCAAACCCTTCTCCGACGAAAGCTGGGATGCGCTGAATGCACTCGGCGGGAAGGTTGACCGGGAGCTTGAGGAAAACGACATCCGCCTGACGATGGGCGGCGAGCCCACCTTCGTTTCGATCGACGACTTCGAGTCCGAGGAATGGAACACGGAGGCCGTCGGACCAACCAAGCGCGAGAAGGCCGACACACTGATCCGCCGGCTGCGCGAACGCTTCGCCCCCGGTGGCTTCCTGCATTATGGCCAGGGCAAATGGTATCCGGGCGAAACCCTGCCGCGCTGGACCTTCTCCCTCTACTGGCGCAAGGACGGCGTGCCGATCTGGCGCCGGCCGGACCTGATCGCCGAGGAGACCGGCCGCCACGACGTGACGGTAGCGGATGCCGAACGCCTGCTGCATCTGGTCGCAGGCGAATTGAGCGTGCCGACCGAAATGGTCGTGCCGGCCTTCGAAGACCCGGCCGACTGGCTGCTGAAGGAGGCAAACCTCCCCGACAACGTCGATCCTGCCAACTCCAAGCTGAAGGATCCCGAGGAGCGCAGCCGCATGGCCCGCGTGTTCGAGCGCGGCCTGACGGCGCCGACCGGCTATGTTCTGCCGGTGCAAGCCTGGAACGCGCGCGCCACCGGCGTGAAGTGGATGAGCGAGAAATGGCAGACGCGCCGTGGCCGCATCTTCCTCGTTCCCGGCGACAGCGCCGTCGGCTATCGCCTTCCGCTCGGCGCCCTACCCTATGTCGCGCCCTCCGCTTACCCCTATATCCATCCGGTCGATCCGACGGTCCCGCGCGACGATTTGCCGGACTTCAGCGAAAGCAGCGCCCGCACGCAGCATGCACGCTTCCAGGCCTCGGAAGTTCCGGAAACGCCGCTCCCGGCGCCGCGCGACGAGATCGCCGGATTGGTGCGCACCGCCATCAGCGTCGAGCCGCGCGACGGCCGGCTCTGCGTCTTCATGCCGCCGACGACAAGCGTCGAGGAGTATCTCGATCTGATCGCGTCTGCGGAGCGCGCTGCCGCTGCGATCGGCCTGCCCGTGCACATCGAAGGCTATGCACCGCCGCAGGACGAGCGCATCAACGTCATCCGCGTTGCGCCGGACCCGGGCGTCATCGAGGTCAACATTCATCCGGCCGCCCATTGGCAGGACTGCGTCGATATCACCACGGCGATCTACGAGGAGGCGCGCCAGAGCCGGCTCGGTGCCGACAAGTTCATGATCGACGGCCGTCACACCGGCACCGGCGGCGGCAATCACGTGGTCGTCGGCGGCGCCAATCCGAATGACAGCCCGTTCCTGCGCCGCCCGGATCTGCTAAAAAGCATGGTGCTGCACTGGCAGCGGCATCCCTCGCTCTCCTACCTGTTCTCCGGCCTCTTCATCGGCCCGACCTCGCAGGCGCCGCGTATCGACGAAGCCCGGCACGACCAGCTCTATGAACTCGAAATCGCCCTGGCGCAGGTGCCGATGCCGGGCTCTGCAACGCCGCCGCCCCTGCCCTGGCTCGTCGACCGGCTGTTCCGCAACCTGCTCGTCGATGTCACCGGCAACACCCATCGGGCGGAGATCTGCATCGACAAGCTGTTTTCGCCTGACGGGCCGACCGGCCGCCTCGGCCTCGTCGAGTTCCGCGGTTTCGAGATGCCGCCGAACGCCCGCATGTCGCTCGCCCAGCAATTGCTGGTGCGCGCCCTCATCGCCCGCTTCTGGAAGCACCCGGTCGACGGTCGCTTCGTGCGCTGGGGCACCGCGCTGCACGATCGTTTCATGCTGCCGTATCACGTCTGGCAGGACTTTCTCGACGTGCTCGCCGATCTCCGCGCGCACGGCTTCGATCTGAAACCGGAATGGTTCGAGGCCCAGCTCGAGTTCCGCTTCCCCTTCTGCGGCGAGGTCGAATACGAGGGGGCAAAGCTCGAAATCCGTCAGGCGCTCGAACCCTGGCACGTGATGGGCGAACAGGGCGCGATCGGCGGCACCGTGCGCTATGTCGACAGCTCGATCGAACGGCTGCAGGTCAAGCTCGATACCGCCAATCCCGAGCGATATACGGTCGCCTGCAACGGTCGGCTCGTGCCGCTCACACGCACTGGTTCGAATGGCACGGCGGTGGCCGGCGTCCGCTACAAGGCGTGGCAGCCGGCCTCTGGGCTACATCCGGTGCTACCGGTCAACACTCCCCTCACATTCGATATCTATGATACATGGTCGAATCGGGCGATCGGCGGTTGCATCTACCATGTCGCCCACCCGGGTGGGCGCCACTACGACACGTTTCCGGTCAACGGCAACGAGGCGGAGGCGCGGCGCCTGGCGCGGTTCGAGCCTTGGGGTCATACGCCGGGAGGCTATCCGCTGCGCCCCGAAAGCCCGTCGACGGAATTCCCGATGACGCTTGATCTCAGGCGTCCACCAGGAGCGTAAATGCCGAAGAAGCAGACAGCGGCCGCAAACCATCCGGGCACCGACGACGATCCGGTCTTCGGCTACCGTGCCCTACCGGGCATTGCCGACGAAATGCTCGACCAGGAGGGCAATGTCCGCCCGGTCTGGCAGCGGCTGCTCGCGACGCTTGGGCGGCTCGACGAGACCGAACTTGCCAACCGCTTCGCGCGCGCCGACCGCTATCTGCGCGACGCCGGCGTGTTCTATCGCGTCTACGGCGCCAAGGAGAGTTCCGAGCGAAGCTGGCCGCTGTCGCACATTCCGGTTCTGATCGACGAAAAGGAATGGGCGCACGTCTCGCAAGGCCTCGTGCAGCGCGCCGAACTTCTGGAAAAGGTGGTCGCCGACATCTATGGCGAGAACCGGCTGGTGCGCGAAGGGCTGCTGCCGCCGGCGCTCGTCGCCTCCAATCCGGAGTTCCTGCGCCCTCTCGTCGGCGTGAAACCGGCCGACGGCCACTTCCTGCATTTCGTCTCCTTCGAGATCGGCCGTGGCCCCGACGGTAACTGGTGGGTCCTGTCCGATCGCACCGAGGCACCTTCGGGCGCCGGCTTCGCCCTGGAGAACCGGGTCGCGACCACGCGTGCCTTCTCCAATCTTTATGCCGAAAGCCACGTCCACCGGCTGGCCGGCTTCTTTGGCGAGTTCCGCGACACGCTGCAGAGCCGCCGGCTGCACCCGGACGACCGCATCGCCGTTCTTTCGCCGGGGATCGCCAACGAGACCTATTTCGAACATGCCTATATCGCCCGCTATCTGGGCTTCATGCTGCTTGAAGGCGAGGATCTGACCGTGATCGGCGGCCGGGTGATGGTGCGCACCGTCGCCGGCCTCAAGCCCATCGGCGTGCTCTGGCGTCGTCTCGACGCGGCCTTTGCCGATCCGCTCGAGCTCAATCAGTCCTCGCATATCGGCACACCCGGCATTGTCGAGGCGCTCAGGGCCGGCTCGGTCTCAATCGTGAACGCGCTCGGCACCGGCATCGTCGAAACCCGCGCCTTCCTCGCCTTCATGCCGGCGATCTGCCGCCATCTGCTGGGCGAGGAACAGAAGCTGCCCTCGATCGCCACCTGGTGGTGCGGCCAGGGCGCCGAACGCGAACAGGTCGCCGCCAACCTCGACCGCATGGTCATCGGCCCCGCCTACCAGACCCGCCCTTTCTTCGACGACAATGGCCAGTCGGTACTCGGCCGTACGCTTGATGAGAAGGCTCGAGCCTCGATCGCAGATTGGCTTAGCGCCGAGGGCGGCAAGCTCGTGGGCCAGGAGGTGGTCACGCTCTCGACCACCCCTGCCTGGGTGCGCGGGCGGCTGACGCCGCGGCCGATGAGCCTGCGGGTGTTTGCGGCACGCACCCGCGACGGCTGGCAGATTATGCCAGGGGGCTTTGCCCGCATCGGCTCCGGCGACGATGTCGCCGCGATCGCGATGCAGGCGGGCGGCACCGCCGCCGATGTCTGGATCGTCAGCGATCGACCGGTCGAGCGCACGACGCTGCTTCCGGCCGAGGAAAGTTTCACCCGCAACATGCCGGGAAGCCTGCCGAGCCGGGCGGCCGACAATCTCTTCTGGCTCGGCCGCTATATCGAGCGTGCGGAAGGGGCGCTGCGCATCCTGCGCGCCTGGCACGGCCGCTTCGCCGAAACCGCCGATCCGGACCTGCCGCTCCTTAAGGATGTCGGCGACTATCTCGCAGCCCTCGACATCGATGCGCGCCAGCCGGTGCCCGACAGCCTGCTCGCCAATATCGCAAGCGCCCTCTTCAGCGCCGGCAACATCCGCGACCGGTTCTCGCCGGACGGCTGGCTGGCACTGAACGACCTGTCGCAGACGGCGCGCAAGTTCCACGCGACGGTGCAGGCCGGCGACGACGCGACCCGCGCGATCACCGTGCTCCTGCGCAAGCTCGCCGGCTTTGCCGGTCTCGTGCATGAAAATATGTACCGCTTCACCGGCTGGCGCTTTCTTTCGATCGGCCGCTATATCGAGCGCGGCCTGCACATGACCCGGCTGCTCGGCCACATGTCGGGGCCGGATGCGCCCGATGGCGCCTATGACATGCTGCTCGAAATCGGCGACAGCGTCATGACCCATCGCCGGCGCTACAATGTCAGCACCGCCGCCTTGACGGTCACCGACCTCCTGGCGCTCGATCCGCTCAATCCGCGCTCGGTGCTTTACCAGTTGAATGAGATCAAGACCGAGGTCGAGCTCTTGCCGAACGCCTTCGTCAACGGCCAGATGTCCTCCTTCTACCGCGAGGCGATGCGGCTGCATTCGGGCCTGGCGGTGATGACACCGGAAGCCATGAACCTCGGCGTCTACAATCGGTTGGAGCGGGATCTCGAAAGCCTGTCCGATCTGCTCGCGCGCACCTATCTCGGCTAGCCATGCTTTACGACATCAGCCTGAAGATCATCTATGACTACGAAGTGCCGGTGTCCGGCGGCCGCCACCTCGTGCGCGTGCTGCCGGCGACGCTGCCCGGTCGCCAACGTCTCGTCGTCGGCTCGCTCAGCTGCCATCCCATGCCGGCCGAACGTACCGAGAGCATCGACTTCTTCGCCAACCCGTTTACGTCGATTCTCTTTCGCAACTCGCATGCAGACCTGACGATCCGCATGCAGGCGCGCGTGCAGGTGGAAGCACAGGCCCTGACCGCGGACTTCTCCCCTGACCTCACCGGCCTGCCGGCCGAGCTTGCGGCCTGCTGGTCCGTCGATGCCGACGCGCCGCATCACTTCGCCGGCCCGAGCCCACTCTTGCCCGAGGTCGCCGACATTGCCGCCTACGCGCGTGACACCATTACCGACACGATGACCGTGCGCCAGATCGCCGTTGCACTGTGTGACCGCATCCATCGCGACTTCGCCTATGACGGCGAGGCGACGACCGTGAACACGACGCCGGCAGAAGCGTTCAAGCTCAAGCGCGGCGTCTGCCAGGATTTCGCCCATGTCATGATCGTGGCGCTCAGAAGCCTCGGCATCCCTGCCGGCTATGTTAGCGGTTTCCTAAGGACGATCCCTCCGCCCGGCAAGGAGCGCCTGGAGGGGGCCGATGCCATGCACGCCTGGGTGCGCGTCTGGTGCGGCACAACCGGTGGGTGGCTCGAACTCGATCCGACCAACAATATTCCGGCTGGAACCGACCATATCGTCGTCGGCCATGGCCGCGACTACGGCGATGTCGCGCCCGTCATCGGGGTCCTGAAAAGCTACGGCAGCCAAACGACGAAACAGGCGGTCGACGTCATTCCGGTAGCGTGACCCGATTTGGCACAGGCCGATTCCCGCTTCGGAACAGACAGGGTGCCGCAGAACCCCTTACAACAACCGGTTTTCCGGCAATCCATTAAAATTGCAAGGATTGCCGGAACGATATCGTAAGCCATCGCCGCTATTGATGCCCCCAAGCTTGCAACGTGTTCCTTTGGGGTGTGCAAAGATGGGAAGACGATACACGGTAGGCCGGTCCTTCGTAGCTATGCTCAAGGACCGGGGTGGCAATTTTGGCATCATGGCAGCACTCGCGGCGCCATTGGTGTTGGCAGCCGGCGGCGTCGCCGTCGATCTGGCCACCATGATGACGACGAAAAACCAGATGCAGGATGCAGCCGACGCGGCAGCACTTGCGGCTGCGTCCGCACTGGTTGCAAACAAGGATACGCTGGCGACCGAGAAGGCCAAGGAAATCGCCTTGAACTTCCTGAAGGCGCAGTCGGGCGCAAGCTCGACCGATCTGCCCGGTGGAGCTGGCGGCAGCGACCCGGGCACCAGCAGCGCTTCCGCGGGCGGCGTGACCGACCCGACGGAGACCCAGGTTCAGCCGACGGTCGACATCGTCATGACGACTGTCGGCAAGAGCGACAAGGCCTTTAAGGTCACGATCGTCAACAAGCAGACAATTCAGCTCAACCCCATGACGCGGTTGCTCGGACAGAAGTCCGTCAATCTGGAAACGGTAGCCGTTGCCGAGAGCGCGACGGAAACCAAGAACGCCATGTCGATGTATCTCGTGCTCGACCGCTCGGGCTCGATGGCCTTCGTGACGAATGTGAAGGACGAGAAGCGCACCAAGTGCAAGAACTGGACGGCGGAGAACTGGGGCAAGAGCATCTCTGAGACCAGCCCTTGCATGATCGACAAGATCACGACCTTGAAATCCGCGGTTGAGACGCTGCTGAAGCCACTCACCGAGATGGACCCCGACAACAAGTATGTCCGTGTCGGCGCTGTTTCCTATAGCAGCTCCATCTTCCCGGAAGAGAAACTGGCTTGGGGCACGACGAAGGCCAGTACCTACGTCAAGAACCTGGAGGCGAACGGCGGCACGGATTCGAGCGGCGCTTTCGCCAAGGCCGTCACGGATCTGAAGCTCAAGGGCGAAAACGACGCGCACACGGCTTCCAACGGCCTGACGCCGAAAAAGTACATCGTCTTCATGACCGATGGGGCGAACACACATTTCGAAGGAAAGGCGTTGACCATCCCGGCGGCGCCAAAGCCGGAACCGGAACTCGACAAGTACAAAGCCCAGGATTCCAAATCCGACACGGCAACGCTCAAGGCGTGCCAGGATGCCAAGGACGCCGGCATTCGCGTCTTCACCATCGCCTTCATGGCGCCGATCCAGGGAAAATCGGTGCTCAGCCGATGCGCCAGCAGCACAGCCGACTACAAGTCGCCGGAAGATGCCGCAGCTCTGGTCAAGGTTTTCGGTGAAATCGGCGCCACCACCTCGGGCAAGATGGCACGCCTGACAAGGTAAGACAGACCACATCGCTGACGATGCCGCCCGGCCCCGCTGGGCGGCATTTTGCGTTTCGGCGGGATACGTTCTCCACCGTCTGAGACAAGTCTAATCCATTTAAAAACATCTGTTGCAAGCGCTTCGGATCGATGCATAAATTGGCTTTATCCCCGGTCGGGTCCGGCCTGCGATCTCCCAACGCAAAAGGGTAAAGACAGTTTCATGATGAACAGGCTCTCCACCAACGACGTGCCGCAGCCCGCCCCAAGGTCGTCTGAACCTAGCCAGCTCGCCGTCGAAATCCTCGAACGTCTGAAGTACCGCATCGGCAAGGACCCGAAGGTCGCCAAGCCCCATGACTGGCTGACGGCGGCGATCCTGGTTGCGCGTGACCGCATCACCGACAAGTGGATGGACTCCACCCGCAAGACCTACGCAACCGGCGCCAAGCGCGTTTATTATCTCTCGCTCGAATTCCTCATCGGCCGGCTGATGCGCGATGCGATGACCAATATCGGCCTGATGGACGAGATGCGCGACGCACTCGCCTCCCTCGGCGTCGATATCGATGTCGTCGCCCAGCTCGAGCCGGATGCGGCCCTCGGCAATGGCGGTCTCGGACGGCTGGCTGCCTGTTTCATGGAATCGATGGCGACCGTCGACGTACCCGCCTATGGCTACGGCATCCGCTACATGCATGGCCTCTTCCGCCAGCAGATGGCCGATGGCTGGCAGGTGGAACTACCCGAAACCTGGCTTGCCCACGGCAACCCCTGGGAATTCGAACGCCGCGAAAGCTCTTACGAAATCGGCTTCGGCGGCGTGGTCGAAACCGCCAATGTCGACGAGGAAATCCAGCGTTTCGTGTGGAAACCGGCCGAGCGCGTCATCGCCACCGCCTTCGACACGCCCGCCGTCGGCTGGCGGGCAAAACGCGTCAACACGCTGCGCCTGTGGACCGCGCAGCCGATTGACCCGATCCTGCTGGCCGCCTTCAACGCCGGCGACCACATCGGCGCCCTTCGCGAAAGCAACAAGGCGGAAAGCCTGACGCGTGTTCTCTATCCGGCCGACGCGACGCCAGCGGGCCAGGAGCTGCGCCTACGCCAGGAATACTTCTTTTCCTCGGCCTCGCTGCAGGACATCCTGCGCCGTCACCTGCAGCAATACCCGGACTTCAACTCGCTGCCGGACGCCGTCGCCATCCAGCTCAATGACACCCATCCAGCCATTTCCATTGCCGAACTGGTGCGGCTCTTGACCGACCTGCACGGCCTCGATTTCGAGCAGGCCTGGGACATCACCCGCCGCACGATCTCCTACACCAACCACACGCTTCTGCCCGAAGCGCTCGAAAGCTGGCCGGTACCGCTGATCGAGCGCCTGCTGCCGCGCCACATGCAGATCGTCTATGCGATCAACGCCAAGATCCTGATCGAGGCCCGCCGCCAGAAGGGCGCCACGGACGACGAAATCCGCAACATCTCGCTGATCGACGAAAGCGGCGAACGACGCGTGCGCATGGGCAATCTCGCCTTTGTCGGCTCGCACTCGATCAACGGCGTTTCGGCACTGCACACCGAGCTGATGAAGGAAACGGTATTTGCCGACCTGCACAAGCTCTACCCGGACCGCATCAACAACAAGACCAACGGCATTACGCCGCGCCGCTGGCTGATGCAGTGCAATCCCGGTCTCTTCGGACTGATCCGCGACGCGATCGGCGACGAGTTCATGGACAATACCGAGGCGCTGCAGGCGCTCGACGTCTTCGCCGACAAGGCGGACTTCCAGGAGCATTTCGCCGCGGTCAAACGCGCCAACAAGGTGCGCCTCGCGCAGCTCGTGCAGAGCCGCCTCGGCATCCGGCTCGATCCGTCGGCGATGTTCGACATCCAGATCAAGCGCATCCACGAGTACAAGCGCCAGCTCCTCAACATCATCGAGGCGGTGGCGCTCTACGACCAGATCCGCTCCCATCCGGAGCTCGACTGGGTGCCCCGCGTCAAGCTCTTTGCCGGCAAGGCGGCGCCGAGCTATCACAATGCCAAGCTGATCATCAAACTGGCCAACGACGTCGCCCGTGTCGTCAACAACGATCCGGCGGTGCGCGGCCTCCTGAAGATCGTCTTCGTGCCGAACTACAACGTCTCGCTCGCCGAGATCATGGTTCCGGCTGCCGACCTTTCCGAGCAGATCTCGACGGCCGGCATGGAAGCATCGGGCACCGGCAACATGAAGTTCGCGCTGAACGGCGCCTTGACGATCGGTACGCTCGACGGCGCCAATGTCGAGATGCGCGACTGGATCGGCGAGGAAAACATCAAGATCTTCGGCATGACCGCCGAAGAGGTGACCAGGGCACGCGCCGAAGGTCACAATCCGCGCGCCATCATCGAAGGCTCGCGCGAGCTGTCGCAGGCGCTGCAGGCGATTGCGTCCGGCGTGTTCTCGCCCGATGACCGCAATCGCTTCGCAAGCCTCGTCGAAGGGCTCTACAATCACGACTGGTTCATGGTCGCTGCCGATTTCGAAGCCTACGCCAAGGCGCAGCGCGAGCTCGACCAGCTCTGGACGACGCCGTCCGACTGGCACGCGCAGGCAATCCGCAACACCGCACGGATGGGCTGGTTCTCGTCCGATCGCACCATCCGGCAATATGCCGGGGAAATCTGGAGAGCTGGATGACGCCCTCGGCCGGCAAGGACCCGGAACCCGCAGCTTCAGGTCTGCTGTCAGCCCCGGATATCGCGGCCATCCTCAAGGGCACGCATGACGACCCCTTTGCGGTTCTTGGCGTGCACCCCGTCGGCAAGACCGTCCTTGCCCGCTGCTTCATCCCCGATGCCGAGACGGTGACGGTCGAAACGCTCTCGGGCAAGGACCTGGGGGCGATCGAACGGCGCGACGATGCCGGCTTCTTCGAAGGCCCGGTGGCGCTGAAGAAGCCACAGCCCGTCCGCTACCGCGCCCGCAATCAGGGCGGCGAATGGGTGGTCGTTGATCCCTACAGCTTCGGTCCGGTTCTCGGGCCGATGGACGATTATTACATTCGCGAAGGCTCGCATCTCAGGCTCTTCGACAAGATGGGGGCGCACCCGATCGAGCATGACGGTGCCAGCGGCTACCATTTCGCCGTCTGGGCACCCAATGCGAAGCGTGTTTCGGTCGTCGGCCAGTTCAACGATTGGGACGGCCGTCGCCACGTCATGCGGTTGCGCACCGACACCGGCATCTGGGAAATCTTCATTCCCGGCGTCGATGCGGGCCTTGTCTACAAGTACGAGATCCTCGACCGCAACGGCACGCGTCTGCCGCTCAAGGCCGATCCCTTTGCCCGGCGCTCCGAACTACGCCCGAACACGGCCTCGATGACCACGCCGGAAATCGCGCAGACCTGGGACGACGAGGCACACCGCAAGCATTGGGCCTCGGCCGACGCAAGACGGCAACCGATCTCGATCTACGAAGTGCACGCCGGTTCCTGGCAGCGCCGCGACAATGGCGAGATGCTCTCCTGGGACGAGCTTGCCGACCGGCTGATCCCCTACTGCGTCGACATGGGCTTTACCCATATCGAGTTTCTGCCGATCTCGGAGTTTCCTTTCGACCCCTCCTGGGGCTACCAGACAACCGGTCTTTATGCGCCGACCGCCCGTTTCGGCGAGCCCGAAGGTTTTGCCCGCTTCGTCAACGGCTGCCACAAGGTCGGCATCGGCGTCATCCTCGACTGGGTGCCGGCACATTTCCCGACCGACGAGCACGGCCTGCGCTGGTTCGACGGCACCGCACTCTACGAACACGAGGATCCGCGCCAAGGCTTCCACCCCGACTGGAACACGGCGATCTACAATTTCGGCCGCCAGGAAGTGCTGTCGTTCCTCGTCAACAATGCGCTCTACTGGGCGGAAAAATTCCATGTCGACGGCCTGCGCGTCGATGCGGTCGCCTCGATGCTCTACCTCGACTACTCGCGCAAGCACGGCGAGTGGGTGCCGAACGAATATGGCGGCAACGAGAACCTCGAGGCCGTCCGTTTCCTGCAGACGCTGAACACGGAAATATACGGCTCTCACAAGGGTATCCTGACGATCGCCGAGGAATCGACCTCCTGGCCGAAGGTCTCCCATCCGGTCCATGCGGGGGGTCTCGGGTTCGGCTTCAAGTGGAACATGGGCTTCATGCACGACACGCTGCAATATCTGTCGCGCGAGCCGGTGCACCGCAAGTTCCACCACAACGACCTGACATTCGGCCTGCTTTATGCCTTCAACGAGAACTTCGTGCTGCCGCTGTCCCATGACGAGGTCGTGCACGGCAAGGGCTCGCTGATCGCCAAGATGGCCGGCGACGACTGGCAGAAGTTCGCCAATCTCCGGGCCTACTATGCCTTCATGTGGGGCTATCCCGGCAAGAAGCTCTTGTTCATGGGTCAGGAGTTCGCGCAATGGCGCGAATGGTCCGAGGATCGGGCGCTCGACTGGAACCTGCTCGAATACCATCTGCACGAGGGCATGCGACGGCTGGTGCGTGACTTGAACGGCACCTACCGCGCCAAGCCGGCGCTGCATGCGCGCGATTGCGAAGGCGAAGGTTTCGAATGGCTGCTGGCCGACGACCGCGACAACTCGGTCTTTGCCTGGCTGCGCAAGGCGCCCGGCGAAAAACTCGTCGCCGTCATCACCAATTTCACCCCCGTCTACCGGGAAAGCTACGCCATCCCGCTGCCGGTCAAGGGTCGCTGGAAGGAGATCCTCAACAGCGACGCGGAAATCTATGGAGGAAGCGGCAAGGGCAATGGCGGCGCGGTTTTTGCCGAGAAGAACAGCACGGGAGCGATCATGGCCAACATCACCCTGCCGCCGCTCGCGACACTGATGCTGGAACAGGAGTAATTTATCCGATCCGCCAGCCGAAGGCGGCGGAAGACTGCAAATATCGAGGGCCGCAAGGCGTCGCAGAAGGCCGCCGTGACGACCCCTTAAGGTCAATGAATGGGGAGGACAAATGGTGGAAAAGCGTACGCAACCTCTGGCACGTGATGCCATGGCCTATGTTCTCGCCGGCGGTCGCGGCAGTCGCCTGAAGGAACTGACCGACCGACGGGCGAAGCCGGCGGTCTATTTCGGCGGCAAGGCCCGTATCATCGACTTCGCGCTGTCGAACGCGCTCAACTCCGGTATCCGCCGCATCGGCGTCGCCACCCAGTACAAGGCGCATTCGCTGATCCGCCACCTGCAGCGTGGCTGGAACTTCTTCCGCCCGGAGCGAAACGAAAGCTTCGATATTCTCCCGGCCAGCCAGCGCGTTTCCGAAACGCAATGGTACGAAGGCACGGCCGACGCCGTTTACCAGAACATCGACATCATCGAGGACCATGGCGTCGAATACATGGTGATCCTTGCTGGCGACCATATTTACAAGATGGACTACGAATTGATGCTGCAGCAGCACGTCGATTCCGGCGCCGACGTCACCATCGGCTGCCTTGAGGTGCCGCGCATGGAAGCAACCGGTTTCGGCGTGATGCATGTCGACGAAAAGGACCGCATCATCGCCTTCGTCGAGAAGCCGGCCGATCCGCCGGGCATTCCCGGCAATCCGGAGATGGCGCTTGCCTCCATGGGCATCTATGTCTTCCACACGAAGTTCCTGATGGATCTTCTGCGCCGCGACGCCGCCGATCCGAAATCGAGCCGCGACTTCGGCAAGGACATCATCCCCTACATCGTCGATAACGGCAAAGCCGTCGCCCACCGTTTCGCAGAGTCCTGCGTGCGGTCGGACTTCGAGCGCGAGGCCTACTGGCGCGACGTCGGCACGATCGATGCCTATTGGCAGGCCAATATCGACCTGACCCACGTGACGCCGGAGCTCGACATCTACGACAGCACCTGGCCGATCTGGACCTTTGCCGAGATCAAGCCGCCGGCGAAATTCGTGCATGACGATGAAAACCGCCGCGGCTCGGCAACCTCGTCGCTGATCTCCGGCGACTGCATTATCTCAGGCGCCGCGCTCAACCGCAGCCTGTTGTTCACAGGTGTCCGCGTAAATTCATATTCCCGTCTGGAGAATGCCGTAGTTCTTCCCGATGTGAAGATCGGTCGCCACGCGACGCTGCGCAACGTGGTCATCGACAGCCGTGTCGTGATCCCCGAGGGCCTCGTCGTCGGTGACGATCCGGTGCTCGATGCCAAGCGTTTCCGGCGTTCGGAAAACGGCGTCTGCCTGATCACGCAAACGATGATCGACAAACTGGGAATGTAGGCACTTCATGAACGTCCTGTCCGTTGCGTCCGAAGTCTATCCGCTGATCAAGACCGGGGGGCTCGCCGATGTCGTCGGCGCGCTTCCGGCAGCGCTTTTGCCGCACGGCGTCAAGACCCGCACGCTGGTGCCCGGCTATCCGGCCGTGCTGCAGAAGCTGAAGAAGAAAAAGAAGGTCGGCAGTTTCGAAAACCTGTTCGGCAATCCGGCGACAGTTCTCGCCGCCGAAATCGACGGGCTCGATCTGCTGGTCCTCGACCTGCCTGAACTCTACGCCCGAGACGGCGGCCCCTATGTCGATGCCACCGGCCGCGACTACGTCGACAATTTCCGCCGCTTTGCCGCACTCTCGCTTGCGGCGGCCGAAATTGCCGGCGGCGATGTCGTCTCGGGCTGGAAACCCGATATCGTTCACGCCCATGACTGGCAGACGGCGCTGACGCCGGTCTACATGCATTTCGGCCCGGCGGCCGCAACGCCGACGGTGATGACGATCCACAACATCGCCTTCCAGGGCCAGTTCGGCGCCTTAGTCTTCCCCGAGCTTGCCCTTCCCGCCGAAGCCTTCTCGATGCAGTTCGTCGAATATTACGGCGACGTCGGCTTCCTGAAGGGCGGCCTGCAGACCGCCGACGCCATTACCACCGTCAGCCCCTCCTATGCGCAGGAAATCCTGACGCCCGAATTCGGCATGGGCCTCGAAGGCCTGTTGAAGAGCCGCGTCGCCGACCTCTCTGGCATCGTCAACGGCATCGACGCCGACATCTGGGATCCGCAGACCGACCCGCACATCGCCCAGCATTTCAGCGCAACGAGCCTGAAGCAGCGCGCGGCCAACCGGCGTGCGCTCGAGGAACGCTTCGGCCTTGAAAAAGGCAACGGCCCGATCTTCTGCGTTGTCAGCCGGCTCACCTGGCAGAAGGGCATGGATCTGGTCGCCGAGATCGCCGACGAGCTCGTCGCCATGGGCGGCAAGCTCGTGGTGCTCGGCTCCGGCGACGCGGCGCTCGAAGGCGCGCTGCTCGCCGCTGCCTCCCGCCATCGCGGCCATATCGGCATGGTCACCGGCTACAACGAGCCGCTGTCGCATCTGATGCAGGCGGGCTCCGACGCCATCCTCATTCCGTCGCGCTTCGAGCCCTGCGGGCTTACCCAGCTCTATGGCCTGCGCTACGGCTGCGTGCCGGTCGTCGCCCGCACCGGCGGGCTTGCCGATACCATCATCGACGCCAACGAGGCCGGGCTTGCGGCCAAGGTCGCGACCGGCTTCCAATTCACGCCCGTCAATGCCGATGGGTTGCGGCTTGCGATCCGGCGGGTGCTGCGTGCATACAGCGAGCCCAAAGTCTGGTCGAAAATTCAGACCCAGGGCATGAAATCGGACGTTTCCTGGGCCACAAGTGCCGAGCGTTACGTCTCTCTTTATTCCGGACTTCTCGGGAAAGGTTAAGTCAGCATGATAAGAACGGTTACCACAACTCCCTACGGCGACCAGAAGCCTGGCACGTCAGGGCTGCGCAAGAAGGTCCCGGTCTTCCAGCAGAAGAACTATGCCGAGAACTTCATCCAGTCGATCTTCGATTCGCTCGAAGGCTTTCTGGGCGAAACGCTTGTCATCGGCGGCGACGGTCGCTTCTACAACCGCGAAGTCATCCAGATCGCCATCAAGATGGCGGCGGCCAACGGCTTCGGCCGCGTGCTCGTCGGCCGCGGCGGCATCCTGTCGACGCCGGCTGCCTCCAACGTCATCCGCAAGTACAAAGCCTTTGGCGGCATCGTGTTGTCGGCCAGCCACAATCCTGGCGGCCCGACCGAAGACTTCGGCATCAAGTACAACATCGGCAATGGCGGCCCGGCACCGGAGAAGATCACTGACGCGATCTTCGCGCGCAGCAAGGTGATCGACAGCTACAAGATCTCCGATGTCGCCGACATCAACCTTGATGCCGAAGGCACGCAGGACATCGACGGCATGACGATCACCGTCATCGATCCCGTCGCCGATTATGCCGAGTTGATGGAAAGCCTGTTCGACTTCAGCGCGATCCGCAAAATGATTGAAGGTGGCTTCCGCGTCGTCTTCGATGCGATGAGCGCCGTTACCGGTCCCTATGCCAAGGAGATCATCGAAAAGCGACTCGGCGCGCCTAAGGGCTCGGTGATGAACTTCATCCCGCTGCCCGATTTCGGCGGCCACCACCCGGACCCGAACCTGGTTCATGCCCGCGCACTCTATGAGACGATGATGGCGCCCGACGCACCGGATTTCGGCGCCGCTTCCGACGGCGACGGCGACCGCAACCTCGTCATCGGCCGCGGCATCTTCATCACACCGTCCGACAGTCTGGCCATGCTCGCCGCCAACGCGCATCTGGCACCCGGCTATGCCAAGGGTCTTGCAGGTATCGCCCGTTCGATGCCGACCAGTGGTGCTGCCGACCGTGTCGCCGAAAAGCTCGGCATCGGCATCTACGAGACGCCGACCGGCTGGAAGTTCTTCGGCAACCTGCTCGACGAGGGCATGGCGACGATCTGCGGCGAGGAAAGTGCCGGAACCGGCTCCAACCACGTGCGCGAGAAGGACGGGCTCTGGGCAGTCCTGCTGTGGCTCAACATTCTGGCCGTGCGCAAGGAAAGCGCGCTCGACATCGTCAAGAACCATTGGGCGACCTACGGCCGCAACTACTATTCGCGCCACGACTACGAAGAGGTCGATTCTGATGCGGCCAATGGCCTGATCGCCAACCTGCGCGACCAGCTTGCCACGCTGCCCGGCAAGTCCTTCGGCGCGCTCAAGGTCGCGACCGCGGACGACTTCGCCTACAACGATCCGGTCGACCATTCCGTCAGCAAGAACCAGGGCATCCGCATCCTGTTCGAAGGCGGCTCCCGCGTCGTCTTCCGCCTGTCGGGCACCGGCACATCGGGAGCAACGCTGCGCGTCTATATCGAGCGCTTCGAGCCGGACGCCTCGCGTCACGATATCGAGACGCAGACGGCGCTCGCCGATCTCATCGCCGTCGCCGAAGAGATCGCCAGCATCAAGACCCGCACCGGCCGCACCGAGCCGAGCGTCATTACCTGAAATACCGCACTATCGGGGCCGCTGATGCGGCCCTTTTTCGTTTGCCGCTTACCCCCCTCTGCCCTGCCGGGCATCTCCCCCACAAGGGGGAGATCGATCTGCGGCACGGCCTTGCCCTAAGATGGCGTTGACGTCGCAGGGATCCCCTCGCCCGTAAACCAACGCATCGGTTTATCGGTGGAATGGGAGGATGCCACAAGTCAACCTCCCCCTTGTGGGGCAGATGCCCGGCCGGGCAGAGGGGGGTGGGTCACACACACCGACGACACCACGAAGAGGGCCGCCTTCATGCCGACCAAAGGAAACCCACCCCTCGGTGCCACCATCACCTCCGAAGGCACCGTGTTTTCGGTCTGGTCGCACAATGCCGCCCGTATCGATCTCTGCCTTTTCGACAAATCAGGCGCCAAACAGCTGCGCCAGCTGCCGATGACGCGGAACGGCGACATTCACAGCTTGAAGGTTCCCGACGCGCCGAAAGGAACGCGCTACGGCTTCCGGGCCGATGGCGTCTATTCGCCCGATCACGGTCTCTGGTTCGATCCATCCAAGCTTCTCGTCGATCCCTATGCCATCGAACTCGACCGCCCGTTTGGCCATGATCCGCGCCTGACGATCTTTGGCGATGACACCGCCGACCTCGTACCGAAAGCGATCGTCACCGAGGTGAAGGCTGCCAAGGTGAAGGCGCCGCTCTTTCGCTCCGGCGGCCTTGTCTACGAAATCGCCGTCAAGCCTTTCACCATCCTCCATCCCGACGTACCCAAAGCCAAGCGCGGCACGGTGGCCGCCCTCGCCGAGCCCGCCATCATCGAACATCTGAAGCGCCTCGGCGTCTCGGCCATCGAGCTGATGCCGATCGTCGCCTGGATCGACGAACGCCATCTGCCACCGCTCGGTCTGAAGAACGGCTGGGGTTATAATCCGATCGCCCCTATGGCACTCGATCCGCGCCTGGTGCCGGGCGGCATCAAGGAGCTGCGAAAGACCGTCGAGGCGCTGCGCAAGGCCGGCATCGGCGTCATCCTCGATCTCGTTTTCAACCACTCCGGTGAAAGCGATCGCTTCGGCACAACGCTGTCGATGCGCGGCCTCGACAACCTGACTTATTATCGTCACGCCACCGACCGCCCGGGCGAACTGATCAACGATACCGGCTGCGGCAACACGATCGCCTGCGACAATCCGGTTGTCGAGGCACTGATCCTCGACAGCCTGCGCCACTTCGTCAGCGCTGCCGGCGTCGACGGCTTCCGCTTCGATCTCGCCTCGATCCTCGGCCGCGACATGGGCGGCTTCCACCGCGATGCCCCACTCTTTCAGGCGATTGCGGCCGATCCGCTGCTTGCCGACCGGGTGCTGATCGCCGAGCCCTGGGATATCGGTCCCGGTGGCTACCAGCTCGGCAATTTCCCCGCGCCCTTCCTCGAGTGGAACGACCGCGCCCGCGACGACCTCCGCATCTACTGGCGCGGCGATCGCCATTCGATCGGCGCGCTGGCGACAGCGCTTGCCGGCTCCTCAGGCAGTTTCGCCCGTTGGGGTGAGAGCGGCACGCGCACGGTCAACTTCATCGCCGCCCATGACGGCTTCACGCTGGCCGATCTCGTCTCCTATGCCGGCAAGCACAACGAGGCGAACGGCGAGGAAAATCGCGACGGCCACAACGAGAACCATTCCTGGAACAATGGCGCCGAAGGGCCGACGGCGGATCCGGAAATCAAGGCGGCTCGCCGCCATGACGTGATGGCGCTCATCGGAACGCTCTTTGCCACCCGCGGCACGATCATGCTGACCGCCGGCGACGAAGCCGGGCGCAGCCAGCGGGGCAACAACAACGCCTACTGCCAGGACAACGCCATCACCTGGCTCGACTGGACGGCGATGGACGACGAGATCGTCGCCCATACTGAGGCCCTGTCAGCCATGCGCTCCCGCTTCGGCGTTTTCGACGAGACCACGTTCCTGACAGGAAACGGCGACGTCGAGTGGTGCCGTCTCGACGGTCACCCGATGACCGTGACCGACTGGGAGCATCCGGCAACGGACAATCTGACAATGGTGCTGACCACCCCCGACCGCACGCAGAAGCGGGCAACGCGGCTTGCCGTCGTCATCAATCGCAGCCATGCGCCGCATCCCCTCCGCCTGCCCGACAGCGTCGATGGAAAATGGCAGGATGCGCTCGCAGCGTCATCCCCCGCCGATCACGTGGCGCCGCGCTCCGTTGCCTTCTTCGTCGAGGTTTTCTAAAGCTTTTCCACCACTTGCAGGTTGCAACGGGCGAGCCTATAGATCGCTTGGGGGGCTTGTTTCGAGGCGTTTACATGCTGCACGACATTTCACTTTCTGAGATCAAGGTGCTGGTCGGCAAGGAGGTCGGCGTTTCCGACTGGATCACGGTCACGCAGGAAACAATCGACAAATTCGCCGAGGCAACCAGCGACTATCAGTATATTCACGTCGACCCGGTGCGGGCCGCTGCCGAAACGCCCTTCGGCGGCACGATCGCGCATGGCTTCCTGTCGCTCTCGTTGCTCTCCGCGATGAACTACAATTGCCTGCCGAAAATCCGCGAACAGACCATGGGCATCAATTACGGCTTCGAGAAAGTGCGCTTCATCGCGCCGGTGAAGAGCGGCGCCAAGGTGCGCGGCCACTTCACCATGGCCGATGCCCGCTTCCGCGGCGCCAGCATGCTGATGATCACCTACGACGTCAGCGTCGAGATCGAAGGCGAGCGCAAGCCGGCGCTGACGGCAACCTGGCAGACGATCATCCAGTTCGATCCCAAGGATCGCCCCGCCGATGCCTGAGGCGGTTTGAGCAGGCAGATCCCATGACAGTAGCAGTCATCGTCGAGCCGGCCGACGGGCGTTTCGTCAGCGACTTTGCCGGCTGCGACTTTTCCTTCGAGGTCACGTCCGAGGCACGGCCGCCCTTCATCGGCCCCGATCTCGGCGACGTCGCTCCGGTCGAGAGCTACATCAAGACCTATGGATCCGACCCGGACGAGCTTGTGGAGACCGCGGCTGGGCCGGATGCCGCCCTCTTCACAGCGCGTCTCGACGGCCGGCTCGCCGGTTACATTGCACTCTCGAAGGCGTGGAACGGCTATGCCGAGGTGGACGATATCGCCGTCGACAAGGACGCGCGCCGCGCCGGCGTCGCGCGAGCTCTCATGGACAGGGCAGTGTCCTGGGCGCGGGAACGGGGCCTGCCGGGGATCAGGCTTGAGACCCAATCGAACAATGTCGCCGCCTGCCGCTTTTACGAGCGCTACGGCTTCGAGCTCGCCGGCCACGACCGACACCTCTATTCGGCATTGACGCCGGGAACGCACGAGATTGCGCTCTTCTGGTACTTGCGCTTCGCGTAAAAAAGCCAGGCGGCTGTCGTGGTCGCAAAATCAGTAAATGGAGAAGTCATTGCGCCAGCGTATCATCGTCTGCCCGCTCATTCAGAACAGGGGCGCCTACCTGCTCTGCAAGATGCCGCCCGATCGCGGCGTGTTTCCCGGGCAATGGGCGCTTTTGGGTGGCGGCCTCGAGCCGGGCGAACGTCTCGATGAGGGCCTGCGCCGTGAAATCCGGGAAGAGCTCGGAGACCGTCTGGAGATCGGAACGATCAAGCCCTGGACCTTCCGGGACGACATCCGGACAAAGTCCTATGCCGACGGCTCAACCGAGCAGCTTCATATGATCTATCTGATCTTTGACTGTGAGGCCGAAAATCGCGAGGTCAGCCTCAACGACGAGTTCCTCGAACATTCCTGGGTCGAACCCGAGCACCTTCAGGATTACGACCTGAACGACGCGACGAAGCGCACGCTCCTCGAAAAAGGCATCTTGCTCGCTCGGCAATGAGAGCGAGCTGTTTCAAACAGTCTTCGAATGCCGGGAGGTGCTTGCTCGCACCTCCCGGCTTTTTCATTTAGTGGCCGGCGTCAGCAGCGCCCTCGGAAAGCAGTCCGAAGACGAAGGGCGAGAACGACCGCCAGCACTCGACCCGGAACTGATCCTCGGCAGTGCGGAAGAGGATGATCTCCGCCTTGCCGAGGATCGTGCGCGAGCAGCCACCTACCGGGAAGATCGCCAGCGACAGATCCTGCGGGCAGCCGCTGTTGATAGCCACGTCGGCGCCCGGACCGCTGACAATGACGGCGACGTTGCGATGAGAAATGTCGACCGCCGAATGCAGCGTGCCGCTCGACGCCGCGGCCGTCAACAGGTCGGCCTCGCTTTCGTCGATGACCAGCCACTCGTCCGGGCCGATCCACAGCGCATGGCGCTGGCCGGAAGAGGCCGAGGTCTTCGGCCGGGTCGGCAGCGTCACGCCAAGTGCGGCCGAAAGGGCCGGCAGTGCGTCGGCGCCGGCGCGCAGCGAAATGCGCGTTGCTGCCGGTGCAGGCGTCAGGATCGCCTCGGCCGAGCCCCCGCGCGCGGTGAGTGCCGCCTTGCGGCTTGCAGTAACCTGGTCAGCCATGGAGGCGGCCCCCTTCCTTGTCAAAGAACACCATGTCGCTCACTTCGACGGCAATGGTGCGATCGGTCATCGGCACGTAGAGCGTCTGGCCGAGGCGCTCGCGGCCACCGGCCACCATGGCCAGCGCAATCGAGCGACCGCAGTTTGCCGACCAGTAGGACGACGTCACGTGACCGAGCATGGTCATCGGCTTTGGCTGGTTCGGGTCGGCGACGATCTGCGCGCCTTCCTCCAGCACCACCTTCGGATCCTTGGTGAGAAGACCGACAAGCTGCTTGCGGCCATCCTTGACGAGATCCGGGCGTTTCAGGCCGCGGATACCGACGAAGTCGGGCTTCTTCTTCGAGACGGCCCAGGAAAGACCGGCATCGTCCGGCGTCAGGGTCCCGTCGGTGTCCTGGCCGACGATGATATAGCCCTTCTCGGCGCGCAGCACGTGCATGGTTTCCGTGCCATAGGCGCAGGCGCCCATCGGCTCGGCCCGTGCCCAGATCGCTTCCCATACCGCCTGGCCATAGTCTGCCGGCACGTTGACTTCGAAGCCCAGCTCGCCGGTAAACGACATGCGGAAGAGCCGTGTCGGCACGCCGCAGATCCTGCCCTCGGCGACGCTCATGTGCGGGAAGGCCTCGTTGGAGAGGTCGATGCCCTCGACGAGCGGCGCGATGATCTCGCGCGCCTTCGGTCCTTGCACGGCGATGACGGCCCACTGTTCCGTCGTCGAGGTCAGCCACACCTTCAGGTGCGGGAACTCGGTCTGCAGATAATCTTCCATGTGGTTCATGACGCGCGGCGCACCGCCGGTCGTCGTCGTCACGTGGAAGCGATCCTCCGCCAGGCGACCGACCACGCCGTCGTCATAGACGAAGCCGTCGTCGCGCAGCATGATGCCGTAGCGGCAGCGGCCGGGCTTCAGGTTGTCCCAGGCGTTGGTGTACATGAGATTGAGGAACTGCGCCGCATCCGGGCCAACAACCTCGATCTTGCCGAGCGTCGAGGCGTCGAAGACACCAGCCACGTCGCGCACCGTCTTGCACTCGCGCGCGACCGCCTCATGCATGTCTTCGCCGGAGCGCGGGTAGAACCAGGCACGCTTCCAGTTGCCGACATCCTCGAACTCGGCGCCATGCGCCTCCTCCCAGGCATGGATCGGCGTCTTGCGCGCGGGGTCGAACAGGGCACCACGCGAGTGGTTGACGATCGCTCCGAAGGTCACCGGCGTGTAGGGCTGGCGGAAGGTCGTCAGACCCACCTGCGGAATGTCCTTGCCAAGCGCTTCGGCGGCGATCGCCAGACCATGCATGTTGGAAAGCTTGCCCTGGTCGGACGCCATGCCGTTGGTGGTGAAGCGCTTGATGTGCTCGATCGAGTGCATGCCTTCGCGCACCGCCAGACGAATGTCCTTGGCGCAGACGTCGTGCTGGAAGTCGATGAAGGCCTTAACCGTGGTGTCCGGCCCGGCGCCTTCGGCAGCGCCGATCATGCCGCCGGTCCAGCCGTAGCGGTTTTCGCCCGAAAGCGTCACCTGCGCACCGCCCTCTGTACCGGCCGCACGCGCGGTCAGTTCGCCGGCCGCAAGCGCCTCGTCGATGGTTGCCTGCAGGTCGTCGGTGCCGTTGCAGGCGCCGATCGACAGGCAATCCTGCAGGTACGTGCCTGGCAGGAAGCGCTGCGTCGCCGCATCGAACTTCACCTTGCCGCGCGACTGCGAGAACAGGTGCACCGACGGTGTCCAGCCGGCCGAGACCAAAAGCGCGTCGACGGCGAACTTGCGGGCCGAGCCGCCGCCATTGCGGGCGACACTGATCGAGTTGACGCGGAGCTTGCCACCGGCCTTGATCACCGAATGCCCGGTCAGCACCTCGATGCCGAGCTTGCGCGCTTCCGCCAGCACCGCCTCGCCCGGATTTTCGCGGCAGTCGACGATAACAGGAACCGAAACACTGGCCCGCTTCAGGTCGAAGGCCGCCTCATAGGCCGAGTCATGCGCCGTGTAGACGCCAACCTTGGAGCCGACTGCGACGCCGAAGTGATTGAGATAGGTGCGGCCGGCCGAAGCGAGCATGATGCCCGGGCGGTCGTTGTTGGCGAACACCATGTGCCGCTCGATCTGGCCGTTGGCGAGGATCACCTTCTTGGCGCGCACCTGCCACAGCCGTTCACGCGGCAGCGACTTGTCGAGGGCCGCCAGATGATCGGTCACGCGCTCGACGAGGCCGACGAAATTGTGGTTGTAGTAGCCGAAGCCGGTGGTGCGGGTGAGCACCGTGACGTTGTCCATGGAGGCAAGCGTCTTGGCGGTCTCCTGCGCCCAGTCCCAGCCATCCTTGCCGTCGATGGTCGTGCCGCTCTCGTAGCGAAGCGCACCACCGACTTCCGGCTGCTCGTCGCAGATGATCACCTTGGCGCCGGCCTTGGCAGCGGCAAGTGCTGCGGATAGACCGGCAACACCCGCACCGATGACAAGCACATCGCAATGCGCGTAGCGGCTGGCATAGTGATCCGGATCGGCTTCCGTCGGCGTAACGCCGAGGCCGGCAGCACGGCGGATGAAGGGTTCGTAGATCGCGTGCCAGGCAGCCTTCGGCCACATGAAGGTCTTGTAGTAGAACCCGGCGGCAAAGAAAGGCGACAGGAGATCGTTGAAGCCGCCGACGTCGAAGGCAAGCGACGGCCAGCGGTTCTGCGATTCCACCTTCATGCCGTCGAAGACTTCCTGCACCGTGGCGCGCACGTTCGGCTGGCGGCGGGCGGCATCCCGCGAGACGTCGAGCAGCGCGTTCGGCTCCTCGGCTCCGGCCGAAAGAATGCCGCGCGGGCGGTGGTACTTGAACGAACGGCCGACCAGATGAATGCCGTTGGCAAGCAGCGCCGAAGCGACCGTGTCGCCCTCGAGCGCCGTCAGCGTGCGGCCGTCGAAGGTGAAGCGCGCGGTGCGGGCGGGGGTCAGGCGGCCGACGCCTGGAATGCGATTGGCGCCCATCATTTCGCGGCTCCCTTATCCTGGCCGTTCTTGTCCTGCTCGCTCTGGAGAATGGTGGCGATGTCAGGCTTCGGTTCGCCAGCCTTGTAGGTGGTGTAGAAACGGTCGCTGACCGTGTCGCGGGCGGCGTTGAAGAATCGGCCGCAGCCATGGATGTGGCGCCAGCGTTCGAAGATCAGACCCTTGGGGTTCTGACGCAGGAAGAAATATTCCTCGAACTGTTCGTCGGTGATGTCGGCGATGTTTTCCGGACGGGCGATATGGGCGTCGCCGGCACCGCGGAACTCGAGCTCGGAACGCTCTTCCTCGCAATAGGGGCAGTAGATCAGAAGCATCTCGAAATCCTCAGTGCGCAACGGCGGCGGCAGCCGCTTCGTCGATGAGCCGGCCGGTGCGGAAGCGCTCCAGCGTCAGCCCTGCGGCGAGACGATGCGGCTCGCCCTTGGCGATCAGATGGGCGAAGAGATGGGCCGAGCCCGGCGTCGCCTTGAAGCCGCCCGTACCCCAGCCGGCGTTCAGGTAGAGGCCCGGAACCGGCGTGACACCCTGGATCGGCGAGCGGTCCTGGGTGACGTCGACGATGCCGCCCCACTGCCGCATCATCTTGACGCGGCGGAACATCGGGAAGAGCTCACAGATCGCATCGAGCGTATGGGTAATGATCTGCAGGCCGCCGGTCTGCGAATAGGAATTGTACTGGTCGGTGCCGGCGCCGATGACGAACTCGCCCTTGTCGGACTGCGAGATATAGGCATGCACCGAGTTCGACATGACGACGCAAGGGAAGATCGGCTTCAGCGGTTCGGAGACCAGCGCCTGAAGCGGCTGGCTCTGGAGCGGCACGCGCACATCGGCCATCTGCATCAGCACCGAGGTGTGGCCGGCGGCGGAAATGCCGACCTTCTTGGCGCCGATATAGCCGCGATTGGTGTCGACCCCGACGACCCGGCCGGCCTCGTCGCGGCGGATGCCGGTCACTTCGCAGTTCTGGATGATGTGCACGCCGCGGTCGGAGGCCGCACGCGCATAGCCCCAGGCAACCGCATCGTGGCGGGCCGTGCCGCCACGGCGCTGCAGGGCCGCCCCGTTGATCGGGTAGCGCGCAGTCTTGGCGATATCGAGCGGCGGGCAATAGGCCTTGGCCTGCTCCGGCGTCAGCCACTCGTTGTCGATGCCGTAGAGACGGTTGGCATTGATGTGGCGCTTGAACGACTGCTGGTCATGGATGTTGTGCGACAGCATCATCACGCCGCGGGGCGAATACATGACGTTGTAGTTCAGATCCTGCGAGAGGTTTTCCCAGAGCTTCAGCGAATGCTCGTAGATGTCCATGCTCTCTTCATAGAGATAGTTGGACCGGATGATCGTCGTGTTGCGGCCGGTATTGCCGCCGCCGATCCATCCCTTTTCGAGCACCGCGACATTGGTGATGCCGTGCTCCTTGGCAAGGTAATAGGCTGCTCCCAAGCCATGGCCGCCGCCGCCGATGATGATGGCGTCATACTCCTTGCGCGGCTCCGGCGATGCCCAGTGCGGGCCCCATCCCTTGTGGCCGCGCAGCGCCTCGCGCGCCACGGCGAAAACTGAATATTTGCGCATCGGCCCGTTACTCCCGGTGATCATTCTCGTTGGAGTTAGAAATCGCAAATCCGAGACCTGCGCAACGTTTCTTTTGCGACGCATTTGCGTGGACTTGCGCGCAGTTGCGACATGACTATGGATCGGTTAAGCGGCGGGGGATAAGTCGCGCGACACTCGTATCTCAGGTTTTTTTCAGCGCCGCCTCATGTCGTCGCTGGACTTTCGCCTGATGATCTGGTATCCGCTCATCTAATCGTAAAGCTTCCAGCTTAGCGAATGTCATTCTTTTGCCTCCGCACCTGACGGAGCAGCAAACAACACGAACCAAGGAACGGGATTCACGTGCAGGTACTAGTCCGCGATAACAATGTCGATCAGGCGCTCCGCGCTCTCAAGAAGAAGATGCAGCGCGAAGGCATTTTCCGCGAAATGAAGATGCGTGACTACTACGAGAAGCCGTCCCAGAAGCGCGCTCGCGAAAAGGCTGAAGCCGTTCGCCGCGTCCGCAAGCTGGCACGCAAGCGTGCACAGCGCGAAGGCCTCCTGGCTCGCTGATTTGTCGTTTTTTCGACGCTATTCGATGTAAGTCGTGGCGGGGGCGAAATATCGCCACCGCCTTTTTTTGGTATGGACATCTTTTCCGCCGACAGGCTAGCGTGCTCGACGCTGCCACCGACGGACGACCGACCGGAGTGTTTGGACCGGTGGTCTGCCAAGGCCGACTTTGGCCCGGCTTGAGGAGCCCGCGGGGAGTTCAGCGGCTCCAGAAACGGAAAGCCGATGGCTTTCGAGACCTTGTCGATTTGAGGGATCAACCTTTGACACTTGCTGCCATGACTGCGGACGTCTCCGGTTTTAATGTCCATGAGGCGTCTCGCCGCCACCAGCGCAAGCCGAGGCTTGCCGCCATGCTGCTTCTCGGCTCGGCCCTCCTCATCGCCGGCTGCACGACCGACGGTCCGGACTCCGTCACCAACAAGGTCGAGCGCGAACAGGGCTCGCAGGAAAACATCGCCTCGCTTTCGAGCGTCATCGCCTCCAACCCGAGCGATCCGGAAGGCTACAATGTCCGCGGCTCGGCTTACGGCCGCGCCGGCGAATACCGCCGCGCGATTGCCGATTTCGACCAGGCGATCAAGCTGAACCCGCGCTTCTACCAGGCCTATGCCAACCGGGCGCTCGTTCATCGCAACATGGGCAATACCCAGGCAGCGCTTGCCGACTACAACACGGCCCTGCAGCTCAACGCCAACTACGACGTCGCCTATATCGGCCGCGGCAATCTCTACCGCCAGGCCGGCCAGCTCGATTCCGCCTTCAACGATTTCAACAAGGCCATCCAGCTCGATACCACCGATCCGCGCGCCTATCACAATCGCGGCCTGATCTACCAGGCACGCAACCAGCACGGTCAGGCGATCGAAGACTTCTCGACCGCGATCTCGCTGTCGCCGAGCTCGCCGGAACCCTATAACGGCCGCGGCATCTCCTATGTCGCACAAGGCGACGACGACAACGCCTTCTCCGACTTCAACACCGCGATCAACCTGAACGGCAAGGTCGCCGAATCCTGGGCCAACCAGGCGCTGATCTACGAGCGCAAGGGCGACAAGGCCAAAGCGTCGAAATCCTATTCGCACGCGCTGCAGCTCGACCCGAAATACGAGCCGGCCCGCGCAGGCCTTGCCCGCGTCAAGGCATCCTGAGCCAACCCGATCACGCATTTCGAAACGCCCGCGACCGCATCGCGGGCGTTTTCGTTTGCAGGCATTGCCCTCTGCACAGCGGAACCTTCCTGCCCGCCATCCGTTTGCTTGAAGCATCAAGAACGGAGACTAGCCATGATCAAACGAACCCTCGTCACTGCGCTGGCGCTCGCCGCGCTTGCCACGGGCCCGGCCGCCGCGCAAAACTATGTCGCCCTTGGCCGCCTCGTTTGTGGTTCGGAAGGCGGCACTGGCATGATCCTGACCTCAACCAAGAACCTGATGTGCACCTTCACGCCCACCAATGGCGCACCGAAGGCCGTCTATGCCGGCACGATCCGCAAGATCGGCATCGACATCGGCAAGACGGGAAAGAGCACGATGATCTGGGACGTGCTTGCCAAGACAGGCACACCGATCAGCGAATTCGCGCTTGCCGGTGAGTATTACGGCGTCGGCGCCGATGCGAGTCTCGCCGTCGGCGGTGGCGCCAAGGTGATCGGCGGCGGCACCAACAAGGCGTTTATGCTACAGCCGGTCAATGTCCAGGTGCAGGAAGGCCTGAACCTCGCCGTCGGCATTGACGAGCTGACACTGGCACCGGCTGGCTAAGTCGACCTGGACTAAAGCTCGACACATCGCCGCATACGGCGCGCGCATCTCCTTCAACGCAAAACGCCCGCCGAAAGGCGGGCGTTTCTTTATCGGTCGATGCGAGCAGCCCTCAGGCGTGCAGCGCCTTGACGATGTCTTCCGTCACCTTCTTGGCATCACCAAGCAGCATCATCGTGCCGTCCTTGTAGAACAGCGTGTTGTCGATGCCGGCATAGCCGGAGCCGAGCGAACGCTTGACGAACAGGCAGGTCTTGGCCTTGTCGACGTCAAGGATCGGCATGCCGTAGATCGGCGAGGACTTGTCGTCGCGCGCCGCCGGGTTGGTGACGTCATTGGCGCCGATGACATAGGCGACATCGGCCTGCGCGAACTCTGAATTGATATCCTCGAGCTCGAACACTTCGTCATAGGGAACGTTTGCTTCCGCCAGCAGAACGTTCATATGGCCGGGCATGCGGCCCGCGACCGGATGGATCGCATATTTGACCTCGACGCCGGCCGCCTTCAACTGGTCGGCCATTTCGCGCAGCGCATGCTGCGCCTGGGCGACCGCCATGCCGTAGCCGGGCACGATGATCACCTTGGAGGCGTTCGCCATCAGGAAGGCCGCGTCATCGGCCGAGCCCTGCTTGACAGTGCGCTGGACGCCGTCGTCACTGCCGGCCGCTGCTGGCTCACCGCCGAAGCCGCCGAGGATGACCGAGATGAACGAGCGGTTCATGCCCTTGCACATGATGTAGGAGAGGATCGCACCGGACGAACCGACGAGCGCCCCGGTGATGATCAGCGCCAGGTTGCCGAGTGTGAAGCCGATACCGGCCGCCGCCCAGCCCGAATAGGAGTTGAGCATCGAGACAACCACCGGCATGTCGGCGCCGCCGATCGGAATGATGATCAACACGCCGAGCGCCAGCGACAGTACGACGATCAGCCAGAACACCGTCGTGCTTTGGGTCAGGACCAGCATGATCACCAGCACGACGAGCGCGGCGGCCAGGCCGGCATTGATCGCATGCCGACCCGAAAGCATGATCGGCTTGCCGGACATGCGACCGTCGAGCTTTAGGAAGGCGATGACCGAGCCGGTAAAGGTGATCGCGCCGATGGCGACGCCGAGCGACATTTCGACCAGCGCCTGCGCGTGGATGTCACCGACCGTGCCGATGCCGAAGCTTTCCGGCGCATACATGGCGGCCGCCGCCACCATGACGGCCGCAAGACCGACCAGCGAGTGAAAGGCAGCAACAAGTTGCGGCATCGACGTCATGGCGATGCGGCGGGCGATGAACGCACCGATACCGCCACCGATGGCAAGGCCGAGCACGATCAGCATCAGGCCGCCGAAACTCGGCTTGGCGAGCAGCAACGTCGTGACGATGGCGATGCCCATGCCGACCATGCCGTAGGTGTTGCCCTTGCGGCTGGTGGTCGGATGCGAAAGGCCGCGCAGCGCCATGATGAACAGGACGCCCGAGACGAGGTAGAGGAAGGCTGCGAAGTTGGCGTTCATCAGGCCGGCCTCACTTGTCTTTTTTCTTGTACATGGCGAGCATGCGCTGGGTGACGAGGAAGCCGCCGAAGATGTTGACGGAGGCGAGCACCAGCGCGATGAAGCCGAAGCCGGTCGCAAGGCCCGAGGCGGAAATGCCGACGGCCAGCAGCGCGCCGACGACGATAACCGAGGAAATGGCGTTGGTGACCGCCATCAGCGGCGTGTGCAGCGCCGGCGTCACCGACCAGACGACGTAATAGCCGACGAAGATCGCCAGCACGAAGATCGCCAGGCGAAAGACGAAGGGGTCGATCGCGCCGCCGGTGGCGCCATGGGCGACGGCACCGGCCGCATCCGGCACATATTCGGCCGCGGTGCGGACCGCTTCCACCGCCCGGTCGAGATCGGCGAGCGCCTTGTCGAGAAGTTCATTCGCCATCACTTGTCCCCCTTGCTGGCGCCGAAGTTCGGATGCACGACCTGACCGCCATGGGTGAGCGCAGTCGCCTTGACGAGCTCGTCTTCCATGTTGAGCGCGAGCGCCTTGGTCTCCTTGGAGACCATCGTCTCCAGGAAGGTGACGAGGTTCTTGGCATAAAGCCCGGAGGCGGAAGCGGCGATACGGCCAGGCACATTCAGATGGCCGATAACCTTGACGCCTTCGACCTCGGCGACCTTGCCGGCCTCTGCCCCCTCGACGTTGCCGCCGCGCTCGACCGCAAGGTCGACCGCGATCGAACCGGGCTTCATGCTCTTCAGCATCTCGCGGGTAACGAGCCGCGGCGCCGGACGGCCGGGGATAAGCGCCGTGGTAATAACGATGTCCTGCTTGGCGATATGCTCGGCGACAAGTGCTGCCTGCTTGGCCTGATAGTCCTTGGACATTTCCTTGGCGTAGCCGCCGGCGGTCTCAGCCGCCTTGAACTCGTCGTCCTCGACGGCGATGAACTTGGCCCCGAGCGAGGCGACCTGCTCCTTGGCGGCGGGACGCACGTCGGTTGCCGAGACCACGGCCCCGAGACGGCGGGCCGTCGCGATCGCCTGCAGACCGGCAACGCCGGCGCCCATGACGAAGACCTTGGCGGCAGGAACCGTGCCGGCCGCCGTCATCATCATCGGCAGCGCCCGGTCATATTCGTAGGCCGCGTCGATGACCGCCTGATAGCCGGCGAGGTTGGCCTGGCTGGACAGCACGTCCATCGACTGCGCGCGCGTGATGCGCGGCATCAGCTCCATCGCAAAAGCGGTCAATCCGGCATTCGCCATCTCGGCAATCGCCGCCTCGTTGCCGTAGGGATCCATGATGGCGATGACGATGGCGCCGGACCTGTAGCCGGCAATCTCGGCACTCGTCGGCCGACGGACCTTGAGCACGACATCCGCCGTCCTGGCGTCTGCCGTCGTGCCGATCCGGGCTCCGGACTTTTCGAACTCGGCATCCGGAATGCGCGACAGAAACCCGGCGCCCGCCTCGACGACGACGTCGAAGCCGAGACCTTTCAGTTTCTTCACAGTATCCGGTGATGCGGCAACGCGACCCTCGTTCGGATCCGTTTCCTTGGCGACGAAGACGATCTCGCTCACAAGTCCCCCCTCCTGGCCGCAATCGAGCCAGGGCCGGAATGCGGGCATTCTCTCCGACTGCAAAGCGGGTGGCCTACCGGGCCGACACGCCCTCATGTGCGCGGCACACCTGTGCCCGGCGCAATCGTCTGGAGCAAGCCATCGCCTGGATGCGGGACCTTTGGCGATCCACCGGCATCGAGCCGCAATCGGGCTCTGCGGGCCTGCTGTCCACTCCTCCCTCACTCGGGTGAGGATTATCCACCCCTGCCCTACGACGGGCATCCGGGCCTCAAGCCATATGCGTCGGCACCTCCAGCCGGCGACATGCAGCTTCTTCCGGGCAAACGCCCGGTCGCCGAGGAAGCACGGTCTGCGCTCCCTCAACAGTCGGTTTGGTCGCGCCGATTAGCGAAGGAAGAAGAAACCGGCGACGTTGATCAGAATGAAAAGCACGATCGAGGAGATCAGGCCCATCGTCGTGAAGAAGCCGGCAGCCATCGCGATCAGCAGGGCGACGCAGAAAAGCGTGCCGTACTTCGAGGCACTCAGGAACATGAGGTAGGTCTTCTCGTGTTCCGGATAGTCCATCGGAGCGCCCACATCGACCGGTCCAGAATGATGCTCAGCCATCGTTCAAAATTCTCCCTGAATGCCGCGGCGCCACCTTGGGGTCATCGCCGCCCCTATCGAAGCATGGTCTCGCGAAAAGCCGCGAAACCCTTATAGCTGCCCTTACACAATGCGCACGGCTGGCGCAACGAAAACCCGTTCTTTAGCCGTACCTGATGGGGCGAAATGTCACGCCACACAGCAAGGTGCGGCGCGCCTCGACGCGCCCCGAATTCGCATGCGCAATCAAGGCCGCTTACCGGAAGACGGACATCCGGTAGGAGCGGCCGTAGCCGGTCTGCGCCATGCGCGCGGTCGGCAGGATCGTCAGCGGCGCAAACGGCACCTCGCTGCGGTCGGCAAACATCATGCGGCGTTCGAACGGTTCGGAATCGAAGACCGGGTAGCGGTCGAGGATCGACGGCCGCTGCCCCCGCACCTGTGCCACCAGAAGCGCGCCGTCGGCATTGTAGACACCGAGGTTCTCGCGCTTGGCGACAACCGTCTCCGACGCAAAGATGCGCTTGTAGAAAGCCGCGTGGCGCGGACGGCAGGCCGTCAGGCAGCGGTCGGCAGCGAAATACTCGCAGGCCATCGCGACCGGTCGCAGCGTCAGATAGGGAAGCGCCCGCATCTCGTCGCCGATCACGTCAGGATCGACCGCCAACCGGCCGGGATCGACCAGCACCATGCCGGCATCGAGGAACGCGTCGATCTCAGGAGCGAAGATCATGCCCGACGTGCTGGCGCGATGATCCGGCGTCACATGATGAACGCGCACGGTGCTGACAAGCACTTCGTCTAGATAGAGACCGAAGACATAGGCGTGACTGTCGAAATCGAGATCGTCGATCAGCGTCGAGCCGGTCAACTCCATCAGATTGACGGACTTGTAGGACTTGTAGCGCAGCCGCGCGATGTCCTCCATGTCCTCGCCGGTTTCGACCCGCCGGTATTCGACGCGATCGAGCAATTGCATCAGTTTTTCAGAAAAGCGCCCAGGCTCAGCCTGGTGAACCGTCTCACCCATACTCAACACCTCATGGTTAACAAATCGTTAACCTATTGACGGGTGATGGGGCGGCAACCGCAAATCGAAACAGTTCACCGTTAACTTTTCATTAACCATAAAAATTCGTGAACTTATTTGCTCGATTTGAAATCAAGCGCACCAAAGCGGGATCAATTTGGCGCACCTAATCAATGACTTGCTACCGGAAAACCAGCAGCAAAACAGGACAGTTTCAAGAAGATTTCAGGGGTTAGGCGATGCGCTTGCTGGTGGTTTTTGTGCCTCGTTTTGGCACACCATTCTTGCAAAGCGTAGCAATGGCCGAAGCCGGCATGGGTGCGGCAAAGACGAAGCCCTGTATCAAATCGGCACAATTGTGCTCGTTGATAAGTTGTAGCTGGTCCGCCGTCTCGACACCTTCGACGACGATGCGCAGGCCGAGCGCGCGGGCAAGGTTGGCGGTCCCACGCAGCAGCTTGAAGCGCCGAGAATCCTCGCGGATGTTGCGCACGAAGGAACGGTCGATCTTGATGATGTCGACCGGCAGCGCATCGAGATAGCTGAGGCTCGAGTAGCCGGTGCCGAAATCGTCGATGGCGATGGTGATGCCCAGTCCGCGCAGTTCGCGCAGGATCGCCTGCACCTTCAGCGGCTCGTCCATCAGGCAGCTTTCCGTCACTTCCAGATGCAGCCGCGCGGCATCGAGACCGGTTACGCGAAGTGCGTCCGTGACCATGACCACGATTTCGCTGCTGCGAAGGTCGAGCACCGACAGGTTGACCGACACCGATACGTCGCCCGGCCAGTTCATGCAGTCCCGGCACGCCTGGTCGAGAACAAAGCGGGTGATTTCCGTGACCAGCCCGAGCTCTTCGGCAAGCTGGATGAATACGTTCGGCGGCACCGGCCCGCGTTCGGGATGGGTCCACCGCGCCAACGCCTCGCAGCACTCCACGCGCCCGCCGTTCGGGGCGAACATCGGCTGGTAGGAGAGCGTCAGGCTGCGGGCGTTGATCGCCTCGCGCAGGTCCGCCTTCAGCTTCTGGCGATCGACGTAGCGCGCATCCATCTCGGCCTCGAAGGCCGTGCAGCCACCGCGGTTGCGCAGCTTTGTTTCCGAAAGCGCAAGATCCGCCTTGATCTGCAAGTCCTCGAGCTTGAGGTCGAGGCTCGAAGCGATGACGATGCCAGCGCTCATCGTCATGCTGAAGGTGAAGCCGCCGGCTTCGTAAGTATCGCGCAGATCGGCATGAAGTCCGCGCATCCGCTCTTCGAGTGCAATAGCGTCACTGCCACCGGGAATGAACACGACGAACTCGTCGCCCATCAGCCGCGCGACGATCGCATCGTCACCGGCAAGCACCCTTAGCCGGCCGGCAATCGCATGAAGCAGTCTGTCGCCGACGATATGGCCGCGCATGTCATTGACGTGCTTGAATTCCGTTACGTCGAGAACCATCAACCCGACCAACCGTTCGGCCGTGTCGTCCGCGCTCACCGTCGCCTGCACCAGCTCCCCGAAATAGTCGCGGCTCGGCAGCTGCGTCAGCTTGTCGAACCGCACCATATGCAGGATCTGCTTTTCCGCCTGGACGCGCGCGGTCACGTCTTCAAAAATCAGCACCGTGTCGCCGTTATCGCGGCGGCTCGCCGAAAATTCCAGATGCAGCTCTTCGCTGACGGGGATCAGCACCTGCGGCCGCTTGCCCTTGAGCAGAAGGTCGAGCTGGCGCGAAATGGCCTTGGTCTTGTCCGGATCGAGCCGCATGCGCCGGGCGCCGCGCCGGATCACATCATCGAGCAGCCAGCCCTTGAGTTCGGTGCGGTCGCCGAGGGCCAGCAGTTCGCAGGCCCGCTCGTTGGCGACGACCACCCGGCCATCGGCATCAAGCATGAACAGCCCATGCGTCATGTTGTTGAGCGCCGTGTCGAACTGGCCGGCGATCGTGGCGATCTCGCGCGCTGCCATCACGTTTTCATAGAGGAAGGCGCGCACATTGTTGGCCATCATCCAGGTGGACAGGATGAAGGGCAGGATCAGCACGGCAAGCGCCAGCATGAACACGTCCTGCAGCGTGAGCAGGCCGATGACGATCGGCAGGCAGGCCGAGGAAGACAAGAGGAGCACGGCCCGCTCGGAGCCGTAATTGCGACCGACGAGCGAAATCATCGACGCAAGCGTCACCGAAATGGTGGCGAGCTCGGAAAAGGAGTCCTGGCTGATGGCGATGGCGTAGCCACAGGCAATACCGCAGGTGAGCGTGACGCTGACGCCGCCGACGATGTAGCGGTTCTCCCACTTGCGGACCATCGCCCGATCAGCATTGGAGAAATCCTGCCGGTCGAACCGCGCCATGTCGAGATTGCGCAGCGCCCAGAGGACGAAGATCACACCGGAGCAGGCGAGATAGAGCGGATCACTGGTTTTCAGATAGACGAGCAGGAACGTCACGACATGCGACAGCATGCCGATCACCAGCGTTTTGCGATGTTCGTAGAGCGAGCTCACGGATGACAGATACACGTCAGTCGGAAGAGCGCTCTGTCCAAGTCGCATCATGAACCAAGCTCCGGTTTACCGGATTGTTAGGGGTGATCACTTAACGAAAGATTTCGTCTAACGCCCCGAAAAATGTACCGAATCCCAGCAAAACCACGTGTCTTCGCCGGCATCGCCCAAGAGTTCAACTCAGTAGTGCGAACCGCACGGGACAATACTCGGTTTCTACAACCAAACATAGGCATTCGCACAATAAAACGGCTTGATCGCAACTTCGACAATTCTGCGACGCCCGTAGATGATCCCAAACTTGCGCCTGTGATGGTTACTCGTTCTTGAAGAAATACCTGCGATTTCCTGCCGTTTCGGATCGCTCCTCCTGTCTCGCTGCCCGGGATCGGCGCGACGATCGCGCTCACCACCTTCTCAGTTGACTTTCATCTGCAACTGAAGGCAAGGCTTTTCTCAAGCATCCAACGGAGCCTGATGATGTCGAAACCTGTCGTTGCCATCCCGTGCGATTTCCGCGAATTCGACGGCAATGTCTGGCATGTCGTTGCCCATCAATATGTCCGCGCCGCCGTCGAAGGCGCCGGCGTCATGCCCTTCCTCATCCCGGCACTCGAGACCGGCAACGACATCGACGAGATCCTCGACCGGGTCGACGGCGTGCTGGCAAGTGGCGCCCGCTCGAACGTCCATCCCTCGCTCTATGGAGCCGAGGCCAAGGAGAGCGACGGCCCCTTCGATCCCGGCCGCGACGCGACCAGCCTGCCGCTCATCACCCGCGCGCTGGAGCGCGGCGTGCCGCTTCTCGCCATCTGCCGCGGCATTCAGGAACTGAACGTCGCGCTCGGCGGCACGCTCGCCTCCGAAATTCAGGACCAACCGGGCATCTGGGATCACCGCAAGCCCGACGTGAAGGAACTCGACGTCGCCTACGGCATCCGCCAGGACGTGATCGTCAAGGAAGGAAGCTGCCTCGCACCGGTGCTCGGCGCCGGCCGCATCCGCGTCAACTCGCTCCATCGCCAGGCGATCGGCGCTGCCGCGCCCCGTCTTGCGGTCGAAGCGGTTGCCGACGACGGCACGATCGAGGCCGTCTCGGTGATCGGCTCCAAGGCCTTTGCCGTCGGCGTGCAATGGCATCCGGAATATTGGGTGCGCACGGACACGCCGTCCGCGAGCCTGTTCAAGGCGTTCGGCGATGCGGTCAGAACCTACGCCGCCGGTCGTCTGGCCGCCTGAGCTATCTGTTTGACCTTGCGCCTGGCGCGTCGACGTCGGGCCTTAGTCCGCGTCGCGTGAACGGTGTTTCCGGCACGGGCGTCAGCGCTTTGCCGGTCGAGAACCACGCCACGACGTTGTCGGCGACGAGGTCGGCCATGGCGTTGCGCGTCACCGCCGAGGCAGAGGCCACGTGCGGCAGGAGCGAAACATTCGGCAGCGCCACAAGCGCCTCCGGCACCTGCGGCTCGTTCTCGAAGACATCGAGACCGGCACCGGCGATCACGCCCGCCTGAAGCGCCGCGATCAAGGCCTGTTCGTCGACCGTCGAGCCGCGTCCGACATTGATCAGCACCCCATTGCCGCCAAGCGCGGCAAGCACCTCGGCATTGACCGTCCGCCGCGTCGCCTCGGTGCCGGGTACTATGACAACAAGCGTGTCGACCGCAGCTGCGAGCCCCGTCAGCGTCGAATGGTAGGCATAGGCAAGGCCTTCGCGCGGGCTGCGCGTATGGTAGGCGATCGATACGCCGAAGGCTTCGAGCCGCTTGGCAGTCGCAAGACCGATGCGTCCAAGACCGTAAAGACCGACGCTTCGACCCCGCAGCGACAGCGGCGATAGCGGGAACGCGCCCTCGCGGCTCCAGCGACCTTGGCGCAGCCATTGCTCCGCCTGCGGCAATTTACGGAGCGTGTTGAGCAGCAGCCCGACCGCGGTATCGGCCACTTCTTCCGTCAGGACGTCGGGCGTGTTGCTGACGGCAATTCCCTTGGCCGCGGCATGCCCGACCTCCACCCCGTCGTAGCCGACGCCGAAATTGGCGATGATCTCAAGCTGCGGCAGGGCATCCATCAGTGCAGCCGGCACGCGCCCGGAAACGGCGATCGCCTTGACGTCCTGCATCTGCGGCGTCACCAGCGTCGCATCGGCACCTTCGATCTGCACCACGTCGAACCGGTCCGCCAGACGATCGATCACCCGCGGATTGATTTTTCCGGGCACGAGAACGCGAATGCGGGCAGACATGGCAATTTTCCTTGCGGGTGATGGACCTCAGGCGATGACCCGCAAGGGGCCGGTCGACTGCCGGATGCGCATCTCCGGCTTGATCAGGTGAATTCCATCCGGCTCATGGCTGCCGGAGAGCTTGTCGAGTAGTGCGCGGGCAGCACTGCGGCCGACATCGGCCTGCCCATTCCAGACGGTGGTGAGCGCCGGCGTCGCGATCGACGCCTCTTCCAGGTCGTCGTAGCCGGTCACGGAGATGTCGACGCCCGGCACGAGGCCGGCGCGCGCGATGCCGTTCATCATGCCGATCGCCACGAGGTCGTTCCAACAAACGACCGCGGTCGGCTTCTGCGGCAGCGAAAGCAGGTGCACTGCGGCCTCGAAGCCGCCCTGCTTCGTGCGGGGCCCGGGAATGCGCAGTTCCGGATCGACCTCGATGTTGGCCTTGCGCAGCGCGTTGACGTAGCCCTGGTAGCGGTCGCGTCCGGTGGAGGTCTCGTCCGTGCCGCCGACCATGGCGATGCAGCGGTGGCCAAGGCCGATCAGGTGGTTGGCGGCAAGCGAGATGCCGTAGGCGTCGTCGCCGCGGAAGATCGGCACGTCCACGCCCTCGATCGAGCGGGCGATCAGGATCGCCGGCATGCCGTTGTCCTCGGCGAGCTGGATGTCCTCCAGCGGCGTGCCGATCGCCGGCGACATGATGACGCCGTCACCGCCGAGCTGCAGCAGCGTCTCGATGAAATCGCGCTGCTTGTCGACGGAATCGTAGTGATTGGAAAGAATGAAGGTCTGCTTGTCGCGGTCGAGTTCGGCCTCGATCGCCTTCAGGATTTCCCCGTAGAACGGGTTCATGATGTCGTGCACGACGACGCCGATGATGCCCGATCGCGATGTCCTGAGACTGGCGGCGCGGCGGTTGTAGATATAGCCGAGCGCGCGCGCCTGTTCCTTGATCTTGTCGCGGGTGACGGTCGCCACCAGCGGGCTGTCACGCAGGGCCAGGGATACCGTCGCCGTCGAAAGACCGAGTGTTTCCGCGATCGTCGAAAGCTTGACCTTTTGCGCCACGATGCCCCCTGTAAGCCCTGTTTCGCCCCATCCGCACGAACCCCAGCCAGGAGCGGTGCGTCAAACCATTCGGCACCCTTCGCGCGCCTTTGAGACGGCACGCGTGCCACAAATTTAAATCCCTATTTAAACTGTTTAAATCGCCGCGGCAATATGCGGCAAATCCGGTTCAGTCGGCCGCGCGCGCAGCCTGAAGATTGCTGTCGACGGCGCGCAGCAGCTTCATCAGCGTGCGAACCTGCTTGTCGGTCAGACCACGGGTCGCGAGCTTTTCCGAGTGCTGACCGGCCTCGGCGATTGTCTGCAGCCGGTTGCGGCCGGGCTCAGTGAGATAGACCTTGGTGAGCCGGGCATCATCGTCGTCCGGCCGCCGCTCGAGAAAGCCCTGCGCTTCCATGCGGCCGATGGTGCGGGTCATGGTCGGCGCCTTGACGCCGAGCTTGACCGCGAGCCCGCCGGCCGTCAGGCCATCGGTCTCGGCCAGCGCCAGCATGACGCCATCCTGTCCGGCATAGAGGCCGCTTTCGAGCAGATTGCGGGAGAGCACGGTGCGCATCGACCGCGCAGCCTGGACAAGGACGGCGGCAAGATCGTGAGGCTCGATCAGGAGCTCGTCCTTCTTCTTGCCGTTCTTGCCCTTCTTTTCGGCCTTGTTCTTCTTGCCCATTGGACCTCCTGCCGAATCCCGTCTCGAACACTTATAACAATACAGCTTGCGATTACGAACTGTATGACTCAAATAACAATTTTACGACAATTGACGTGGAGGATCGAAGAGAAATGTCGATGCCCGAGCCGCGATGGCAGGACAATCCGGCCGATCTTCCGCCTGACGCCCGCCGCGACTGGATCGCGGTGCTGCCGCTCGGCGCGCATGAGCAGCACGGACCTCACCTGCCCTTCGAAACCGACACGCTGATTGCCCAGGGGATCGTCTCCCGCACCATCGCCGTCCTTCCCGCCGATCTGCCTGTAACCTTCCTGCCGGCCGAGCCGGTCGGCTACTCGATCGAGCACATGGATGTCGCCGGCACCCGCACGCTCGCCTATGACGAGGCCGTGGAGCGCTGGCTCGGCATCGCCGGGGATCTCCATGGCCTTGGTATTCGCAAGCTCGTGATGCTGAACGCCCACGGCGGCAATTCGCCGTTGATGACGATCGTCGCGACCGAAGCGCGCGTGCGCTTGAACATGCTGGCGGTCGCAACCAGCTGGACCCGCTTCGGCCAGCCGGACGGCTGGATCGCGCCAGAAGACAAGGCCTTCGACATTCACGGCGGCGATATCGAGACTTCGGTGATGCTGGCGCTGCATCCTGACAAGGTGGACACGACAAAAGCGTCCGATTTCCCCTCGCGTCAGCGCGACTTTGCCGGTCGCTTCAAGCATCTGCGTGCCTACGGCCCGCATGCCTTCGGCTGGAAGATGCGCGACCTCAACGCCGATGGCGTTGCCGGCAACGCGTCAGCCGCAACGGCTGCGCGCGGCGAGGCGCTGCTTGCCCATGCCGTCAAAGGCCTTGTCGAACTGCTCGAAGACGTCAGGGATTTCGACCCGTCTGAACTCGCCTGACGCGTGAACCGACGCCCGGCAAACACTTTCTTTGCGGTTTTGCGCTATCAAGGACGTCCGTTGGAAGAGCAGAGAACCCATGGCGAAGATCATAGCGCTCGGCGCCTATTTTTATCAGGCCGTCATCGCCTTCGGCCTGCTGATCATCGTCGCCCATTGGCTGGCGCCTGCGGACTACGCCAGCTATTCGCTGTTCGTCTCGATCTGCCAATTCGCAGCGATCGCCGCTTTCGAATGGGTGCGCTTCGCCTGCACCCGCTTCTATCCGGGGCCGGACGCTGACAGCGAGGCGGCTGAGCGGCGCACGATCCTCGTTGAAGCGACGGTCTGCGCAGCACTCTGCCTGGCCGCAGCCTCGATAGCCGTGTTCTTCGGCGTGCCGGCGGTCGTCGCCCTTGTCGGCGGTCTGGTGTCGATCGCGCAAGGGGGCAGCGACCTGCATCTGACGATGCTGCGGTTTCGTCAGGACTTTCGCGCCTTTTCCGTGTTGCAGGGATCACGCGCCACAATTCTGGCAGTCGGCACGCTCGCCGGGGCATTGGCCTCGCCCACCTTCCTCTCGACGGTCACGGGGCTTCTGGCCGGCTACGCTGCCTACGGCCTGCTCGCCTCGGTTCTTTCCCGCAGCCCGGCAGCGCGACCGACCGTTGCACTGGAGACTGCGCGCTTCCGCAAGCACCTCGTCTATGGCAGCGTTTCGGCCGGCGCTGCAACGGCCGCCATGTTCGCGCCGCTCGCCCTCAAGACGCTGCTGACATCCGTTCTCGGAGCGACGGGTGCCGCCGGCGCGCTGTTGGCGCTCGACCTTTTGCAGCGGCCCTTCGTGCTCATCGTTTCGGCGCTTCAGGCGATCCAGTACCCCGAAATCGTCGCCGCCCACGACCGGACCGACAACCGCGCGGACCTCGCCCGGACGCTCGGGCAATACTATGCCCTGCTTGCCAGCTTCGCGCTGATGATGGCGGCCGGCATCTTTGCAGTGCTCCTGCCGGTCACGTGGGTCGTCATCAGCCCGGACCTGCAGCAGGGGTTCCTCGCCACGGCGCCCGCGATCATCCTCATTTCGCTTGCCCGCACGCTGACGCAGATCATGTTGCCGACGCCGCTGCACCTGAAGCAGCGTCTTGCGCTGATCCTTCTGCTCGCCGTCATCGACTGCCTGCTGCTGAACCTCGGGGCGCTCGCGGCGCTGGTTGTCGCAGGCCCGAGCGATACGGCGCTTGCGACCGGTGGTGCGATCGGCGCGGTCCTTGCGACCGCCTTCGGTCTGCGCCTGATGGCGGTGCTTCCCTTCGACCTCCCCTGGTCGCCGGTGCTTCTTGCCGCCGCAGGGCTCGCCACGGCTGGTTTCGCCTTCGCGCTCGCCGGCGAAACCAGCTATCTCGCGATCGGCGCCGGCATCCTCGGGGGCGGCGTCCTGTGCCTCCTCGCACTCAACCAATTGCGGCTGATGATGCGGGCTCCGGCCCCATAGGGCTGGAAACAATTGCGCTAAGAAAAACTGCACGAATTTCCGGTTAGATCGCCGCCGAAACGTTCGGAGAGTCCGCCATGAACATCGTCGTCGGCATAGCGACCGCAGGCCGCCGCGAAGTCCTTTCGGAGACCCTGCTGCATCTGACGCGGCAGACCCGCTTGCCGGACTCCATCCTGGTCTGCCCGAGCGCGCCCGAGGACATCGACGAAAACCGCCTCAGTGCCCTCGCAGTCGACGTCCGCGTCGTTAAGGGCAGCAAAGGCTCGAGCGCGCAGCGCAATGCGATCCTCGACCACGCGACGACCGCCGACCTGATCGTCTTCTTCGACGACGACTTCCTGCCACACCACGACTTTCTCGCAGAGTCCGAGCGATTGTTTGCGCGCGAGGCGGATATCGTCGTTGCAACCGGCCTGGTTCTGGCAGACGGCATTCACGGACCCGGCATTTCGGTGGCCGATGCGAAGGCGATACTCGATGGCGACGCCGGTCCCGCGCCCGAGGATCAAATCACACCCGCCTTCAATGCCTACGGCTGCAACATGGCCTTCCGTGTTGCGGCGATCGCCGTCGAGCACACCCGCTTCGACGAGCGCCTGCCGCTCTACGGCTGGCAGGAGGACGTCGATTTCTGCCGGCGACTTGCGTCACGCGGGCGCATCGTCAAGTCGCCGAGATTGCGCGGCGTCCATCTCGGCAACAAGCGCGGCCGCACCTCGGGTTTGCGTTTCGGCTACTCGCAGGTCGCCAATCCGCTCTATCTGCGCAACAAGGGCACGGTCGGCCTCAAATGGGCGCTGCGTCTGATGGGGGGCAACGTCGCTGCCAACATCCTCGGCAGCGTCAGGTCGCAAGGCCTCGTCGACCGCCGCGGTCGGCTGAAGGGCAACGTCATCGCCGTCTTGGATATGCTGCGCGGACGGTTGGACCCGATGCGCGTGCTCGACCTCTAACGCCCTCCGCAGCCATCAAGCCCGGCTGGCAGCCAGCATGTTGAGCAGCACCACCGCGCTTCCATCCCAGGAAAAGCGCTTGGCATTGTCGTAACCGGCATGCGTCAACTCACGACGCAAAGTCGCGTCGGCCGAAATCATCCGCATTGCCTCGACCAGCGTTTCCGTCTTCAACGGATCGAAATAGCGAACCGCGTCGCCGCAGGCCTCGCGCACCGGCGGGATGTCGGCGGCCAGCACCGGGCAGCCTTGCGTCATCGCTTCGAGCGGCGGGATGCCGAAGCCTTCGTAGAGGCTCGGAAAGACGAAGGCGACAGCGCGGCGTTGCAGCCCGGCGATCTCCGCGTCGGTCAGGCGCCCCGGAAAGATCAGGTCGCCCTTCGACGTCGGCGCGATGTCGCGAAACACGTTGGGATCGGTGCCGCCGACGACGACAAGCTTGTGGTCCCGGGCGCCAAGGGTCTCGAAGGCGCGGACAGCGAACTCGACATTCTTGTTGGGTTTCAGGGTGCCGACAAGCAGGAAGAAGGGCGTATCGGTCAGCCCGAGCCGCGCGATGACACCGTCGTCCGGCTGAAGGCCGGCGAAGTGATCGGTTGCATTGTAGATCACGTCGATACCGGCCGAAGGCACGCGGAAGACGTCGGCTAGTTCCTTGCGCGAGAAGTTCGAGACCGTGCCGATCTTCGCCCTCCGTGTGAGGAGATAGCCGAGCGTTCCGTGGAACAGTCGGTAGCCGCGGCCAAAGGAGGCCGGATGGCGAAAGAGCGTAACGTCGTGGATCACCACCACCTGGTCGCCATGCAGCACCGGCCCGCTACCGCCGAAGCCGATGAGCGTGTCGCGGCGTGACCGCCAGAAGAGTGGCCCCTGCTCCCACAGATGGCCCGGGCCGGAGCCGAAGCGCTCCACCGAAATCGCCTTGAGGCCGAGATCGTCGACAGCCTTGCCGGGAGCAAGGAGCCGCCAGCGCACGCCCTTCAGCGCATGCGGCACCGCACCCGAAGCGATGCGCTGATCGAGCGCCCGGGTCATCTCGCGGGCGAAGCGCTGCACGCCCGTAAGCGGCTGGGTCAGGAACCGGCCGTTGATGGAAATCGTCTTCACGTGCGCACCCCTTCGATGTGCCGCGCACTCTCGCCGATCTTGATGAAAGGAGGGTTATCGGGATCGCAGCGATCAACGCCGCCCGACCGGCAAAATCGCCCGCGCCATTTGCGCATCGCCGCCGCATCTCCTATATGAGACGCGACTAGGATGCCTGCTCCCGCATCCGGAAATCCCAGAGGTTCCCATGACCGAAACATCCCCGCAGAAGCCGATCCCCGTCACCGTGCTCACCGGCTATCTCGGCGCCGGCAAGACGACGCTTTTGAACCGCATCCTCAGCGAGAACCATGGCCGCAAATACGCGGTCATCGTCAACGAGTTCGGCGAGATCGGCATCGACAACGACCTGATCGTGGAATCCGACGAGGAAATCTACGAGATGAACAACGGCTGCGTCTGCTGCACCGTGCGCGGCGACCTGATCCGCGTGGTGGAAGGCCTGATGCGCCGCCCCGGCCGCTTCGATGCGATCATCGTCGAGACCACGGGCCTTGCCGACCCGGTCCCGGTCGCCCAGACCTTCTTCATGGACGACGACGTGCGCGCCAAGACCGAGCTTGACGCCGTCGTCGCGCTGGTCGACGCCAAGCACCTGCCGCTCCGGCTGAAGGACAGTCGCGAGGCCGAAGACCAGATCGCCTTCGCCGATGTCGTTCTGCTCAACAAGACCGACCTCGTCACGCCCGAGGAACTGGAGCGCATCGAGGCGACCGTGCGCGTCATCAATCCGTCGGCCCGCATCTATCGCACCCAGCGCTCCGAGATCGATCTCGCCAAGGTCCTCGACCAGGGCGCCTTCAATCTCGAAAAGGCGCTGGAAAACGATCCGCACTTCCTCGACCAGGACGATCACGAACACGATCACACCTGCGGTCCGGATTGCGGCCACGATCATCACCATCACCACCATGATCACGACCATCATGATCATGACCACGATCACGACCATCATCACCACCACGATGCCCCCTCGCCGATCCACGACGTGACGGTGCAGTCGATCTCGCTGCGCGGCGGCGAGATGAACCCGGATCGCTTCTTCCCCTGGATCCAGAAGATCACCCAGACGGACGGCCCGAACATCCTGCGCCTGAAGGGCATCATCGCCTTTGCTGGCGACGCCGAGCGTTACGTCGTTCAGGGCGTTCACATGATCATCGAGGGCGATCACCAGCGTGCGTGGAAGGAAGGCGAAAAGCGCGAAAGCCGCCTCGTCTTCATCGGCCGTGACCTCGACCGCGAAAAGCTCGAGCGCACCTTCAAGGCCTGCGAGGCGCAGCCGAACTGATGCCGACTGTCGCTCCCCTCGATCTCGAAGGTCACGTCGTCGGCGTGGCCTTTCTCAAAGGCGTCCCCTTCTTCGCCGAAGCCACCGGCGCCATCCACCGCCTCGACCTCGGCCACAAGACGACGGAGGTCCACGAAGGCCTGCTATCGCTCGTGGTCGACGAAGCCAACGATACGCTGCTGACGGGCGGCGAAGATGGCAAGGTCATGCGCACCGCCGCCGACGGTACCACGGCGCTGGTCGCCGAAGCGCCGCGCAAGTGGATCGCCCAGGTTGCCGCCGGCCCGCAAGGTGCCGTTGGCTATGCCTATGGCAAGACCACGCACGTGAAGCTTGCCGACGGCACGACGAAGGAATTCGCCGAGCAACGCACCGTCGAAGGCCTCGCCTTCGCGCCGAAAGGCCTTCGCGTCGCCGCAGCGCGCTACAACGGCGTGTCGTTGCATTGGGTCGGCACATCGGGCCAGCCGATCGACCTCGAATGGAAGGGCGCCCACACCGGCGTCACCTTCTCGCCCGACGGCCGCTTCCTCGTCACCACGATGCAGGAAAACGCGCTGCACGGCTGGAAGCTCGACGCCAAGCCCGGCGCCGAAGCGCGCCACATGCGCATGACCGGCTATCCGGCCAAGGTGAAGTCCTTTTCCTGGTCGGCCAAGGGCAAGTGGCTCGCATCCTCGGGCGCGCCGGCTGCCATCGTATGGCCCTTCCAGGGCAAGGACGGCCCGATGGGCAAGGCGCCGCTCGAACTCGGCACCCGCTCCGACATCATGGTGACCTCCGTCTGCTGCCATCCGGCCGAAGATATCGTCGCCATCGGCTATCAGGACGGCATGATCCTCGGCGCACGCTTTGCCGACAGCAAGGAAGTGCTGCTGCGCCGTCCCGGCAAGGGCGCAATCACCGCCATGGCGTGGAACAAGGATGGCCGGCAGCTGGCCTTCGGCTCGGCCGAGGGCGACTGCGGCGTCGTCGATATCGCGGGATAAACGGTGGCGCATGACCGCATTGATTGAGACGCTACGGTACGAAGGCTCGCTTGCGGCACCGCTCGCCGATGGCGCGGTCTGGAGCCTGATCCGGGCGGAAGCGCGCGCGCTTGCCGCACGTGAACCGGTCATGGCGCCCGCCCTGATGCCGATCATCGATGCCGGATCGGATGCCGAATTGCTGGCCGGCGTGCTCGCAGCCGGCTTGGCCGTCGCGCGCGTCGACGAACGCTCGCTTGCGCAGCTGCTCGCCGACGTCTTCAAGGCAAACCCTCAGATCCTGCTGGCGACCGAAGCCGATCTTCAGGCGGTGAAAGAGCGTGACCCGGCCTGCCCGGGCCTCAAGCATGTGCTGGTGAACCTCAAGGGCTTTCAGGCACTGCAGACCTACCGCGCTGCTCACCAGCTCTGGGTCGACGGCCGCCGTGAGGTCGCGAGCTGGCTCTCGAACCTCGCCTCGCTCGTCTTCGGACCTGACATTCATCCGGCCGCCTGCATCGGCAAGGCTGTCATGCTCGACCATGGCTCCGGCATCGTCATCGGAGAAACCTCGGTCATCGAAGATCAGGTCTCGATCCTGCAGAACGTCACGCTCGGCGGTACCGGCAAGGAAACCGGAGACCGCCACCCGAAGATCGGCCGCGGCGTAATGCTCGGCGCCGGCGCCAAGATCCTCGGCAATATCGAGGTCGGCGCCTATAGCAAGGTCGCCGCCGGCAGTGTCGTCCTCAAGACCGTTCCGCCGCGCACCACCGTCGCGGGCGTGCCGGCAACCGTCGTGCGCATCCATCGCGTCGATGAAATTCCGGCAGCGGAGATGGACCAGACGATCGTCTGATCCCATCCTGTTGCCCGTCAGATCCTCACCAGCGCCGCGGTGGCATACATGAATGCCGCACCGGCTGCGAGGCCGGCCAGAACCGGCGGCGTCAGGAACACGTCGCTCCTGCGCTCGCTCTGACGCATCAGATAGGCGCCGACTTCGACGATCACCTGCAGGATCGCGCCCGCCCCGATCGCCAGCGCCAAGGCGGACCATTGCGCCGAGGCGGCAAGGCTCCCGAGCCACATGCCGATGACGGCCGGGCTGCCCGCCAGCAGCGTCAAACCGACGAAGACCGAGAACGGCGGCCTCTTCTTCAGGATCGGCGCGGCGATGCCGATGCCTTCTGTGACATTGTGGAGCGCAAAGCCGAGCACGAGGAAGGTGCCGAGCCCGGCCGAGCCGGCCGCAAAGGCGGCCCCGATCGCCAGCCCCTCGCCAAGATTGTGCAGGCCGATGCCGAGCGCGATGTAGGTGGAGAGCGCCAGCCCGGTCGGCGCACCGCTTCGCCGGCCGATTGCCATCAGCAGGAGGAAACTGCCTAAGCCTGCCAGCACCACCATGACTGGCCCCTGGAAGATCGCCGCGGCTTCGCCGGCAAGCTCGAGCGCCTCGCCACTCGCATCGACCAGCAGGAAGCCGAGCAGGCCGATCGTCAGCGACAGTAGAAAGGCCATGCCCTCGCGCCCAACACCACGCAGCACCGGATAGAACATCAGCCCGACGGCCACGGGCACGATGCCGACGATGATGCCGACCAGGGCTTGCAGCCGCAATTGGCCCGTCGTCGCCTGGGGCGTCGGCACGGCAACCGCAATGTCATGCGCAAAGGTGGCGCCGGTGTTGGTCACCACCTTCACTGCATGCGCCTCACCGAGCATCCAGGGAAATGGCAGTTTCAGCCATGCGGCCCCACCGCGTGCGATCGGCCCCGGCGGGTCCTGGGCGAATTGCCAATAGGCGTCGTCCACCTGGACCTGTGCCACCGTCATCGGTTCCGATCCGCCGGCGCGAACAAGCAGACTGAGACCACTATCGTCGAGAACGGTTCTTTCGAAGGTGAGGTTTTCGACCGGCGGCGCACCGTTGCGAAAGCCCGACAACGGATCGGTTGATACGAGCCAGGCAACGGCGATGCCAAAGACGATAAGAGGCAACGCCAGCCACACCAGGTTGGTCTTTGCCGCGCGAATGGCAGCTCTTGGCATCTCGTTCATGCGAGCGCCTCCACCACGTCGAACATGCCGACCCAACCAAGCTCAGTGAACTCGGTCTGGTGCGGGTGGAACATGTAGAGGCCGGGTTCGTGCTCAGCGAAGGTGAATTCGAGGATGCCGCGCTGCGCCTGGCACTGGGTGATGAGATCGACGGTTTTCAAAGTCGGCGTCAACGTCGTGCCCTGATCGTAATAGTCGAAGAAATTGGCGTGCAGGTGGAAGGAGTTGATCGGGTCGAACTCGATGACGTTGATGAGATAGATGCGCACCGGCCTGCCCTTCACGATCCGGATTGGCCGTTTCATGAAGGCGTGCGCGATGGTGTTGACCGCATAGAATTCGTTCTCGGCATCGAAATTGGTGTCGAAGGCGTTCATCACCATCACCAGTTCCTGCCAGCCGGCATTCTCTGGTGTGCCGAGCAGCCTGGAGCGGGCGACCTCCACATGCTCCGGCCGGCGCTCCGGGTCGGGATCGATCACGAAGGCGCCGTACATGCCCTTGTGGATGTGCCGGCGCAACGGCATCGCATGGCAGTGGTAGAGATGGCAGCCGAAGGGCTTGGCATCGAACTCATAGATAAATTCGTCACCCGGATCGACCATGCCGGCCCCAGGAACGCCGTCCATGCGCGCCGGGTGAATACCGTGGAAATGGATCGAGTGCGGATGCGAAGAATAGTTGCGAAAGACGATCCGCAGCCGCTCGCCTTCCTTCGCCCGGAGCGCCGGCCCGGGGACCCGACCGTTATAGGTCCAGGCGGGAAATTTGATGCCGGGCGCGATTTCGATCTCGCGGTCCTCCGCCGTCATCTCGAAGGTGCGCAGCGTCCGTCCGTCCGGCAGCGTCGAAACCGTACCCGTGTCCCAATCTGTGAGCATCTCCGTCGGGTCGAAGCCGTTGACGGCGCTATCGACCTCGCCGACCGTCATCATCGCGCCATGTCCCATGGCCGGCATCGGCTCCTGTCCCGCCGCTCCCGATGGCGCGGCATGACCGACATGGCTCGCCTGTTGTTGACCCAAGGCGGCGCTGGTGCAGATCGCCGTTCCACCCGCTGCCGCCAGCCCGCCCATCAGCAGACTGCGCCTTCGCAGCAGGTCCGGTCTTGTCGGCTTGTCCATATTCGCCCCTCTCCCTCATTGGGTAACACGCACCGCACCGCGCCTGACTGGGGCCAGCAACGATCCACCTGCTTCTGCAAATCATTTGCAACAACATCAATAGTGCAAATGCATCCCATTCGCAACTGACTTGGGAAGCGTGATGTCCGAAGGGGCCGGCAGGACCGCGCGCTCAGCACGGCGCGCCCGTCATCATCCCGGAAACCAAAACGTCCCCGGAAGGCGCCGGCCTCGGGGACGTTGGGTTGAACTTCGGCGCCGGACCGGAAACGGACATGTCCGCAGGGCCTCGGAAGGCGGTGCTCGCGCCTCACCATTCAAGTTCGAGTTGCGGGATCCCGTTGGAGGTTTTTTCGATCGTGCGGCCGCTCTCGTCCACCGTCGCGGTAACCCGCTGGCGGAAGGCCGAGAAGCTCTCGAAGGTGACGACGTCGACCGGCTGGTCGAATTTCATCGTCAGACGATAGCGTCCCGGCTGCGCCGCGATCGCCTGGACGCCCAGGATCTCGCCTTCGAAGGCCTGGCCGAGATAGCGCCCCTTCACGCGGGACCCGAGCATCCAGGGATTGAAGGGCGGCCGGTTGCCGGCGGCGGCATGCAGCGTGTTCCAGTCGCGATAGCCGTACTGGGCGGCGATCAGTTCGAGCGAGCGGGAATGGCCGATGGTTTCGCCTTCGGATGCGAGGCGGATGCGCAGACGCTTGGCCTGGTCTTTCAGGGCGTCGAGCGAGGGAAGCGGGATTGATCCGCGCGTCATGAGAAGGTCTCCTGCAGCGGCATGCATTCCTTGAAGATGGGAGCCCGCATTGCCACCGGTTCGCATGCCGTTTCGGCTGACCGTGTCTCAAAAGAAGGACTTCACCAAAGCATGACGCTCGCGGACGGCAGGGACCTTCACCCTGCCGCTTCCATAGGGGATGCCGCCTCGACTGTCAAACCAGGCCCGGAAATGCGGCTGCGTCCGCGCGAAACACGATTGCGCACGCGCAAAAGCTGTGGGACGACTGAAGGAGACGACGAGGGAGGAACTCATGACCGAAATGACGATACTCGCATTTGCGCTGGTTGCCTTCATCGGCATCGCGACACCGGGCCCGACGGTCCTCCTCGCACTCACCAACGGATCGCGCTACGGGGTGCGGCGCGCAATCGCCGGCATGGTCGGCGCCGTGCTCTCCGATTTCGTGCTGATCGGCGCGGTCGCGCTTGGCCTCGGTGCGCTGCTGGCGGCCTCCGAATTCTGGTTTACCGTCGTCAAATGGCTGGGCGCGGGCTATCTGGCCTTTCTCGGCATCATGCTGTTGCGGTCGAAAGGGACGATTCAGGTGGCAAACGAAGCCGGCGGCGCGGCTCCCGTTTCCTCTGCCGCGATTTTCCTCAAAAGCTTCCTGGTCGCTGTCACCAATCCCAAGGGTTATCTGTTCTTCACCGCCTTCCTGCCGCAATTCATCGATCCGGCGGCACCACAGGCGTCGCAATACGCCATGCTTGCGCTCGTCTTCGCAGCCGTCGATTTCACCGTGATGTTCGGCTATGCGCTGCTCGGCGCGAAGGCTGCAGCTTTCCTCAAGCGTTCCGGCGCCGTCTGGCTCGACCGCCTCTGCGGCGGCGCGTTGCTGGCGCTCGCCGGCTCGCTCGCCCTCTATCGCCGCGCCACCGCCTGAAATGCTGTTTCGCCAAAACGTGCTCGCTGGCATCGCCAGCGGCGACGTAACCTTGGCCTTCCGGCGTTGGACCAAGCCGACTGTCAAGGCCGGCGGTAGTTTGCGCACCGCAGTCGGTGTTCTCGCTATCGATGCCGTCGACGAGATCGACGAAGGCGCGATTACCGACAGCGATGCCCGCAAAGCCGGCTTTGCCGATCGCGCCGCCCTCGCGAAGGAGCTTACCGCGCGCACCGAAGGGCGCTGCTATCGCATCGCCTTCCACCGGGCCGGCGACGATCCACGCATCGCCCTGCGGGAAGCGGCTGACCTCGACGGTGAAGGACGGGCAGAAATCGACCGCAAGCTCGCGCGCTTCGACGACAGCACCGGCATGGGCTGGACGCGTCCGGTACTGCAGCTGATCGCCGTCCGTGACGGGACGACCGCAGCGGAGCTGAGCGCCTCCATCGGCATGGAGAAACTGAAGCTCAAGGCGCGCATCCGCAAATTGAAGGAGCTCGGCCTCACCGAAAGCCTCGATGTCGGCTATCGCCTGTCCGGCCGCGGGCGCGCCTATCTCGACGGCGAATAGCCCGCGTGAAAAAGCGGGCGGTGACGCGGACACGATCGGTCATTCCTTCCAATCCCGATCGCCGCTGTTGCGTGCCTAGAGCAGGTGTGAGACGACTTGCCACCGAAACGGACCACCCCCATCAGGCAAGGCGAGGAGACAGGCATGATCGGCTACACCATGGTCGGAACGGCGGACCTGAGGCGCGCAGAGCGCTTCTACGATCCGGTGATGGCGCTGATCGGCCAGGAGCGCTGCTACTGCGACGAGCAGGTTTCCTCCTGGGGTCGAAAGGATGATGACAAGGCGCCCCGTTTCTTTGCCTGCCACCCCTTCGACGGGAAAGCCGCCTCGGTCGGCAACGGTGCGATGACCGCCTTCCTGGTGGAAAGCGCGGAGGTCATCGACCGGCTGTTCGAGACCGCCATGGCGCGCGGCGGCAGCGAAGAGGGAAAACCAGGCTTCCGTCCGCAATATGGCGATGGCTTCTACGCGGCCTATGTGCGTGATCCCGACGGCAACAAGCTGGCCTTCGTCTGCTACGACGCCCGTGAGGTCGAGAGCCCGTCCTGATCGGTCCTAGCGTCGCGTCGACCAGCCGAACCAGATCGCCACGGCCGCAAGCATCAGCGCGAGCACACGCCGCACCAACCGTTCGCGTGCCGGCGAGTTGAGGACCGGCTCCAACGCCCCGGCCAGAAGCACGATCGCGGCATGAACCGCGGTCGCGACCCCCACATAGAGCGCGGCAAGCGTCAGGTTCTGGGGCAAGAGCGGGCGTGTATCGTCGACGAAGGTCGGAAGCACGGTGACGAAGAACAGCGCCGCCTTCGGATTGAGCAGATTTGTGATCAGGCCGCGCCGGAAATAGAAGGATGCGGGCTTGCCGCTCGGCCCCGCCTCCTCACCGTCACCGTTCCAGGCCTCGAAGGCGAGATAGAGCAGGAAGCCGACGCCTGCCCAGCGAAGCGCCCCATAGAGCATGTCCGACTGGCCGACGAACTCGGCGACCCCGAAGGATGCGGCAAGGCCGACGATCGCCAGGCCGAGCGCCACGCCGGCGACGGTCGCCATGCCGGGCCTGCGCCCCTCCGAGGCCGCGACCATGGCGAGGTAGGCCATGTTCGGTCCCGGCGTCAGTTCGATGATGAAGGATGTCAGTAGAAAGGGCAGCAGGGTCGCTGCCCCGAAAATGAACGGATCCATGCGCGAGACTTCCATCCGCCTGCAACGAGGCCTTGGCGCAAGGACAGGTCAGCGGCGCTGCCTTGTCAAGGAAGATCACAAACCGATCAGCAGGGAGCGCCCGGCATGTCATGCGTCTGCCCCCTCGCCGATCAGATCGGACCAGCGAGGGAGCAGCGAAAAATCCGCCACCGCAGGGTTGGCGGCGGAAAGAGATCTCAGGCGGCGCGGCGAACCGGCGGCATGGCGAGCTTGCGGCCGCTGGCAACGATCAGGCCGGCGGTGCCCTCGAGCCAGTTGTCCCGAAGCTCGAGCGCCAGGAACCGGTCGCGTTCGAACGGCCCTGGCATCACCAGATGCTGGGTGCGGCTGGCAAAGAAGCCGAAGCGCTCGTAATAGGCAGCATCACCGACGAGCAGGATCGCGCCATGGCCGCGGTTCTTGGCCTCTTCGATCGCGGCCCGCATCAGCATGCCGCCGATGCCCTTGCCCTCATGGGCGGGGTCGACTGCGAGCGGACCGAGCAGCAGCGCCGGCACGGCATGGCCCTCACGGCTGACGCCGGCCTCGACGTTCCAGAGCCGGACCGTGCCGATCACGTGACCATCGACATCGCGGGCGACGAAGGCAAGGCCTTCGGCCGGCAGCCGGCCGCTGCGCAGCTTCTCCGACGACTTGCGGCGGCGCTCCGGCCCCATGGCACGGTCGAGCAGGTTCTCGCGCGCGACGACGTCGCCCGGATTCTCCGCATCGATTACAAATGTAGTGGGCGCGAAAAACGCGCGCAGGGCGTCAACAACAGCGGCCATCGGGGCCTCCCGTCATCAAAACCGCTTCAGGCGGACCGAACGAAAATTGTGAAGTGGCGCTCCCGCCCGAGGACGGGAGCAGGCCGGATCAGATCACATAGGCCTTCAGCGGCTCGAAGCCGTTGAAGGCGACGGCCGAGTAGGTCGTCGTATAGGCGCCGGTACCTTCGATCAGAACCTCGTCGCCGATCGAAAGGGTGATCGGCAGCGGATACATGTTCTTCTCATAGAGCACGTCGGCCGAATCGCAGGTCGGGCCGGCGAGCACGCAAGGCTCCATTTCGTCGCCATCGCGCGCCGTACGGATCGGGTAGCGGATCGCTTCGTCCATGGTTTCGGCGAGTCCGCCGAACTTGCCGATGTCGAGGAACACCCAGCGATGGGCGTCGTTGTCCGACTTCTTCGAGACGAGAACGACTTCCGCCTTGATCACGCCGGCGTTGCCGACCATGCCGCGACCGGGCTCGATGATCGTTTCCGGGATGTGGTTGCCGAAGTGCTTCTTCAGCGCGCCGAAGATCGCCTGGCCGTAGGCTTCCGCCGTCGGCACGTCCTTCAGGTACTTCGTCGGGAAGCCACCGCCCATGTTGACCATCTTGAGCTCGATGCCCTGCTTGGCCAGTTGCACGAAGACGCGCTTGGCATCTGCAAGGGCCTGATCCCAGGCATCCAGCTTCGTCATCTGCGAACCGACATGGAACGAGACGCCGTAGGAAACGAGGCCATGCTGGTGGGCGTAGACGAGCACGTCGACGGCCATCTGCGGGACGCAGCCGAACTTGCGCGACAGCGGCCATTCGGCGCCTTCACCATCAGTCAGGACGCGGCAGAACACGCGAGCGCCGGGGGCTGCGCGGGCAACCTTCTCCACTTCTTCGTGGCTGTCGACCGCGAACAGGTTGACCCCAAGCGCGTGGGCGCGGGCAATGTCGCGCTCCTTCTTGATGGTGTTGCCATAGGAGACGCGGCTCGCGGTCGCACCGGCGTCGAGCGCCATTTCGATTTCGGCGACGGACGCGCAATCGAAGGAGGAGCCCATGCCGGCGAGCAGGCGCAGGATTTCCGGCGCCGGGTTTGCCTTGACCGCATAATAGATCGAGCTGTCCGGCATCGCATGGCGGAAAGCCTTGAAATTGTTGCGCACGACGTCGAGGTCGACAACAAGGCACGGGCCTTCCGGTCGTCGGGTGTTGATGAAGTCGATGATGCGAGCCGTGGTCATGGCCATATTCCCCTGATCCAAGATGCCCCGCTTTCGCGGAGGACAAAGGGCATACGCGCACATGCTCTGGAACCAGCCGGTGGAGACCCCGGAACCATGCATGCGCTCGATGCGCGAACGGTGAATCAAAGCCCGCCTAGGCTTCAATTCGGCTTTGTCTGCCATGGATTGGAGGGAATAACCCAACCGCACTTCCGGCAATGAAGGTGTGCCTCTTCAGTAACCCCGGCTGTTGGAAAGCCGGCAGACACCAGAAAGGCCCGCACCGTCGTTGCTTCAAGATGTCCTCGCATTTCCCGGTTGGCCGGAATAGCGACTGGAGGGGTTAGTTCCAGGTACCTTACCGATACCCTCACCTAATCGAGGGTCGGCGGACACCCACAGGCACGTGCGACTTTGGGCAAGGGCGTAGGTAAGAAAAAAGCCCGTCGTAATCAAGAGTTTTTTCACAACCGCGGTTGAATTTTTTTCCAGCCGGGCAAAACTGTCGATGTTCACAAATTTTGAACGCTTGGCGCCAGATCGTCCACAACGCTAAAGCATTGAAAGAAGACTATTATTTATAAGAACCGGCACTGAAGGCAGAACCCGGCGCAATGACGCAAGCGACGGACAATCTGCCGTCTGCATTATCGACGCGGAAAGAGGCCTTCGCCGGCGAATCGGCGAAGCACGATTGAGAGCACGAAAGAAAGATCGCCATGGACACACTCACCCGCATCCGCGCCTTTATCGATGTCGTGGACGCCGAGGGGTTCTCGGCCGCCGCAAGGCGTGTCGGCAAGTCGAAGGCGCTGCTTTCGAAATATGTGCGCGAGCTCGAGGATGAACTCGGTGCGCTGCTCCTCAACCGCACGACACGGCAGTTCTCGCTGACCGAGGCTGGCCACACCTACTATCGCACCGCATCGGAAATCCTGAAGGAGATCGACAATCTCGCCGATCTCGTGCGCGCCAACAACTCCGACCTCAAGGGACGGCTGCGCATCACCGCGCCGCGCACCTTCGTCGATGCCGACATCGGCCAGTCGCTGGTCGATTTCGGCAAGCAGCATCCCGAACTCTCGCTCGAAATCATCTCCGACGACCGTTTCGTCGATCTGGTCGAGGAAGGCTTCGACGTCGCCATCCGCATCACCCGGCTCGAAGATTCGACGCTGATCGCCCGCAAGCTCGACGATTTCCAGGTGCTGATCTGCGCTGCCCCGGAATTCCTGGAAAAATCTGGCCCCATCTCGCACCCGACGGACCTTTCCAAGCTGCCCTGCATTCTCGATACCAATGGCCGCTCCTACTCCAACTGGCGCTTCGTCGAGCCCGATGGTTCGGCCTTCACCGTGCCCGTCAGCGGCCCGATCGAGGTCAACAGCCCGCTTGCAGCCCTCAGAGCCACCGTCTCCGGCCTCGGCGTATCGATCATCCCGGATTTCATCGCCCGCCCGAAAATCGCTACCGGCGAACTCGTCACGCTGTTCGACGATTTCCTCCCCCGCGACCGCGGCATCTATGCGATCTATCCGCATCGCCGCTACCTCCCGGCCAAGGTCAGAACCCTCGTCGACTTCCTGCACGCCTGGTTTCGCAAGCCACGGTGATCGGGCGCCGGCACCTCAAAGTCCCAATTCCGTCCCATTTCCGGTACATTCCCGGAAACGAATCGCGGAGCGATCGCTCCAGCCGAAAGGATTGCCGCCACATGAGAACCAAACGCCTCGTCATGGCCGGCCTTGCCACCCTGGCTGCCCCGTCGCTGGCCTTTGCCCACCCGCACATCTTTGCGGAAGCGCGCCTCGAGGTCGTCTCCGACGACAAGGACGAGATCAGCGAACTCAGGAACGTCTGGCGCTTCGACGAACTGTTCTCCTCCAGCGTGGTGCTCGATTTCGACAAGAACTCGAACGCGACGCTCGATCCGGATGAATTGGCCGAAGTCGGGCAGACGGTGATGGAGTCCCTGTCCGAGTACAATTATTACACGACGATCCTCGACAACGGCAAAACCATCAAGGTCAACAAGCCGGATCACATCACCGTCGACTACAAGGACGGGCAATTGCTGATGATGTTCGCGGTCAAGCCGGCCGAGCCGATGCCGCTCAAGGGCAAGCTCTCCTTCGGCGTCTACGATCCAACGATGTATACGGCCATGGACTTCGCCACCGACGATGACCTGACCGTCGTCGGCGACAAGATCAATGCCTGTGAGCACAAGGTCGTCCGCCCTGATCCCGACGAAGTTCTCGCCGAGAACAAGGACACCTTGACCGACGCCTTCTGGAGCGACCCGACGGGCACCGACATGTCGAAGCTGTTTGCAACCAGGATCGAGATCACATGCTGAACACCCGCGGGATCGCACGTCTGGTTACGGCCGCGCTCGTCGTCACGGCGCTTTCTGCAACGATCGCCGCGGCGCAGTCGCCCCTCGGCATCGGCACGGCCGAGCCCGCGTTCAAGACGACCGGTTTTCTCGGCGGCTTCTTCGCCTGGATCAACATGGAGCAGCAGGGCTTCTACCGGCTGATGACCAATGCGCTGAAGGGGATGCGTGAGAACCCCTGGCAGCTCTGGTCGCTGGTCGGCCTGTCCTTCACCTATGGCGTGTTGCATGCCGCCGGCCCCGGCCACGGCAAGGCGGTGATCTCGTCCTACATGATCGCCAACGAGACGGAACTGAAGCGCGGCGTGCTGCTCTCCTTCCTGTCCTCGCTGCTGCAGGGCGTGGTCGCGATCCTCCTGATCGGCGCCGTTTACCTCATCCTGCGCGGTACCTCGATCAGCATGACCAGCGCCACGCGCTGGCTGGAGATCGCAAGTTACGCGCTGATCGCCGCCTTCGGCGGCTGGCTTCTCCTGCGCAAGCTACGGTCGATGCTGCGTCCGGTTGCCTTGGCTTCCGTTGCCGGCGGCGGGCACGTCCAGCTCGCGGACGATCACCATCATGATCATCATGATCATCATCATAGCCACCATCATGATCACCACGGGCACAGCCATGGCCCGGGCGAGGTCTGCTCGAGCTGTGGCCATGCGCATGCGCCCGACCCGTCGATGCTGAAAGGGGATCGTTTTGCGCTCCGCGAAGCTTGGTCGGCAGTCATCGCCGTCGGCCTGCGCCCGTGCTCCGGCGCACTCATCGTGCTGTCCTTCGCACTCCTGAACGGGCTTTACCTCGGCGGCGTGCTTTCGGTCTTCGCCATGTCGATCGGTACGGCGATCACCGTCTCAATCCTTGCGACCATGGCCGTCACCGCAAAGGGCGTTGCGCTGCGCTATGCGGCAAACGGCGCGGCGGCTGCCCGGATCTCGAACGGCATCGAGATCGCCGGCGCTGCCCTGGTTCTGTTGCTGGGATTGGCGCTGCTCGGCGCGGCTCTGCAGAGCTGACGCACGCGGCCTGATCGGGCCGTCAGAGCCCGCGCTTGCGCTGGTAGCGGGCGCGCAGCCAGAAGAGCAGGAAGAAGCCGAGCACGAAGATCACGCCGAAGGCGGCAGCAAGCCAGGGCGAGATATCGCCGAGCTTGAGCATGATCGACGGCAGGACGAAGAAGCCGAGACCGGCGACGACGAGAATGATCGCAGCGGCGATCGCCGGTGACTTTTCCTTGTTCTGCATGACTTCCCTGTTGTTGTCTGCTGCGGCTTAAGCAGCCAGCGCCTATTTCGACGCCTGCAGCTCCAGATCCGAGCGTATATCTTCAAGCCGCCGCTTCTGGCGACCGTCTTCATCGAAATTATCAGCTGCAAGCCAGGTTTCGAATGCGGCATTGAGCAGCGGCCATTCGCTGTCGATCATCGAAAACCAGGCCGTATCACGGTTGCCGCCCTTGGATATCATGTGCTGGCGGAAGATGCCCTCGAAGGTAAACCCGAGCCGGGCGGCGGTCTTGCGGCTCGCCATGTTCTCGCTATGGCATTTCCACTCGTAGCGGCGATAGCCGAGATCCTCGAAGGCGTGCTTCGCCATCAGGTAATGCACTTCGGTCGAGAGCGGCGAGCGGGCCATGGCGGCGCCGTGTGCCACGGAGCCGACTTCGACGACGCCGTTGGCGGGATCGGCACGCATGTAATTGGCCATGCCGACGACGATGCCGGTCGCCTTGTCGCGGAAGACCTCTGTAACCCAGCCGGATTTCTCCTGCGCCGCCGTCAGCCAGGCATCGAAAGCGTCGATATCCCTAAAATCCGGCTGCGTGAAGTATTTGAGCAGCGGGTTGATCGCCATACCGCCGAGGCCTTCCCAGAGGTCCTGCAGATGCCGGTCGCGCTCATAGGCCTCGAGCTTGACGAAACGCCCTTCGAGCGCGACGCCCTTCGGCGCCGGGCACCCTTTCCAGTTCTTCAGATCCTGCATCGGCCGCTCCTCCTTCATCCCTGCCCTTCGGCATAGGCCAGAGTGGCGGCCGACACAAATTCAAACTGGTGATGAACCCTGTTCGAACCGGTGATGAAACCATGCCCCCCGAACGGTATCCTACGCGGTGGCCGGCACCTTGGCGGCCGAGACCGTCGCCTCGATGTGATCGACGAGCGCGTCGGGAAGTCCGAGGCGTCCGGCGAGCAGGTCGAGATAGCCGCGCTCCGCACGGGTTTCCGGCTCGATCGTCAGGCGCGACGCGGTGTAGATCTCCACGCGCTCCTCTTCGGTCTTTGCCGCGCCGACGATCGCGTCGATATCGACCGGGTTGGCAAGCTCGCCTTCGAGGAAGGCCGCGGCATCGGCCGAAAGGCCCGAGACCGACAACTTGTCCATAATGTGCTGGCGCTCGGCCTCGTCGATATGGCCGTCGGCACGCGAAGCGGCGATCATTGCGCGCACGAGAGTCAGCGCAAAATCATGGCTGACGGCTTCCGGAGCAGAGGCGAAGCCGGAATCGGCCGGCGGCGGCAGAAGTTCCGGCTCGCCCTTGGCAACCGTTGCACCGCCCGGCGTATTGCCGGCCTGATAATTCTTGTAGGCTTGGTAGCCGAGACCGGCGATCGCCGCGAGACCGCCAAGCACGGCGGCGTTGCCGGCCAGCTGACGACCCGACTTGGTGCCGAGCAGAACAGCGGCAATGGCGCCGCTCGCCAGTGGATTGTCCTTGGCAAGCTGCGTCGCCTGGGTCGCGCGATCGCGCACCGTGCCGCCGGCACCGGGCACCTGCGATCCCAGAAACTGATCCAGCAATTTCTTCGCGTCGAACATCGGGTTTCGCTCCTTGTCGGTTCCGGGCGGTTGAAGGCGAGCTCAAGGGTGCGCCGCCCGCGCGCCCGTCGCTGAATGGATTGAGACATAGGAACGTTGCAGGGAAAATACAAATTCGCGCCAGAGGCGAGCGACGCCGTACAGCCAAAGAAAAAGGCCGGGCTCTCCACCCGGCCTTTCAAAAAAACGGAAGGCGTTGCTTGCCGCTCAGCCCTTGAGCACGAAGGCTTCTGCCGCAAGCTTGGTGATGCCGGCCCAGTCGCCCTTGGCAACCAGTTCCTTCGGCGCAACCCAGGAGCCGCCGACACAAACGACGTTGGGCAGCGTCAGATAGTCGCGCGCATTGGCAAGGGAAATGCCGCCCGTCGGGCAGAAGAGCGTGCCGGCAAGCGGCGAGGACAGCGACTTGAGGTAGGCGGCGCCGCCGGCCTGCTCGGCCGGGAAGAACTTCATGACGTCGTAGCCTTCTTCACGCAGACCCATGACTTCGCTCGCCGTCGCCGCACCCGGCAAAAGCGGCACCTCGTGGTCGTTGGCCACATCGATCAGTTCCTGCGTCGTGCCGGGGCTGACGATGAACTTCGAGCCGGCTTCGACCGCGGCTTCGAACTGGGCGGCGTTGAGGATCGTACCGGCACCAGCAACAGCGCCTTCGACTTCGTTGGCAACGGCGCGGATCGCTTCGAGTGCGGCCGGCGTGCGCAACGTGATCTCGATCGCCTTCAACCCGCCGGCAACGAGCGCGCGCGCCAGGGGAACGGCGGTCGCCACGTCGTCGATCACCAGCACCGGAACAACCGGCGCCAGTTTGAGGGTTGAAAGAAGCCTGTCGGATTTCGCGCTCATGCCGATCGTCCTTTTTAAAACGATTGAATATGCCCTCCGCATACTCCCCCGGCCACCGGTTGTCGAGACCCAAGGCGGCGGGAGCGCGGCTTTCGCATGTAAGGCAACGGTAATATGCAACTTGCGACAAAGAGATGACTTGAGCCTTTGCGTGAAAGCGATAGGTTGAAGGCCGCGGGCCCTCGAAATGGCGGATTTTCCATGGCGAAGGAAATAGAGCGCAAGTTTCTCGTCGCTTCCGATGGGTGGCGAGAGCGTGCGGACAAGGGCATTGACCTCAGGCAGGCCTATGTCGTGACCATGGACGACCGCTCGCTGCGCGTGCGCATCCACGGCGACAAATGGGCGCGGCTGACCATCAAGATCGGCAAGTCGGCACTGGTCAGAAACGAATACGAGTACGACCTGCCGATGGACGATGCCCGCGAGATGCTGACCCAGGCGGTCGGGATCGTCATCGAGAAGAGGCGCTACCGGGTGCCGCACAAGGGGTTCACCTGGGAAGTCGACGTCTATGGAGGCGCGCTCAAAGGCCTCGTCGTTGCGGAAGTCGAGATGAAGCGCGAAACCGACATGCCGGCGCTGCCCGATTGGGTCGGGCAGGAAATCACGGGCGATCGCCGCTACTCCAACCAGTCCCTCGCCACAGAAGGACTGACGGAACCGCAACCATGACTTACGCCTTCGAACCTGGACGGCCTTTTTCCGAAGACTTCCGCACGATCGCCGCCGAACAGCTCACACAGGCGGTGATGACGCTCGAGGATCGGCCTGACGGGGTGCACGAGGCGATCCATGACGCCCGCAAGAATTTCAAGCGCCTGCGCTCGCTGTACCGTCTCGTCGCAGCGGACGTGCCGCTTTTTCAGAAGCACGAAAATGCGCGCATCCGCGACATGGCCCGCAACCTCTCAACCGTTCGGGACGCGGCCGCACTGGTCGAGAATGCCCATTACCTCAAGGCAGCCGCTTGCAACGAGGAGGAAGAACGGGCGCTCGCCCATGTCTGCGAGCGGCTGACGACACGCCGGGACCGCATCACGGCAAGCGCGACCGATATCGAGGACCGCGTGGCAGCGACCATCGTGCGCTGCGAGCAGGCACTGCAGGCCCTCAGCCAAGTGACATTCGACGATCGACGCCGCAAGACCGCAAACCGGCTGACGAAGGGATGGCGGCGCACTCTGAGGCGGGCCAAGCGCGCCAGGCAGGCATGCAGCGAGACTTCGGAAGCCCCGGCGTTCCACGAGCTGCGAAAGCGGGCGCAGGACTACCGCATGCATCTCGGCCTGATGCACGCGGTCTGGCCTTCCGCCCTGCAGGCCAAGCGCACCGAGGCTAAAGCGCTGGTCGACACGCTCGGGCACCTCAACGATCTCGCGGTCATGACCCAGTTGATCAACGAGGATCCGGGGCTTGCCGGTAACAGTCAGGATCAGGCCCACCTCATCGCAGCCGTCATCGACCGACAGGGAAGCTTGCGCAAGCACGCTCTTGATCTCGCCGCCGAGGTCTTCCAGGAGGAACCGGACGACGAAAGCCGAACGATCCGGTTGCTCTGGCTCGACGCCGCGCGCTGATGCTTCGGCGAAATTTCGGCGGGCGGACCGACTGTCCGCGCCGCGACAGAGTGCCCCTGGCCCCCGCCGCGATTGCGCTTGCGGCGCGAAAGCTGTATTTGCACGGGCCATGACCGACATTTTCACGACCCCGCGCCCTGAGCCCCATGGTGAGACGCATGGCCAATTTCTGGTGGCCGCGCTCTATCATTTCGCACGCTTCCCGCGTTTCGCCGATTTTCGCGAACCGCTGCAGGCCGTCTGCGACGAAAACGGCGTCAAGGGAACGCTGCTTCTGGCGCATGAAGGCATCAACGGCACGATCGCCGGCACGGATGCCGGCATCGCCGCGGTGCTCTCGTTCCTGCGCGCGCAGCCCGAATTCGGCGCACTGGAGCACAAGGAAAGCCGTGCATCGTCCATGCCGTTCCTGCGCATGAAGGTGCGGTTGAAGAAGGAAATCGTCACCATGGGCGTCGAGGATATCGACCCCAACAAGATCGTCGGCACCTATGTCGATCCGAAGGATTGGAATGCGCTGATCTCCGATCCCGAGACGATCGTCATCGATACGCGCAACGACTACGAAACCGCCATCGGCATCTTCAAGGGTGCGGTCGATCCGAACACCAAAACTTTCCGCGAATTTCCCGATTGGGTGCGCAACAACACCGGCCTGCACAACAAGCCGAAGATCGCCATGTACTGCACCAGTGGCATCCGCTGCGAGAAGGCGACCGCCTTCATGAAGGAGCAGGGCTTTGATGAGGTGTACCACCTCAAGGGCGGCATCCTGAAATATCTCGAGGAAGTGCCCCAGGAAGAAAGCCTCTGGGAAGGCGCCTGCTTCGTCTTCGACGATCGCGTCTCCGTCACCCATGGCCTCGAGGAAGGCGAGCACACGCTCTGCCACGCCTGCCGCCAGCCGCTGACCAAGGCGGACCTCACTTCACCGCACCACGAGGACGGCGTCTCCTGCATCCATTGCCACGAGGTCCGCACCGACGAGGACCGCGAACGCTACCGCCAGCGCCAACGGCAGATCGAACTTGCGAAGAAGCGCGGCGAGCGCCACCTCGGTAGCTGACAATCATAGCTTGATGTCGGGTTGTACGATCACCGGGCTTTCGGTTGGAGGAAACTTCAGAAGGATACTACCGATTCGGCGGCGTATCTGGATGACAAGTTCCTGACCAAAGTCGGATGGCGACCGTTCAACCACAATAAACTCTTCCAGCCGGCTGTTGTCAGTCGACCATATTGCCGGGCTTGAGAAGCCGCAGTGAGTGTCACCGCAGCTGACCATCAGCGCTCCGCCTTCACCGTCCCTATCCGGACGCAGACTCAGCTCCACACCTTTTTGATCGGTGAAGAGCAGGCAGGTCTTTCCATAATCGCATGCGACTTCAGCGTAAGAAAGAAGCTTACCGCCCAACGAAAATGCGTAGCGAACGTGAAACTTGCCCTCGCCAAGCGGCTCCGCAGCCCCTCTCTCCGTCGGCAGAAACATGGCAAGTGCCACAACAAACAACCGGCGAACACCGCTGTTTCTATATCTCATCTAAGCCTCGAATGGCGACATGGTTGCACCGCAATGAACACGACTCTGAGGCGTATTTGTGAGCACCACAATCTCAAGGGCAGTTTTCCAGAGCAACACAGCACCGACTTCCCCCTGTCAGCCCGGCAACGCCTCGCATTCCTCAAGTGCCAATGCACTGCGGTCCCATTCATGGCGGCTGCGGGTGAAAATGGCGTCTGTCGGTCGAAATACCGACGGGTCGTCGAGCGTGCCGGCATAGATCGACACACGCGGATCGTCCGGCGGGCCGGAGCCATAAACCTGGCTGCCGCAGGTTTCGCAAAAATAGCGGATCGAAGGATTGCCGTTTTCAGCGCGCGTCTCGTAACCGCGGCCGGTTCCCGACATCGTCACATCGGCCCGCTCGAAGATCATGTAACAGCAATGACCGGTGCCTGTCGTGCGCTGGCAATCGCGGCAATGGCAGAAACCGGAAAAAAGCGGCTCACGGTTCAGCTCATACCGGATTGCACCGCAGAGACATCCGCCTTTCAAGACGCTCATGGTTCGTCCTCCTCGAAGTGCCAGGAGGATAGCCAAGCAAGCCATGCGGTCAAAGAAAAACCGCGCGCCGCAAGTTGCAGCGCGCGGTCCATGTTTCCCTTTACCAGAGACGCTTACCAGCTCGGGATCAACGCGCCTTTAAAGGTGTCGTTGATGAAGGCCTTCACCTTTTCGTCGTGGTAGGATTCGACCAGGGTCTTCACCCACGGAGCATCCTTGTCGGCCTTGCGCACGGCAATCACGTTGGCGTAGGGCGACTTCTCGCCTTCGATCGCGATCGCGTCCTTTTTCGGGTGCAGGCCGGCTTCCATCGCGTAGTTGGTGTTGATGACGGCGGCATCGACGTCCTGCAGCGAGCGCGGCAACTGGGCAGCGTCAAGCTCGGCAAACGTGATGTTCTTCGGGTTCTCGGTGATGTCGGCCGGCGTGACCTTGAGGCCGACCTCTTCCTTGACCTTGATCAGGCCCTTCGACGCCAGAACCAGCAGCGCGCGGCCGCCGTTCGTCGGGTCGTTCGGAATGGCGATCGTGGCGCCGTCCTTGAGCTCGTCGAGGCTCTTCACCTTCTGCGAATAGACGCCCATCGGGGTGGTGATGGTGGTGCCGACGCTGACGATGTCGAAACCACGATCGGCGATCTGGTTGTCGAGATAGGGCTGGTGCTGGAACGAGTTGGCGTTGAGGTCGCCGTCAGCCAGAGCCTGGTTCGGGACGACATAGTCGGAGAATTCGAGGATCTCGATATCGAGGCCCTTGGGAGCTGCGATTTCCTTCACCTTCTCCATGATCTGGGCGTGTTCGCCCGGCGTGACGCCGACCTTGATGGTTTCGGCGAGTGCCGTGCCGGCGGAAAGAGCGGCAATCGCTGCCGCGATGATAAGCTTCTTCATGGTCGTCTCCTTGTTCACGTTCAGTCTTGGGAGGAAATCAGGTCTTGCGGTTTTTCTTGTCGAAGCGCCGCGCCAGCCCGTCGCCGGCGCTCTGGACGAACTGCACCAGCACGATCAGCACGATGACGACGACGAGCATCACGTCGGGCATGAAGCGCTGGTAGCCGTAGCGGATGCCAAGGTCGCCGAGCCCGCCGCCGCCGACGGCACCGACCATCGCCGAATAGCCGATGAGGCTGACGGCGGTCATGGTGAGCGCCAGGGTCAGCGCGGGCCGCGCTTCGGCGAGCAGCACCTTGAAGACGATCTGCATCGGGGTCGCGCCCATGGCGCGCGCCGCCTCGATCAGGCCCTTGTCGATCTCGCGGATCGCCGCTTCCACCAGCCGCGCGACAAAGGGAATGGTGGCAATCGTCAAGGGCACAATCGCAGCCTTCGTACCGATGGAGGTGCCGGTGAGCAGTCGCGTAAACGGAATGATGGCGACGACGAGGATGATGAACGGCGTCGAGCGCGTGGCGTTGACGATCAGCCCGATGATGCGGTTGAGCGTCGGCGCCGGGAAGAGTTCACCCTTGCCGCTGGTGGCGAGGAAGATGCCGATTGGCCCGCCGATCAGCGAGCCGATCAGGCCGGCGATGGCGACCATATAGATCGTGTCGACGGTGGCCCCGCCGATGCGCAGGAGAATATCAGGCGACATAACCGAGCACCTCCGTGACCAGACCGTTTTCGACAAAGAAGCGTTCGGCGCGGCCGGACGTCTCGGCATCCGCGCCATAGGCGACGACCAGCGAGCCATAGGGCGCGCCGCCGATCTCGTCGATCGTGCCGGCGATGATGTTGACCTCGGCGCCGACAGACTTGATCAGCTGCGAGATCAGCGGCTTCTCGGCCGCAGCCCCGAAGAAGGTGAGCCGCACGACGGCGCGATCGCCGGCCGCGGGTGCAGACTTCAGGGCGCGGGCGACCGCGTCTGGAAGCTTCGACCCCGGCAGCCCCGAGAGCAGCGCCCGCGTCGTCTCGTGCTTCGGATGGGTGAAGACGTCGAAGGTGTGGCCACGCTCGACGATGCGGCCATGATCGATGACGGCGACGTCTGAGGTCACCGCCTTCACCACTTCCATCTCGTGGGTGATGAGCAGCACCGTCAGGCCGAGATCGGCATTGATGCGCTTCAAAAGCTCCAGGATCGACTGGGTCGTTTCCGGATCGAGCGCCGAGGTCGCCTCGTCGGAGAGCAGGAGCTTCGGCTCGGTCGCAAGCGCCCGGGCGATGCCGATGCGCTGTTTCTGGCCGCCTGAAAGTTCGGCCGGATAGCGCCCGTGCTTGTCGGCGAGACCGACGAGATCGAGCAGCGGCCGAACGCGCTGTTCGATCGCGCGCTTGTCCATGCCGGATATTTCGAGCGGCAGCGCGACGTTTCCGAACACGGTGCGCGAGGACAGCAGGTTGAAGTGCTGGAAGATCATGCCGACGGAGCGGCGAAGGCTGCGCAGCGCCGCCTCGTCGAGCCCGCCGACATCGACGCCGTCAACCAGCACCTTGCCGCCCGTCGGCTTTTCGAGCCCGTTGACCAGTCGGATCAGCGTCGACTTGCCAGCGCCGGAGCGGCCGATGATGCCGGTGATCGAACCACGGTCGACGGTCAGCGAGACCTTGTCGAGCGCAGTGAAGGCGCCGCTGGTGCCGGACGCGGGGAAATGCTTGGAAACGCCGTCGAAGACGACGGCCGCGTCAGCCGATGGCGCGGCGTTTTGGGCGGAAACGCTCATCGTTCGGAATTCCCCGAATGAGGCGCAGTCGGAATGTGCGGGTACATAAGTGCTCTCGGATGTTCAAAACTCATGATCCCGGGCCTGGCCGGGATGGAACGCGCGTCTGGTCAGGCCGACATTCGACAACGCATTCGGAACAGGGAGCACTTCTCTAACATCAAGCAACCAGTCAGTTCAACTTTGCTGCCGCATGGCCCGCATGCGACATAATCTACGGCTCTTATGGAGAATTGCCATGCCCTTTCACAGGCATGATTTTTCCGAATTTGCCAAGCAACGGCAAAACCATGCTCTTTTGCTTCGCAACGCGCCGTCATCCCGCAAATCGCCATCTTGGAAATCCTTGTTCGGGCGGACTGTGTCCGACCGCATTTCATGCTAACGGGCAGGAACAGGAATATGAGGTGAGAAATGCGCATCGTCTTGACCGGAAGTTCCGGCCGCATCGGCAGAGCGATCTACAACGCGCTCGCCGCCGCCGACCATGACGTCATCGGCATCGATCGCGCGCCCTTCGGCACGACGGCCATCGTCGGCGATCTCGTCGATGGCGAACTGCTGGAGCGCGCGATGGAAGGGGCGGACGCCGTCATCCATACGGCGGCCCTGCACGCGCCACATGTAGACGCCGTCGCCGACCAGGAGTTCGAGCGCGTCAATGTGATGGGCACCCATCTGGTGATTGCCGCAGCCCAGGCCGCCGGCGTCGGCCGCATCGTCTTTACCAGCACGACGGCACTTTATGGTCATGCGGTCACGGAAGGCGGCTGCGCCTGGATCACCGAGGAGACGCCGCCGAAGCCGCACACCATCTACCACCACACCAAGCTTGCGGCCGAAGCTCTGCTCGAAAACGCGGCGGATCGTGCTTTGCATGTGCGGGTGCTGCGCATGTCGCGCTGTTTCCCGGAGGTCGCCGATCGTATCGCAAGCTACCGCCTGCACCGCGGCATCGATGCGCGCGACGTGGCTGCCGCGCATGTGGCAGCACTCGACAATGGCGGCCCGGCTTTTCAGCGCTACATCATCTCGGGCGAAACGCCGTTCCTTCCAACGGATTGCCGCCGGCTGGCGGAGGATGCCGCAGGGCTCCTGCGTGAGCGTGCGCCAAAACTGTCGCAGGCCTTTGCCGATCGCGACTGGCCGCTGCCCGCGACCATCGACCGGGTGTATGACCCGAGTGCTGCGATCGAAAAGCTCGACTGGAAGCCGCGCTACGGTTTCAAGGAAGTGCTGGCCCAGCTCGACCGGCAGAGCCTGGAAGTCCTGCCGGTCCGGCGGTGAATTGACCGAGCCGCACGGAAGCGTTGCGGGCGGGTGAGCCCGCCCGCTTGAGCGTCAGATGTGGTTGCCCTTCGGGAACTGTTCGGCCAGAGCCTGGTACCACTCACCGCTCTTCTTGATGGTGCGGACCTGCGTGTCGTAGTCGACATGGACGATGCCGAAACGCATCTTGTAACCTTCGGCCCATTCGAAATTGTCCATCAGGCTCCAGGCGAAATAGCCGCGCATCGGATAACCCTCGGCGATCAGATCCGCCGTCACCGACAAGTGGTCGGCGATATAGTCGAGCCGCGGCTGGTCGTCGACAATGCCGTTCTCGACACCCATGTTGTAGCAGGCGCCGTTCTCGGTGATGTAGCAGTCGGGCAGCTGGTAGGTCGCGTTCAGCGTCTTGACCAGGCTGCCGAGCGCCGGAGCGTAAACCTCCCAACCGATATCCGTCTTTGTCTGGCTCACCGGCTTGGCATTGATGGTTGCCGGATATTCTGCGCCCTTGGCCGGATCGGCACTGACCCGCATCGGCGTGTAGTAGTTGAGCCCCCACCAGTCGAGCGGCCGGGAGATCGTCACCATGTCGCCGTCTTCGATCGCCGGCATGCGATGGCCGAGCGCGCTCATGAAGCTTTCGGGGTACTCCCCCTTAAAGATCGGACCGAAGAAGACGCCATTGTGGAAGTCGAAGGCGCGATCGGCGGCTTTCCTGTCGGCCGCGCTGTCGCTACCCGGGTAGACCGAATGCGCATTGATGACGATGCCCGTAGGCAAGCTCGGCCGCTCGGAGCGGATGGCGTCGACGCCGAGCCCGTGCGCCAGATTGGTAAAGTGCAGCGCATGCAGGGCTGCGTCCATGTTGCGCTCGCCCGGCGCATGGATGCCATAGAGGTGGCTGAGCCACACCGAGCACCAGGGCTCGTTGAAGGTCGCGACCGCGTCGAGCCGGTCGCCGAGGCGGGCGATCACGGTCTTGGCGTAGCGCTGGAAGGCATAGGCCGTCGTGCGGGCCGTCCAGCCGCCATCGCCCATCAGTGCCAGCGGCAGATCCCAATGATAAAGCGTGGCGAAGGCCTTGATGTTACGCGCCTTCAGACCGTCGACGAGGCGGTCGTAGAAATCGAGACCCTTTTCGTTGATCGGGCCGGTGCCTTCAGGAATGATCCGCGGCCAGGCAACGGAAAACCGATAGGCATCGACGCCGAGGCTCTTGATCAGGTCCAGATCCTCGTCGAGCCTATTGTAGTGATCGCAGGCGACATCGCCGTTGTGACGCCCGAAGACACGGCCCGGCATGTTCGAAAAGGCATCCCAGATCGACGGCTTGCGCCCGTCAGCTTTGGTCGCGCCTTCGATCTGGAAGGAGGCGGTCGCCACCCCGAATACGAAATCGCCCGGGAAGCGCTCTGCCAGGATCTTGGGATCGGTCATCTCTTTGTCTCGTCTCGTTCCGGCCCCGCTGCCAGCGGGACCTTGGTTTTCGGTTTGTAGCGGGCCGACCTAAATCCATGCCGGCAAATGTCAACTCGCGAAAAAGGGCGGGAAAGCCCCGCCCTTCCGCCGGTATTGGCCTGCGGCTATACCTTTACCCACGCCCCATTTCGTTTGGATGACTGTACGCAGGCGTCGACGAAGACCATGCCCTTCATGCCATCGTCGATGGTCGGGTAAGTGACGGCCGGATCGATCTTCTCGCCCTTGCGCTTGGCAAAGATGGCGCGCGCCGCCTCCGTGTAGATGTTGGCGAAGCCCTCGAGATAGCCTTCCGGATGGCCCGACGGAATACGGCTGACGCGGTTTGCGGCCGCACCCGCCCCGGCGCCGGCGCGAGTGAGCAGGCGCTTCGGCTCACCGAACGGTGTGTACCAGAGATAGTTCGGGTCCTTCTGCGTCCATTCAAGCCCGCCCTTGGTGCCGTAAACGCGCACCATCAGGCCATTCTCGTGGCCGGGCGCCACCTGGCTGCACCAGAGCAGCCCCTTGGCGCGCTCGCCGTCCTTCGCCTTGAAGCGCATCATCACATGGGCGTTGTCGTCGAGCTGGCGGCCGCCAACGAAGCTGTCGAGATCGGCAGCGAGTTCTTCGAGTTCGAGACCCGATACGAAGGCGCCGAGATTATAGGCGTGCGTGCCGATATCACCCGTCGAGCCGCCGGCACCCGAGCGCGCCGGATCGGTGCGCCAGGCCGCCTGCTTCTGGCCCGACTGCTCGATGTTTTCGGTGAGCCAGTCCTGCGGGTACTCCATCTGCACCAGCCGCACCGCACCGATCTCGCCATTGGCGACCATCTCGCGCGCCTGCCGTACCATCGGATAGCCGGTGTAATTGTGCGTCAGCACGAACAGCGCATCGCTCTCGTCCGCCGCTTTCTTCAGCTTCTTCGCGTCGCCAAGCGTCGAAGTCAGCGGCTTGTCGCAGATCACGTGGATGCCGCGCTTCAGGAATTCCTTGGCCGCAGCGTAGTGCACATGGTTTGGCGTGACGATCGCCACCGCCTCGATGCCATCCTTCAGCTTCGCCTCGCGGATCGCCATCTGCTTGAAGTCGGAATAGACCCGCGACGGATCGAGCCCGAGCTCTCGGCCTGAGCTTTCCGCCTTTTCCGGCGTCGACGACAGCGCGCCGGCCACCAGCTCATAGTGATCGTCGATACGGGCTGCGATGCGATGCACCGCGCCGATGAATGCGCCGGAGCCGCCGCCCACCATGCCGAGCCGGATGCGACGCTCGCGCTTCTCGCTCGTTCCTTCGATTGCCATGATCTTCTCCCCTGTTCGTTCCGTGTTGTTTGTTCGTTTCCTGGCGCAAGGGATGCCCCTCATTCGCCCGCCGGCACCTTCTCCCCGCACGCGGGGAGAAGGGCTCATGCCGCACCCGCTTGCGAAACCGCAGCAACAGCAGCCACGATAACCCGTGGTCAGCGGCAATCCACGTCCCCTCTCCCCGCCTGCGGGAAGAGGGCCAGTCCTCGGGTTAACCCGAGGAGAGCGGGCAGTCGCACCCTCAGGTCCTACCTGCCTCAGATCCCCAGCATGCGCCGGTTGGCCGCCTCGTCCGTGCCAGCCCCGGCAAAGTCGTCGAACGCCTTCTCGGTCACGCGGATGATGTGATGCTTGACGAAATCGGCACCCTCGCGTGCCCCATCCTCTGGATGTTTCAGCGCGCATTCCCACTCGACCACCGCCCAGCCGGCGAAATCGTTGGCGGCCATCTTCGAGAACACCGCACCGAAATCCACCTGGCCGTCGCCGGGCGAGCGGAAGCGGCCGGCACGGTTGACCCAACCCTGGTAGCCGCCGTAGACGCCCTGGCGCCCGGTCGGGTTGAACTCCGCGTCCTTGACGTGGAACATGCGGATGCGGTCCTTGTAGATGTCGATATTGTCGAGATAGTCGAGGCACTGCAGCACGTAGTGCGAAGGGTCATAGAGCATGCAGGCGCGGGCATGGTTGCCGGTGCGCTCCAGGAACATCTCGTAGGTGATGCCGTCGTGCAGATCCTCGCCCGGATGGATCTCGTAGCAGACGTCGACGCCACAATCCTCGGCATGGTCGAGGATCGGCTTCCAGCGCTTCGCCAGTTCATCGAAGGCGGTCTCGACGAGACCGGCCGGCCGCTGCGGCCAGGGATAGACGAAAGGCCAGGCGAGCGCGCCGGAGAAGCTTGCCATGGCGTTGAGGCCGAGGTTCTTCGAGGCCGTCAGCGCCAGCTTCACCTGTTCCACCGCCCAGGCCTGGCGTGCTTTGGGATTGCCGCGCACCTCGGGTGCTGCAAACCCCTCGAAGGCTTCATCATAGGCCGGATGCACGGCGACGAGCTGACCCTGCAGATGGGTCGAAAGCTCGGTTACCTCGACGCCATTGTCGCGCGCCGTGCCGGCGAACTCGTCGCAATAGGCTTTCGAGGTCGCCGCCTTTTTCAGATCGATCAGCCGCGCGTCCCAGCTCGGCACCTGCACGCCCTTGTAGCCGCAATCGGCCGCCCATTTGGTGATCGCATCCCAGGAATTGAACGGCGCGGCATCGCCGGCGAATTGCGCAAGAAAGAGCCCTGGCCCCTTGATGGTCTTCATGCTGATTTTCCTCCCGATGGAACGGCCGAAATTGGTGTTGGCCTTGTCCTGACAGCCGGCATGAAAGGCGATTGCACGCCTTTGTTTTCTCCCAGAACTGCCGGATCTGAAACGTTGCAGGCGCCGAAGCTAGCAGATTTTCAGCGAGGGGCAACAGCGCACGACCGGATTCCGAAAAGTTTTGTAATCGATTTCATTGCAAACGGCATTGGGCCAGCCACGGCACGCCCTTGCTGCAGAAATCCGCGACATCAATGATCGCCTCCCGTGCGCGTCGACGAAGAGAAAGGGCGCTTTCGAAGCGCCCTTCGATATCCATCTCCGCTCAGACGTAGCGGTTGACGACGTTTTCGAGCAGCTCCTGCTTGCCGGACTTCGGCTGCGGGTTGAGGTCCGACTTCAGCACCCAGGCCTCGATCTCTTCCAGCGAGAAGCCGCCGTCGAGCATCTTCTTGGCTTCCGGCACCTGCCAGCCGGCATAGCGGCCTTCGAGCGGTGCGGAGAGCGCCTTGTCCTCGATCATTTTTGCCGCTGCCTTCAGGCCACGCGCGCAACAATCCATGCCGCCGATATGGCCGATCAGCAGGTCCTCCGGATCGATCGACTGGCGACGCAGCTTGGCGTCGAAGTTCGTGCCGCCGGTCGCAAAGCCGCCGCCGGCAAGAACCTGGTAATAGGCGAGCGCCATTTCCGGCACGTTGTTCGGGAACTGGTCGGTATCCCAGCCGGACTGGTAGTCGTTGCGGTTCATGTCGATCGAGCCGAAGATGCCGAGCGCGTTGGCAAGCGCCAGCTCGTGCTCGAAGGAGTGGCCGGCGAGGATCGCATGGCCCTGCTCGATGTTGACCTTCACCTCGTTTTCCAGGCCGTAGTTCTTCAGGAAGCCGTAGACCGTCGCGACGTCGTAGTCGTACTGGTGCTTGGTCGGTTCCTGCGGCTTCGGCTCGATCAGGATCGCGCCCTTGAAGCCGATCTTGTGCTTGTACTCGACGACGAGGTTGACGAAACGGCCGAGCTGGTCGAGCTCGCGCTTCATGTCGGTATTGAGCAGCGTCTCGTAGCCTTCACGACCGCCCCAGAGCACGTAGTTCTGGCCGCCGAGGCGCTTGGTGGCGTCAAGGCAGGTTTTCACCGTCGCGGCTGCGAACGCGAAGACATCCGGATCCGGATTGGTCGCCGCACCCGACATGTAGCGCCGGTTGGAGAAGAGGTTCGCCGTGCCCCACAGCAGGTTGACACCGGTCTCGGCCTGCTTCTTTTCGAAGTAGTCGACGATCTCGTTGAGGTTCTTCGTGTTCTCGACGAAGCTTTTGCCTTCCGGGCGCACGTCGGCATCGTGGAAGCAATAGAACGGCACGCCGAGCAGGTCGAAGAATTCGAAGGCGACGTCGGCCTTCAGCTTGGCCGCAGCCATGTCGTCCTTGAACCAGGGACGTTCGAAGGTCTGTCCGCCGAAGGGGTCGCCGCCCGGCCAGACGAAGGTGTGCCAGTAGGCAACCGCGAAGCGCAGGTGATCTTCCATGCGCTTGCCGAGCACAACCTCGTCCTTGTTGTAATGGCGGAAGGCGAGCGGGTTGGCGCTATCCGGTCCTTCATATTTGATCTTGGCGATATCGCCGAAAAAGCCAGTGCTCACGGGTCTTGCTCCTCTTTCAAGAGTGGTGTCGGCCGGCGTCGCCCATGCGATAGGCGCGGCCATTACGTGGAAGGTAATTGGTTTCATTCCCTCGTCCGGCGATACCGGAAGCATCGAAACGCCAAACGAAAGGAACACTTCGATGCACGACTTCAACGCCATCGCTAGAGCCTACATCGCCGCCTGGAACACGACCGACGCCGCAAGCCGCGCCGGCCAGATCGAGAAGGCCTTCACCGCCGACGTCGCCTATCGCGACCCGATCATGCAGGGCGACGGCCATGCCGGCGTGGATGCGCTCATTGCCGGCGTGCACGGACAGTTCCCCGGCTTCCGCTTCACGCTGAAGGGTGCCGCCGACGGTTACGCCGACACGATCCGCTTTTCCTGGGCACTCGGTCCGGACGGCGTTCCCTCTGTCATCGAAGGCACCGATGTCTGCCAGATCGAAGATGGTCGGCTGAAGACGGTCACCGGTTTCCTCGACAAGGTTCCGGCCCGCTGAGCACGCGGCGGCGGATCGAGACAGGGGGCGCCGTATCACGACACGGCGCCCTTGATCGCCGGATAGAGCCGGCGGTAGCGCTGGTAGCTCGCCTCATAGGCCGAAACCAGCGACGCCTCCGGCGCAATGGTCTCGGCCGTCTGTGGGGCGTAGCAGGTGACAACGGGATCGGCACCGGTCGCGGCGATCAGGCCAAGGCGGGCCGCCCCGAAGGCAGCGCCGAAATCGCCGTCGGCGGGCAGATCGACCGGCAGGTTGAGCGCCGTGGCGATCGATTTGAGCCAGTAGCGCGAGCGCGAACCCCCACCGATCGCCGTCACCCGAGAAAGCGTCGTGCCGGCGGCGCGCAAGGCTTCCAGGCTGTCGCGAATGGCGAAGGACACGCCCTCCATCACCGCCTGGGTCAGCACCACCCGGCCGCTCTCATGGCCAAGCCCGACAAAGGCGCCACGGATCGCCGCGTCATTGTGCGGCGTGCGCTCGCCCGACAGATAGGGAACGAACGTGACGCCCGAAGGCGCCTTCAGATGATCGCCGAGTTCGGCGCTCAGGTCGGCAGCACTGCGGCCGGCGATGCCGGAGTACCAGTTCAGCGCATCGGTCGCGGACAGGATCACGCCCATCTGGTGCCAGGTATTCGGCAGTGCGTGGCAGAAAGCGTGTACGGCGCTTTCCGGGTTGGGCAAGTAGCTTGCATTCGCCGCGAAGAGTACACCCGAGGTACCGAGCGAGACGAAGGCATTGCCCTCGCCGACCGTGCCCATGCCACAGGCAGAAGCCGCATTGTCGCCTGCACCGCCGGCAACCACGACGTCACCGGAAATGCCCCAGCGCGCGGCCAGTTCCGAACGCAGCTTCCCGGCCGCATCGGTTCCCTCGACCAGGCTCGGCATCTGCTTTTCGTCCATGTCGGTGGCGGCAAGCAGGCTTTCCGACCACTGCCGCTTGCCGGTATCGAGCCAGGCAGTGCCGGCGCTGTCGGACATTTCCGACATGTGCTCGCCGGTCAGCCACAGGCGCAGATAATCCTTCGGCAGCAGCACCCAGCGCACCTTGGCGAAGATGTCGGGCTCGTTGGCCCGCACCCAGGCAAGCTTCGGTGCGGTGAAGCCGGGGAAGACGATGTTGCCGGTGATGGCGCGGAACTGCGGGTCCGCATCGAGCGCTGCCGCCTCTCGGAAGCTGCGGGTGTCGTTCCAGAGGATGCAGGGCCGAAGCACCCGGTCGTCGGCATCAAGCAGCGTCGCACCGTGCATCTGGCCGGAAAGGCCGATACCGCGCACCGCCGAAAGCTCCGCCGGGTGTGCCGCCTTCAGCCCGGCAATTGCCTCTTCGGTGGCGCGCACCCAATCAGCCGGGTCCTGTTCCGACCAGCCGGGATGCGGCCGCGACACGTCGAGCGCGCCGGAGGCCGAACCGACGATGCGCTGGCCGCCATCGATCAACATTGCCTTGACGCCCGAGGTGCCGAGATCCAGTCCGAGATACATGCTTGCCTCCATTGAGCAATTCTTCGAAAGAACTGCGTAAATTCAAAGCGCTACGCCGGATCGACCGGCAGGTTGTCCTTCAGGAAAATTTCGATGCGGATGCGCTCCTGCGCCCCGATCACCGAAAGGCCGTCGGCGCGGGCCTTCAGCACCCGGATGGCGCTGCGCACCTCATGGCCGCCGTCCTGATTGAGGAGAGCGTCGAGCGTGCCGGAAAGAAGTGCCGCGCGGCTGTGCGGCGTCAGTTCATGGGCGATGGCGCAGACAGCCTTTTCGCGACCTGCCTTTTCCAGCGCCGCGATCAGGCCGCGATTGCCGGCGCCGAGACTGTAGATGCCGGCAAGTTCCGGTTGATCGGCGAGAAGGTTGGAGACGAGGCGATCGACCTCGGCCGGATCGTCATGGCCTTCGACGACGGGCAGCAGCCGGCGGCCAGGCGCACTTTCTGCCATGGCTGCGCCAAAGCCTTCGAGACGGTCGCGATGGTCGCGCACCAGCATCGAGCCGGCTACGATCGCCACCGGGCCGTTTCGGCCACCGAGGAAACGCCCCATCAGGGTGCCGGCGGTCCGGCCGGCGGCAACGTTGTCGACACCGGCGAAATGATCGCGCGACGACCCCGGCAGGTCGGAAACCAACGTCACGACGGCGACGCCGTCTTCACGCAGCGCATCTACCGCACTGACGACCTCGGGCGCATCGATCGCAACGACCGCGACGCCGGCCGGGTCAAGCGCCCGCGCTTTATGAAGCGCTGCAGCTAACGCTTCCGGGTCGAAGGCCGGCACGGAAAAGACCGTGATCGCCGTGCGCTCGACTGCCGAGCGCGCCTTCGCCGCCTCCACCTCGGCCGCAAGGCCGCGCATGAAGGTGTTGTCGCCCTCTGGCAGGATGAAGACCAGCGGGTAGATCCGGCTCTTGGCGAGGTTGGCGGCGGCGACGTCGCGCACATAGCCGAGCGCTTCGATGGCGCGCTCGACCTTGTCGCGGGTGACACCACGCACGCCCGGCCGGTTGTTCAGAACCCGGTCGACGGTCGCGAGGCTGACCCCGGCTCTAGCAGCGATATCGTGAACTGTCGGGCGCATGTTTTCCTCCGGGTTCTGCCTTTAGAGGAATTTCTGATGTACGTAAATCAAAAATCCACAAGACGTGGAAAACGGAGCGCCGCACGGCTGTCCGGAGACAGGGGATTCGACACCTTAAATATTTGATTCAGATAGAGTTTTCGACCTAGGAAAGGCGCTTGCTGAAGGTATCGGTAAAGACAACCTCGCCATGGCTCTGTCCAGCCTCCGCCAGCGCCACGTCCATGAAGCCATCGGTCACGCGCACGACGGCAAAGCCGCCCATGTAGGCCGCCTTCGGCTTGATGAGATCGAGCCCGCCCTGCCGGTAGATCATTGCGGTTTCGTGCTGATGCCCGTGGAACAGGCCGATGACGTTGCTGCCTTTGACGGTGTCGAGCAGCGCCTGGCGCTGAGGGATGCTCCACCAATGCGGAGCGCCGTCGCCTTCGTCGTCGAAAGTCCTGGCCTTCGCATCCCAGACCTCCGTCGAAAAGGCGTCCCAGCCATAGTGCTGGAAGAGGATCACCGGCCGGCCGTCGGCGGCATAGGACGCCAGATCCTGTTTCAGCCAGGGCAGCGCATTGACCGCACCCTTGGTCTCGTCGCCGCCGAAGCGCTGCAACTGCACCAGATGCAGCCCGCCCCAGTCCCAGGAGTAGCAATCCGACAGCGGATCGTAGTTGGTGACCGGCACCGGAGGCTTGTAGAACACCGACTGGCGGTGGTTGAGCTCGACATAGTCGCGCAGTTCGCGGCGATACCAGTCGACATGCGGCGTGGGCCCATCCTGGTCGAGGTCGTGGTTGCCGAGGCCGACATAGACGGACATGTGGACGTGGTCGGGTCCCGCCCCTTCCTGGTAGCGACTTGAGAATTGCTGCAACTGCCGCCCCTCGCGCGGCTGGCGCACCTGGCCGCCGCCGTCATCGGTGAGATCGCCGCCGAGCACCAGGCCGAGCGGCTTGCCGATCTCTCGCCCGGCGCTTGCAAGCCCGCTCGGCTTGCCGGCAACCGTCTCCGGCCAGCGCATGGCGTGCACGGCATTCAGCGCCGCGACGTGGCGCAGCAGATTGGCGTCCGTCTTGCCTTCGGCCGCGCAGTTGGGAGCAAGCCCTTCGATTGAAACGAGGCAGGCATGGATATCGTTGGAAAACAGGAATGTCGCGTCGATGGCCGGGACTGCGGCGCGGCTTCGGGAGGCTGCAAGCGCTGCCCCGAGACCGGCAAGGCCCGCAACGAATGATCGCCTGGATATGCCGTCCGAACCCGATCGCCGCATGCCGCTCCCCCTCTCACACTTGGGACAGAAGTGTGCCGCAAGGCGCGGCTCGCGTAAACCGAGAGTCGCGTCCTGCTTAAGAGGGGGAGCTAGTGACCGCCGCCGCTAGGGCCGACGCCCTCGGGCTTCTTGATCATCATGACGCCGAGGATCAGCGACAGGAACAGCACCGTCAGCAGCATGAAAATATCGCCGAAGGACAGGATGATCGCCTGCTTCTGCACCATGCCCGCAAGCTGCTTGATCGCGATCGTCGTGCCGTCGAGACCATGGGCGTTGAAGTTGGCGGCCATGTTGTTGAAGCGTTCCATGGCTTCCGGGTTACCCCACTGGATATGCTCGGCAAGGCGGGCATAGTGGAAGTCCTGGCGCTGGGTCAGGATCGTGTTGATAACCGCGAGCCCCACCGCGCCGCCGAGGTTACGGGTCAGGTTGAACAGGCCCGATGCGCCGCGCATGCGCGCCGGCGGCATGGTGCCGAGCGCGATGTTGTTGATCGGCACCATGCACAGCATCAGCCCGACGCCGCGCAGGATCTGCGGGATGAACAGCTCGTAGAAGTCCCAGTCGGCCGTCAGGTGCCCCATGATCCAGGTGCCACTGGCAAAGCTGGTGAAGCCGATCGTCATCAGCACGCGCGGATCGAGCTTGCCCGAGAGAATACCCGCGACCGGCGCCGTGAAGAACATGGCAAGGCCCGAGACGAACATGGTCTCGCCGATCATCAGCGAATCGTAGCCGCGGATACGGCCGAGATAGAGCGGATAGAGATAAGTGAGACCATAAAGGCCGATGCCCATGACGAAGGAGAACATCGAGCCGAAGGCGAAGTTTCGGTTGGCAAAGGCCCTGAGGTCGACGACCGGGAACTCCACCTTGAAGGCGCGGTAGAAGAACACGATGGCGGCAATCGCCGAAGCGACGGCACCGATGACAATGTGCTCGTCGTTGAACCAGTCGTTGGTGTTGCCCTCTTCCAGCACGTATTCGAGCGCGCCGAGGAAGATCGCCATCGAGGCGAGACCCCACCAGTCGAACTTCTTGAACAGGCCAAGCTCCGGCTTGTCGAAGTCGATGAAGGTCCAGGTGAGCGTCGCAACGATGATGCCGGGAATGACGTTGACGAGGAACAGCCAGTGCCAGGAGAAGGCGTGGCTGAGATAGCCACCGACCGTGGGGCCGATCGTCGGCGCCAGGGTCGCGATCAGGCCGATGATCGGCGAGACGATGTTGCGCTTCGACGGCGGAAAGATGGTGAAGGCGGCCGCGAATACGGACGGGATCATGCCGCCGCCGATGAAGCCCTGGATCGCGCGATAGACGATCATCTGGTCGATATTGGTCGCGGTCGCGGCAAGCGCGCTCGCCGCGGTGAAGCCGGCAGCCGAAACCGAGAACAGCACGCGCGTCGAAACGATGCGCGCCAGCGTGCCCGAGAGCGGGATCATGATGACTTCGGCAATGAGATAGGAGGTCTGCACCCAGCCGATCTCGTCGGAACCGGCCGAAAGGCCGGCCTGGATTTCGGCAAGCGAGGCCGAGACGATCTGGATGTCGAGGATGGCCATGAACATGCCGACGACCATGGCGAAGAAGGCGATCAGCCTCTTCGGGTCCATATGTTCCTCGACCTTCGGTGCGGCGGCCGCCACCGAGCCTGCTGTTGCCGTTGCGGCCATCTCAGCCACTCCTTGCATGGGCGCGCTTGGGCGCCAGCGTTCTGGACATGCGCGTTTCGCCGCGCCGGCGTTCCGGACTTCACCGCGCTCCGTAGCGCCGGGGTCTCGACAAAAGGCGCGCCCAAGGGCGCGCCGGCATTTCGTCCGCTTACTTGGTCGCGGCAACCTTGGTCTGATCCGGCGCTGTGCGCGTGTCGACATCGACGACAACGCTCAAGCCCGCGCGCAGGTGACCTTCAGCCAGCACGTCGGCCGGCAGGGTGATGCGCACCGGCACGCGCTGGATCACCTTGGTGAAGTTGCCGGTGGCGTTTTCCGCCGGCAGCAGCGAGAAGACCGAACCGGAGGCCGGCGAGATCGAGGCGACCGTGCCTTCGATCGCATGATCCTCATAGGCGTCGACATGCACCTTCACCTTGGAGCCCGGCACCAGATGGGCGATCTGGGTCTCCTTGAAGTTGGCGTCGATATAGAGCTGGTCGACCGGAACCAGGGCGGCAAGCCGCTGGCCGGCCGACACGAGGTCGCCGACCTGCACCGCGACGTTGCCGACGATGCCGTCATAGGGCGCCTTCAGCACGGTGAAGCCGAGGTCGCGGTTGGCCTTGTCGCGCGCAAGCTCCAGCGAACGGATCTCGCTTTCGGCTTCCGTGCGCTGCGCTTCGAGAACGGTGATGCTGGCGTTGGCAGCGGCGATGTTGGCGTCTGCCCCGGCAAGATTTGCCCGTGCCTGATCGAGCGCCACATCGGCGTTATCGAGCGAAGCGACGGTGCCAACGGCCTTGGACTGGAGGTCGCTCGCGCGCTTCTGCGCGAGCTCGGCGCCGCGCACCGTCGCTTCGAGAGCCTTCTTCTGCGCTTCGGTCTGGGCAAGGCTCGCCTTGGCGCCGGCGATCTGCGCATCGAAGCGGCTGAGCGCAAGCTTCTGGGTGGCAATCTTCGCCTCGGCCTGCTCGGCGGCGATGCGGTAGTCGCCGTCATCGAGCGTGACCAGCGGGTCGCCGGCCTTCACCTTCTGGTTGGCGACGGCGTCGACCTTGGCGACATAACCGGAAACCTTCGGCGAAATCGTCGCGATGTCGCCTTCGATATAGGCGTCATCGGTCGAGATCATGAAGCGGCCATTGGTCCACCAGTCGTAGCCATACCAGGCACCAGCAGCCAGAAGCGCCAGGCCGAGTACGGGAAGGATGGGCTTGCGCGCCTTCTTCTGCGGCGCAGCGGCTTCCTTTGCCGGAGCCGGCGCGACCGCCTGCTCCGCAGCGGGCGCCTTCGCCTCAAGCGCGGTTTCCTGCTGCACTTCGAAAGTCTCGTCGACGGGACGGACGCGGGCAGCGCTGGACGTGTTGGATGCGGACATTGGGCACCGGCCTGGTTAAGGATTGCTGAACGAACTGAACCGTTCGGTTCGATTGGAACTTGACATAGGCCCTTTCTGGTCGCATATCAAGAGGAAATCGAACCGCGTGGTTCGATGACTTAAATTTAATATGAGCAGGGCGGAAACAAGCGACCATCATGAGCGAGGCAAAGAACGGAACCCAGGACGTCATGCAGCCGGCAGCCGGCATGGATGAGGATCTCTGTTCGGGTGGCGGCCGTCACGCCGCCGGCGAGGATCCAGCCAAGCGTGAACAGATCCTCGAAGGCGCGCGACGCGCGTTCCTGAGCCAGGGTTTCGATGCCGCCAGCATGAACGACATCACCCGCGAGGCGGGCGTCTCCAAGGGCACGCTCTACGTCTATTTCGAGAACAAGGAAGACTTGTTCAAGGCACTGATCATCAAGGGCAAGACCCGGGTGGTCCAGACCGCCAAGCACGCGCTCAACGATCACGACGACGTCGAAGAATCACTCTACGATTTCGGCGTGACGCTGACGACGAGCATGACGGCGGAAGAGACGATCCGCTCCATGCGCATGGTGATCGGGGTGATCGACCGCATGCCGCATCTGGCCGAACGCTTCTTCAGCGAAGCACCGGAGAACGGCTACACTGTGCTCAAGGCCTATCTCGACCGCCAGGTCCCGACCGGCGTGCTCGACATCGACAACACAGAAATGGCCGCCCGCCAGTTTATCGAGATGGCCCAAGCCGGCCTCTTCAAGCACCGGCTTTTCGGCGGCATGTGTTCGGCACCGCCGAAAGAACAGATCGAGGCGACAGTGACCGCCGCCGTCCGCGTCTTCATGTCCGCCTACGGTCCGAAGAAGAAGAAATAGGCGGACTGACGCCGAACCTCCTTCAGCCCTCCTGCGTTTCAATCGAGCAATTTCGATCAAGCGCGCCTTCAGCCGAGCCCCTATCAAAAGGGCGTTGCCAGGGGAGTGAAGATGAGTGCCATCGGACGGGCGGTCTGGTTCATCGAGAGCCATTTCGCAAAAGAGATATCGCTGGATGAAATCGCCGGGGCCGCGGGCCTTTCGCGCTTCCATCTTTCGCGCGTTTTCGGGCTGGTCACCGGCCGCTCGATCACCGCCTATATCCGCGGACGGCGTCTCAGCGATGCCGCCAGCGCGCTTGCCGATGGCTCCATCAGCATTCTCTCGGTGGCACTCGATGCGGGCTACAGCTCGCACGAGGCTTTCACCCGTGCCTTTCGCGACCAGTTCGGCGTGACACCCGAAACGGTTCGCAAGCAAAGGCACATTCGAAACATCGAGCTGATGGAGCCTTTAAGAATGGACGATACCCGCCTTCTCAAGATCGACCCGCCCCGCTTCGAAGACAGCCCGCCATTGCTTCTGGCCGGCCTTTCGGAAACCTACACCTACGGCCGCACCGAAGGCATCCCGTCGCTCTGGCAACGGTTCAATCGCCATTTCGGCGCGATACCCGGACAGAGAGGCGACATCGCCTACGGTGTGTGCACCGACAGCAACGGCGAGGCTGGCACCTTCCGCTACATGGCGGCGGCCGAAATCAGCGACGCCGACGACCTGGCGGAAGGCTTTTCGACGCTACGGCTGCCGAAGCAGCGCTACGCCGTCTTTCTGCATCGCGGGCACATCTCCGCGATCGCCAAAACCGCCGACTACGTCTTCGGCACATGGCTGCCCGAATCCGGACTGCAGCATGGAGAAACGCCCGACCTCATCGAACGCTATGATGCGCGCTTTGACCCGCATTCGGGCATGGGCGTGGTCGAAATGTGGATTCCTGTCAAATCGTAAACGGTAAAGCGCCGCTGCAATCGGGCAGCGGCGCTTGTCTCTTCCGCAATGTTTCTTAAATACTTTCGGCGATTCTTGCGCGTCGACGCGCCATCCCCCACAGCGCCGCGCGTCCATCGGACGCGCGGCGCTGTGGAACTTTTGAAGTGCTGAAAGAGAAAGATCGCCGATGCAGGATATCCTGTTGCTTGCTCAAGACCCCGCCGCCTGGGTCGCCCTCGTCACCCTGGTCGTCATGGAGGTGGTTCTCGGCATCGACAACCTGATCTTCATCTCGATCCTCACCAACAAGCTGCCTGTCGAGCATCGCGAAAAGGCCCGGCGCATCGGTATCGCCCTTGCCCTCGTCATGCGCCTTGCGCTGCTCGGCACGGTTGCCTGGATCGTTAAGCTGACGACGCCGGTGTTCGAGGCCTTCGGCCACGGCTTCTCCTGGAAGGACATGATCCTGATCGCCGGCGGCCTGTTCCTCGTCTGGAAGGCGACCAAGGAAATCCACCACAATGTCGATCCGGCCGATCACGGCGAGGACTTTATCGCCTCCTCGGCGATCAACAGCTTCGGCGCCGCGATCGCCCAGATCCTTTTGCTCGACCTCGTCTTCTCCGTCGACAGCATCATCACCGCCGTCGGCATGACACCGCACCTGCCGATCATGGTCATTGCCGTCATCGCCGCCGTCACGGTCATGCTCGTTGCCGCCAACCCGCTCGCCAACTTCATCGAGAAGAACCCGACGATCGTCATGCTGGCGCTCGCCTTCCTGCTGATGATCGGCACGACACTGATCGCCGAAGGCATGGGCCTGCATGTGCCGAAGGGTTACATCTACGCCGCCATGGCCTTCTCGGCGCTCGTCGAAATCCTCAACATGGTCGCGCGCAATGCGCGCCTGAGGAAGGCCGGAAAGCTCGACTGACGCGCCGGGCCGAAAACAATCCCGTCATGAGAAAGGCCCGCATCCAAGATGCGGGCCTTCTGCTTGCGGGAGTTCTGGAAGACGCGGAGCCCGGCTGACCGGCCGTCAACCGCGAGCCATCAGCGGCAAGACAAACGGGGTCGTTTCCTCTTTCCGCCAAGCTTGCCGGGGCCAGTCCCCACGCCTTCTGGTTGGACAACGCATCTCCTCAGGAAACGTTCCGATCCGGTTTCAGCCGCTCAAACATCCGGGCGATGGCCGACCTCGACCAGAATGTTGCCGGGTATCACTACGTAGAAAACATAGGCGCCGTGCCGATCGGCAGGCGGGATCACCTGGGCGCCGGATCCAAGCACCCGCTGATAGGCATCGTCGACGTCGGCCCGCACCGGCAGCAAAAAGCCGATGTGGTAGGTCTGGGTCCCGAGGCTGACCTGGTCGCCGCCGCCGAGCGCAGTGATCGGCGGGCTGACGACGAGCACCAGGCCGGAACCGTCCGTCAGGCGGAAAAAGGCATCGTTGCCGCGCTTTTCGACCAGCGTCAGGCCGAAATGATCGATGAGGAAGGACGCCGTTTCGGCAACGACAGGGCTATAGAGGTCGATATGGTTCAGTCGCATGTTTACAGTCTCCGTGTTCGAGAAACGCGGCGGACTGCGTCGATTGCATATACCCCGCCGCGGACCGATGCGATTGCATCGGAACCACGTCGCGGGTTCGAACGGGACGTTCGAGCAGAGCTTCGTTTAGAAAACCGAAGGGACCGGGCTTACCTTATCCGGTCCTGCCTTTTTCGACGTCCCTGCTTAACGCAGAACGGCCAAGGACGGAAGACGGGGCGGCGATCAGTTCTTGCCGGCACCGGGGTCGATATGCTGGAGTTCCTGCAGATAGGCGTCGAGACGGTCGAACTTCTGCTCCCAGAAGCGACGATAGCCATCGAGCCAGCTGTTGACGTCCTTCAGCGGGGCGGCTTCAAGCTTGCATGGTCGCCACTGCGCTTCGCGGCCACGGCTGATCAGCCCGGCGCGCTCGAGAACCTTAAGATGCTTGGAGACTGCCGGCAGGCTCATTTCGAAGGGCTCCGCCAGCTCGCCGACCGAGGCCTCTCCAAGTGCGAGGCGGGCGAGAATGGCCCTTCGCGTTGGATCGGCCAGGGCTGAGAGCGTCGTCGACAAGCGATCTTCCGGCATTTTCTAAAAAACCTTTCAGTTAAATAACCTTTTGGTTCATTAACGCCCGCTGGCGGCAGTGTCAACAAAAACCGGCGTGATCGGGTTTCCGTTGACATGATCGGCGTTCTATGGTCTCACGCGAGCCTATTGGAATAGCCTGCCGATACCGTTGTTGCGGCACCCTTGCGGGCCTTTCCTTCCCATAAAATGCGCGCCCCCGGCGGCCGGTTTCTTCTCCGGCAAGGGGCGAAAAGCACGTCAGACGGGCAAAGACCATGGCAAATTCAGCAGTCCGGGTACGCATCGCACCCTCTCCCACCGGCGAGCCGCATGTCGGCACCGCCTACATCGCTCTGTTCAACTACCTCTTCGCAAAGAAGCACGGCGGCGAGTTCATCCTGCGCATCGAAGACACCGATGCCACCCGCTCGACGCCCGAGTTCGAACAGAAGGTGCTGGACGCGCTGAAATGGTGCGGGCTCGAATGGTCGGAAGGTCCTGATGTCGGTGGTCCCTATGGTCCCTACCGCCAGAGCGACCGCAAGGACATGTACCGCCCCTACGTCGAGAAGATCGTCGAGAATGGTCACGGCTTCCGCTGCTTCTGCACGCCCGAGCGGCTCGAGCAGATGCGCGAGAGCCAGCGCGCCGCCGGCAAGCCGTCGAAGTATGACGGCCTGTGTCTCCACCTGTCCGCCGAAGAAGTGACCTCGCGCGTTGCCGCCGGCGAGCCGCATGTCGTGCGCATGAAGATCCCGACCGAGGGCTCGTGCAAGTTTACTGACGGCGTCTATGGTGACGTGGAAATTCCGTGGGATGCCGTCGACATGCAGGTCCTCTTGAAGGCCGACGGCATGCCGACCTACCACATGGCCAACGTCGTCGACGACCACCTGATGAAGATCACCCACGTCGCCCGCGGCGAGGAGTGGCTGGCCTCCGTGCCGAAGCACATCCTGATCTACCGCTATCTCGGCCTCGAGCCGCCGGTCTTCATGCACCTGTCGCTGATGCGCAATGCCGACAAGTCGAAGCTGTCGAAGCGCAAGAACCCGACGTCGATCTCGTACTACACGGCGCTTGGCTATCTGCCGGAAGCGCTGATGAACTTCCTAGGCCTGTTCTTCATCCAGATCGCCGAAGGCGAGGAGTTGCTGACGATCGAGGAACTGGCTGCAAAGTTCGACTCGGAGAACCTCTCCAAGGCCGGCGCGATCTTCGACATCCAGAAGCTCGACTGGCTGAACGCCCGCTGGATCCGCGAGAAGCTTTCGGAAGAAGAATTCGCTGCCCGCGTCCTTGCCTGGGCCATGGAAAACGACCGCCTGAAACAGGGCCTGAAGCTTAGCCAGTCGCGCATTTCGAAGCTCGGCGAACTGCCTGATCTCGCAAGCTTCCTTTTGAAGTCCGACCTCGGCCTCAAGCCCGAAGCCTTCGCCGGCGTCAAGTCGACGCCCGAAGAACTGCTCGAGATCCTCAACACCGTTCAGCCGGACCTTGAAAAGATCCTCGAATGGAACAAGGAATCGATCGAAGCCGAACTGCGCGCGGTCGCCGAGCGCATGGGCAAGAAGCTGAAGGTGATCCTGGCGCCGCTCTTCGTGTCTGTATCCGGCTCGCAGCGCTCGCTGCCGCTGTTCGACAGCATGGAAATCCTCGGCCGCGCCGTGGTCCGCCAGCGTCTCAAGGTCGCGTCCCAGGTGGTCGCCTCCATGGTCGGCAGCGGAAAGTAAGGAGAGCACGATGAACGACAAGACCGAGACCACTGGCCTCTCCTCCGACGCCACGGAAGTGCGCGCACAGAAGCTGAAGCTTTTGCGCGAGCAGATCGGCGACGTCTATCCGGCGCATTTCCACCGGACGATGAGCAATGCCGAGCTGACCGCAAAGTACGAGAGCCTGGAGCCGGACACCGAGACCCAGGATGTCGTGACCGTCGCCGGCCGCGTCTATTCTTCGCGCAACTCCGGCATGTTCATGGACATCCATGACGCCTCCGGCAAGATCCAGATCTTCAGCCACAAGGACACCACGCCGGAAGACGCCCGCGCGCTGCTGCCGATGATCGACATCGGCGACATCATCGGCGTGACCGGCGTCGTTCGCCGCACCAAGCGTGGTGAGCTGACGATCAACGCCCAGGCAATCACCATGCTGACGAAGTCGCTGCTGCCGATGCCCGAAAAGTGGCACGGCCTGTCGGACATCGAGATCCGTTACCGCAAGCGCCACCTCGACATCATGACCAACGAGGAATCGAAGCTGCGCTTCCAGCAGCGCAGCAAGATCGTCTCGGGCATCCGCCGCTTCATGGAAAACGACGGCTTCATGGAAGTCGAGACGCCGATGCTGCACTCGGTCTACGGCGGCGCCACCGCCGAGCCGTTCAAGACGCATCACAACACGCTGAAGCTCGACATGTTCCTGCGCATCGCGCCGGAACTGTACCTGAAGCGTACGCTGGTTTCGGGCCTCACCGACAAGGTCTTCGAGATCAACCGCAACTTCCGCAACGAAGGCGTCTCCACCCGGCACAATCCGGAATTCACCATGATGGAGTGCTACTGGGCCTATGCCGACTACGAGGACATCATGGACCTCGTCGAGCGGCTGTTCGGTGAGCTTGCCATGGCGATCCACGGCTCGACCGAGTTTGCCTATGGCGACAAGGAAATCTCCTTCAAGGGTCCGTTCCGCCGCGTGCCGATGCCCGACGCTGTCAAGGAAGCGACCGGCATCGACTTCCTGGCGATGAAGACCGACGAAGAAGCCCGCGCTGCCGCCAAGGCTGCAGGCTTTGAGGTCGAGAAGGACTGGACCTGGGGCGAGTGCCTCGCCTTCATCTTCGAAGAGAAGGTCGAAGGCACGCTGATCCAGCCGGCCCACGTCACGCATTTCCCGAAGGACATCTCGCCCTTTGCCAAGGAAGTGCCGGGCGAACCGCGCCTCGTCGAACGTTTCGAGACCTATTGCAACGCCTGGGAACTGGGCAACGCCTTCTCGGAACTCAACGATCCGGAAGAGCAGCGCGCCCGCATGGTCGAGCAGCTCGAGCAGGCGCACGCCCGCGGCGAAAAGGCCAAGCAGCTCGACGACGAGTTCCTTGACGCGATCGACCAGGGCATGCCGCCGGCCGGTGGCCTCGGCATCGGCGTCGACCGCCTGATCATGCTGCTCACCAACGCACCGTCGATCCGCGACGTCATCCTCTTCCCGGCCCGCCGGCAGAAGGCTGACTGATCAAGGTCGCAAAACCCACGAACACGAAGGCCCGCCGCTCACGCGCCGGGCCTTTTTTCAATTCTCAGAAAGAACGGATTACCGAACGTAACCCGGGCCTAGTGGCCCGCAGGCGCCTCGGCGGTCTCGGCCGGCTTGGCCTCCTGCTCACCGGCGCCGCCCTCGTCGCTCACGCCATCGGCCGGTGCGGCCGACGGGTCGATGCATGGCGAATGGTCGTCCATGGCCGCCATCATCGTGCGGATGTCGTCCATCGAAAGGTCGACGGTCTTGCCATGGAAGACGCCGACAGAATTTGCCGTGCCGTCATTGTAGAACGCCCGAAACGTCTCGCTCATGCCCGGAACGCTCTGCGGACCGGGGGCGAAGAGCACCTCCGCACCGATCGCCGCACCGCGCACGTCAGCCCGGTTTTCGGGACCGGCGGAATCGAGCACGACGACCTGATAGAGATCTGCCCGCTCGGCCTTCGCGAGGGCGCCCACGACGCGCAACGCCGTGCGCATGCGCGCCTGGCCGTCGGCGCGGTCGGTCTTGACGTGCATGCGGATCCAGCGCTGGCCGTTGTGGCCGAGCTTCAACGTGCGAATGGTCGTGCACTCGAGGCCCGAAACCTTCGGCTTGGAAAGCTCCGCCATGAGCGCATCGCGGCTGACATAGACGGCAGCACCGCCCGAAGCGGCGGAAACACCGAAAGCCGCCGTGAGAATGACGAGCAGTCTCTTTGATGGCCTGATCTTGCCGAGGATAGCCTTCACGAGCGTGGACTCCGCCATCATATCCAGAAATTGCAGAAAGCCCGGAACGGGCAGCACAACATTAGGCGCGCGACCTTTCGGAAAGTTTAAATTGCGGTAGCGATCTGCCGGCAACCCGCAAGACACCGGCGGGTGGCAGATCAACAGACAGGAGGCCGGTGATTGTGCGCCGGCCTCCTGTCTGAAGCATGCACGCCGATCAGTCGACGGCGATATCGATCCGGTCGCGGCACTCGCGGTAAGGCGAAAGATGCACCTTGCCCGAGGCATCGATCCACCGGCGGTTTTCAACGCAATAGGCGCCCGACTTCGTCAGGATGACCTTTGGGCGCCGCCGGCTGTAGCTGTCGTTGGCATGGGTGAAGGAACCGATGCCGGCATACCAGTCGCTGCTGTCGGAAGAACCGTGTCCGCCGCCACCGCCGCCGCGGCCCTTGCCACCGGCGCTTTGGGCAAAGGAGGGAGCGGCAAACGACGTTGCCGCGGTGACGACGATCATGGAAACAAGGACCAGCCGATGCATGACATTACCTCCCGATTGACTGGATGAGCCGTTCCCATCCACACGCAAAGCTTGCCATGCTCGCCCGGTTGGTGATGTTCCCATGGAAACCATGGCCAGAGGCACGGCCGCTCCTCGCGTCAACCCGGATGGCGATTGACATTCGCGGCCATCTTGCCTCCATTGCGAGCCGTCAAACACAAGAACAAGAAAAGAAGAACGAGAATGCATAAAGTCATCTTTGATACGGATCCGGGCATCGACGATGCAATGGCGCTGCTTTTCCTGCACCGTCACCCGGCCATCGACCTGATCGGCATCACCACCGTATTCGGCAACGCCTCGGTCGAAACCACTACCCGCAACGCGCTGTTCCTGAAGCAGCGTTGGGGCATCGGTGCGCCCGTCGCCAAGGGTCTCGACAAGACTTTCAATCCCGACCGCCCGCATGTCGGCTGGCCGACCTTCATCCACGGTGACGATGGCCTCGGCAACATCGACGTGCCCGAGACGGTCGACCTGCCGGTCGATCCGCGCCCGGCGCACCGCTTCATCATCGACACCGTTCGCGCCCATCCCGGCGAAGTGACGCTGATCGCCGTTGGCCGCATGACCAACCTGGCGCTGGCGCTGCGCGAGGATCCCGATTTCGCAGCGCTCGTGCGCGAAGTCGTCATCATGGGTGGCGCCTTCGACGTCAACGGCAACATCACGCCGGCTGCCGAGGCCAACATCCACGGCGACCCGGAAGCCGCCGACGTCGTCATGACGGCCCCCTGGCCGGTCACCGTCGTTGGCCTCGACGTCACCACCCAGACCGTGATGACCAAGGCGATGATCGCCGATATCGCCGAACGCGGCGGCGACGCCGGCAAGCTGCTTGCCGATATCTCGAAATTCTACGTCACCTTCTACGAGCAGCACGTGCCCGACGGCATGGTCGTGCATGACAGCTGCGCCTGCGCCTATGTCGTGGCGCCCGACCTCTTCACCGTCAGGAGCGGATCGATCCGTGTCGTCTGCGGCGGCATTGCCGACGGCCAGACGATCCAGAGCCCCGACAACCGTTTGTTCCCGCCAAGCCCCTGGGACGATCTTCCGAGCCAGAAGGCCTGCATCGACATCGATGCCGCCCGCACGCTGAAGCTCATTATCGACACGCTGGTTCTGCCCGGCTGAACCTGATCGAGGCGCAGCAAATGTTGCGCCTTGAAAAACTTGAACAAGACGGCTGGCGAATGCGCATTCGCCGGCTATCTTTCAGTCCATGAAACCGGACGCCCTGCTCTACCCCGCCCCCAAAGGCCTCTATTGCCCGATCGGTGACTTCTACATCGACCCGGTTCAACCGGTCGAAAGGGCGCTGATCACACACGGCCATTCCGACCATGCCCGCGCGGGGCACGGCCACGTGCTCGCCACCCGCGAGACCCTCGACATCATGCGCATCCGCTACGGCGACGACTTCTGCGGCACGAGCCAGGCGATCAGCCTCGGTGAACCCCTTGTCGTCAATGGCGTCGACGTGGGCTTCCATCCGGCCGGTCATGTACTCGGCTCGGCGCAGATCTCCGTTCGTGCAAACGGCGTGCGCATCGTCGCGTCTGGCGACTACAAGCGGCGACGGGATCCGACCTGCGCCGGCTTCGAGCCAGTCGCCTGCGATGTCTTCATCACCGAAGCGACCTTCGGCCTGCCGGTCTTCCACCACCCGGACGATCGCGCGGAAACCCGCAAATTGCTGACGTCGCTCGCCCAGTTTCCCGAGCGCACGCACGTGGTCGGTGCCTATGCGCTCGGCAAGGCGCAGCGGGTGATCGCACTCCTGCGCGAAGAGGGGTATCACCAGCCGATCTTCATCCATGGCGCCCTGCAACGGCTGTGCGACTACTATCAGAGCCAGGGCATCGACCTCGGCGACCTGCGCCCGGCAACGCTTGCCGCCGACGAAAAGCAGGATTTCAGGGGCACGATCGTGATCGGCCCGCCCGCCGCCTTCGCCGATCGCTGGTCGCGGCGCTTCTCCGACCCGATTGCCAGTTTCGCTTCCGGCTGGATGTTGATCCGGCAACGAGCGAAACAGCGGGGCGTCGAGCTGCCATTGATCATCTCCGACCATTGTGACTGGGCCGAACTGACGGCAACGATCACCGAGATCGCGCCGGCCGAGGTCTGGGTCACGCACGGACGCGAGGAAGCGCTGGTGCGCTGGTGCGAGCTCAAGGGCATCGCCGCCCGCCCGCTTCACCTCGTCGGCTACGACGACGAGGGAGAGTGACGAGATGCGCGCCTTCGCCGAACTGCTCGACCGCCTCGTCCTCAGCCCGCAGCGCAATGCCAAGATCCGCCTGCTTGTCGATTACTTCCGGACCGCGCCGGATCCGGATCGCGGCTATGCGCTCGCGGCGATCGCCGGCACGCTGTCGCTCAACACCGTCAAGCCGGCGATGATCCGCGACCTCTTGCTCGAACGCATGGACGCGGTGCTTTTCCAGTATTCCTACGACTATGTCGGTGACCTCGCCGAAACGGTGTCGCTCGTCTGGGAGCCGCCTACCGGCACCGTAGAGGCGGACATTCCGCTTGGCGAGGCCATCGAGCGTCTGCAAAGGACCGGACGGGCCGATGTGCGCGGCGTCGTTCGCGACATGCTCGACCGATTGGATACGTCGGCGCGCTTCGCCTTCCTCAAACTTGTGACGGGCGGCCTTCGCATCGGGGTATCGGCGAAGCTCGCCAAGCAGGCGCTCGCCGACATGGGCGGCAAGGACGTCGCCGAGATCGAGACCCTCTGGCACGGCCTGTCGCCGCCCTATCTGCCGCTCTTCCGCTGGCTTTCGGGCGAGGCGGAAAAGCCCGAGCTTTCGACGCCGGCCGTCTTTCATTCGGTCATGCTCGCCAATCCTGTCGGCGACGGCGATCTCGACGGGCTCGACCCCAAGGACTTCGCTGCCGAATGGAAGTGGGACGGGATCCGCGTGCAGCTTGCCAATATCGGCGGCGTGCGCCGGCTCTATTCCCGCAGTGGCGACGAGATTTCCGGCGCCTTTCCCGACGTCCTGGAGGCCGCCGACTTCACCGGGGTGATCGATGGCGAACTGCTCGTCGGCGGCACCGCGCGCACCAACCGCGCAACCCGAACTTTCGCCGACCTGCAGCAACGGCTGAACCGCAAGACGGTCAGCCCTAAGCTCATCGAGACCTATCCGGCCTTCGTCCGCGCCTATGACATTCTCTTCTCAGGCGAAGAGGACGTTCGCCCACTGGGTTTCGTCGAACGACGCGCGCGGCTCGCCGACCTCGTCGAGCGCGCCTCGCCGCAGCATTTCGACCTGTCGCCGCTGGTGCCCTTCGCGTCCTGGCAAGAACTCGACAGCCTGCGCGCCGACCCGCCCGATCCGGTGATCGAGGGCATCATGCTGAAACGGCTGGATTCGCCCTATACGCCGGGCCGCGCCAAAGGCCCGTGGTTCAAGTGGAAGCGCGCGCCCTTCAACATCGACGCGGTGCTGATGTATGCCCAGCGCGGCCACGGCAAGCGCTCGAGCTACTACTCCGATTACACCTTCGGCGTCTGGACCGACATCGACGGAAAGGAAACGCTGGTACCGGTCGGCAAGGCCTATTTCGGCTTCACCGACGCCGAACTGGAAATTCTCGACCGTTTCGTCCGGGACAATACGACCGAGCGCTTCGGGCCGGTGCGCGCCGTCAGGGCCGAGCCCGAGTTCGGTTTCGTTGTCGAGGTCGCCTTCGAGGGTATCAACCGCTCGAGCCGCCACAAGTCGGGCGTCGCCATGCGCTTCCCGCGCATCGCGCGCCTGAGACAGGACAAGCTGCCGCGTGACGCCGACCGGCTGGAGACGCTGCAGGCGATGATCGAGGCGCGGGAGAATACCTAGCTTCGCGGAACATCCGGCGCTGCCTCGCGTTGGCCAGGGCAACCAACCGAAAGGCGATGTGCCATGCCAGCCCAGTCGAAAGCCCAACAGCGTGCAGCCGGCGCTGCCCTTGCCGCCAAGCGCGGCGACGTCAAGAAATCCAGCCTCAAGGGCGCCTCGCGCGAAATGGAAAAATCCATGAGCGAAGGTGAACTCGAAGACCTTGCAGAAACCAAGCACAAGAAGCTTGCCCGAGCACAAAGGTGACTGAGACGCGAAGGAATAAAAGCGGAACCTAAAACAAGGTTTATTAAGACCCTTTTGGGATTATCCGGCTCAAGACATAGCCATTCGCGTGCCGCCGGGGTGTTTCGTGCCTGCCAGACATGCTTTCAACCTCGGGATGAAGAGGCTCGCCAGGGTTTTGACGCCGAGCTATCTTCCGGCGATCATTGCCGCCTTCGTGGTTCTGGTCGCTGGCATCCTTGCGGACAACCAGAACCAGGTGGTCGACGAGGCGCGCCAGCGCGCGCGCGTCGCCGAGGAACTCAATCCCATCCGCTCCAAGCTCGAGGCCAACGTCAACGGCAACATCCAGCTCGTGCGCGGGCTGATCGGCACGCTGGTCACCGAGCCGGCAATGGATCAGCAGCGCTTCGCCGCGCTGTCGCGCAGCGTCTTCACCGAGCGCTCGCAATTGCGCAGCATCGCGGCTGCGCCCAATCTGATCGTCTCGCTCGTCTACCCGCTCGAACAAAATCGCCGCGCACTCGGCCTCGACTACCGCCGGAACGAAGCGCAGCGCGCCGCCGTCATGCGCGTAAAGGACACCGGCCAAATGGTGCTTGCCGGGCCTGTCGATCTCGTCCAGGGCGGCAAAGGGCTGATCGGCCGCTTCCCCGTATCGATCGACGCCGGCGGCGGCAGCAACCGCTTCTGGGGCATCGTCTCGGCCATCATCGACGTGGACCGGCTCTATCGCGACAGCGGCCTTTCTTCCGATGAACTCGGCATAGACGTCGCCATTGCCGGTCAGGACGGCACAGGCGCGCAAGGTCCGGTCTTTTACGGCGACGCCAATATTTTCCGTGGCTCGCCGGTCGAGATGACCGTGCTCCTACCCGGCGGTTCCTGGCATATCGCAGCCGTTCCGAAGGGCGGTTGGCCGACGACGGCGGGCAACGCCTGGCTCATCCGCGGCCTCATCGTCATCGGCGGACTGATGATCATCCTGCCGATGGTGTTGACCGGGCGCCTCTTGAGCGAGCGGCAAGGCAACATTCGTGCGCTCAGATACAGCAAGGTGCAGCTCCAGGAACTGTCCCATCGGCTGAAGATCGCGCTCGACTCCTCCCAGATCGGCATCTGGGAACTCGACATCGCCAGCAAGAAGCTGCTCTGGGACGAGCGGACCAAGGAACTCTATGGGCAAAAGACGTCGTTGCGTCAGGCCTATGACGACTGGAAGGACGCGCTGCACCCGGACGACCTCGACCGCGCCGAGCGGGAGTTTGCCGAGGCGCTGGAATCCGGGCTCGCCTACAATTCCGACTTCCGCGTTCGCCTGCCCGACGGCAGCACGCGCCACATCCGGGCCAACGGCTCCTTCTATATCGGCGCCGACGGCCACAGGAAGATCGTCGGGGTCAACTGGGACGTGACCGCCGACTTCGAGACCCGCGAAACGCTTTTCGAAGCCAAGCGCACGGCCGAGGCGCACAGCGTCGAACTCGAAGCGGCGCGCCATCGCATGGAGTTCAACGCGCTGCACGATCCGCTGACCGGCCTGCCAAACCGGCGTTTCCTCGACCAGGTCCTGGCCGATCGCGACCGGCATTTCGCGCGGGAGGCGAAACTCAGCATCTTCCACATGGACCTCGACCGCTTCAAGCAGATCAACGATACGCTCGGCCACGCGGCGGGTGACGAGATCCTGCGGCATGCCGCCGAGCTTCTGCGCGGCAATGCCGACGAAAAGGACTTCGTCGCCCGCATCGGCGGCGACGAATTCGTGCTCGTCCGCCAGGATGGAGGCATCGAGCCGGATGCCCGGCTGGCGTCACGCATCATCGAGGCGATGAGCGTGCCCGTCCGCTACAAGGACCAGGAGTGCCGCATCGGCGTCAGCATCGGCATCGCCGCCCAAAGCCAGACGAGCGAAGAGCTGTCGCACGTGCTCGTCAACGCCGACATCGCGCTCTATGAAGCCAAGCGCCGCGGCCGCAACCGCCACGAGATCTTTACCGGCGAACTGAAGACGGCCGTCTTCAAGACCAAGCAGACGGCCGACGAGATCCTGCGCGGGCTCGAACACAACGAATTCATCGCGCATTTCCAGCCGCAGTTCTGCCCGCGCTCGCTCGACATCATCGGCGTCGAGGCGCTGGCGCGCTGGGACCATCCCACCAAGGGCCTGCTCGGCCCGCACACGTTCCTGAAGACGGCCGAAGACATCAACGTCGTGGCCGCGATCGACCAGGCGATCCTGGAGCAGGCGCTGTTCCAGATCTATCGCTGGGAAGCAAGCGGCATTCGTATCCCCAAAGTCTCTGTCAATCTCTCCTATGCCCGGCTTCACGACGAAAATCTGATCGAGCGCCTGGAACAGTTGCAGATCCCGGCCGGCCGCCTGTCGTTTGAACTGTTGGAGTCGATCTCCTTCGACGAAAGCGACATGACGGTCCTGTCGAACATCCGCCGGATCAAGGAACTCGGCATCGCCATCGAGATCGACGATTTCGGCACCGGCTATGCATCCATCGTCAGCCTGTTGAAGCTGACGCCGCGGCGCTTGAAGATCGACCGCCAGCTCGTCCTGCCGATCCTCAAATCCCCAGCCGAAAAGCGTCTGGTCGAGTCCATCATCGACATCGGTACGTCGCTCGGCATCGAAGTGATCGCCGAAGGCGTCGAGACCCTCGAACACGCGGCCATCCTGAAGGAACTCGGCTGCCATGGGCTGCAAGGTTATGCTTTCGCGCGGCCCATGAGCGCCAACGACCTTGCGACCTTCGCCTTCGAGCGTCGGTGGCTGGCAGCCTGAGAGGCTTCGGCCACAGCTAAAAAGCGCAGGTGCGTGCATTTTTCGCAGGCTTGAGGCTTGGCAGCCCTGCCGCGAATCGCCATAAAAACAATTGCCTGCCTCCACATTCTTGGGAATGGCGGCATCACCTGCGGCAGTCGCTGATGCGACCGCCCTTTCGGGCCTCTAGAGTGTCCCGCTTCAAGTGGAACCACTGAAAGCGGAAAAGATGCTCTAGAATCAAAATCCTGGTGCGTCCCTTGTGCATTCTTTTGGAAAGCACGGCGCTCGGGTGCCCGCTCTCCATGAACCCGAACGAAGGGAACGGTACGATCGAATACGCGGGAAAATTGCTTTCTGTCTTCATTCTCGCCCCATTTGTGGGAAGCCTCCTTGCAATCTTCTTTCCGCCCGATCAGCGCGGTGCGACAGCCTGGTTTGCAGGAGCGATCGCGCTCCTTTGTTTCCTCGTCGCCGCCGGCCTCTATCCCTTCGTCACCTCGGGCGGCGTCCTGCGCTATGACATCGCCTGGCTGCCGGAACTCGGCCTCAACTTCACGCTTCGGATGGACGGCTTCGCCTGGCTCTTCACGGTTCTGGTAACCGCGATCGGCGTGCTCGTGGTGCTTTACGCCCGCTACTATATGGCCGCGGAAGACCCGGTGCCGCGCTTCCTGTCGCTTTTCCTCGCCTTCATGGGCTCGATGCTCGGCGTCGTGCTTTCAGGCAATCTCATCCTGCTCGCCGTCTTCTGGGAACTGACGAGCATCGTCTCCTTCCTTTTGATCGGCTACTGGCACCACAATGCCCACGCCCGTGACGGCGCCCGCATGGCGCTGACCGTAACCGGCACAGGCGGCCTCTGCATGCTCGTCGGCCTTCTGCTGATGGGTCGCATCGTCGGCAGCTACGATCTCGACGTGGTGCTCGCCTCCGGCGACCTCATCCGCAACTCGCCGCTCTACATGCCGGTACTGATCCTGGTGCTGCTCGGGGCGCTGACGAAGAGCGCGCAGTTCCCGTTCCATTTCTGGCTGCCGCACGCCATGTCGGCGCCGACGCCGGTTTCGGCCTATTTGCATTCGGCAACCATGGTGAAGGCCGGCGTCTTCCTCTTGGCGCGCCTCTGGCCGGTCATGGCCGGCACCGAGGCCTGGTTCTGGATCGTTGGCCTTGCCGGTCTTTCGACGCTGCTGCTCGGCGCTTATTTCGCCATCTTCCAGCAGGACCTCAAGGGCCTGCTCGCCTATTCCACCATCAGCCATCTCGGCCTGATCACCGTGCTCCTGAGCCTCGGCAGCCCGCTGGCCGCGGTCGCCGCGGTCTTCCACATCGTCAACCACGCGACCTTCAAGGCGTCGCTGTTCATGGCGGCCGGCATCATCGACCACGAGACCGGAACGCGCGACATGCGCAAGCTCGGAGGGCTGATCAGGTACATGCCTGGAACGGCGGTGCTCGCCATGGTCGCGAGCGCGGCCATGGCTGGCGTACCACTCTTGAACGGCTTCATCTCGAAGGAAATGTTCTTCGCCGAAGCGATCGAAACGCACCAGGCCAACATTCTCGATACGATGACGCCCTATGTCGCGACGCTCGCCGGCATGTTTGCCGTTACCTATTCGCTGCGCTTCATCCACAGCGTCTTCTTCGGCAAGACGCCGGAGGACCTGCCCAAGGTGCCACACGAGCCGCCGCGCTGGATGCGTGTGCCGATCGAGTTCCTGGTGCTCGCCTGCCTCGTCGTCGGCATCATTCCGGCGATCACCATCGGCCCGTTCCTGCACACGGCTGTCGTCTCCATTCTCGGCGCCAACACGCCCTATTACAGCCTTTCCGTCTGGCACGGCTGGAACCTGCCGCTGATCATGAGCTTCGTCGCTCTTGCCGGCGGCATCGGTCTCTACTTCCTCATGCGCAACTACCTCGCCACCAGCGTCGAGGGGCCACCGATCTTCCGCCTGCTGCACGGCCAGCGCATCTTCGAGCGCGTGCTGGTAACGCTCTCCTGGAAATGGGCGCGTTCGCTGGAGCAGCGCCTCGGCACGCGGCGGCTGCAGCCGCAGATGCGCTTCCTCGTCTTCATCGCGATCGCCGCCGGCGCGCTGCCGCTGCTTCTCAGTCATTTCGAGCTGCCGCCGCTTCTCGTGCGCAGCATCGATCCGGCCTTTGCCCTCCTCTGGGCGGTCGGCATCGCCTGTGCGATCGGTGCTGCGATCCTGGCGAAGTTCCACCGGCTGGCGGCACTCGTGCTGCTCGGCGGCGCCGGGCTCACCACCTGCCTCACCTTCGTCTGGCTTTCGGCGCCGGATCTGGCGGTAACACAGCTCCTCGTCGAGATCGTCACGACGGTGCTGATCCTGCTCGGCCTGCGATGGCTGCCGAAGCGCATCGAGGACACCGAGGAAACCGAGCTCTTGTCGCTGAAGGTCCGCTTCCGGCGCCTGCGTGACTTCCTGCTGGCGGTCGTCGCCGGCGGCGGCGTGGCGCTGATCGCCTATACGATCATGACCCGGCCCATGCCTGACACGATCGCGAGCTACTTCCTCGAGCGCGCCTACAAGGAGGGCGGCGGCACCAATGTCGTCAACGTCATCCTCGTCGACTTCCGCGGCTTCGACACGCTCGGCGAGATCGCGGTGCTGGCGATCGTCGCGCTTACCGTCTTCGCCCTGCTGCTGCGCTTCCGCCCGCAGGCCGACAGCCTGGAGGCTCCGGAACAGCAGCGCGTCCAGAACGCCTTCGACGACGATCACCCGGATCGCAACAAGGGTGACAGCGTGGCTGAATACCTGTTCGTGCCATCGGTGATCATGCGCTGGATGTTCCCGGTCATCGGCATGCTCGCAGCCTACCTCTTCCTGCGCGGCCATGACCTGCCGGGCGGCGGCTTTGCTGCCGGCATCGCCATGTCGATCGGCTTCATCCTGCAATACATGTCCGGCGGAACCCGCTGGGTCGAGGAGCGGCTGCGCATCCATCCGCTGCGCTGGATGAGCATCGGGCTTCTGGTGGCCGCTGCGACCGGCATCGGCTCCTGGCTCTTCGGCTATCCGTTCCTGACGTCGCATTCGCAATACGTGACGCTGCCAATCATCGGCAAGTTTCCGCTGGCGAGCGCCTTGTTCTTCGATCTCGGCGTCTTCTCGCTGGTGCTCGGCGCAACCGTGCTGATCCTCATCGCGCTCGCCCACCAGTCGATCCGCGCGCCGCGTGCCCATGCACGCGCCATGCGAAAGGAGGCACGCTGATGGAGATCATTCTCTCTGCCGCCATCGGCGTGCTTACGGCATCCGGCGTCTACCTGCTTTTGCGCCCGCGCACCTACCAGGTGATCATCGGCCTCTCGCTGCTCTCCTATGCGGTCAATCTCTTCATCTTCGGCATGGGGCGCCTTCGCGTGAACGCGCCGCCGGTGCTGGAGCCAGGTGGTGTCGGCGATCTCAGCCGCTTCACCGATCCGGTGCCGCAGGCCCTGGTGCTGACAGCGATCGTCATCGGCTTTGCCATGACCGCGCTCTTCCTCGTCGTGCTGCTCGCCTCGCGCGGCTTCACCGGCACCGACCACGTCGACGGCAGGGAGCAGCGCCATGACTAACTGGATGCACCACCTGCTGATCCTGCCGATCCTGCTGCCGCTGATGGTCGGCGCCGCGATGATCCCGATCGACGAGCGCAACCGCTCGCTCAAGGGTGTGCTGAGCTTCGTCTCGACGCTCGCGCTCTTCATCCTCTCGATCGTGCTGATGCGGATAGCCTCGATGGATGGGGCGCCCGCAGGCAACGGCGTCTATCAGCTCGGCAACTGGCCCGCCCCCTTCGGCATCGTGCTGGTGCTCGACCGCCTTTCGGCACTGATGCTGTGCCTGACGAGCGGACTGGCGCTTGCCGCCCAGGCCTATTCGATCGCGCGCTGGCACACCGCGGGCCATCATTTCCATTCGCTGTTCCAGCTCTTGATCGCCGGCCTCAACGGGTCGTTCCTGACCGGTGACCTTTTCAACCTCTTCGTCTTCTTCGAGATCATGCTGGCGGCGTCCTACGGGCTGTTGCTGCACGGCTCCGGGCCGCTGCGCGTCAAGGCCGGCCTGCACTATGTCGCGATCAACCTCGCCGCCTCCTCGCTCTTCCTGATCGGCGTCAGCCTGATCTATGGCGCGACCGGCACGCTCAACATGGCTGATCTCTCCATGAAGCTGGCGACGCTCTCGCCGGAGGATCGCCAGATGGTCGAGGTCGGTGCCGGCGTGCTCGGCGTCGCCTTCCTGGTGAAGGCCGGCATGTGGCCCTTGAGCTTCTGGCTGCCGACGGCCTATGCAGCCGCGACGCCGCCGGTCGCCGCCGTCTTTGCGATCCTCACCAAGGTCGGCATCTATGTCATCCTCAGGCTGTCGCTGCTGGTCTTCGGCGCGAGTGCCGGCGCGTCTGCCGGTTTCGGCCAGCCGATCCTGCTTGCCGGCGGCCTGCTGACGATCGCCTTCGGCGCCATCGGCGTGCTCGCATCGCAGGCAATGGGCCGCCTCGCCGCCTATTCGGTGCTGGTCTCCTCCGGCACCCTGCTCGCCGCCATCGGCCTCGGCCACCCAAGCATGATCGCCGGTGCGCTATTTTACCTCGTCAGCTCGACACTGACGATCGCCGCCTTCTTCCTGCTGATCGAACTGGTCGAGCGCGGACGTGACGCCGGCGCCGACGTTCTTGCGGTGACGATGGAAGCCTACGGCGACGCCGACGAGGACGAGGAGGAAGAAGAAGTCGGCTCGGCGATCCCCGGCACGATGGCGATCCTCGGCCTCTGCTTCTGCCTTTGCGCCCTCTTGCTTGCCGGCCTGCCGCCGCTCTCCGGCTTCGTCGCCAAGTTCGCGATCCTCGGCGGTCTCTTCGGCCTGTCGGGAGCGGAAGCCGCCCCGGCGGTCTCCGCCGCCGACTGGACCTATGTCACGCTGCTGATCGTTTCCGGTCTCGCCGCGATGATCGCTATGAACCGCGTCGGCATCCGCACCTTCTGGGCGTCGATCGAAAACACCGTGCCGCGCGTCGTGGTCATCGAGATCACCCCCGTCGTCGTGTTGCTCGCTGCCTGCATCTTCTTAAGCGTGCAGGCCGGGCCGGCGATGCGCTACATGCAGGCAACAGCGGATTCGCTCTTCGATCCTGCGGGTTATACGGAGCGGGTGCTCTCAGCGCCGCGGGCGGGAGGGCAGTAGGCGATGCGCACCTGGCTCCCCTATCCCCTGCTCTCCGTCGGGCTGCTCATCATCTGGCTCCTGCTCAATCAGTCGGTTGCGCCCGGCACCTTCCTGATGGGGACGGTACTGGCAACCGGTCTTGGCTGGGTGACGCTGAAGCTTGGCCTCGTGCGCTCGCACCCGCGCCGGGTTCTGTTGATCGTGCGCTTCGGCTTTGCCGTCGCCGTCGACGTGGTCCGCTCGAACATCGCCGTCATCGCCGTCATCCTGCGTGGCCAGCGCCGACCGCCGAACTCGGGCTTCCTGACCATCGATCTCGATCTGGAAGACGAAAACGCCCTGGCGCTGCTTGCCTGTGTCATGACAGCGACGCCGGGAACGGCCTGGCTCGAATACGATCGCGGCCGCAAGTCCTTGCTCTTCCACGTGCTCGACATGGAGAACGAGGACATCTGGCTCGATACGGTCAAGCGCTATGAGACCGCCCTGAAGGAGATATTCGGATGATGGAACTTTCAATCATCTGGTCGATCCTGATTGCCCAGATCATGCTCGGCCTGGCGATGGCTTTTGCCTTCTATCGCATGGTGAGGGGGCCGCGCGCCCAGGACCGCATCCTCGGCCTCGACACGCTCTATATCAACGCCATGCTGATGCTCTTGACCTTCGGCATCCGCACGGCCAACTCGCTCTATTTCGAGTCCGCCCTGATCGTGGCTTTGATCGGCTTCGTCTCGTCGATCGCCTTCGGCAAGTTCCTGATGCGCGGGGAGATCATCGAATGAGCCACCTCACCGACCTTCCCGTCTGGGCCGCCGTTCTCATCTGCGGGCTCACCGTGCTCGGCGCCGCAGTGGCGCTGATCGGCTCCGTCGGCCTGCTCCGGTTCACCAGCTTCTACGAGCGCCTGCACGCCCCGACGCTGGCGACCAGCGGCGGCGTACTGATGATCTGCACCGCCTCTATCATCTGCTTCGCCGTGCTGCAGAGCCGCTGGGTATTCCACGAAATCCTGATCATCGTCTTCGTCGTCGCCACCACGCCGGTGACGCTGATGCTGCTTGGACAGGCAGCGCTCTACCGCGACCGCGTCGAGGAAAAGCGCGGCGTCCCGCTCAAGCAGCGGCCGCCGCGCGAAGAACCGGCAGAATAGGTTTCAAAACCCTCTCAGCGGGAAACTTAGGCCGCCCCCCGAGGGAGTGCGGCCTATTCGCCGCGCCCTCTGAAGCGCCGCTGATAGGCGGGATCATAGAGCGAGCTTTCACGGAAATCGGAGGCTTCGAGCCCCGGACCGACGAAGATCAGTGCCGTACGCTCGATCGGCTCTTCCGCCACCTTGGCGGCGATGTCACCGAGCGTGCCGCGCACCACGCGTTCGTCCGGCCAGGAGGCCTTGACGACGATGGCGACCGGGCAGTCGGCACCGTAGAGCGGCGTCAGTTCCTCGACCACCTGCTGAAGCGCATGGATCGCAAGGTGGATTGCCAGCGTCGATCCCGTAGCGCCGAAAGCGGAAAGCGTTTCTGAGTTCGGCATCGGCGAGGCGCGGCCCGAAACGCGGGTCAGCACCAGGCTCTGGGCCACGGCCGGAATGGTCAGTTCGCGACCGAGCGCTGAAGCCGCCGCCGCAAAGGAAGGAACGCCCGGCGTCATCGTATAGGCAATGCCATGCTTCTCGAGCCGGCGGATCTGTTCGGCCACAGCACTCCAGACCGAGAGGTCGCCCGAATGAAGCCGCGCCACGTCGAGCCCTTCGGCTTCGGCCTTCACATACTCCGCCTCGATCTCGTCGAGCGACATAGGTGCCGTATCGACAATGCGGGCGCCCGGCGGGCAATATTGCAGCAGCTCCGGCGAGACGATCGAGCCGGCGTAGAGGCAGACCGGGCAGCGCCCGATCAGGTCGCGACCGCGCACCGTGATCAGGTCTGCGGCTCCCGGGCCGGCGCCGATGAAATGTACCGTCATAGGTTACTCTTTCTTTTTCTTACGCAGTTCCGGACGCAAAACCGCGTCACACTTTCGCTGGAACTGCTTTAGCCCTTCGTCCACGACCATTGGGTGACCGGCATGGCCGGCTTCCAGCCGGTCATGCCACCGATGGGTCCTGCACGCGCGATATCGATGCGGATCAGCGAACCGCCGAGCCGCGCGTGATGATCGAGCAGCACCGCTTCCATGTCCGTCGTCACCGCGTTGGCAACCAGCCGTCCGCCTGACTTGAGCGCCTCGATCGCTGCTTCCATGACGCCGTCTTCGCTGCCGCCGCCGCCGATGAAGACCGCGTCCGGTTGTGGCAGGCCGGCAAGCGCCGCCGGCGCCTCGCCTTCGACAACCGTCAGCCCGGGCACGCCGAACATCGTCGCGTTGCGGCTGATGCGCGCTGCCCGCTCCGGCTCCACCTCGATGGTGATCGCCTGCATGGTCGGATCGGCGAGCATCCATTCGATGCCGATCGAGCCGGAGCCGCCGCCGATGTCCCATAGCAGTTCGCCCTTGCGCGGTGCGAGTGCCGACAGCGTCAGCGCCCGGACCTCGCGCTTGGTGATCTGCCCGTCATGTTCGAACAGCGCATCGTCGCGGCCGGAGGCAAGCGGCAGGATGCGCGCGCCCTCGTCGGCCGCCACCTCAATGGCGCAGACGTTCAAAGGATGCACGAGGCCGAGCATGAAGCGCGCGGCGATCTGCGTCGTCACCCGTTCGCCGGCGCCGCCAAGCGCCTCGAGAACCGTCAGCCGCGACTGACCGAAGCCGCTCGAAACCAAGAGCTCGGCAAGGTCCCTGGGGCCGGCGCCATCGGAGGTCAGCGTCAGCACCTTGGCGCCCGGATGAAGATGCGGCCGGACGAGATCCAGCGGCCGCCCATGGACGGAGACGAGCGTCGCATCCTGCAGCGCCCAGCCGAGGCGCGAGGCGGCAAGACTGATCGACGACGGCGCCGGAAGCGTGCGTATTTCGGCCGAGGCGATGCGGCGCGCCAGCGTCACGCCGACGCCGAAGAAGAACGGGTCGCCCGAGGCAAGCACCACCACCGGGCTGCCGCGACGTGCGACGATCTCGACGACCGAGCGTTCGAGGGGGCTTAGCCAATTGTGCGCTTCGCCGGTGATGAGGGAGGCGGCGAGCTCCAGATGACGATGGCCGCCGTAGACGACCGGCGCTTCGCCGATCAGCCGCTTGGCCTCGTCGCCGAGACCCGCTACACCATCCTCACCGATACCGATGACGGTCAGCCAGGGGGAGACGATGGCGGGTTCGCTGTTCGACACGTCAGCCATGGAAAAACCTCGTATTCTGATTTTGGGTGGCACCACCGAGGCACGCGAACTCGCGCGCCGCTTGGCCGAAGATGTCCGCTACGACACCGCCATCTCGCTGGCCGGCCGCACCGCGGACCCGCGGCCGCAGCCGGTCAAGACGCGCATCGGCGGCTTTGGCGGCGCCGATGGGCTGGCGCATTTCCTGCATGACGAAAACATCGCGCTGCTGGTCGATGCGACGCACCCCTTTGCCGCACGCATTTCGCACAACGCCGCGGACGCAGCGCAAAGAACCGGCGTTGCGCTTATCGCCCTCCGCCGACCGGAATGGGTGCCCCTGCCTGGCGACCGCTGGACTGCTGTCGATAGCGTTGTCGAGGCCGTCAGCGCGCTCGGTGATCGGCGACGCCGCGTCTTCCTGGCGATAGGTCGACAGGAAGCTTTCCACTTCGAGGTCGCGCCGCAGCACAGCTACGTCATCCGCAGCGTCGATCCGGTGACGCCGCCGCTTAATCTGCCCGACCAGGAGGCGATCCTGGCGACCGGTCCCTTTGCGGAAGCCGATGAAGCCGCGTTGCTCAGGAGCCGGCAGATCGATGTGATCGTCGCCAAGAACAGCGGCGGCAGCGCCACCTACGGCAAGATTGCCGCAGCGCGCCGGCTCGGCATCGAGGTGATCATGGTCGAGCGGCGCAAGCCCGCGGACGTGCCGACGGTCGGCAGTTGCGACGAGGCACTCAACCGCATCGCTCACTGGCTCGCCCCTGCATAGAAGCGCGGCGTGTAGACGAGATCGGGTTGGCCGTCGCGCTCGACGATTCGCGTCTCCGGCGAGCCGATGATGACGCATGTCGCCATGTCGGCGCGGTTGGCATCGGCCTCGCCGAGCGGCATCACCGCGATCCGTTCGTCCGGCCGCCCGGCCGCACGGCCGAAGATGACCGGAACCGTTGCCGGCAGAACGCTGCGCAGAAGCTCGAAGGCCTCACCGAGCTGCCAGGGCCGCGCCTTGCTGATCGGATTGTAGAGGGCAATGACGAAGCCCGCTTCCGCCGCCAGCCTGAGGCGCCGGGTGATGACTTCCCAGGGCTTCAGATTGTCGGAAAGCGAGATCGCACAGAAATCATGACCGAGCGGCGCGCCGATGCGGGCGGCAACGGCGAGCATCGCGGTCACGCCGGGCGTGATCACCAGTTCAACCGACTTCCATTCCGCTGGTCCCTTGTCGATCGCCTCGCAGACGGCGGCCGCCATGGCAAAGACACCGGGATCGCCACCGGAGACCATGCAGACCTTCACGCCTGCCGCAGCCCGCGTCAGCGCGACCTGTGCCCGATCGAGCTCCTCGCGGTTGTCCGAGGCGACACGGATCTGATCCGGTCTGAGGTTCAGCCGGTCGAGATAGGGAAAGTAGCCGTAAAACTCCTGAGCGGCCGCAACGGCTTCCGCCGTTTCCGGCGTCATCTGCTTGGCGCTGCCCGGTCCGGTACCGACGACATAGAGCGTACCGGTCATGGTCGGTCCTTCCAGCCGGGAACGAGCACCAGCGAGAAATAGGGCGCCTCGTCGTCGGCCTTTTCCGCAAGAGCCGTCATCGCCGCGTTCTTCATCGTGCCGCGTTCGACATAGACGGCCTGGTCGAGACGGCCGGAGGCAGCGAGCGCCCGACGGATCTTCGGCAAATTGCGCCCGACCTTCATGATCACGGCGGCTTCGGTATCCGCAAGCCTGCGGCCGAGCTCGGCCTCGGCCATGGTGCCCGGAAGCACCGAGAGCACGTCGTCGCCCTGCACCAGCGGCAGGCCGGCAAGCGACCAACAGCCGGACATGGCGGTAATGCCGGGGATCACCTCGACCGGGAAACGATTGGCGAGCCGCACATGCAGATGCATGTAGGAACCATAGAACAGCGGGTCGCCTTCACTGAGCACGGCGACCGTGCGCCCGGCGGCAAGATGCGCCGCTACCGCTTCGGCCGACGCATTGTAGAAGTCGGTGATCTGGGTCTTGTAGGCGCCATCGTCCTTGTCGATTTCGGTCGTCACCGGATAGTACAGCGGCAGCTCGACAAGATCGGGCTTCAGCAGACCCTCGACCACCGCGCGGCCGTTACCGCTTCGCCCGGCCTTGGCGAAATAGGCAAGCACATCGGCTTGCCCGAGCGCCTTCACCGCCTTGACCGTCAAAAGTTCCGGATCACCGGGGCCGGTCCCAACACCGATCAGGCGCCCCACGCCGACGCCGCTCACAGGCCCGGCCTCGCGAGCGAGTTAAGCGCTGCCGCCGTCATGGCACTCCCGCCGAGGCGGCCGCGCACGATGGCGAAGGGAACGCCATAGGAGTTCTCGGCCAGCGCATCCTTCGATTCCGCCGCACCGACGAAACCGACGGGCATGCCGAGGATTGCCGCCGGCTTCGGCGCGCCGTCGCGCAGCATTTCCAAGAGGAAGAACAGCGCCGTCGGCGCGTTGCCGATCGCGACCACCGAACCGGCCAGCCGCTCGCTCCAGAGCTTCAGGGCTGCGGCGGAGCGGGTGTTGCCGATCTCGGCCGCAAGTGCGGGCGTGCGAGGATCGCGCAGCGTGCAGATCACCTCGTTACCGGCCGGCAGACGGGCGCGGGTGACACCGTGCGCAACCATCTCGGCATCGCAGAGGATCGGCGCACCGGCTTTCAGCGCCGCACGGGCCGAGCTTACGAAATCGGGAGAAAACACGAACTGCCTGGTCGCCTCGACGGAACCGCAGGCGTGCACCATGCGCACAGCCAGATCCGCTTCCTCCTCGGAGAAGCGCGACAGATCGGCCTCGGCGCGGATGATGGCGAAGGAACGCTCGTAGATGGCGTTGCCATCGCGAATGTAATCATACTCAGGCATGTCTATCCCTGTTCGAACGCTGCCGAGACGCGCGCAGCTCCGAGCCGTGTAAGACAGGACTGCGCCGATTCGCCAGCGTCTTTGTTTTGCCGCACCAGCCGGCCGAGCCGGGCAAGGGCGGATCCCATTCCATTCTCATCGGTGTAGGCGCTTGGCAAGCCATTGGCAGCCCCATTTACGACAAGCCCGTATCCTGATGGCGCACCGACAAGCGTCAGTTCGGACGGCTTCGGCCGGGCGCAACCCTTGGCGCAGCCGGAGAGATGCACGGTGAGCGACCCGTCGAGCAATTCCGGCGCCGTCTCGACGAGGCGCTCGGCCATGCCCTTGGTTTCCATCCACGCCGAGGCGCAACCCTTGCTGCCGGCGCAGGTGGCGATCGCATTGCGCGGATCCTGCTCGGCAATGCGAAAACCGTGTGACGCTGCCAGGCTCTGCGCCACAGCCGCGGTCTCGGGGCAAAGGCCGAGGACGAAGAAGGCGTGCCCGGGCGCAAGCCGGATCGCATTGGCGCCAAGCGCCTGGACCTGATGCAGGTAGGATGCCAGCGCGGCGGCCTCCACCTGAGCAAAGGCCAGACCGAGGCCGAGAACGGTGTCGGCGTTACCCAGCGCATGAATGCCGGGTATTGCGGCCGAACGCGGAGCGGCCGGGCGTTCGGACGATGTCTCACAGCGACAGAGCGCGCGGATTTCCGACGGGTCCAGATCGCGCCCGCGCACCGTCGTGCCCCGGATCGCCAGTTTCTCGAGAATGGTGACCAGGGCCGGCACGACCGCGTTGCCGGCCAACGTCCCGACGATCGATGCCTTCGTTGACGTGCCGCCAAGCGACAGCACCCAGGCCACCCCCACGACAGTCGAAACCGCCTGAAGGCGAATGTCGGCGACGACAGCGCCGAGACCAAACCGGCCACCGCTATCGATGACGACGGATAATTTGGGTGCAAGCTTCAACGGCACCTGGCGCGCACCCAACGCTTCACGAAGCTCGGTGGCAATCGGCCGCGGATCGGCGATCTCGTCCGGGTCGATGCCGGCCAGGGGCGGCACCTCGATCGCGAGCCCCTCGGCAATGGCGATCTCCGCATCGCCGATCGCCTGCGCCAGCATTGGCACCGAAGCCGCACTCAGGCCGCGAAGCTGCAGGTTTCCGCGCGCGGTAATCTCGATGATGCCATTGCCGAAGCGCTCGGCAGCCGTGGCAAGGGCAATGACCTTCGGTAGCGTCAGACTGTCATCCGTTGGCCTCAGCCTGACGAGCAGGCCGTCGCCGGTCTGCATCGGCTCTGCCAAGGACGGGCAGGCGCCGCGGCGCATCGAAGCGACGGTGCCGGTTTCTCCGGTCAATGGAAGGGCGCAGCTGGTCATCAAATCCGTCATCACTTGAGGCTCTCCTCCCTGAAGAAGCCTCTTAAGACGCTATAACACAGCCGCAAACCTTGAGTGAGATCAAACACGACGCAGATCGGCCCTCCCCGTCACTCGTCGAAGTCGGCGCCCTTGCGCAGGAGATAGATGTCCATGATCCATCCCATCTTCGCGCGCGCCGCCGCCCGCGTTTCAAGGATCCGGTCCTTCACCTCAGCCACGCGGCCGGAAATGACGATCTCATCCGGCGTGCCGAGATAGGCGCCCCAATAGATCTCCGCCTCCGGGTCCTCGACCCGCTGAAACGCCTGTTCGCCATCGAGCATGACGACCGAGGTCTGGCTCTTCTCGGGAAAGCTTTCGTGCAGCCGACGCCCCGTGGTGATCTCCACCGGCTTGCCGACGAGGTTCAGCGGAATGCGGTGGCTGGCGCAAAGCGCCTGCAGACTGGTGATCCCGGGAATGACGTCGTAGGCGAAGGCGACCTCACCGCGTGCCCTGACCCGCTCGACGATGCGAATGGTGCTGTCATAGAGCATCGGGTCGCCCCAGACGAGAAACGCGCCAGTTCCCTCTTCGCCCAACTCCTTCGACAGAAGCGCTTCGTAAATCCCAGCGATCTGGGCGTGCCAGTCATCGACGCTGCCGTCATAGCTGACGCCTTCGGTGCGCCGCACGGGCACCGCGAACTCGACGGTGCGACTGTCCTTGCGCGTGACGTAGCGGGCGCAGATGTCGCGGCGCACTTCGGCAAGCTCGGTCTTCTTCGCTCCCTTGGTCGGGATAAAGAGCACGTCGGCGCGGTTCAGCGCGTTGATCGCCTGCACGGTCATGTGTTCGGGATTGCCCGAACCGATGCCGATGATCAGAATTTTGCGCATGCCCGCCTCCGCCATTTCGTTCGGGCGTCTTAGGCGGATCGCCGCCGCCAAGGCAAGGCCTCGGGGCGACGACAAAGCCGTCATTCGCGCCAAGCCTTCAGTTGATGTCCGCAGCCGGATTTTCCGGCAGCCGCCAGTCGATCGGATCGAAGCCTTTGCCTTCAAGGAAGGCATTGGCCTGGGAAAAATGCCGGCAGCCGAGAAAGCCGGAATGGGCCGAGAGCGGCGACGGATGCGGTGCTCTCAGGACAAGATGGCGCGAGCGGTCGACGAAGGCCGCCTTCTTCTGCGCATAGGAGCCCCAGAGCATGAAGACGACGGGATGCTCGGCCTCGTTGACCGCACGGATGATCGCATCCGTGAACTTTTCCCAACCGTGACCCTGGTGTGATGCCGCGTTGCCGCGCTCTACCGTCAGCACGCTGTTGAGGAGCAGCACACCTTGCTTCGCCCAGCTTTCGAGAAAGCCGTGTCGCGCCGGCGGAATGCCGAGATCTGTATTCAGCTCCTTGTAGATATTGACGAGCGAGGGCGGCGTCCGGACACCGGGGCGAACGCTGAAGCAGAGCCCATGCGCCTGGCCGTCACCGTGATAGGGATCCTGGCCGAGAATGACCACGCGCACCTTGTCGAGCGGCGTCAGGTCGAGCGCGCGAAAATACTCAGGCCCGCGAGGGAAAATCTGCCGGCCCTCGTTCTTCTGGGCCACGAGGAACTGCTTGAGGTCAGCCATGTAGGCGCTGGCGAATTCCGGTGCCAACGCTTCCTTCCAGCTTTCTTCAAGCTTCACTGCCGTTTCCATTGCACGTCCGCTCCATGTCAGGGCATCGAGGCCGCAATTTAGGCCGCCCGGACATCATCGCAAGCCCAATCGCGCCCGCCGCAGGAATGCTGCACCGGTTTTGCCGGGCGGCCACAACCACACGGGTATTACGCTAGCCCTTTTGAGGAGCATTGTATTTCAACAGATACAACGGTAATCAGGAGGCGATATCGTTGTATCCTAAGAGATATCACGCATCGTTGGAGGGAAATCGATGATCAAGAGAAGAGACTGGCTGAAGGGACTGGTGCTGGCGCTCGGCCTCGCCTGGGCCGGCGCAAGTGTTCTGCCGGCGTCCGCACAGGCGGAAGAGAAGGTGACGGTCTTTGCGGCTGCGAGCCTGAAGAACGCGCTCGATGCGATCAATGCCGAGTGGCAGAAGGAAAGTGGCAAGGAAACGACCGTTTCCTACGCGGCCAGCTCGGCACTGGCCAAGCAGGTGGAACAGGGCGCGCCCGCCGACGTCTTCATCTCTGCCGACCTCGCCTGGATGGACTACCTCGCCGAAAAGAAGCTGATCAAGGACGACACCCGCGCAAACCTGCTCGGCAACCGCATCGTGCTCGTCTCCGGCAAGCAGGACGCTGCCCCGGTCGAAATCAATCAGGGCTTCGATCTCGCAGCCATTCTCGGTGACGGTCGCCTTGCCATGGGTGCCGTCGATTCCGTTCCGGCCGGCAAGTACGGCAAGGCTGCGCTCGAAAAGCTCGACGCCTGGAAGGCCGTAGAGGCCAAGGTCGCCGGCGCTGAAAGCGTGCGTGCCGCCCTCCTGCTCGTTTCGCGCGGCGAAGCGCCGTACGGCATCGTCTACCAGACCGATGCCGCGGCAGACCCGGGCGTCAAGGTCGTCGGCACCTTCCCGGAAGACAGCCATCCGCCGATCATCTACCCGATCGCGATCACGGCCGAGAGCAAGAGCCCTGATGCGGTACCGCCTACATCGACTTCGTCAAGTCGGCAAAGGCTGCTGAACTCTTTGAAAAGCAGGGCTTCACAGTCCTGAAGTAGCCGGCTGAAATAGGCGCTAGTGCCGTCTGTCCAGAGGCAGGCGAAGCATCTAACGTCATGTTCGCGTCGCCCGCGCCCAAACGCGGACGACGCGAACATTTGTCAGAGGCAATAGGGGGCAGACAGCCGCGTCCCACAAGCCTCGTATCGGGGAGCGATATCCATTGGACTGGCTTGCAGTGAGCGATGCGGAATGGACGGCGATCCTCTTGAGCCTGCGTGTCGCAACCGTCGCAATGATCTGCAGCCTGCCCTTCGCACTCGTGGTCGCCATGCTGCTTGCCCGCGGGCGCTTCTGGGGCAAGACACTGCTGAACGGCCTCGTTCATCTGCCGCTGATCCTGCCGCCTGTCGTCACCGGCTTCCTGCTGCTCCTGCTTTTCGGCCGCCGCGGCCCGCTCGGCGCCTTTTTCGCCGATTATTTTGGCCTCGTCTTTTCCTTCCGCTGGACCGGTGCCGCCCTTGCCTGCGCCGTCATGGCCTTCCCGTTGATGGTGCGCAGCATCCGCCTGTCGATCGAGGCGGTCGACCGCAAGCTCGAGGACGCAGCGACCACGCTCGGCGCGAGCCCCCTCTGGGTCTTTGCCACCGTCACGCTGCCGCTGATCATTCCCGGCATCATCGCCGGCATGATCATCGCCTTTGCCAAGGCGATGGGCGAGTTCGGCGCCACGATCACCTTCGTCTCCAACATTCCCGGCGAGACGCAGACGCTTTCGGCCGCCATCTACACCTTCACCCAGGTGCCCGGTGGCGATGCCGGCGCCATGCGGCTGACAATCATTTCCGTCATCATTTCCATGGCCGCGCTGATCCTCTCGGAACTGCTGGCGACATTTGCCGCGCGCCGGGTGGCAGCCCAATGAGCCTTACCGTCGAAGCTCATCATCAACTCGGAAATTTTGCGCTCGACGCCGCCTTCACCTCGGATGGAGGCGTGACCGCACTGTTCGGCCGCTCCGGCTCCGGCAAGACCTCGCTCATCAACATCATCGCCGGGCTTCTGAAGCCCGAAAGCGGACGTGTCCTGCTCGATGGCGACGTTATCGCCGACAGCGAGAGGAGAATCTTCACGCCGGTGCATCGCCGGCGCTTCGGCTATGTCTTCCAGGAGGCGCGGCTGTTTCCGCATTTGAGTGTACGCCGCAACCTCGCCTATGGCCGCTGGTTCGCCGGCAAGAGCGGCACCGGCAATGAGTTTATCCGCATCGTCGACATGCTCGGCATCGGCCATCTGCTCGATCGGAGCCCGTCGGCTTTATCCGGCGGCGAGCGCCAGCGCGTCGCGATCGGACGGGCGTTGCTCGCGGCACCGCGGCTGCTGCTGATGGACGAACCGCTCGCCGCCCTCGACGAGGCGCGCAAGGCGGAGATCCTGCCCTATCTCGAACGGCTGCGCGACGATGCGCGCATCCCGATCGTCTATGTCAGCCATTCCGTCAGCGAAGTCGCCCGGTTGGCCCGGCGCGTGGTCGTGCTCGAAAGCGGTCGGGTCACCGCATCGGGCGCGGCCGCCGAGGTGTTGAGCGCGCCCGCCGCAACGCTTGCCACCGGCAGGCGCGAGGCCGGTGTCCTGCTGGAGGGCGAAGTCGAGGGAACCGATCCGGTGCACGAACTGACGACCGTCCGGGTCGGACGGGAACGGCTGCGCATCGCCGGTGTCAGCGCGACGGCCGGCGTCAGGCTTCGCCTGCACATAGCCGCCCGCGACGTCATGCTGGCGACCTCAAGGCCAGTGGAAATCAGTGCGCTCAATGTGCTCGAAGGGCGCATTCTGACGCTGACATCGGAGGAGGATGGCAGCGTCGATGTCCGGGTGACTTGCGGCGATGCGACGATTGCCGCCCGCATCACCCGCTTTTCCTGCGACGCGCTGCAGCTTGTTCCCGGCAAGACCGTCTATGCCGTCATCAAGTCGGTCGCGATCGATCACTAAAGCCTGTCGCATGAAAACGCATTCGCGCGCCAGGCTCTAAGCTCTTGTTTTTATGCATGTCGTTGCCGCGATACCGCTGCACACTTTTGCGCGACATGCATTAGGCCTTTTTGGAAACAGCCTCGGCCGTATCGAACGCTGGTGTATCGCTGCTCCGAACGGATTCGAGCCAGGCCAAATCCTCGCCGATCGCAAGGCGTGCCTTCTCCTCCATCTCGCGGTAGCGCCGGATAAGCTCTTCGCCGAACGGCGTCACCAGGGCTCCGCCACCCTGCTTGCCGCCGCGCTGTGATTCTACCGAAGGCTCGCTGAACATCCGGTTCAGGGCATCGACCAGCAGCCAGGCGCGGCGGTACGACATGTCCATCGCCCGGCCGGCGGCGGAGATGGAGCCGGTCTCGCGGATCAGTTCGAGCAAGAGGATCTTGCCGCGGCCGAGCCGGTCGGCGGGCGGAAAATCGATGCGCAGGACGGGGCGAAGATCGGGGCGGCTCTCACTCATGCGCGCGAGCATAGAAGCACGCGCAAAATTCCGAAAGACCGTCTCGCGGCGAACCGGACGGGTTGGCGATAAAAGATTGCCAACAACCGAGCGCCGGCCGACGACGGCCAGATTGCAGGTCTTGATCTCGCGGCGGCGGCATGCACCGATGACCGCGACACCTCCTGCCCGAAAGTGCCCTCCCCATGCCCGGTCCCACGCTCGATCCCATCGCCACAGACACCACCCTGCCCGCCAGGGCTGACGTCGTCATCGTCGGCGGCGGCATCATCGGCGTCAGCACCGCCCTCTTCCTTGCCGAACGCGGTATCGACGTCGTGCTCTGCGAGAAGGGTACGCCCGGCGCCGAGCAATCGAGCCGCAACTGGGGCTGGGTTCGGGTGATGGGCCGTGACGAGCGCGAAATCCCGCTGGCGATCGAGGCGCTGAAGATCTGGGACACGCTCGACGCGCGCATCAATGGCGAGACCGGCTTTCGCCGCAGCGGCATCCTCTATGTCTCCGAGAATGAGCGCGACATCGCCAATCGCGACGCCTGGCTTGCCATGGCCCGACCCTACGGCGTCGACAGCGTGCAACTCAGTTCCGACACGACAGAGGCGATGATGCCGGGCGCCGCCATCCGCTACCAAGGCGGGCTCTTCACGCCGAGCGACGGCCGGGCAGAACCGCAGAAGGCGGTGCCCGCGATTGTCGCCGGTGCACGCCGCGCCGGTGCCCGTATCCTGACGGGCTGCGCCGTGCGCGGGGTCGAAAAGGCAGCGGGCCGGATCTCCGCCGTCGTCACCGAGAGAGGCCGCATCGAGACGTCGACCGTCATCGTCGCCGGCGGCGCCTGGTCCAGGCTCTTTCTCAAAAGCCTCGGCATCCGGCTGCCGCAGCTGAAGGTGCGGAATACGGTGTTGAGAACCGGGCCGGTCTCCGGCGGTCCGGAAGGGGCCGGCGCAACCGCGACCTATGCCTATCGCAAGCGCCTCGATGGCGGTTACACGATTGCCGACGGTGCCGCCAACCTGCACGCGGTCGTGCCCGACAGCTTCGCATTCTTCCGCGATTTCCAGCCGGCGCGAAAGGCGGAGGGCGATGCCGTGCAGGTGGGCATCAACGCCCAGAGCTGGAACGAATTGTTCGAGATCGGCACCGTCCCGCTCGACCGGCCCGGCGCCTTCGAGCGCCACCGCGTGCTCGATCCCAATCCGGATTCGCGGCGCGCCCTGCGGGCCCTCGACGCCGCCGGCAGGGCCTTGCCATTCCTGCGCAAAACCAAGGTGCAACAGATATGGGGAGGACTGATCGATGTGATGCCCGATGCCGTCCCCGTCATCTCACCCGCCGAAACCGTTCCGGGCCTCATTGTCGCGACGGGTTTTTCCGGCCACGGTTTTGGCATCGGGCCTGGCGCCGGACACCTCGTCGCCGACCTCGTAACGGGCGAGAAACCGATCGTCGATCCGACGCCATTCCGGCTCTCGCGCTTCCTCGATGGAACGCCGATCACCATCGTCCCGCCGGTCTGAACGCTACCGCCGACGGATCGCCGCGAAAGAAAATTACCGGCAACGACCGGCAGGAAGGTGAACGACACAACGCGTGGGCGCACTCCCGGCAGGATTCTATCTTTCTTCGCCTGCCCCTGCCCCGCAACACGGAAAGACCTTCATAAGCCCCGGAACTCGTGGCAGTCTGTGAGCATTCCCGTCGGGAGAGCGGGGGCTTTTAGGAGGAGTCTGTGCAGACCTTGGGCGGAGGAGCCTTGCCGGTCACATTGCACGTCCTCGTACACCTCAGGCCCATCGTTATCCCGTCCCAGAGCATTTCCAGCGAGGGTCCTAGCGCCTTTGCGTCCGGAAATGCGTGAGAACAGAAATGAAGAGCGGTTCGACTCGAACCGATCTTGATTTGGTGCACTGCGCACTCCGGAGGAGGCCGGAAACCGCATGAGCGATCTCGATCGACTTAGCCTGCATGTCCCCGAACCCGCCGTTCGGCCCGGCGGCCAGCCGGATTTCTCCAACGTCAAGATCCCGAAGGCCGGCTCCGTGCCGCGCCCGGAGGTGGACGTCGCGCCGGAAGAGATGCGCGACCTCGCCTATTCGATCATCCGCGTCTTGAACCGCGACGGCGAAGCGGTCGGCCCCTGGGCCGGGCTGCTTTCGGATGACGAGTTGCTCTCCGGCCTCAGGCACATGATGCTGCTGCGCGCCTTCGATGCGCGCATGGTCATGGCCCAGCGCCAGGGCAAGACCTCCTTCTACATGCAGCATCTGGGCGAAGAGGCCGTCAGTTGCGCCTTCCGCAAGGCGTTGGTGAAGGGCGACATGAACTTCCCGACCTATCGACAGGCCGGTCTTCTGATCGCCGACGGCTATCCCATGGTCGAGATGATGAACCAGATCTTCTCGAACGAGAGCGACCCTCTGCGCGGCCGGCAGCTGCCGATCATGTATTCCTCCAAGGAGCATGGCTTCTTCACCATCTCCGGCAACCTCGCCACCCAATATGTGCAGGCGGTCGGCTGGGCGATGGCGTCGGCCATCAAGCGCGACACCAAGATCGCAGCCGCCTGGATCGGTGACGGCTCGACGGCGGAATCGGACTTCCACTCGGCGCTCGTCTTTGCCTCCACCTACAAGGCGCCCGTTATCCTCAACATCGTCAACAATCAGTGGGCGATCTCGACCTTCCAGGGCATCGCCCGCGGCGGCTCCGGCACCTTTGCCGCCCGCGGCCTCGGCTTCGGCATTCCGGCCCTGCGCGTCGACGGCAACGACTATCTCGCCGTCTACGCCGTCGCCAAATGGGCGGCCGAGCGTGCAAGGCGCAATCTCGGCCCGACCCTGATCGAATACGTCACCTACCGCGTCGGCGCCCATTCGACCTCCGACGATCCGAGCGCCTATCGCCCGAAGACGGAATCCGAGGCCTGGCCGCTCGGCGACCCGGTCCTGAGATTGAAGAAGCACCTCATCCTTCGCGGCGCCTGGTCGGAAGAGCGTCATGCGCAGGCGGAAGCCGAGATCACCGACGAAGTGATCCAGGCCCAGAAACAGGCCGAGGGCCACGGCACGCTGCATGCCGGCGGCAAGCCGTCGGTGCGCGATATCTTCGAGGGCGTCTATGCCGAGATGCCGCCGCACATTCGCCGCCAGCGGCAGAAGGCAGGATACTGATATGGCCAGAATGACAATGATCGAAGCCGTGCGCAGCGCCATGGATGTCTCCATGGAACGCGACGACAATGTCGTCGTCTTCGGCGAGGACGTCGGCTATTTCGGCGGCGTCTTCCGTTGCACGCAAGGCCTCCAGGCGAAATACGGCAAGACCCGCTGTTTCGACGCGCCGATCAGCGAAAGCGGCATCGTCGGCACGGCGATCGGCATGGCCGCCTACGGGCTGAAGCCCTGCGTCGAGATCCAGTTCGCCGACTACATGTATCCGGCCTACGACCAGATCACCCAGGAAGCGGCCCGTATTCGTTACCGGTCCAACGGTGATTTCACCTGCCCGATCGTCCTGCGCATGCCGACCGGCGGCGGCATCTTCGGTGGCCAGACGCATAGTCAGAGCCCCGAAGCGCTTTTCACCCATGTCTGCGGCCTGAAAGTCGTCGTGCCCTCCAATCCCTACGACGCCAAGGGCCTGCTGATCGCCTCGATCGAGGATCCGGATCCGGTGATGTTCCTGGAACCGAAGCGGCTCTACAACGGCCCCTTCGACGGCCATCATGACCGGCCGGTCATTCCCTGGTCGAAACACGATCTCGGCGAGGTGCCGGAAGGCCACTACACCGTTCCGATCGGCAAGGCGGAAGTCCGCCGAGAGGGCTCCGCCGTCACCGTCGTCGCCTATGGCACCATGGTGCACGTGGCGCTCGCGGCTGCCGAGGAAACCGGCATCGACGCCGAGGTGATCGACCTGCGCAGTCTGCTGCCGCTCGACCTCGATACGATCGTCAAGTCGGTGGAAAAGACCGGGCGCTGCGTCGTCGTGCACGAAGCGACGCTGACGTCGGGCTTCGGCGGCGAAGTGGCCGCCCTCGTGCAGGAGCACTGCTTCTACCATCTCGAAGCGCCCGTCGTGCGCGTCGCCGGCTGGGACACGCCCTACCCGCACGCGCAGGAATGGGACTATTTCCCCGGCCCCGCGCGCGTCGGACGCGCGCTCGTCGAAGTGATGGAGGCCTGACATGGGCGAATTCGTAATCAAGATGCCCGATGTCGGCGAAGGCGTGGCCGAGGCTGAACTCGTCGAATGGCATGTGAAGCCCGGTGACCCCGTGCGCGAGGACATGGTGCTCGCCGCCGTGATGACCGACAAGGCGACCGTCGAAATCCCCTCGCCCGTCACCGGCACCGTGCTCTGGCTCGGCGCCGAGGTAGGCGACACCGTTGCGGTGAAGGCGCCGCTCGTGCGCATCGAAATATCAGGCGAAGGCGAAACGGCTGCTCCCGTGGAAGAGAAGCCTGTCGCGAAGGTGGAAGAAAAACCCGCAGTGAAGACTGAGGCGCCCGCGCCGGTCTCCAAGCCGGCCCAGCCCGCCAAGGTCGAGGTCAAGGCGCCGACCACGAACGGTGTCCACGCCAACGGCGCACATGCCGCTGGCGAACGATTGGAGAAGGCCCTTGCCTCGCCGGCGGTGCGCCTGCGCGCCAAGGAAAGCGGCGTCGATCTGCGCCAGGTGACCGGCACCGGTCCGGCTGGCCGCATCACCCATGATGACCTCGACCAGTTCATCGCCCGCGGCGCCCAGCCGGCGCTTGCGCCGGCCGGCCTGCAGCGCAAGACCGCCGTCGACGAGATCAAGGTAACCGGCCTTCGCCGTCGCATCGCCGAGAAGATGTCGCTTTCGACCTCGCGCATTCCCCACATCACCTATGTGGAAGAGGTCGACATGACGGCGCTCGAGGACCTGCGGACGACGATGAACCGCGACCGCAAACCCGACCAGCCGAAGCTGACCATCCTGCCCTATCTGATGCGCGCGCTCGTGCGCACCATTGCCGATCAACCCGCCGTCAATGCCACTTTCGACGACGGCGCCGGCATCATCAGCCGCCATCACGGCGTGCATATCGGCATCGCGACCCAGACCCCGGCCGGCCTCACCGTTCCGGTCGTGCGCCATGCCGAAGCCCGCGGCATCTGGGATTGTGCCAACGAGCTCAATCGCCTGGCGGACGCTGCCCGCACCGGCACGGCCACCCGCGACGAGCTCACCGGATCGACCATCACCATCTCTTCGCTCGGCGCGCTCGGCGGCATCGTCTCCACGCCGGTCATCAACCATCCGGAAGTCGCGATCATCGGCGTCAACAAGCTCGCCGTCCGCCCGGTCTGGGATGGCACGCAGTTCGTGCCGCGCAAGATCATGAACCTGTCCTCGAGCTTCGATCACCGCGTCATCGACGGCTGGGATGCGGCCGTCTTCGTGCAGCGGCTGAAGACCCTGCTCGAAACGCCGGCGCTTATTTTCGTGGAGGCCTGAGGCGATCATGAAGGAAATTTCCTGCAAGCTGCTCGTCATCGGCGCCGGCCCCGGCGGCTACATCTGCGCAATCCGCGCCGGCCAGCTCGGCATCGACACGGTCATCGTCGAAAAGGCGAAAGCCGGCGGCACCTGCCTCAATGTCGGCTGTATTCCCTCCAAGGCCCTCATCCACGCGGCGGAAGAGTTTCATAAGCTGCGCTCGGCCGCTTCCGGCCGCAGCCCGCTCGGTCTGTCGCTCGCCAACCCGACAATCGACCTTGCCCGCACCATCGCCTGGAAAGACGGCATCGTCGGACGGCTGAACGGCGGCGTCATCGGCCTTCTGAAGAAGGCGGGTGTCAAGGCGGTGATCGGCACCGCCCGTTTCGTCGACGGCAAGACCGTCGATGTCGAGACCGAGATCGGACTGCAGCGCATCCGCGCCGAGACGATCGTCATTGCCACCGGCTCGGCGCCGGTCGAGCTGCCCGACCTGCCTTTCCGCGGGTCGATCATTTCCTCGACCGAGGCCCTGTCGCTGAAAAGCGTGCCGAAGAGCATCGCCGTCATCGGCGGCGGTTACATCGGTCTCGAACTTGGCACCGCTTTCGCCAAGCTCGGCAGCCACGTGACCGTACTCGAAGCGCAGCCGCGCATTCTGCCGCTCTATGACGCCGATCTGACGAAACCGATCGCCAAGCGTCTCGGCGAACTCGGCATCGAGGTCTTCACCCAGACGGTCGCCAAGAGCTACTCCGCCGAAACCGGCAGCCTGCAAGCCGAACACAACGGTCGCGCAATCGATGTCGCCGCCGAAAAGGTGCTGGTCACCGTCGGCCGCAAACCCGTGACCGAGGGCGTCGGCCTTGAGGAAATCGACCTCGACCGCACTGGCCGCTTCATCCGCATCGACGACCAGTGCCGGACGTCCATGCGCGGCATCTATGCGATCGGCGACGTCACCGGCGAGCCGATGCTGGCGCACCGCGCCATGGCGCAGGGGGAAATGGTGGCGGAGATCGTCGCCGGTCACAAGCGCAGCTGGGACAAGCGCTGCATCCCGGCCGTCTGCTTCACCGATCCGGAGATCGTCACCGCAGGGCTGTCGCCCGACGAGGCGCGTGCGAGCGGCATCGAGATCAAGATCGGCCAGTTCCCCTTCCAGGCGAATGGCCGCGCCATGACGACGCTTGCCGAAGACGGTTTCGTTCGCATCGTCGCTCGCGCCGACAACCACCTGGTGCTCGGCATCCAGGCCGTCGGCCACGGCGTCTCGGAACTCTCGGCAAGCTTCAGCCTGGCGATCGAAATGGGCGCGCGCCTCGAAGACATCGCCGGCACGATCCATGCGCATCCGACGCAATCGGAAGCTTTCCAGGAGTCCGCGTTGAAGGCGCTCGGGCACGCGCTGCATATCTGACGTCGAGGGGCGGTTGGGGCAAAAGTGCCCCTCATCCGGCCTGCCGGCCACCTTCTCCCCGCCACGCGGGGAGAAGGACACACGCGGGGCACGCACTCGCGCCAACCATTGCCTTTTGCCGTATGGGAGAAAGACATGAGCAGAACTGACCCGATCGTCATCGTTTCGGCGGCCCGCACACCAATGGGCGCCTTTCAGGGCAGCCTCAAGGATTTGACCGCGCCGGAAATCGGCGCCATAGCGCTCAAAGCCGCACTCGATCGTGCCGGCCTTGATGCTGTCGACGAGGTGTTGATGGGCAATGTGCTGCCGGCCGGCATTGGCCAGAACCCGGCGCGCCAGGCAGCCCTTGGCGCCGGCCTCGGCAAGGAAACGCCGGCGACGACCATCTCCAAGGTCTGCGGCTCCGGCATGAAGGCGTTGATGCTTGGCCACGATGCTCTGCTGTCCGGTAGCGCGTCGGTGCTTGCGGTCGGCGGCATGGAGTCGATGACCAACGCGCCCTATCTGCTGCCGAAAGCGCGCGGCGGCTTCCGCCTGGGTCATGGCGAAGTCAAGGACCACATGTTCCTCGACGGCCTCGAAGACGCCTATTCCGGCCGGCTGATGGGCACCTATGCCGAGGACACGGCCGAGCACTATCAGTTCTCGCGCGCCGATCAGGACGGCTTTGCGCTGCGATCCCTGGAGCGCGCAACCCGCGCAACTGAGGATGGTTCCTTTGCCGCGGAAGTCGTGGCAGTCGCTGGCGCCGGCAAGCGCCAGACCGCCAATCTCGACCGCGACGAACAGCCGACCAAATCGGATCCGTCAAAGATCCCGAAGCTGAAACCCGCCTTCCGCGACGGCGGCAGCGTGACGGCCGCCAATTCGTCGTCGATATCAGACGGGGCAGCGGCGCTGATCCTGATGCGCGCCAGCGAAGCGGAAAAGCGTGGGCTGACCCCGCTTGCTATCGTCGCGGGCCATGCGGGCCACGCCCAGGAGCCGGCCTGGTTCACGACGGCCCCGATTGGCGCAATCGACAAGCTGCTGGCAAGGCTCGCATGGGAGAAGGGCAGCGTCGGCCTCTACGAAATCAACGAGGCCTTCGCCGTGGTGGCGATGGCGGCGATCCGCGACCTCGGCCTGTCGGACGAGATCGTCAACATCAACGGCGGCGCCTGCGCGCTCGGCCATCCGATCGGAGCATCCGGCGCCCGCATCATCGTGACATTGCTTCACGCCATGCGCGCCAACGGCGTCAAGCGCGGCATCGCCTCGCTCTGCATCGGCGGCGGCGAGGCGACGGCGGTCGGGCTTGAGCTGTTGCAATAGCGTAGCGCGTTCCGGTCGCCTCGCGCTCCAACCTACGAGAAACGTCGCCGATCGAACCGGCGGCGTTTCTCGTTTTCAGCATGCGATTTGCCTGACGCCTCACCCCATACGCTCGGAAGCATAGGAGCCCGGGCTCGGCGGGAAGACGACGACACGGTTGCCGTTGATGAAGCAACGGTTGTGGATATGGGCGTGCACGGCGCGCGCCAGCACCTGGCTTTCCACGTCGCGGCCGATCGAGACATAGTCTTCGGCGCTCTGGGCGTGGGTGATGCGGGCGATGTCCTGCTCGATGATCGGGCCTTCGTCGAGGTCGGCGGTGACGTAGTGCGCCGTCGCGCCGATCAGCTTCACGCCGCGCTCATAGGCCTGCTTGTAGGGGTTGGCGCCCTTGAACGACGGCAGGAAGGAGTGATGGATGTTGATGATGCGGCCCGACATCTTCTTGCAGAGCGCGTCGGACAGGACCTGCATGTAGCGGGCAAGCACGATCAGTTCGGCGCCGGTCTGGTCGACCAGTTCCAGCAGCTGGGCTTCCGCCTTCGGCTTGTTCTCCTTCGTCACCTTGATGCAGTGGAACGGGATATCGTGGTTGACCACCACCTTCTGGTAGTCGAAGTGGTTGGAGACGACACCGACGATATCGATCGGCAGTGCGCCGATCTTCCAGCGATAGAGCAGGTCGTTGAGGCAATGGCCGAAACGCGACACCATGAGCAGCACCTTCATGCGCTCCTCGCTGTCGCGGATCTCGGCGTTCATGTCGAAGCGCTTCACCACCGCTTCGAAACCTGCCTTCAACTCGTCGAGTTTTGCGCCTTCCTGGCTGATAAAGCTGAGACGCATGAAGAACAGGCCGGTTTCGAGGTCATCGAACTGCGAACTGTCGGAGATATAACAGCCCTTTTCGGCGAGATAGCCGGTGATCGCGGCGACGATGCCACGGGTGGTCTTGCAGCTGACGTTCAGCACATAGCTTTTCATCGGTATGTCTCTCGCTCCAGAGGTTTTTCCGGCCCCCCTTATACGGCCAGTCATACAAAAACTAGCGCGGCCTTTTCGCCGCCGTCGATCCATTCGCGACATTCGCTTGACGGAACCGGCCAGAGAAGGCGGCCCGCAGGATGCGGGCGCGCCCGAAGGTGCAAGGAGAAGGGATCAAGCGGGAAGCCGCGTGGCCCCTCAGCGCGGCGTGCGGTCCGGGTGCGCGCGGGCGAAAGCCTCGATCTCCGCGCAGTTCTGGTCGATCGCGACCAGCCGCGGACAGGCCGAAAGATCGACGTCCCATCGGCGGGCATTGTAGACCTGCGGCACAAGGCAGAAATCCGCCATGGTCGGCATGTTGCCATGGCAGAAGCGCCCGGTCGCGGAATGGTCGAGCAACCGTTCGAAGGCGGCAAGCCCCTCGCCGATGAACTTGCGCATCCAGTTGCGCCGCGCCGCCTCGCTGTCCTCGGCATTGGCCATGACGTGGGACACGACGCTGAGATTGCAGACGGGGTGGATGTCCATGGCGATCGCATAGGACAGGCTGCGCACCCGCTGACGACCGATGGCGTCTTCCGGCAGGAAGCCGGAGGTCGCCCGGGTCTCGGCGAGGTACTCGATGATGGCGAGCGATTGCGTGAAGCGCTCGCCATCGATCTCAAGGACAGGCACGAGCCCTTGCGGGTTGCGGACCAGATGCTCCGGCGCTTTGTGTGCCTTGGCAAGCAGGTCGACCGGCACAGAACGATAGCTTTCACCGAGGCTGTTGAGCGCGATGCGCACCCGATAGCTCGCCGACGAACGCCAGTAGTCGTAAAGGACGGTCTCGCTCATGCCTTGCCCGTTCGTGTCAGTCAGCCGTTTGCGACTGTGTTGTAAGCTTCGACGGTCTGCTCGATAGCTCCGAAGATGGAATGACCGGTTTTGTCCTTCATCTCGATGCGCACGACGTCGCCGACCCTCAGGAACTGGGTTTTCGGCGCACCGCCGGCGATCGTCTCGATCATCCGGAGTTCAGCGATGCAGGAATAGCCGGCACCGCCTTCCGCAACGGGCTTGCCCGGTCCGCCGTCGAGCTTGTTGGAAACGGTGCCCGAACCGATGATCGTGCCGGCGGAAAGCGGCCGGGTCTTGGCCGCATGCGCGACCAGCTGCGCAAAATCGAAGGTCATGTCGATGCCGGCATTGGCGCGGCCGAAGGGTTTGCCGTTGAGGTCGACTTGGAGCGGCAGGTGCAGCTTGCCGCCGTCCCAGGCGTCGCCCAGTTCATCCGGCGAAACGGCAACCGGCGAAAAGGCCGACGACGGCTTTGACTGGAAGAAACCAAAACCCTTGGCAAGCTCGGCCGGGATCAACCCGCGCAGCGACACGTCGTTGACGAGCATGACGAGCTGGATCGCCGCCCGTGCCTCGTCGATGGTCGCACCCATCGGCACGTCGTCGACGATGACGGCGACCTCGCCCTCCATGTCGACGCCAAAGGTCTCGTCGGCAAGCGGGATCGGATCGCGCGGCGCGATGAAGCTGTCAGAGCCGCCCTGGTACATCAAGGGATCGGTCCAGAAGCTTGAAGGCATCTCGGCATTGCGGGCCTTGCGCACCAGCTCGACGTGATTGACGTAGGCCGAGCCGTCAGCCCATTGGTAAGCGCGCGGCAACGGCGACAGCGCATCATGTTCATGGAAGCGGATCGTCGGCTGCGAACCGGTCTCGATCCCTTCGGCGACGCGCGCAAGCCGAGGGCCCGCATGCGCCCAGTCGTCGAGCGCTGCCTGCAGCGTGCGGGCGATGTGCCCGACCTCCGAGCAGCGGGTAAGATCGCGGGAGACGACCACGAGCTTTCCGTCGCGCGTACTGTCCTTGAGTGTCGCCAGTTTCATGCAGTCCTCCCTCTCAAACTTCTCATTGTTCCAGACCGAAGACCGCTTCGCGGCCGTCGCGGAGTTTCTTTACGCGGACGAATCGTCCGCAATCTTCACAACAAGGCCGTCGGTGGCGATCGTCAAGGCGCCCGCCCAGTTTTTGCGAGCCGCCGCAATCCAGTGGGCCTCAGATATCTCGGGGTCGTCGGCGGGGATGAGGTGATGCAGCACCAACCGGCCGACGCCGGCAGCCGCCGCGATCGCCGCCGCCTGTTCGGCGAAACTGTGGCTCGCCAGCAGATGCTCCTTCAGCCGCGCGCCATTGCCGGTGCGCGCCACCAGCCGGTCGACGCCTTCGGCGAGCATCGCCTCATGCACGAGGATGTCAGCTCCTTTGGCGAAATCAGCAAGCGGCGGGAAATAGACCGTATCGGACGAGAACACGACCGAGCCTTCCGCATCTTCGAACCGAAGCGCAAAGCAATCGGTCACCGGCGGATGGTCGACGCGCAGCGCCGAGAGCGTCAGGCCGTTCTCGGAGAAGATCTCGCCTTCCGAAAACTCGATGACCTCGACCAGCATCCGCAGGTCGGGCCGGCCCTCATCGACGATACGGATCTCGATGTCGAAGGCCATCGATTGCAGGAAGCCCTGCCAATAGGCGCGAGTGCCTGTGGGTCCGTAGACGCGTACCGGCTGCGACAACCCCGCGGTCCAGGCCGTGTGAATGAGCGGCCCGAGTTCCAGCACATGATCCGAATGCAGATGGGTAATGACGATCAGGTCCAGCGTCTTCAGCGCCACACCGGCATCGGTCAGTCCGCGCGTGACGCCAAGGCCGCAATCGACGACAACAGTCCGGCCGCCGATTTGAAGCAGAGACGACGTCGGCCACGGGCCGCCCGGCCGGATCGCCGGACCGCCCTTGCTGCCGAGCAAAACCAGGCGTGAACTCAAGACCAATCGCCTTCCGGCGTCCCGTTGAACCGCTTCTTGAGATCCGTCCAGCAGTCGATGTAATTGTCCTGCAACGTCTCCAGTTCGGCGGCGTAGCGGGTCAGTTGCTGCGGGAAGCGGGTCTCGAACATGAAGGCCATCGTATGGTCGAGCTTCACCGGTTTCAACTCGCTATTCGTCGCTTTGTCGTAGCCCGACGCATCGGGCCCATGCGCCAGCATCATGTTGTGCAAGCTCATGCCGCCAGGCACGAAGCCCTCTTCCTTTGCGTCGTAGCGACCGTAGATCAGCCCCATGAATTCGCTCATGATGTTGCGGTGGTACCAGGGCGGACGGAAAGTGTGTTCAGCCACCAGCCAGCGCGGCGGGAAGATTACGAAATCGATATTCGCCGTGCCCTCTTCGCCCGAGGGCGCCGTCAGCACCGTGAAGATCGACGGATCCGGATGGTCAAAGAGGATCGCGCCAACAGGCGAATAGGTCTTGAGGTCGTATTTGTAGGGCGCGTAGTTGCCATGCCAGGCGATGACGTCGAGCGGCGAATGGCCGATCTCGGTTACGTGGAAACCGCCGCACCACTTCACATGCACGCGGCAGGGCGTCTCCTTCTCCTCGAAGGCGGCGACCGGCGTCTTGAAATCGCGCGGATTGGCCAGGCAGTTTGCGCCGATCGGACCGCGATCCGGCAGCGTGAACTTGGCGCCGTAGTTTTCGCAAATATAGCCGCGCCAGACCTTCTCGTCGCCAAGCCGCGTCACCTTGAACATGGTGCCGCGCGGCACGATGCAGATCTCGGAGGGTTCGACGTCCATCTTGCCGAGCTCGGTGAACACCTGGATCGCGCCCATTTCCGGAACGATCAGCAGCTCGCCGTCGGCATTGAAGAAATAGTCGTCCACCATGTCGGCGTTGAAGGCATAGGCATGCGCTGCCATGCCCGAATGCGTCGGCGCATCGCCCGCCGTCGTCATCGTGCGGATGCCCTGCAGGAAGTTCAGCTTTTCCGTCGGCTCCGGCAGCGGATTCCAGCGCAACTGGCCAAGCGCCAGGGAATGCTCGGCGACGTGCGGCGCCGTCTTCCAATGCGGATAGTCGATTTTGTTGAAACGTCCGGTGTGGCGAACGCTCGGGCGGATGCGATAAAGCCAGGACCGCTCGTTGGTGCCGCGCGGCGCGGTAAAGGGGGAGCCCGAAAGCTGCTCGGCATAGAGGCCATAGGCACATTTCTGCGGGCTGTTCTGCCCTTGCGGCAGGGCGCCCGGCAGGCTCTCGGTCTCGAAATCATTGCCGAAGCCGGGCATGTAGCCAAGCGCTTCGTTGGCCTTGGCCTGTGTCCCGGCCTGTTTTCCTGCCTTGTCCAGCATCGTCGATCCTCCTCCTCATGGCACCCTGCTTCGGCTTCGCGAAGCGACCTGTTCACAGGTCCGGCGCAATTCCAAATACCGCGGCGGCGGCCTTTTCCCAGGGTGGACGCAGGCGTCGCCTTCGGCATATTAGTTGCAATCGTAACTATCGATTTTGTAACTATCAAGGATGCCCGATGGCCGCCGATGGCTTCGAACTCAATGCCTTCCTGCCCTATCGGCTGAACCGCGCCGCGGAATTCGTCGCGCTGCGCTTTGCCGCCCAGTACAAGGCGCGCTACCAGCTCACGCGCCCGGAATGGCGCACTCTGGCCGCCCTCGGCAGCACAAGCCGCCCGATGACGGCCACCGAAGTCGGCGCGCACTCGGCCATGCACAAGACCAAGGTCAGCCGCGCCGTCGCCTTGCTCGAAAAACGCCGCTGGCTGACTCGGCGCGAAGACGAAAACGACCGCCGCATCGAACATCTGGAACTGACGAAGACCGGCATCCGGGCCTATGGCGAATTGACGGAGCTCGCCGTCCGCTATCAGGCGGAACTCGACACGCTGATCGGGCCGGCCGGGATACAGGCGCTCGCCGTCGGGCTGGAAGCAGTGGAACGCGCTATCGGCAGGTTCGACCCTCCGCCCTCTGCCTGAGGCTTCAGCCCTTCATCCGCTCGGGGATCGGCACGCCCTCGAAGCTCTTTAACGTTTCAAGCACGATCGACGTCTTCACATGCTGCACGCTGTCGTGCGGCAGAAGCACGTCATTGACGAAGCGCGACAGCCCCGCAAGATCCGGCGTCACCACCCGCATGTGGTAGTCCATCTCGCCGGTGAGCGCATAGGCCTCCAGCACCTCCGGCAGGCCGGAAATGAGCTTGCCGAAGCGCTTGGCATTGTCGCGATTGTGGGTGGCTAGCGTGACCGAGATCACCACCATCAGATCGAGGCCGAGCTTCTGCCGGTCGATCTGTGCCTGGTAGCCGGTGATGTAGCCTTCCGCTTCAAGCCGGGTGCGCCGGCGCGAACATTGCGATGGCGAAAGCGCGATGCGTTCCGACAGTTCGTTGTTGGTCAGATGCCCGTCACGCTGCAATTCGCTGAGGATCTTGAGATCGAACCCGTCAAGCTGCTCCATTCGTGCATCCTAATACGCAATTTTGCATGTTTCGTGCGCCATTCTGTCTAAACCGCGCAAGAATACAAGCATCATGCATGGGAATTGCGTCATACTCCAGCAAAGTTTGGAAGAATAAGAGGAGACTTCCGATGGGCCCCTTCCCGCATGACGCCCCGCCGGCAACGATTACCGCTGACAATCCCGCCGGCACCGACGGCTTCGAGTTCGTCGAATTCGCCCATCCGGAACCGGAAAAGCTGGCCGAGCTCTTTATTCGCATGGGCTACAGCCCGGTCGCCAAACACAGAAGCAAGAACATCACCGTCTGGCGCCAGGGCGACATCAATTACATCCTGAACGCCGAGCCTGGCTCGCACGCCATGCGCTTCGTCGACGAACACGGCCCCTGCGCCCCGTCGATGGCCTGGCGCGTCGTCGATGCCAAGCACGCCTTCGAGCATGCAGTCTCGAAGGGCGCCATCCCTTACGAAGGCAAGGACAAGTGTCTCGATGTCCCGGCGATCGTCGGCATCGGCGGTTCGCTGCTCTATTTCGTTGAGACTTACGGTGCCAAGGGCTCGGCCTACGAGGCCGAATTCGAGTGGACCGGGGAGCGCAATCCGAAGCCCGAGGGTGTCGGCTTCTATTATCTCGACCACCTGACCCACAACGTCTATCGCGGCAATATGGACAAGTGGTGGGCCTTCTACCGCGAACTCTTCAACTTCACGCAGATCCACTTCTTCGACATCGACGGCCGCATCACCGGCCTCGTCAGCCGCGCGATCACCTCGCCCTGCGGCAAGATCCGTATCCCCTTGAACGAGTCCAAGGACGATACGAGCCAGATCGAGGAGTATCTGCGCAAGTACAAGGGCGAAGGCATCCAGCACATCGCCGTCGGCACCGAAGGCATCTACGATGCCACCGACAAGCTGTCGGACAATGGCCTGAAGTTCATGCCGGGCCCGCCGGAGACCTACTACGACATGTCTCACGACCGTGTGCACGGCCATGATGAGCCGATCGACAGGATGAAGAAGCACGGCATCCTCATCGACGGCGAAGGTGTCGTGAACGGTGGCATGACAAAGATCCTCTTGCAGATCTTCTCGAAAACCGTAATCGGCCCGATCTTCTTCGAGTTCATCCAGCGCAAGGGCGACGAGGGTTTCGGCGAGGGCAACTTCCGCGCTCTGTTCGAATCGATCGAAGCCGACCAGATCCGTCGCGGCGAACTGGGTCCGCAGGCGGCCGAGTAAGTCAGGTCCGGCATCGGCCGGACGGCACCGCCCAATCAAATCAGCCTCTCGCCTCAAGCGAGGGGCTTTTTACTTTGGAGACCTGAGCCAGCCGCGCCCAGTGTACCCCCCAACGTGCCCCAAGAGGGGCACGCATCGGCGAAAGCCTCAGTTCGTGGCGTCGTTGACCACCCGCCAGTTTGGCCGACCAAGGTCGTGCGGCCAATCGATGACGTCGCGGTCGTTGAAGTAGACGACCTCGGCGAGATTGGGGAACTGCGAATCCGCTTGCGTCGCGGCGTTCATCCAGGGCTGCATATAGGCTTGGCTGCCTTCCCATCCGAGCTCGGCCACCCATATCGGCTTGTTGTATTTGGCGACCAGATCGTAGCCGGGTTTCAGTGCCTCGGTGAAGGTCTTCGGCGCGCCGTATTCGATCTTGTCAAACGGTTCGAGCCCGAAGACCGAGAGGCCGACGAGATCGACGTAGTCATCGCCCGGATAGTAGTCGACCAGGTTCGGCAGCCCCTTGGGCGACCACATGATCTGCGCTTTTGGCGCTTTCGCCCGCACGATGTCCATCGCGTGCCGGTAGGCCTTGATCCAGTCCTGGGGCTCCCAGCCGGCCCAGGAGAAACGCCCGGACGTATCTTCCATTTCCTGGCCCCAGCGCACGATGACTGGGCTCTTCAGCCCGGCAATCGTGTTGGCGATTGCTTCCATGTTGGCGTCATACTCACCTCTGAGCATGCGGTCGCGAAGCTGCGTCGGCGTCAGTTTCCAATCCAGCGACCAGGACCAGGGCTCGATGGTGATCAGCAGGTTGCGATTGCGCTGGAGCGCGTACTCGTCGGCGACCTGCAGGGAAGCGAGGTCCACGTCTTCCCAAGGCAGGAACAGGGCCTCGGTCGAGACATCGCTCTGGGCGCCGAAATCGCCATGCGGATCATAGGCCCCGAACTTCGTTCCGCCCGGGTGAATGACCGGACGTTTATCGCTCATCGTCTGTTCTGCACTGGTCGCAGGATTGGCTTTCTCCTGCGCCAACGCGGATACCAAGCTTGCACTGAGATCCAGCTGGAGAGCCAGAGCCGTGCATAGCGCGAATGCCAATTTGCGTTTCATTTCATCCTCCTGCAGCAGAACGTCTATTTCTTGGCCAGGAACTGTTCCTTCAGCCGGAGTGCCTTGGCCGTGATGTTGTCGTGGGCGACGAAGCGTTTGTACTCGTCACCGGCGCGGGGCTTGGCATGGCTGAAGACGTACCACTTCCCGTTGGGCACCTTGCGTTGATAGACCGTGTCGCCGATCCGGGCGTGACCGAAGCAGCTCCGGGCGTTGCCGGCATTGGCCGAGGTCGTCCAGGTGGCCTGCATGCACATCATGCCGAGGTCGCTGACGTACCAGTTGCCTTCGGCAAAGGAACGATCGCCCTTGCCCTTGTCGACGAACGCCACGAGCTTGCGCCCGTGGGCTTCGAACCGGGCACCGCCTGTCGACCACTCCCAGGTCTTGTTGCGGTAGAGCGAGTAGACCTCATAGGCGCTGAGCGGCTTTGGCTTGACTTCCATCTTCGCCTTGACCGGCTCGGCGCCGAAATAGACCGCGGCCGCTGCCAAAGGCACCAGCAGCGGGAGAGCTATGACTTTCAACGACCCTTTCATTGCATTTCTCCTCGCATTGGAGACCACACACACTCGACTGCTTGCCGTCGTCATGACGGCACATGAAACCGACCGACCTTCCTGGTCGTTATCGTTTCCCTGTTACTTTGCTGGAAGACATTCGATGCACTGATTTCGCCGCGCGCCTGCCCGTCGGATGGCTGTGAAAACCCTCTCCATTTCAGGCGGAAGCGAACGGTTTTGAGATTGGTGCCGCTGCCGGCACCGGCGACCGTGTATCTCGTTTCGGTGAAGCTCACGAACTGCAGGCCGTGCGACAGCGCCTGGGTTGCCTCGGCCCCATGGCGCACGGCCGATTGAGCCGAGAGCACCGAGACCAGCACCAGGCACCCGGCCGTCGCCGCCGTCATCGTCGACCGCGGGATCAGGGCCAACCGGTTTTCGCGTGCGTGGCAAATGAGGATCACCGCCACCAGCCCCGCATAGATGAGCGCGTTGATGCCGGCGAAGACATAAAACCCGCGCGCCGTGCCGGCATCGGAGATACCCCAGGCGACCAGAGCCGATGCCAAGGCGAGCACCAGATAGGGCATCAGCACCCGCAGCGGCAAAGGCGCGGCGGCACCGCCACCCTTCGGCGTGATGCGGAAGTCGACGAAGGAACCCGTCAGATGATCGCGCACCGCCGCAAGGCAACCGAGCAGCGACCAGGGCCAGCGTGCAAACAGGAACAGCGTGCCTTCCCAGCTCAGGACGCGTGCGTCATAGGGCCGGAACGTGCCCGTCGAGCGCCAGAAATAGGCAAGCGCGATCAGCATCAACGAGAGCGGCGCGAAATGCAGCAGAAATTCCGGATAGGTGACGGCGACGAAGGTCCGACCGGAGACGAGCGCCACGATCGGCATCAGGAACATCAGCGCCATGAACGACGAAAACAGGGGATACCAGAGCTGCGAAAACAGGAACTGGAACTTCAGCCGCGGCGACAGCTTCGGCACGTAGACCGGCGAGTATTTCAACAGGATCGTGACGAGGCTTCGCGACCATTGAAATTCTTGAACCACGAGATCGGCGAAATTGGCCGGTCCGTCGCCATGGGCGATCGCGTTCAGCGCATGCACGCCGCGCCAGCCATGGGTATTCATGATCAGCGTTGTCGAATGGTCTTCGGCAAGTTCGGGCCCAAGCCCGCCAATCTGCTTCAGGGCCTTGGTCCGAACGGCATAGTGCGAACCGATGCACAGCGGCGCCCAGCCGTTGTTGTAGCCGGCCTGCAGCGAGCCGTGCATGCTGGCCTCCGCGTGGAGCCTCCCGCGCGCTGCCCAGCTGGTGGCGGCGTTGGCATCGCAGATGCTCGGCGCCGAGACATAACCGACCGACGGGTCGTTGAACGGGCGCAGCACCTCGACGAGATAGGTGGTTTCCGGCACATGATCGGCATCGAACTGGGCGACGAAATCGTAGCGCTCGTAGCCATAGTGATCGTAGAAATAGGCGAGGTTTCCCTCCTTGCACCGGGTCCGGCGCGGCCAGGAAGAGCGATGGTAGTCTGCGACGCCCTTTCGCGTGGAGATCATCACCCCGCGCGCCGCGCACCAGGCAATCGTGTCCGGTGACGGATCTTCGTCGGCGAGCCACACGTCGAATTCGCAGCCGGTCTGGTCGAGCATGGCGAGCAGCGTCTTGCGCACCACCGAAAAGGGTTCCGAAGGCGCCTTGGTCACCACCATCGCGACCCGCCCCTGCGGCACCGGGCCGGCGCTTGCCGCCATAACCTTCGCGCCGGAAAAGATCACGATGAAATAGACCGGCAGCAGCGTGATCCATCCGACGACCACCGTGATCAGCACATAGGACGGCCAGTCGACGACGTGGGCAGGATCAAGCCACCACTGCCAGAAATACAGGAGGGCGCCAAACCATGTGGCAATGCCGAGGACATGGAGCAGTCGCAGCCGGCCCGAAAACAGGGCGGCGGGCGCCGAAGCGGCCTTCCGGCTCTGCCGGAAGGCGATCGTCTCATCCGGTTTCGCGGTTTCCAGCGACCAGTTCATGAGCGCACCTCCAGGCCGAAGCTCGGCGCGGCCGTCGCGATGATCGTGTCGATGTCCGAAAGCTGCGGACGGAAACCCAGCCTCTGGCGCGCCCAGTTCGTGTCGGCATAGAGAACCGGCGGGTCGCCGGGCCGGCGCGGCAGCATCTGCACCGGAACCGGCCGACCGGTGACCCGGTCGATGGCCGACAGCACCTGCCGGACCGACGTCCCATGGCCAGAACCGAGATTGGCGTGCAACACCTCGCCGCCGTCGCGCAGATAGTTCACCGCCGCCACATGCGCGTCGGCAAGATCGGTCACGTGGATGTAGTCGCGGATGCAGGTGCCATCCGGTGTCGCATAGTCGTCGCCGAAGACATCGAGCCTGTCGATCCGCCCGGCCGCCGCCATCAGCGCACGGGGAATGAGATGCGTTTCCGGATCGTGTTTTTCCGTCAGCTGCCCTTCCGGATCGGCGCCGGCCGCATTGAAGTAGCGCAGCGCCACCGAGCGGATGCCGTAGGCGCGGGCATAGTCGCCAAGCATCAGTTCGATCATCAGCTTGGTGCGGCCGTAGGGATTGATCGGCAGCTGAACCATGTCCTCGGTAATCGGCAGCTGCGGCGGGATACCGTAGGTGGCGCACGAGCTGGAAAAGACGATGCGTCCAAGTCCGGTCGCCCGGCAGGCTTCCAGAAGCGCGATGCTGCCGGCGACATTGTTTGTGTAGTATTTTCCCGGATCCTCGACCGATTCCCCGACATAGGCGGATGCGGCAAAGTGGATGAGGCATTCGGGCGAATGGGTCCGGATTGCCGCCGCCAGTCGTTCCTTGTCCTCGATCGCCCCCTCCACGAGGGGGCCCCATTTCACGTTGGCTCGATGCCCCGTCGAGAGATTGTCGTAGACGACGGGAACGATGCCCTGCTCAGCCAGACGCTTGCAGGTGTGGCTGCCTATGAAGCCGGCTCCGCCGGTGACCAGTGCGACGCGAGACATGTCATACCGCCTCTCCGGCCACTGCGCGACCGGCCGCACTGAGGCGCTCGTCGAAATGGGCGATCGTGCGCTCGAGGCCTTCGCGCAGCATCACCTTCGGCTCCCATGCGAGCTCACCACGCGCCTGGGTGATATCGGGTCGCCGCTGGCGAGGATCGTCGGTGGCCGCCGCCAGATGCACGATGCGCGAGCGCGAGCCCGTCATCGAAAGCACCATTCGCGCGAGCTCGAGAACCGTGAACTCTCCGGGATTGCCGAGATTGATCGGCCCGGTGCACGGGTCGGCCGAGACCGAAAGGCGGAGGAAACCGTCGATCAGGTCGTCGACATAGCAGAAGGACCGGGTCTGGTGCCCGTCACCATAGATCGTCAGGTCCTTGCCCTGGAGGGCCTGGACGACGAAGTTGGATATCACCCGCCCGTCGTCGGGACGCATGCGCGGACCGTAGGTGTTGAAGATACGCGCGACCTTGATCTTCACGCCGTAAGTCCGGTGGTAGTCAAAGAACAGCGTCTCGGCCGACCGTTTGCCTTCGTCATAGCAGGCTCGCGGCCCGATCGTGTTGACGTTGCCGAAATAGGTTTCCCGCTGCGGACTGGTCAGCGGATCGCCATAGACTTCCGAAGTCGAGGACTGGATGACGGTGGCGCCAGTGGCCTTGGCGTTTTCGAGCGCATGCAGCGCGCCGAGAACATTCGTCATCAATGTCCCGACCGGGTCCGCCTGATAGTCCGGTGGTGACGCGGGGGAGGCAAAGTTGAAGATGACATCGGCATCGATCAGGTAGGGCTTTCGAACGTCGTGATCGATGATGTGGAGATGGGGGTCCTGCGCCAGATGAGAGAGATTTTCGCGCCGGCCGGTCGAAAAGTTGTCAAGACAGATGACCGTATGACCCAGGGAAATAAGTCTTTCGCAAATATGAGATCCGAGAAAACCACTTCCACCCGTTACTAGTATTCTCTTCGGTATTCCTGCGATCTTCTTAAGAAACTCCCGCTGTCCGACCACGGACAGCGGTCCCGTGACGACCTTTCGCATGCGCACCTCCAATTATTAAACTCACCATTTTCGTTGGTGATTTGGAGACGGGATGCGAGCGCAATAGATAATAAAAATATTCTCTTTATTACAACGACACGCACAACCCGACAAAAAATAAACTATTCAATTTCAATCAATATTTTTTAGATTCTCAATTTCAATATTAGCTAATTATCAAATACGAACCGTCCAGTCAATATGTATGGAATTTATTTCCAGTAAATAATCCGAAATTACAACAAATTACTATTGACATAATCATATGTGATTACATCTCAGCCAATCCAGGCCAAAAGTAACGAAATATTTACCAGTATATTCTAGGGTAATTTTCGGTGTGATCTTTCGAGCTTTCACGCACCTGTCGAGGAGACATGCCACAGCGGGACCGCCCGGCCATTCGCCGGGGCAGGTTCAAAGTAGCATTTGATTTCGGGAATCAGCCCCAGGAGAACGCACCTGGGGCCGAATAGAACTTGGCACGCCTTCGACGACGGCCAAGCCCTCAAGCAGACAAATGTCTGCCTTACGTCGCGCCTAGTTCTTCCAACGCGACAGGAGGACGTCGCCGTTGCGCTCCGTCGCCGCATCGTTGGTGAAGTATCGAGACGCCGCTTCCGTACGGTTGCGAACGTTCATCTTCTTATAGATGTTGCGGACGTGAACCTTGACGGTATTTTCCGACAGCCCGAGCCGGTCCGCGATGATCTTGTTCTGCGTGCCCTTGCAGATCAGATCGAGGATCTGGACCTCGCGTGTCGTCAGGCCATCGGGGCCAGCATCGCGCTTGCGCCGTCCTGTTCCCGAAACGGTCGTCTGGCCCGGGGCCTCCCCGCGCCGGCCATAAAGGCTGTTCGCCGCGAAAGGCTCGGGAGAAAGCCGCCGCAGCAGAGCCGCCGGGAAATGTTCGCCGCCCTTCATCAGTAAGTCGATGGCAGCAAGGCAGACATCCAGATTGAGGTTCAACGGCAGGACGCCATGGATGAGGCGCTCTTCGACGAAGCCGGCAATCGACGGATCGAGTTCCTCGGCATTCTCCACCACCAGGCCAATCGATGCCCGCGGGTGGAACTCGTGAATGGTCCGCAAGATAGCCGGAAAGGACTTGGGAGGCATCCGGTACAGCATGATCAGCGTGACATCGACGAGACTACCGTCAAGCAGATTGTCGGGATCGGAGAAGCTGACGATATCGTGCCCTTGAAACCTGGACCCGACGGCCTGCATCAGGCATTCGGCGAACAGGTCGATCTTGGCGAGCATTACGATTTTTTTCTTTTGTGACAAAGCCTTGTTGTTATCTTCAAAATCACCCACGTTGGAGCTTCCAGGATACATTACGCCCTCCTAGGATTTTTCCATTTATTTTTATGGGTGCCCCGGTCTGGCCGTGGGCACGCCCCACTTTCAAAAAATTTATTCGGAACCACTTATGCGTCACGATTATTCCTGTGCGATAAAATTCGCGATAGCTAATGTAACGTAAAGATCTCCGCAACGAAACAGCCCAAAAGGATTAGAGAAGCGCCGGAAGGGCACTTAAATCGTTATAAATCGAACCATCTTTGGGTTATATTGCCAACGTTCTGTTTACCAAGACGCGGAACGCTCTCAAAAACAAGCCTCTAGGATACCCCCAGCAGAGCGAGCGTCCTATGCATTTCTGCCAAGACGGACCCTACGGCACGCGATAAATGGATTAGTTAAGCGGCCTCGTGCAGCCGCGCTTAACCCCCCTCTTCCGCTCCGATATACGCAGGAATACTTAGTTGGTACTAGGAGGCCCGTCCGCTGCTGTCGACGATAGCCCGAAGCCAAGCGCAAATCGTGGAAAGCGCGGAGGTACCGGTCGGCAGATGCCCCTGAAAAAGCAGGGGATTTCCTCGCTGCGCCAATGGCTTGCGGTCGATGGCTAGGCGAGAAAGTGTCAGTAATTACAAACCACTAACTAGAATTGGTATCTTCCGCGCCACGCCATTTGGTGTCAAATTGAGCGTTCGTTCCGGAAGATCAAAAGGGACCGGCTGAGCGCCACCAAGCGCTTCCAGCCGTGAGAAGCCTCGACCTCCGGAGAGTAGCGTCAGCGTTCCACCGAGTAAGCGTAAAGCAAGTCAACATAAAGACCGGACCTAAATCCGGGCATAAATTATATAAAAAAGTAAAAACTAAAATAAATTTAGCAAAAAAGCGAAAATCTCTAAATCAAGATATTATCGTTCTTCCAAACGGAGCCAACACCGGAAAAATACCGTAAGAGTTAAGGGTATTTGGTGTTGGCCTCCCCTTTTTCCGAAATCCGCTCCAGCAACGAAAACCGCGCCCGGCGACGTCAGGCAACGCCGAAAGAGGCAGCCATGACCAGCGCGCCTGGAAAGCGGCGCGCTGCCTGTCACTCAATGATGCAATCGGGCACCACGCGGCGACACCGCAACGCGGCTCGCCGCTGCGATCACTTCTTGCTCAGCGCCTGCGCCAGCTGATCGACAATGTCCTGTTGCGACTTCAGGCCCGATGCCGTGAGGTAAAGCTTGGCGGAGTCGAGATAAACGACGTGTCCGTCCTTCCAGGCCTTGGTCTGCCGCACGAGTTCGTTGTCGAGCAGGGCCGCCGCCGGCTGTGCCTGCTGGCCGATGGCTGCATCGCGATCGACGACGAAGATCCAGTCGGGGTTGGTTTCGAGAATGTATTCGTAGGAAACCGCCTGGCCGTGGGTCGCGACCTGCAGCTCGGGATCGGCCGGCTTGATCCCGAAGACGTCATGCAACGCGCCGAAGCGCGATCCCTTGCCATAGGCGCTGATCTTTCCGCCGGTCGTCAGCAGGATGAGACCCGTTCCACGTTCCGCAGCAAGGCCACGCAGCGCCTCGATCGAGGAATCGAGCTTGGCGATGCTTGCCTTGATCTCGGCTTCTTTGCCGAAAATCTCGCCGAGGATCTCTGCATTCTTCTTGACGCTGCCGATCAGATCCTTGTCGTCCGAGGTCAGGTCAATCGTCGGTGCCAGTTTGGCGACTTCAGCATATTTCGCCTGCGACCGCCCGCCGACGATGACGAGGTTGGGCTCCGCCGCATTGATCGCCTCGAAGTCGGGTTCAAACAGCGTGCCGATCTTCGCATAGGTGTCGGCCTTGTACTTTTCGAGCGACGGCGGGACGGCCGATCCGGGGACGCCGGCGACAGCTACGCCGAGCATATCCAGCGTTTCCAACATGCCGAAATCATAGACCAGCACGGTCTTCGGGTTTTTCTCCACCTCGGTGACGCCGCTGCTGTGTTCGATCTTCAGGGTTTCGGCCATCGCCACCGATGCACCGCCAACCGTCATCACGGCCGCGACGAGCAGTCCGCGCAAACCATTAGAGAAGGGAGATATATTCATGACTATTTACCTCATGTTTTCTCCTCCTCCCTAGCGCGATTTTGCCGGGAGGGCAATGCGCGCATTCCGCGTCATTCCCGCCTCACAAAACTTGACGAAGCCGATCATATATATGACTAAGGCGAGCCTTCGATCGAGCACCTCCTCACGGCCGCAAGCCTCAGGGGTTCGTTGCGGCGGTCGATGGAAAAATGCAGCCACGGATACGAGAGCGGTGATCAGAACGAAAAGCAGCTGGAGCGTGACGCAACCATGAGGCCGGTCCTGTTCGCCATCCCGGTCGTCCTGTTGCTTGCCGCCGTCAGCGTCTTTACCGGTGTCGGCAGTCTTGCGGCCAGCGACGACGGCCGCGGCTGGCTTCTGGTCGTCGAAAGCCGCCTGCCACGCACACTTGCGCTGATGCTCGCAGGCGCCGGCCTCGCCGTGTCCGGCACGATCATGCAGATGCTGGCGCGCAACCGCTTCGTTGAGCCGTCGACCGCCGGCACCGCCGAGTCCGCCGCCCTCGGAATGCTTCTGGCCATGCTGATCGCGCCGGGCCTGCCGGTGGCAGGCAAGATGGCCTTCGCCACCCTGACCGCGCTTGCCGGAACCGCCCTGTTCCTGCAGATCCTGCGCCGCGTTCCGCTGCGCTCGGCGCTGATGGTGCCGCTGATCGGCCTCATGCTCGGCGGCGTGGTCAACGCCGTTACCACCTTCATCGCCTATCGCTACGACCTTATGCAGTCGATGGGCGCCTGGATGTCCGGCGATTTCTCGGTCGTCCTTCGCGGACGCTACGAGCTGCTGTGGATCGGTTTCGCGCTGACGCTGGTCGCCTACGCGACCGCCGCGCGCTTCACCGTCATTGGCATGGGCGAGGCGATCGCCCGCAATGTCGGGCTCGACTACGACAAGGTGGTCACCCTCGGACTTGCCATCGTCTCCATGGTCACGGCGACGGTGGTTGCGACCGTCGGTATGATCCCGTTCCTCGGCCTCGTCGTTCCCAATATCGTCAGCCTGACCCTTGGCGACAATCTCAGGCGCACATTGCCGGTGGTCGCCATCTCCGGCGCTGGGCTTGTTCTCGCCTGCGACATCGTCGGGCGAATGGTGATTGCGCCCTACGAGGTGCCGGTGGGCACGGTCATGGGCGTGATCGGCAGCCTCGTCTTCCTTTATCTCCTGCTTTCGAGGCGGTCCCATGCAGGCTGATGCCAAGCGGATCTCTCCGTCGACCGTCCTTCTTGCGTCCGCTGCGCTGGCGCTGCTGTCGATGATCGCCTTCATGACCATCGGCGCGAAGGGAAGCTGGAGCTTCATCCTCTCTTTCCGCGGCACAAAGCTTCTCGGCATGGTGCTGGTCGCCTACGCGATCGCCGTCTCGACGGTGCTGTTCCAGACGATTTCCGGTAACCGCGTCCTGACGCCGTCGATCATCGGTTTCGACGCCATGTACACGCTGCTGCAGACGGTCATGGTGTTCTTCCTCGGCGCCGCCGGCGCGGCAAGCATGAACCCGCAGATGCAGTTCACGCTCGAAACGACCGTGATGGTCGGCCTGTCGCTGCTCCTGTTCCGCGCCCTCTTTTCGGGCGGCAGCCGTAGCCTGCATCTCCTGATGCTGGTCGGCGTCATTCTCGGGGGCCTGTTCCGCAGCCTCTCCTCGTTCCTGCAGCGCATTCTCGACCCCAACGACTTCATCGTCCTGCAGGACAGGTTGTTTGCAAGCTTCAACAGTATCGATGCCAACCTGCTCGGCATTGCCGCCGCAGCCACCCTCGCCGTGACCTTCGTCCTGTGGCGGTTGTCGCCCACCTTCGACGTGCTCTCGCTCGGGCGCGGGGCGGCGATCGGGCTTGGCGTCGACCATCAGCGCGTGGTGACGCTTCTCCTGGTGCTGATCGCCGTGCTGGTCTCGGTCTCCACCGCGCTCGTCGGGCCGGTCACCTTCTTCGGTCTGCTCGTTGCAAGTCTCGCCTGGCAGCTGTCACCCACCGCCAGCCACCGCTTCGTCCTGCCGGTCGCAGTCTTTATCGCGGTCGCGACGCTCGTCGGCGGCCAGGTCATCCTCGAGCGGCTGTTTTCCTTCAACACGGCGCTCAGCATCGTCATCGAATTCTTCGGTGGCCTAGTCTTCATCTTCCTGCTCGTCCGAGGCTCCGCGCGATGATCGAGATCCAAGAGGTAACGAAATCCTATGGCGGCACCGCGGTCGTCGACCGGGTGTCGCTGACGCTACCCGCAGGCGGCCTGACCTCGATCATCGGCCCAAATGGCGCCGGCAAGTCGACGCTTTTGTCGATCGTCAGCCGGCTGATGCCGATGGATACGGGCAAGGTGCTGGTCGACGGCCTCGACGTCAGCCGCGCCGCCGGCGACGTGCTTGCCCGGCGGCTGTCGATCATGCGCCAGGACAACCACATCAGCGCGCGCCTGAGCGTGCGCGACCTCGTCGCCTTCGGCCGCTATCCCTATTCCAAGGGACGGGTGACCGCGGCCGATGCGGAGCATATCGACCGATCGATCGCCTATCTCGGGCTCGAACCCTACCAGAACCGCTTTCTCGACGAACTCTCCGGCGGCCAGCGCCAGCGCGCCTTCATCGCCATGGTGCTGTGCCAGGACACCGACTACATGCTGTTCGACGAGCCGCTCAACAATCTCGACATCAAGCATGCGGTCGAGACGATGAAGCTCCTGCGCCGGCTGGCCGACGATTTCGCCAAGACGGTGGTCGTCGTGCTGCACGACATCAACTTCGCCTCCGCCTATTCCGACCGCATCGTCGCCATGCAGGGCGGCCGCCTCGCCTTCGAGGGACCGCCGCAAGACATGATCGTGCCGTCGCGGTTGCAGGCGATCTTCGATGTCGACTGCCGCGTCCATGCCGTCGGCGACACGCGCCTCGTCAACTATTTCGACTAGAACGCAGACATACGCCTTGGCCCGAATGCGCGAAGCGCGCTGCACGGGCACCCATGCAGCGCGCTTCGACAATGATCATGCCGGAACAGCGCGGACGCTATCCGGCCGCGCCGGGTGCGCCCTCCTTGCCGATCCGGGCCGCATCCGCCGCGTGGTCCTCGTCCGTCACGGAGGAGAAGCGCTTCAGCCAGCGGCCCATCTTCGTGTTGATGTCGTCCATCACGGTGAACATCACCGGCACGAAGACAAGGCTCAGCATCGTCGAGGTGATCAGGCCGCCGATCACCGCAACCGCCATCGGCGCGCGGAAGGCGGCACCGGCGCCGACGCCGATGACTGCCGGGACCATGCCCGCCACCATGGCGATCGTCGTCATGATGATCGGCCGCGCGCGGGTGACGCCCGCCGTCAGCAGCGCCGTGCGCCGGTCGGCACCGTCGTTGCGGCACTCGATCGCATAGTCGACCAGCAGGATCGAGTTCTTGCAGACGATCCCCATCAGCATCAGGATCCCGATCATCGACGAAAGGTCGAGTGCCGCACCGAACAGGATCAAAGCCAGCGCCGCGCCGCCGATCGACAACGGCAAGGCAACAAGGATGGTCACCGGCTGCAGGAAATCCTTGAACAGCAGGATCAGAACCGCCACGACCATCAGGATGCCGGCAAGCAGCGCCAGGGCGAAGTTGCGGAACATCTCCGACATGTATTCCGCGTCACCATAGTTGGCCTGCGTCACGCCCGCGGGCAGTTCCTTCATGGCCGGCAATGCCGAAATCGCCTCGAAGGCCGTGCCGAGCGTCATGCCGTTGAGGTTTGCCTCGACGGCGATCAGACGCTTGCGATCGAGACGCTCGACGCTGCTTTCCTCGGCGCCGAAGGAGACGTCGGCGACGGACGTCAACGGCACCAGGGCACCCGCATTCGTGCCCACCCGCAGATTGCGCAAGGTGTCGAAATCGCCGCGGGCCGACCGGTCGAGCATCACCCGGATCGGCACTTGGCGGTTACCGAGGTTGAACCGCGCGGAGTTGCTCTCGCTGTCGCCCATCGTCGCGATACGGGCGACGGTGCCGATCGAGGTCACCGACACGCCGAGCCTTGCCGCCTCGTCGAAGCGCGGCTTGACCAGAAGCTCGGGCGAAAGCAGCGGCTCGGTCGAGCGAACGCTGACCAGCCCGGGGAGTGCACGCATCTCGTTTTCCAGACGCCGCACCGAAGCCATCAACGTTTCCGGGTCATCGCCCGTCAGGTAGATGGAGAGGTCCTTCGCGCCTTCGGTCGAGGAGAAGGTTGCCTGGATGTCGGGGGTCTCCGCCAGCAGGGGCCGCAACGACAGTTCGAAGGACTTGCGGTCGAGTTCACGCTCCTTGCGCGGCTTGAGCTTGATGCGCAGCGATACCTCGTTGAGACTGTCGGTCGTCGCCAGAACGTTCTCGACTTCCTTGCGTTCCTTGAGCTTGGCCACCAGATCGTCGGAAATGCGCGCGGTTTCCTGGAGCCTCGTGCCGGGCGGCAGCGTGATCTTAAGCTGCGAGACGTTGCTGTCGCTCGTCGGCATGAAACCCGTCGGCAGCATGCTCAAAAGCGCGATCGAGCCGACGAAGATCAGCGCGACCATCGAGAGCGCGGTCTTGCGGTGATCGAGGGTCCAGCCGAGCATGCTGCGATAGGCGTCGCTGATGCGCGACGGCTTGACGGCATGGCCGTGACCAGGCTTCGGCCGCAGCAGATAGGCCGCCATCAGCGGCGTCAGTAGGCGTGCCACCAGCAACGAGAACAGAACGGCGATCGCGACGGTCAGGCCGAACTGCTTGAAATATTGCCCGACCGCACCACCGATGAAGCTCACCGGCGCAAAGACGGCGACGATCGTCAGCGTCGTTGCGACGATCGCAAGGCCGATCGCATCGGCCGCATCGATTGCCGCGATGAACGGCCGCTTGCCCATGTCGACATGCCGCTCGATATTCTCGATTTCGACGATCGCATCGTCAACGAGAATGCCGATGACCAGCGTCAGGGCCAGAAGGCTGATGCCGTTGAGCGTGAAGCCGAGCAGGTCCATCACCGCGAAGGTCGGCAGGATGGAAAGCGGCATGGCAAGCGCCGAGATCAGTGTCGCCCGCCAGTTTCGCAGGAAGGCGAAGACGACGACGATGGTCAGAAGTGCGCCTTCGATCAGGGCCGTGACGGCCGCATCGTAGCTCTCCTGCGTATACTCGACGAGAGAGATCAGCTCGGTCATCTCGACGCCGGGGGTGCGCGCCTGGATTTCCTTCAGCCGCTCGATGACGCGCTCGGCAACGACCGTGTCGCTCGCTCCCTTGCTGCGCGAAACCGAGAAGCTCACGATCGGTTCGCCATCGAAATGGGCAAAGCTGCGCGGCTCGGACGAAGTGTCCTCGATCGTCGCGATGTCGGAGAGCTGCAGCCAGCGGCCGCCTGCAAGCGGGATCGAAAGCTGCCGGAGCTCGTCCACCGAGCCGGCACTGCCGACGGTGCGGATCGACTGCTCGCGCCCGCCGATTTCGCCGCGACCGCTCGGGATGTTGATGTTGATTTCCCTGAGCGCCGTGTTCACCTGGTCGGCCGTTACGCCAAGCGCCAGCAGCCGTTCGGGATTGAGCGAAACGCGCACTTCGCGGCTGACGCCGCCGAGGCGCTGCACCTTCTGCACGCCGGGCAGTGTCAGCAATTCGCTGGTGATCGTGTCATCGACGAACCAGGACAGCTCCACTTCCGACATGTGGGGCGCCCGCACGGCGTAGTAGACGATGGCGCTACCGTCGACGTCGAGGCGCGAGACGATCGGCTCCTGAATGGATTGCGGCAGGTCGGCGCGGATCTGCGCCACGGCCTCGCGCACGTCGTTTGCCGCCCGGTCCGGATCCGTGCCGATCTTGAATTCGACCGTGGTCGTGGAGACGCCGTCGGTAATGGTCGAGCGGATGTGACTGACCCCGACAAGGCCGGAGGCGACCCCTTCGACGCGGCGCGTCACCTGCGTTTCCATTTCGCCCGGCTGCGCGCTCGGTTGCGTGATCGTCACCGTGACGATCGGGAAGGATACGCTCGGATTGGCGTTAACCGGCAGCCTCAGAAACGAGGCGATCCCCATCAGCGTCAGCACGACGAAGAGAACGATCGTCGGAACCGGCTTGCGGATCGCCCAGGCGGAGATGTTGCTCGTCATTGCTGGTCGCCCGTCTGCGTCGGCTGGACGTCTTTCGTTGCGACCGCTTCGCCTTCGCGCAGCGACGCCCCGGATTTAAGGACGACCCGTTCGCCGGTCGAAAGGCCCGAGGTAATCTCCACCTTGCCGCCCTGGCGCATGCCCGGCTTGACCGACTTGCGCACGACCTGGCCCCCATCGACGACGAAGACCGAGACGGCGCCATCCGGCGCACCGAAAAGTAGGGCGGAATCGTCGACCATGATCGCCTTGCGCTCGCCCACCACGATCTCCGCCCGGCCGAACGTGCCCGCAAAAGGCGGGCGCCCGGTGGACAGCGTGACTTGCGCGGTGCCAAGGCGGGTCTCGCGGTCGATCTTCGGGTTGATTACCCGCACATGCCCCTGGAGCCAGTCGGCTCGGCCCGAAAGCTTGACCTTCACGGTCTGGCCAACCGCGAGCAACGGCAGTTCGGTTTCCGGCACGTCGGCCGCAAACTCGATTTCGCCACCGCGAATGAGCTTGAGCAGCGGGTCCGAGCCCGCAAGCGCACCGGCGCGCGCCAGCCGTTCCGAAACGATCCCGTCGGCAGGTGCCACGATCACGGCACGATCGAGCCTCCGGCGCGCCTCGGCCTCAAGCGCTTCCGCCTGGTCGTAATCGGCCCGCGCGACCTCGACAGCCTGTTCGGCAAGGGCGAGCGCGGAGACGCGTTCCTCGAGAATGGTCGCGGCCTGAAGGTGGCTCAACTGGCGGGCGCGCGCGAGTTTTCGCTGTTCCTGCGTGACCGTCTCTTCCTCCCGCGCCATCGCTGCACTGGCGCGCGCGACGCGGCCCTTGGCCTCGCGCAGAAGGTTCTCCAGCATGTCGGTTTCCAGCCGGGCGAGCACCTGCCCCGCGGCTACCCGATCGCCGATCTCGACCTCGACACTGGCGATACGCTGGTCAGTCAAGGTTGTGCCGACGGCAATCTCCTCGCGGGCAACGAAGATGCCGGCAAAGGAGCGTGTCCATTGCTGTGGGCGGCTGTCGGCAACGAGCGTCGTTACCGTGCGGGTGGCAGACGGGGCGGGAACGGAGGCGGCGGCCTCCCCCGAGGCGCGCGCCGGACCAGCAGCCGCCGCAATCACAAGCAACGCTGCAAGAGCGACGTTCAACTCAATTGTACGTCTCATTTCATTGGCTTTCCATTGGCGGGGCCGGCGGCGTGATGCGCCTGCGATACCGGATCCCGGGTCGGGCAAAGGGCGTCGATAATTTATTAGATCATTCAATCTAACAATAGAATTCATCAAACGCGACAATTGTAAGGCAGATCACACACGAGCATTGCGGGAAGATGGCGGAGATCATGCAAACGGCCGGCGGCCTTGACACCGATCGTCTGCCCACCGAAATCAGAGTGCTTGATCTAATAATTGAACGGCATGCAAGGAGAACCGGCGATGCGCAAGATCGACCCCGAAAAACATGCGGCCAGGCGTCGGCTGATTCTCGATGCGGCAATCGCCTGCTTTTCGCGCAAGGGTTTTCACGGCACGTCGACGGCCGAGATCTGGCGCCGAGGCAGGCATGAGCCCGGGAAATCTTTTCCATTATTTTCCGACCAAGCACACCATCATCGCGGCGATCGTGGAAGAGGAACGTCAAGAAACGGCGGAGATTTTCCGAAAGCTGGGCGAAGAGGAGGATCTGTTCGCCGCCTTGCTGGGCTTTATGGATAGCGTTCTCGAACTCGCGGGCGATCCTGCCTATTCGAGCCTCGCGCTCGAAATCGCCGCCGAAGCGATGCGTGACGAGCGCATCGGGACGCTAGCGGCGACGAACGACGCGGAACTCCAGTCGGCGCTCGTGGCACTCCTGCGCAACGCCGCCAGCCGAAACCAGATCGACAGGACCCTCGACGCGGAGGGCGCTGCCCGCTGGATCGCCGCGATCATCGACGGCATCTTCAGCAGGGTCGCGGTCGATCCCGGCTTCAAGCCGAAGGAGGAAGGCGTGCTGCTACACCGCCTGTTAAGCCGCTTTCTGCGCACGCAAGACTGAGCGTGAGAAATACGAAACCGCAGCGGCCCTTCGGCACCCTGCGGTCTCCTGTTGCCGGCCCGCCTCGGCTTGAAGCCGAGGCAGTTCGTCGAAGCAATCTCAGGAATGCTTCTGGATGACGCCGTAGACGATGTTGCGGTTGGCACCGAAGAAGACGCGCGCATCGATTGCAGACTTCCCGGCACTCTTGTGGATGATGTTCCACATGTCCACTTCGGAACGCAGCAGCAAGGCCCAGTTCATGAAGGTCTCCATGTAACCGTCGACACCGATGTCCTGGGCGAAGTTGGCAAAAAGGAAGACGCCGTTCGGCTTCAGCATCTGCAGGCAGCGATGCGTCAGCTTGATGGCCACCTTGTCGGCGAGATAGTCGTAGAGACCGGCCGCATAGATGAAGTCGAACGTGCCGAGCTTCTGGTCGCGGCCGAGCAGGCTGCGAACGGAACCGTCGACCGCTTCGATCGCCGTGCCGGAGAAATCGCGGCTGATCGATCCGACACTGAGAGGATCCTGATCGAGCGCCACCCAACGCTTGATGCGGCGTTCCTCGAGCGCTTTGGAGCGGTTGGCTTCCCGCAGATGACCCGCGGCAATCGTCAGGATCTCCGCCTCGGAACCCCGGCTCGCCGCGATCTCGTCGACGTGGCGCGTGAGGATATCGCGGCGCTCGCGCACCGCCACCGAGGACGAAGCGTCCTTCGTGTAGTCGTAAAGGGCGCGCCCGACCGGCGACGCCTGCTCGATTTCGCCGGCAACGCTTGCATGGCCGTAGATGAAGTCGAGCAACTGCGCGTCACCCGAATATCCCCTGGGCTTGTCGAACGACCACCGGGTGAACGGATCCTGCAGGAAGTACTCCGAAACCGGGTGATCCTGGGCGATCGGGATTAGCTCCTGCCACACGCTCGGGTGGTATTTGGCACGGGTCTGGTGGAGGGAGGCCGCGAGCCGGTCGATAATTTTCGACGCATCCGTTCCTTGAATGAATTGTTCCTGAGCGACCCTGAGAATCAATGCGAGCTCGGCCTTGGCGGTCGAGAGCTGTTCGTCATGTCGTTCGCCGCGGGGCGAAACGAACTCATCAGCCATTGCCTTGGGAGTAATGAGGCTCTGACCGTCGAAAACAGTCTGAAATTGGCGCACGCGAGACCATCCGTTAAAGCTTTGTTAACAATAGTCGCGAAGATGCGCGCATTACGGCTCGGAATGCAAGTTTTTGTATATAATAAGGTAAATACTCGGAGCTCACCCCTTTGGGTGATACCGATTCGCAGATGCCCTGACCCATTAATTTAACAAAACTTAATGGACACCTCCTATCATGCCTCGCAGCGTTTCCCGCCCTTGTTGCATATGGGCCGCGGCGAACACGCAGGGAGTGTCCGAAACAACGTCCATTGATGGAAAAGCGACGACAGATTTCCGTTGACCGTGACGCAGCGCGATGGATCAGTGCATGAAGCACACGTTGGCCGACGTAGTTGACATCGACCTACACAAGCAGCCGCACAGGCCGCACCTGGCTGAGCTTCAGACCCTCTATCGCATGGAGGGCGAGGCTGGCCGGCGCGCCTCGACCCGGCAGGGGCTGTGGGTTGCCGTCGTCGTCTACCTGCTCTTCTTCATCCCGGACATCCTGCTCGTCCCCGACGTCGCCTTCTACACGATCGTCTCGCGCCTCTTTGTCGGCATCGGCTCGCTTCTGACCTTCGAGATCCTGTTTCGGCTGAAGGCCCAGACCAAATGGCTCGACGGCACCTGCGCCGCAGCCCTCGTCTTCGGCTACATAGGCTGGCTCGTTCCGGCGATGATGACGGCCGATACGAGCAGCATGTCCTACTACATGATCTTCGGCGCCATCTTCATGATGGGCGCCAATCTCTTTTTCAGCTTACGGTTCCGCCTCTCGGTGGTCGCCTCCAGCATCGTGCTGGTGACGTTTTTCATCGCGCTGTCGTTCTTCTCCGAACACGATCCGGCCTACCTGATCGCCTTCGGAACGTTCTACGTCTCCTGCTTCGTCTTCACCTCCTATGTGAACTGGAAGCTCAACCGCGAGCGCTACAAGGTTTTCCTCAACGCCTTCGAGGCGAAGATCCAGCAGAACGAAGCTTCCGAGCGGGGAATGGCGCTTCTGCGGCTGTCCAACACCGATCCGCTGACCGGTCTCGACAACCGCCGCGCCATCGATCAGCAGCTGCGCGACTACTGGAACGATTGGCAGAAGCTCGGCAAGAACTTCACCGCCATGCTGATCGATGTCGATTTCTTCAAGAAATACAACGACTGCTACGGCCACCAGGAGGGCGACCGCTGCCTCATTCTCGTGGCCAATGCGCTCGGCGAAGCGATCAGGAACTATCACGGCTCGATCGGCCGCTACGGCGGCGAGGAGTTCATCGTCCTTGCTCGCCTGGATACGCGCGAGCAGGCGGCCGAGCTTGCGGAGGTCATCTGCCGCACGGTTGAAAGCATGGGGCTGATCCACGAGCAGCGACGCGACGGCGTGTCCATCGTCACCGTCAGCGTCGGCGCCGCCTTCACCCGCAATCACACCGGCGCCAAGCTCGAGAAAATCATCCACGAGGCCGACCGCGCGCTTTACGCCGCCAAGGCGAGCGGGCGAAACTGCTCGAAGCTGTTCGATCCGAACGATCCGCAGAGCAGCGACGAGAGCGAGAACATCGCGGCCCTCCTGAAGATCGCCGTCGACCAGAACCTGGTATCCCTCGTCTACCAGCCGATCACGAACGTGACGACCGGCGAGGTCGATGCCGTCGAGGCGCTGATGCGCCTGACGATGCTGGATGGCACCTCGGTTCCGCCAAGCCTGTTCATTCCGGTCGCCGAGCGGACCGGCGCCATTCTCGATCTCGGCCGCTGGGCGATAAAGACCGTGTGCCGCGAACTGCTTGTCGACAATCACGTTCCCTTGGTCAGCGTCAATGTCTCGCCGATCCAGCTGAAGACGCCGGGTTTTGCGACCTCGGTCGCGGCGATCCTGGGAGAAACCGGGGTTGCCGGAAGCCGGCTCGCCTTCGAGATCACCGAAGGGCTGGAGATGGAGATGCACTCGGGCATCCTGCGCTGCATCAGCGACCTGGAGACCCTTGGCATCCGCATCTGGCTGGACGATTTTGGAACCGGCTTCGCCGGTCTCTCCTGGCTGCGCCTGATCGATTTCGACACGGTGAAGATCGATCGGTCGTTCCTGCACGATTGCGCCACGCCGAAGGGCCGCGCGATGCTGCAGGACATCATCGGGCTCGTGCGCAACCGCGGCCACAAGATCCTGATCGAGGGCGTGGAGACCGACGAGCAACTGGCCCTGATGCGGCGCTTTCGGATCGACCACGTCCAGGGTTTCCACGTCGGACGCCCGGCGCCAGCGGACATGTTCCGCACGCCCACCGACAAGCCACGCCTCCCGCTTCGAAACGGCGTCCGTACCTAGTAGCCTTGTCGACTTCATTTGCCACGATTTGCGGTCGAAGGAAGGCAAACCGGTATCGGCGGACGGGAATGCCGCTGCCGCTTCCCGTTCGGCGCTGATCAATGACATCGGCGAGCGAAACGCCCGGCCGCGCGCCGCGTCCTCGGCATCGTCAGCGCCCGCCCGCGCAACCTCGGCAGGGAACGTGAAGCCCGACGCGAATAAATGTTGCGCTCCGACCGAACCGGTGCGTAGGATACGGGAGACTACACTGCCGCCGGATACAATCTCACATTGTGCCCATGGAGGCGCGTGATGGCCATCGGGGACCAGCAGGACGTCGGCGTCGAACCGACCATATCTCCGCCCAGCAGCGTGGAGATTCGGGCACAGCTTGAGCGCATTCGCCTGAGCGCCGAATTCGATGCTCCAGACCGCGACCGTAAATTCCTGGCCTATGTCATCGAGGAAACACTGGCCGGGCGCGGCGACCGCATCAAGGCCTATTCCATTGCCACCGAGGTTTTCGGCCGGGATTCCTCCTTCGACCCGCAAACGGATCCCGCCGTTCGGATCGAGGCGGGCCGCATTCGTCGGGCACTCGAACGCTATTACCTCGTCGCCGGACGCAGCGACCCGATCGTGATCCGGATGCCGAAGGGCGCCTATGTGCCGACCTTCGAAAGACGAGCCGAAAAGCAGCCAGCACCCGTTAGAGAAAGCGGAATGCCACCGTCCGAAGCCGCGCCGGTCGGCTGGCGTCATCGCCGCCGCATCCTGCTTGGCGCTGCGGCGCTTGTCTGTGGCCTCACCGGTCTGTCGGCCGGCTTGCTGCTTCTTTCCGGTGACAACAGTACGGCGGCCAGTCGGCCAAATATTCCGAAGGTGATCGTCACGCCTTTCGAGGACATCTCGGGGACGCGGCAATCGGCGATGATGGCGCAGGGGCTGACGGACGAAGTCGTGAGCAACCTCGCCAAATTCAAGGAGATCGTACCGATCACGGTCAGCGATCCGTTACGGACACCGGCCGATCAAACCTATGCGCTTGAGGGACGGGTAAGGCTCGAGGCAGAGCGGCTGCGGCTGGTCGTGAGGCTCATCCAGCGATCCGACGGGGCAGTCGTCTGGGCGAACACCTACGACGAACGACTGCAGTCCGGCGACGTCATCGATCAGCAGGCAAGGACGGCGGCCGCGGTCTCGAGCGCGGTGGCAGAGCCCTATGGCGCCATCTTCCAGGCAAGCGTAGCCGAACTCAGGCGTTCGGTTCCCGAGGGCTGGCAGGCCTATGCCTGCTCCCTCACCTACTACGACCATCGCGGCGACATCGATCCGCAATCCCGTCGCTCCGCCGAGGAGTGCCTGCAGCGCGCGACCCGGCAATTCCCGACCTACGCCACCGCCTGGGCGCTTCTGTCGATGAGCTATATAGATGCGCTGAGCAATGGCCTCGATCCCTCGGCCTCAGCAGGGCTGCTGGAACAGGCTGGCGAAGCGGCGGCGCACGCCGTCGATCTTGCCCCCTTCGACGTTCGCGCCCTCGAAGCACAGATGCTCGTCCTCTTCGCTCGCGGCGAAGTCGATGCTGCCCTCGCCGTCGGCGCCCGCGCGCTTGCCATCAATCCCAACGACACCGAACTTGCCGGCGCATACGGCCTCCGGCTCTCGCAGTCGGGTCAATGGGATGCGGGCTGCAAGCTCCTGTCGGACGCGACCGAGCGCAACCTCGGCCAGACCGGAGTTTTCGAGGGGGCGTTGGCAAGCTGCGCCTATTTCGCCGGCGACTATGTCGCCGCCGAACGGTGGGCGCGTCTCGCCAATCCGGGCGCCAACCCGGCCGACCGGGTCCTGCTGCTTGCGATTCTCGGAAAGCTCGGCAAGACGGACCAGGCGCGTGAGGAGCGAAAGTGGTTCGAGACCAACGCCCCGGCTCTCTTCGGTGACCTCGGGCAAGCCATTGCCCTTCAGTTTCACCGTCCCGAGGATCAGCACCGCCTGTTCGACGGCCTGCGCGCCGCCGGCGTTGCTGTGCCCGAAGCGGAGTATCAGCAGGCAGGTACCACCAGCGCGATACGCTGATCAGATGTTGCCGGGTTCAAGCTCGCCGTCGCGGACGGCGGGTTCAGCCGCCTTCTCTGGCGCCGCATCAGAGCGCGCCCAGACCATCAGCAGATCATGCGCGACACTCAGCACGATCGGCCCGAGAAAAAGACCGATCAGGCCATAGGACAGCGTGCCGCCAAGCACCCCGAGCAGGATCACCAGCGTCGGCGTCGACAGCCCGCGTGCCACTAGGATCGGCTTCATCACATTGTCGATGACGAACAGCGGGATCAACAGAATCGTCAGCAACAGCGCCGGACCGAAATCCATGGTGAACCAGGCCCAGATCATGACGGGCAGCAATACCAGCGCGGGGCCGATCTGGATGATGCAGAGGATCAGCACGACGAAGGCAATCGCCCCAGGCGCCGGAACATCGAACAGGCTGAGCACCAGTCCGCACAGAAATGCCTGTAGCAGCGCCACGCCGATGACGCCGCGCGCCACGTTGCGGATCGTCGCCGTCGCCAGCTTGAGGAAACCGATGCCCCGCTGGCCGCCGATCCTGCCGGCAAAGCGCTGTGCCATTTCCGCCAGCCGCTCCGCCGAACCGAAGAGAAAACCTGCGATCAACACCGAGACCACAAAACTTAAGACCTCGGCGCCGACGCTCGCGACCTTGCCGAGAACCTTGGTCCCGGCTTGCATCAGCGCCGGTTCGATCTTGCTCAGCAGTGCTTCGATATTGCCCGACGCCATGCTCCAGACCGCATGTATGCGCTCGCCGACGACAGGCCACGTGCGGATGTATTCCGGCGGGACCGGTACGCTCAGCGAACCGTCGGCAAGCCTGGCAAGCAGCGCCTGCAACCCTTCGGCAAAGCTGACCGCGATCGCAGTCAGTGGGGCGACGATGACGGCGAGGCATATCAGCGTGATCAGGAATGAGGCAAGGCGCCGCGAACCGAGCAAGCGTCCGAGCCGGGCATAGGCTGGAAAGAGCGCCACCGCGAGGATTGCCGCCCATATCAGAATGATCGCGAAGGGTGCGATCAGCGTCAGAGACCAGTAGGCCAGAAGCCCGACGATGCCGATCCGGGCGATATCCGTGATCTTCGCCTCGATGGAAGGCGACCCGTTCGTTCCGTTGCGGACCACATTCGATCGGGAAGGATCCTCGTCCATGCTAGCCCCTTCCCCCTCACGCGAAACAGCCGACACCCGCAGCTCTATGCTCGCCGGCACCTTGCAAGCTCTACCGTCACGTGGATGGCACGCCCACGGCAACCGTGGGGCAGTAACATACAGTAGAATACGCCTGCCGGGCTTCCCGATCCGCCGGCCTCCTCTAGAGATTCCATTGACTGATGACGGCTGTGGTCAGAGACTGCTGCGCGATCAGCTTGAAATTGCAGAACAAGAAGCGTCGACAGGGGGCTGTCCCGCGCGCCAGTTCAAGCGCCCGTGCCATTGCCCAATACACGAGGGAGGCTGGATAGATGATCAAAAAGACGATCATCGCGCTCGGCAGCGCAATCGCGGTTTTGATAACAACACCCGTCACGGCGGTTCTTGCACAGCAGACGGCAGCCGCACCGGCTGCTCAGGAACAACAGACAGCACCCGAGCCGCTCAGCGACGATGAGCTCGAGGTGCTGGTGGCGCGCATCGCGCTCTACCCGGACGAGTTGGTGGCGCTCATTTCCGCCGCCGCACTCTATCCTTTGCAGATCGTCGAGGCAGAACGGTTTCTTGAGGCTCGCGAGAAGAAACCCGACATGAAGCCGAAAGACGACTGGGACGGCAGCATCATATCGCTGCTGAACTACCCCCAGATCGTCAAGATGATGAGCGAGGATCTCGAGTGGACGCAGTCTTTCGGCGATGCGATCGCCAATCAGCAGAAAGACGTGCTGATGGCCATCCAGCAACTGCGTGACGAGGCGGTCGCCAAGAACATCATCAAGACCGACGACAAGGTAAAGGTGGTCCAGGAAGGCGACAACGTCGTCATCCAGGCGGCCAACCCGGAAACGATCTACGTGCCGCAGTATCCGCCGGAGATGCTCTACGAGCCGAACTATGCGCCGGCGCCGATCGGCTACTACGACGAGCCCTATCCCGCCTACTGGTATCCGGGTGCGGCCTTCTTCGCCGGCGCGGTCACGGGTGCGGCCTTCGCCGCGATCGTCGACTGGGACGATTGGGGCGTCTGGGGTGGCCGCTGGAACGGCGGCGACATGGACATCGACTGCAACAACTGCTTCAACAACATCAACGGCAAGGTGAAGTGGAACGACGTCGACTGGAAGAATGTCGATCGCAGCAAGATCAACTTCAATCGTGACCAGCTTCAGCATTTCGACCGAAACAGCATCAAGAACAACATCAAGGCGAACGGCAACAACAACCTGCGCAACCGCGCCGCCGAGATCAATCGCGACCGGCCGAACGCACGGCCCGGCGGAGGTGGCGGCGGCCAGATCAGGGATGTGCGCAAGAGCACGCTCGACGGGCTGAAAGCGCAGCAGAGACCGGCGGCTCGGCCCGGCGGCGGCGGTGGCGGTCAGGCGATCGCCAAGGCCCGCGCTGGGGACGGAAAGCCGAGCATCAATCGCCCGGGCAACAAGCCGTCGCAGGTCAACCGCAGCGGTGGCAAGAAGAAGATGGCGGCAAAGGCGCAGAACCGGCCGAAGAAGCCATCGGGTCTTGGCAATGTCAATTCCGGACGGCGTGAGGTCGCTTCGTCACGCCGCGGCGGGCAAAGCCTTGGCGGTGGTCATCGCGGCGGTGGGCGGCCACAGATGAGCCGTGGTGGCGGCCGGCCGCCGATGCACCGTGGCGGTGGCGGACGCGGCGGCGGCGGCCGCAGACGTTGATCGGATCACAGGAGAACGACCATGACAAAGCTCTTCAATTCCCTTCTCCTGGGATCAGCGATGGCGCTGGTTCTGGTAGCGACGCCGATCGGCTCCGCCTATTCGCAGGACAAACCGCCTGCCGATAAACCTGCTGGCGATCAAGCTGCCGGCGATCAGCCTGCAGGAGACCAACCGTCGGCCGATCAGCCGCCGGCGGACCAGATGGTGGGTGGGCTGGATGCCTATGCCGCCGCAGAAGACCCGCCGGTCTTCGACGATCCGGACAAAGCCATCGGTGAATTCAAGGCCAGGCTGGCCGCCGATGATTTCGACGGCCTGGCAAAACTTTTGGGGCTTAATGCGGAGAAGCTGAAAGACAGCGAAGGGGTGAAGGATACGTTCGCTCTTATCCGCGAAGGGGCAGCCCGCAATGTCGTCGTTCGCGATCTGGAGGGCCGCAAGATCCTGCAGATCGGCGACCGGCTCTGGCCCTTGCCCTTCCCGCTCACCAAGGGCGATGACGGCAAATGGGCCTTCGATACCTATGTCGGACTCGAAGAGATCGTCAATCGTCGCGTCGGCGAGAACGAGTTGCAGGCGATCGACACGGTCGAAGCCTATGTCGATGCCCAGAAGGAATACGCTTCTGAGGATCGCGACTCCGACGGCGTGCTCGAATATGCCCAGAAGCTGATCAGCACGCCCGGCCAGACCGACGGTCTCTATTGGCCGGCCGACCAGGGGGATGGCGAAAGCCCCGTCGGAGACTCGATCAGCGAAGCGGCCCTGGAAAAGGCAAAAGCTGGCGAAGGATACTTCGGCTACCGCTTCCGCATCCTGACCTCGCAGGGCGACAACATTGCCGGCGGTCGCTACGACTATGTGATCAACGGCAACATGATCGGCGGCTTTGCGCTGATCGCCTGGCCGGTCACCTATGCGGAGACGGGCGTGAAGACCTTCGTCGTCAACCAGCAGGGCATCGTCTACGAGCGCGACCTCGGGCCGAGCACGGAAGCAATCGTACCCTTCATCGACCGCTTCGATCCCGACGAAAAGTGGTCCGTCGTCGACGATTGACGGGGATGCTACCATCGGCATGAACGATAACGCCGCCCAGTCGGGCGGCGTCAGACAATAACCTCGCCGGCCCGTCCGCCAGCCTCTTCCTCTGCCTCAAACAAGTATCAAGGGCATATCGAGCGAGGCCCGGAATTTGCGCGGCTCGATCGGGCCTGCTGTCAGCGAAGCTCCCTCCGGGAAATGGGTGCTGACGCGGTGGGCCACATTGGCAAGACCGATGCCGAGCCCGTGCGTCATCCCCGCCGCAGTCGCTGCGGCAACATCGTTTTCGACGATCAGATTGAGCCTGTCCCCGCGCCTTGCCGCGCGGATCAGGATTTCGACTGTGCTGCTGGAACGACCGACGCCGTGTTTGACCGCGTTCTCGACCAAAGGCTGCAGGATGAGACTTGGAACTTTCGCATCCTCGAGCTCGCCGGGAATGTCGATTCGAACGCGCATCCGGTCCGAAAACCGCTCCTTTTCGATATCGAGATATTCCTTCTGCAGCGCCATCTCGTCGGCAAGCCTGAGCTCACGCATGGGGTCGAGCTGCAGCGTCGAGCGCAGGAACGCCGAAAGCGACATGATCATCCGTTCGGCCCGCTCGGAGGCCCCCTCCTCGACAAGGCCGGTGATGGAATTAAGCGTGTTGAAAAGGAAATGCGGGTTGATCTGGTACTGCAAGGCGCGCATTTGCGCCGCGAGCGCCTCTTCGCGTGAGGCGATCAGCTTCAGGTCGCGGTCGCGCACGTCCATGTGATTGAGCAACGCGACGAAGAGAAACGACCAGCCGAAGAAGATCGACATGCGATAGCAGACCGCATAGGCGTAATCCATCATGTTGAACGGCACGACCACGGGCAGCATGATCAGGCTATAGAGATAGGCGTCCAGCAGCGACATGCCGAGAGAGCTGACCAGCGACAGCAACAGACACGCCGCGATTTGCCGGCCATAGCTCTGCCGCCGCATCCGGCTGAGAAGCTGCGCCAGGAGGATGGCGACGAGGACAAAGACCGCTTCGAGCGCCAGCTTGCCGAGAAGGGGCTTCAGCGGATTGTCCCCGATCGTGAGCCAGATGGGACTGCTGATCAGGAATTCGGCCGCCGCGTAGATCAGTGCCAGCCGCAGGGTGACGACGCGAAACCGGTTGCCGTCCAGGAAACTGTCGGTGGGGATGGTGATGTGCTTCATCAAACTCTGTCGTGCTGAATTCGGGTCCAAGCCCCAGGCGCCAGCATGACGAGGGGCGGCTATTTGAAAAAGCAAATAATGAAATTTAGCAACTAAAAGGATCACTCGGTTCGGTCTTTCCGCGCGAAGATTGCGGCGGAAGTCGAGGAGATGGCTCGACCCCGTGGAAAGCCACGTGGGCCGACGACGGCAGGCGTCGGGCGAGAGTGCGTTGAGGGACGGGCTTGACCACGAAACGGGCGTGGCTGCGATCATGTGATGGCATGTCGCGGCTTTGGTGGCGACTACGTAAGCGCCCGGCGAAGCTCGCTCGCTGCGTTACGGCGTCATGCCCTCGGACTTGGCTTGCGTGATCGGCTCTTTGGCCCTTGCCTGAACTGTCCGCTTGCGCCCGTTCCGCCTGCGCCCGTCTGGGTCTTTTCCCTGCGGTTTAAACGCCAAAAAGCCCGCTGGATTTCTCCATGCGGGCTTTTTTTGATTTGGTTGCGGGGGCAGGATTTGAACCTGCGGCCTTCAGGTTATGAGCCTGACGAGCTACCGGGCTGCTCCACCCCGCGCCAAGCGTAAATCCCGATGGGATTTATCGCGGTAACGTAAATCCCGAAGGGATTTATGGTCTGTGCCGAGCAAATTGCGAAGCGATTTGTCTCGTGTAAGGGACGCACTGATGACTTCGGTCTAGCAAAACAAAAGGGCCGCTTGAGGGCGGCCCGTGTTTCGGCTGGGCCGAGGCATGAAGAGAAGGTGATCTTTGTTTTCCGGATTTTCTTGCGCTTTGCAGACCTGGCAGCGACCTACTCTCCCGCGTCTTAAGACGAAGTACCATCGGCGCTGGGGCGTTTCACGGCCGTGTTCGGAATGGGAACGGGTGCAGCCACCCCGCCAGAACCACCAGGTCGGCAAAGCGCAAGATTTGCGTCTAGCGGACGCAAACCGGATGAGAAGCTGGTGAGGTCGGCGTAAACCGCTTGCGGTTTATCGCCTTCACTCGTTTTGTTTTGAACACGTCGCTCATCTGAAGATGAGCATGAGCAATGGGAACGATCAAGCCAATCGAACGATTAGTACTGGTAAGCTTCATGCGTTGCCGCACTTCCACACCCAGCCTATCAACGTGGTCGTCTTCCACGGTTCTCAAGGGAATACTCGTTTTCAGGTTGGTTTCCCGCTTAGATGCCTTCAGCGGTTATCCATTCCATATATAGCTACCCTGCTATGCCCTTGGCAGGACAACAGGTCCACCAGAGATATGTCCATCCCGGTCCTCTCGTACTAGGGACAGATCCTGTCAATATTCCTACACCCACGGCAGATAGGGACCGAACTGTCTCACGACGTTCTGAACCCAGCTCACGTACCGCTTTAATTGGCGAACAGCCAAACCCTTGGGACCTGCTCCAGCCCCAGGATGCGATGAGCCGACATCGAGGTGCCAAACAACCCCGTCGATATGGACTCTTGGGGGTCATCAGCCTGTTATCCCCGGCGTACCTTTTATCCGTTGAGCGATGGCCCTTCCACGCGGGACCACCGGATCACTATGACCGACTTTCGTCTCTGCTCGACTTGTCAGTCTCGCAGTCAGGCGGGCTTATGCCATTGCACTCGACGACCGATTTCCGACCGGTCTGAGCCCACCATCGCGCGCCTCCGTTACTCTTTCGGAGGCGACCGCCCCAGTCAAACTACCCACCATACACTGTCCCGGATCCGGATAACGGACCGCGGTTAGACATCCATGACGATAAGGGTGGTATTTCAAGGATGGCTCCACAAGAACTGGCGTCCCTGCTTCAAAGCCTACCACCTATCCTACACATGCCGACACGAATGCCAGTGTAAAGCTATAGTAAAGGTGCACGGGGTCTTTCCGTCTGACCGCAGGAACCCCGCATCTTCACGGGGAATTCAATTTCACTGAGTCTATGCTGGAGACAGCGGGGAAGTCGTTACGCCATTCGTGCAGGTCGGAACTTACCCGACAAGGAATTTCGCTACCTTAGGACCGTTATAGTTACGGCCGCCGTTTACTGGGGCTTCGATTCAGAGCTTGCACCCCTCCTCTTAACCTTCCAGCACCGGGCAGGCGTCAGACCCTATACGTCGTCTTGCGACTTCGCAGAGCCCTGTGTTTTTGATAAACAGTCGCTACCCCCTGGTCTGTGCCACCCCAACAGACTTGCGTCCCTTGGGGTCACGCTTCTTCCGAAGTTACGCGTGCAATTTGCCGAGTTCCTTCAGCATAGTTCTCTCAAGCGCCTTGGTATACTCTACCTGACCACCTGTGTCGGTTTCGGGTACGGTCTATACGGTGGAGCTATTTCCTGGAACCGCGTCCCCGCCCACACAATCCAATAAGTGTGAACAAGTTAAGCGATCCGTCACTACCACCAGGCCCACGAATATTAACGTGGTTCCCATCGACTACGCGTGTCCGCCTCGTCTTAGGGGCCGGCTAACCCTGCTCAGATTAACTTTAAGCAGGAACCCTTGGTCTTTCGGCGAGAGGGTCTCTCACCCTCTTTATCGTTACTCATGTCAACATTCGCACTTCCGATACCTCCAGGACCCCTCACGGGTATCCCTTCACAGGCTTACGGAACGCTCCGCTACCACACGTCTTGCGACGTATCCTCAGCTTCGGTGCATGGCTTTAGCCCCGTTACATTTTCGGCGCAAAGACCCTTATTTAGACCAGTGAGCTGTTACGCTTTCTTTAAATGATGGCTGCTTCTAAGCCAACATCCTGGTTGTTTTGGGATCCTCACATCCTTTCCCACTTAGCCATGACTTGGGGACCTTAGCTGGAGGTCAGGGTTGTTGCCCTTTTCACGACGGACGTTAGCACCCGCCGTGTGTCTGCCGACTAGTACTCCTCGGTATTCGGAG
>NZ_JAPPRN010000006.1:1422500-1862500 GCF_026672675.1 Ensifer sp. SL37 | reverse complement strand
AAACGAACGCCCCGGCGGCCACCATCCGGCGCCGGAGTATTCCTGCGTTCGTTCGCGGCGGCTGACGGTTCAGGAAGAAGACAAGATGACGAAGCTCAAGAATGCGGCGCCGGGGCGCGGCTGAAGGAGCGATGTCGCCCGAACCCGGGATCTGAAGGGTCGCGCCGTACATATCGAGGGAGAACCATGGACATATACGACTTCATCGTCGTTGGGGCAGGTAGCGCCGGCTGCGTGCTTGCCAACCGCCTTTCGGAAAACCCGGGGCATCGCGTGCTGCTGCTCGAAGCCGGCGGCCGCGACAACTACCATTGGATCCACATTCCGGTCGGCTATCTCTATTGCATCAACAATCCGCGCACGGACTGGTGTTTCACGACCGCAGCGGAAGAGGGCCTGAACGGCCGTTCGCTCGGCTATCCCCGCGGCAAGGTGCTCGGCGGCTGCTCGTCGATCAACGGCATGATCTATATGCGCGGCCAGGCTGAGGACTACGACCACTGGCGCCAGCTCGGCTGTACCGGCTGGGGCTGGGACGACGTGCTGCCGCTCTTCAGGAAATCCGAGGACCACTATCGCGGTGCCAACGAGATGCACGGCGCCGGCGGCGAATGGCGGGTGGAAAAGGCGCGCGTGCGCTGGGACGTGCTCGACGCTTTTCAGAAGGCGGCAAGCGAAGCCGGCATTCCCGAGACGCCGGATTTCAACCGCGGCAGCAACGAAGGCTCCGGTTATTTCGATGTCAACCAGCGTTCCGGCATCCGCTGGAACACCGCAAAGGCATTCCTGCGCCCGGCGCAGAAGCGCGGCAACCTCACAGTTCTGACCAAGGCGCATGTGCGCAAGCTGATCATCGAGGGCGATCGCATCGCCGGCGTTGAATTCCAGCATGACGGCACAGTCAAGCGCGCCGGCGCAACCCGCGAAACTGTGCTCTCCGCCGGCGCGATCGGCTCACCCCATATCCTCGAACTCTCCGGCATCGGCCGTGGTGACGTGCTGCAGGCAAACGGCATCGAGCTTCGCCACGAACGCGCCGGCGTCGGCGAAAACCTGCAGGATCATCTGCAGCTGCGCATGGCCTACAAGGTCACCGGCGTGCCGACGCTCAACGAAAAGGCAAACTCGCTGTTCGGCAAGGCGTCGATCGGGCTCGAATATCTGCTGAAGCGTTCCGGGCCGATGGCAATGGCGCCGAGCCAGCTCGGCATCTTCACCCGCTCCGGACCGGAAAAGGAAACGCCGGATCTGCAGTATCACGTGCAGCCGGTGTCGCTCGACAAGTTCGGCGAGCCGGTTCATTCCTTCCCGGCAATCACCGCCAGCGTCTGCAATCTGCGCCCGGAAAGCCGCGGATCGGTACATCTGAAGGGTCCGGATTTTGCCGCCGCGCCGGACATCAGGCCGCGCTACCTGACGGCGGAGGCCGACCGCGATGTCGCGGTCAGCGCCATCCGGTTGACGCGGCAAATCGTCAAGCAACCCTCGTTCGCCCGCTTCAACCCGGTCGAGTTCAAGCCGGGCCCGTCCTACGAGACCGAGGAGGACCTGAAGCGCGCGGCCGGCGATATCGGCACGACGATCTTCCATCCGGTTGGGACCTGCCGCATGGGCGCCGATCCGGAGAGCGTCGTCGATCCGGAACTGCGCCTGCGCGGTCTGAAGGGATTGCGCATCGCCGACGCCTCGGTCATGCCGACGATCACCTCGGGCAACACCAATTCGCCGACGATCATGATCGCCGAAAAGGCGGCGACGATGATCCTGGCAGTCAATCGCTAGGTGTCAGCGGCAAGGGCGGGCTGCACTCGGGCGTCCGCCGAAGATGCTGATTCCACGCCGGATTCGGCCAGCTAGCGGTGTCGGATAACGGTAAACTGGCCGAAAAGCGACGCGAAAAGCTTAAATCTCAGGCGTTGAGCCCCTATATCAGGTCCTGATGGCTCGGTTTGAGCCCAAGCAAGATTTAGGGGTTGTGATGGCAATGCAGCGATTTGGGCGTTTTGGACGAACTCTGGCAATGATGGCGATCGGCATGGTCGTTGCGCTGACCGTTGTGGACGTCGCCGAAGCGCGGCGTTCGGGCGGCGGCTTCGGTAGCCGCGGCACCCGCACCTTCTCGCAGCCACCGGTCACCCGTACCGCGCCGACCAACGCGGCACCGATCGACCGTTCGATGACGCCGCGCCAGGACGCAGGCCCGGCCGCGACCAATCCGGCAGCCGGCCAGACGCGCCCGAACTCCACCCAGCCGAACGCCCGTCCGGGCTTCTTCAGCGGCTTCGGCGGTTCGCTGCTCGGTGGCCTGATGGTCGGCGGCCTCATCGGCATGCTGATGGGCGGCGGTTTCGGCGGTGCTGCCGGCTTCCTCGGCCTGATCGTGCAGATGCTCCTGATCGGTGGCCTGATCATGCTCGCCATGCGCTTCTTTAACCGCAACCGCCAGCAGACAGCCTATGCCGGCCCGTCCGAGCGCTCGTCGGGCCAGCAGCCATCGAACGGCATGCCGTCGTTCAAGATCCCGAGCATCGGCGGCGGCCAGGCAAGCGGTCAGGCGCAGGCTCGACCCCAGGCAGCCCCTGAGGCGGCGCCCGTCACCGACGGCCCGGCCGATGAAATCGGCGTCCAGGGGTCTGACCTCGAGCAGTTCGAAAAGATGCTGAAGGACGTGCAGGCGGCTTACGCCGCGGAAGACTACGGCACGCTGCGTCGCCTGACGACGCCGGAAGCCATGTCGTACCTAGCCGAAGAGCTCAGCGACAACGCCACGAGCGGCGTCAAGAACGATGTGCGCGACGTGCACCTCGTTCAGGGCGACGTCGCCGAAGCGTGGTCGGAAAACGGAACCGAATTTGCGACCGTCGCCATGCGTTACGAGAGCATCGACGTCATGCGCGACCGCACCACCGGCAAGGTGATCAGCGGCGATCCGGACAATCTGACGGAAGCCGTCGAGCTCTGGACCTTCGTGCGCAAGCCGGGTGCCGAATGGCAGGTTTCGGCGATCCAGGGCGTTAGCCACGACTGACGCGCAGCAAAGCCTATAGAAAAGGCCCGGTCGGCATCGCCGCACCGGGCCTTTCCGTTTTCAGGCTTGTCCAATCACACGGCCGCGGGGGCCACAGTCGACGGCGCGAGGATGCCGGTGATCAGATCCCGCAGCCAGCGATGGGCGGGGTCGCCGTCGCGCCGCCGATGCCAGATCTGCCGGAAGGCGAAGGGCGGGATCGCGAAGGGCGGCGCGAAGATGGCGAGCGGCCCGGTCTCCCCGTCGCGGGGCAGGATCCGGCGCGCAACCGTAAGCACGAGGTCGGTTCCCGGAACGAGACCCGGCGCCGCACTCCAATGAGGCAGGGCCAGCGCAATGCGGCGCTTGTGTCCAATAGCCGAAAGCGCAAGGTCGATCTCGTTGCCGGTATCGCCACGCAGGGAGACGAGAATATGCGGCCGCTGCAGATAGGCCAAAAGATCCATCGTCTTTTCGCCGCCGAGGCACGCGCGATCGGCCAGGCAGGCGAAGTGCTCCTCGAACAGCAATGATGTCCTCAGATCCTCGGCAAGCGTCGGGAAAACCCCGAGCGCCAGATCGATCTCGCCGTCGATGGCCTGCGCCATCATCACTTCGCGGCTTGCCTGGCTGACGAGGAGATCGACGTTCGGCGCCTGCCGGCGCAGCACGGTCATCAGTTGCGGCAGCAGCACAAGCGCAGCGTAGTCGGACATCGCCAGCCGGAAGACGTGGGGCTCGCGCGCCGGATCGAACGGCTGAGACCCCATGAGCAGACGCATATGCGCGAGCGCTTCGGCAAGCTGCGGCGCGATCTCCAGCGCCCGCACCGTCGGCTCGAGCTGGCCGCCATGGCGAACCAGCAAGGGATCGTCGAACAGAGCGCGCAACCGCGCCAGCGCATGGCTGACGGCAGGCTGGCTCTTGTTCAACCGCAGAGCCGCGCGCGAGACGTGGCGCTCCGCCAGGAGCGCGTCGAGCACCACGAGCAGGTTCAGGTCGATTGCGCCAAGATTATTCATCATACGAATATAGCACGTGAAAAATTGGAATTTCCATTCCCAAGATAGATGATGGAGGATCGCCGCAACAAAAAGGAAAAACAATGCCCAATCTCTCCTCCCTCCTGTTGCTTGCCGTGGCGATCTTCGCCGGCGCCGTCGTCCCCCTCCAGGCCGGCGCCAATGCCAACCTTGGCCGCCTCCTCGGCCATCCGCTCTGGGCGACGGTCGTCTCGCTCGGCGTCAGTCTCGCGCTCATCCTGCCGATGCTGATTGCCTTCCGGGCGCCGTTGCCCAGCCTGGCTGTGGCATTCAAGGGTCCGTGGTGGATCTGGGTCGGCGGCCTCGCCGGCGTGATCTACATCACTGCGGCTCTTCTCCTTGCGCCGAAGCTCGGCGCGGCAAGCTTCATTGTCGCCGTCATAGCCGGCCAGATGGTCATTTCCATGTTGATCGATCACTACGGCCTGATGGGTTTCCCGCAAAAGCCGGTCAATGCGGCGCGGCTGACCGGCCTGTTCTTCATCGTCGGCGGCATGGTGATCACCCAGATCGCCAATGTCACGCCGGCCTTGGCCAACGCGCCGCGATAGCACAGAGCCGCATCTCGGCAGCGGCAGCCATGACGATCAAGGCTGCCGCTTGTCACCTGAGAAGCACCCATGGTAAATGGCTGACCATGTCGAGCGAACCCCATTTGATGGCCTGATTTGCCCCGCAAGGCGGGGCTTGCATCTGTGAGCCTAGAACCGTCCGCCTCTTGCGCGGGCTTATCCTGTTCGCGTTCGATCTCATCAAACCTGCCCAATACAGCAGACCCGAGATCGATTGCGTCTCATCGGGCTCTCCTATGGACAATTCCAATCTTTGGGGCGATGCCGCCTTCCGGCGCATCAGCCTCGTCCTCACCGTCGATTCCTTCTGCTCCTGGATGCTCGTCGCCGCGCTGCCGCTCGTCGTTGCAAGCCGCTTCGGCGCCGGTGCGGAACTGGTCGGCAGTCTTGCCTTGCGTCTGCTGCCGAGCCTCCTGCTTGCGCCGATCGTCGCCTCGCTCCTACGGCGCAGCGGCCCGCAACTTCCGGTGCTGTGCTGCCTGTCGGTGACCGCCATCGCCATTCCCGGCCTTGCGTTCGCGCCGGACGCAATGACATTGCACATGATCGTCCTGGTCATCGGCGCTGCGGACGCGGTGGTCACGCCGGGTCTGTTGATGCTGCGCGCCGCCGTCGTTCCAGCCGGCCGCAACATGGAGGCCAACACCGCCTTCCAGGCGATCGACCGCTTCGCCAAGATTTTCGGTCCGCCGGCGGCGGGTCTCACAGCCGCCTCCACCTCGATCGTGACAACCCTTCTTGCGCTGGCCCTTGCCCAGATCGGGGCAGCCCTTCTGCTGGTGCTTCAACCACGCGACAAGCCGGTGCAGGAGAACGCGGCACCCTCGCACGCATCGGGCTTCGGACGGGAAACCCTTGCGATGTTTCGCGAGAACCCCTTGCTCTGGGCTTTGCTGCTCCCGGCCTTCGGCTACATGGTGTCGCTCGGGGCACTGCAGCCGTTCCTGTTCTGGCTCAATCGTGACCAGTTTCATCTCGGCCCGGAGATGTGGACCTTGCTTCTGGCGGCACAGGGCGCCGGCGCCCTGATTGGTGCCGTCGTCTCGCACCGATTGGCGGGAGCATTGACCAGTACGCAGGCGCTGCTTCGCGCCTATCTCCTCTCAAGCCTGCTCGAAGGCCTTTCGACCTTCGCGCTGATTTTTGCCCCCAACTCCCTGGTGGCCAGCGGACTGCTGATCGTCGGCGGCATACCGGAGATGATCGCTTTCGCCACCTACTTTACCCTTGTGCAACGCTGCCTGTCCCTGGAGCGCCAGGCAGTGTTTTACGCCGTGAGCTTGCCGCTCATGGATGCCTGCTTGATCGCCGGCATCGTCTCGGGAGCCTTCTATACCAGCAATCTCGTGACCCTCGGGCAGTTCTGGCTCTTTGCCAGCGCCTGCGCCGTGCTTCCGGTTCTGCCGTTCCTCGCGTGGCGCGGGTCGGCGACCGACCGTCAGAGCAGTGTCTCGCGGCAAAAAGATCAACGCCAGCCGTAACTTACGGCTGGCGTGTTTCACTTTGACTGGCCATACTCGCACCGGGCTATAAAGGGGTATTGCATGCAGGACCGGTTGTTCATCGATGGCAAATGGGAAAAACCGCGGCGCGGCGGCACGCTCGACGTGATCGATCCGGCGACGGAGGAGATCATCCATCGTGCGCCTGCGGCAACTTACGAAGACGTGGACCGGGCCGCAAAGGCGGCCCGCATCGCCTTCGACAGCGGCCCCTGGCCAAAACTTTCGGGCAGCGAGCGCGCCGCCTATCTGCGTGCCATCGCCGCCAAGATCGAGGAAAAGCGCCACTCGCTGGCCCGGCTCGAAGTCGCCGACAACGGCAAGCCGCTGCCGGAAGCATTGTGGGACATCGACGATGCCGCAGGTTGCTTCCGCTATTATGCCGGCCTCGCCGAGGAACTGGACACCAGCCCTGAGGAGGCGATCGCCGTCGGCGACAGCCGCTTCACGTCACGCGCCGTGCGCGAACCGCTCGGCGTCGTCGGCGCGATCACCCCGTGGAACTATCCGTTGCTGATGGTGTCGTGGAAGGTGGCTCCGGCGCTGGCCGCCGGCTGCACCATCGTGCTCAAACCGTCGGAGCTGACGCCACTGACAGCACTTGAGCTCGGCGTCATCGCCGAGGAAGTCGGGCTGCCGGCCGGCGTGCTCAACATCCTCACCGGCACCGGCCAGGACGCCGGCCAACCGCTGACCGAGCATCCGCTGGTCGACAAGCTTGCCTTCACCGGCTCCGTCGTCACCGGCCGCAAGGTGATGATGGCCGGTGCCCAGGACATCAAGAATGTCAGCCTCGAACTCGGCGGCAAGTCACCCTTCGTCGTCTTTGCCGACAGCGACATCGACAAGGCCGTCGAATGGATCATGTTCGGCATCTTCTGGAACCAGGGCCAGGTCTGCTCGGCGACCTCGCGCGTGCTCGTCGAGGAGCCGATCTACGAGACGGTCGTCAAGCGCCTCTGCGAAGAAGCGGCGAAGATCACCATCGGCAATGGTCTGGAAGACGGCACTCTGCTCGGGCCGATCGTCTCGAAGGGGCAGTACGACAAGATCATGGGCGCGATCGACCGCGCCCGCCAGGACGGCGCCACGGTGGCTGCCGGCGGCGGCCGCCCGGCCGGCCTCAACAGCGGCTACTTCATCGAACCGACGGTGCTGACCGATATGCGCGAAGACAGTTACGTCTGGCGCGAGGAGATCTTTGGTCCGGTCGTCTGCGTCAAGCCGTTTGGCGAAGAGGCCGACGCGATCCGCATGGCCAACGACAGCCGCTTCGGTCTTGCAGCCGCCGTCATGTCGGCCGACAGGGACCGCTGCGAGCGCGTCGCCCGCGCATTTCGCGCTGGCATCGTCTGGATCAACTGCTCGCAGCCGACCTTCGCCGAAGCACCCTGGGGTGGCTACAAGCAATCGGGCATCGGCCGTGAGCTCGGCCGCTGGGGCCTCTCCAATTATCTGGAGACCAAGCAGATCACCAGTTTCGACGCCGACGAGCCCTGGGGCTGGTACATCAAGGGATAGCGCCGATCGGGGCGTGGAGGTCAGCGTCAAATTCCCTTCATGCGGCTGTGAAATAAGCCGACTAACGATGGCATCACGCAAAGTTGTCGTCGAACACACGCAATCCGGAGGGTCAGATGAACAGGTCGAACGACGAGATCGAAACGCAGGACTGGCTGGAAGCGGAACTGGCCGACACGCTCGACGAGGACTACGAACTGGAGCTTTCCGAACCGGCGCTGTCGGAAGAGATCCGCAAGATCTACCGCAAGAACCACCCGCCATCGATCCCGCGCATCGATTACTTCCGCTCGCTGTTGAAGTTGCAGTCGGAACTGATCAAGCTGCAGGACTGGGTGGTCCATCACAAGGAAAAGGTGGTGGTGATCTTCGAGGGCCGCGATTCCGCTGGCAAGGGCGGCGTCATCAAGCGCATCACCCAGAGGCTCAATCCCCGCGTCGTGCGTGTCGTCGCGCTGCCGGCACCGTCCGACCGCGAAAAGACGCAATGGTATTTCCAGCGCTACGTGCCGCACCTGCCGGCCGGCGGCGAGATCGTGCTCTTCGACCGCTCCTGGTACAACCGCTCCGGCGTCGAGCGCGTCATGGGCTTCGCCACCGAGGACCAGGTCGAGCAGTTCTTCGACGACGTGCCGGAATTCGAGCGCATGCTGGTTCGCTCCGGGATCCGGCTGGTGAAGTACTGGTTCTCGATCACCGACGAGGAGCAGCAGATGCGCTTCCTGGTGCGCATTCACGACCCGTTGAAGCAGTGGAAGCTGTCGCCGATGGATCTGCAGTCGCGGGTGCGCTGGGAAGGTTACACCAAGGCCAAGGAGGAGACCTTCGCCCGAACCAACATCCCGGAAGCGCCCTGGCATATCGTCGAAGGCAACGACAAGAAGCGCGCCCGTCTGAACTGCATCGACCACCTGTTGAGGCAGATCCCCTACGAGGACGTGCCGCACGAGGAAATCTCCCTACCGGAACGCGTCTTCAACCCGGATTACGAGCGCAAGGTTCTGCCGCCGGAACTCTACGTGCCGTCGAAATACTGACGCACGCGGGCAACTGCCCGCGTCTGCAGCCGTTGAAAGCGAGGCGGCATCCGCCCGCCTCGCTTGCAATATCCCCGCGAAAATCAGAGATTGCCGTGAAACGCCAGTTTCATGGACATCGCATGAGCCCGAAAGAACGTTCCTTCCTCACCCGTGTTCGCCAAGTGCTGCCGGAACTGCATCCGGCCGAGCGGCGGCTGGGCGACTTCCTCTGCGATTTTCCAGGCGAGGTCGCCAGCTACTCAGCCCAGGAACTGGCGGCGCTCGCACATGTGTCGAAGGCGACGGTCTCTCGCTTCATCCAGCGGCTCGGCTACGACAATTACGAAGAAGCACGTCGGCATGCCCGCGCTGACAAGCAGACCGGTTCGCGCCTGTTCCTTGCAACCGCCACCGACAGCGGCGGCGAGCAGTCGCTCACGTCCCATGTGGCGCAGGGCGTGGCCAATATCGAAGCGACCTTTCTCGCCATTTCCGAAACCCAGGTGACGGCGGCGGCAACCGCCATCCTTGGCGCCCGCAAAGTCTGGGTCATCGGCTTTCGCGCCAGCCATTCCTTCGCCACCTATCTGCAATGGCAGATGACACAGGTGGTCGAGCACATCTCGGCCATTCCCGGCGGCGGCCAGACGCTCGGCGAACATCTGGTCAGCATCAACAACGACGACGTCGTCATCCTTTTCGGCCTGCGCCGGCGCGTCACATTGATGGAACCGATCCTCGCGCAGCTCGAAAAATCGGGCGCAAGGCTGCTCTATATCACCGACGAAGGCGTTCCCTTCCTCAACCAGGCAGAATGGCATTTCCGCTGCCAGACGCTGGCGCCGGGGCCCCTGTTCAACCACGTCTCGGTGATGGCGCTCTGCCATCTGCTCACCACGCGTTGCATCGAAATCGCCGGTCCCGCCGGCCGAAACCGCCTGCGCGGCATCGAGGCGATCAACGACGCGCTCGACGAATTGTGAGCGCCGATTGGGCATTTGCCTGAAACGGCAGAACATTTTTCGAGCACAAGAAATCTGGGTTTCAACCGCCCGTTAGAGTGCAATCTGTCGCCAAGCTTTTGACGGCAAACGAGAAACTGTCGTTTCCAACCGAGTGGCACGAAATCTGCATTCCATAACCTGGGTTGCGAGCGGCCAATTCCTTTCGCAGCGCGTCATAGAATCTCCTATGAAACTCAGATTTCATGATGTAGATTTCATGAAACTTAGTTTTCACATTTTCACGTTGTTAAGCCATAAAGGGGAACGGACCATGGCAGCGGAAAATATGGTACCGTCCGGCAGGTCATCGCCGGTCATCAGACAGTTGGAATCAGCCTTCACCAAGATCGGCGTCACCGGCGCCCACAAGCAAATTCTCGCCCTCGTGCTCATCGGCTGCCTGTTCGACAGCTTCGAACAGAACACCATCGGCGTTGCCGGCCCGATCCTGAAAGAACATTGGGGCCTTACCGGCACCGACATCGGTTTCCTCAACACCATCACCTTCGGCAGCGCGGCGATCGGCCGCCTGCTTTCAGGCATCCTCGGCGACCGCTACGGCCGACGCGTGATGCTGACCATCAACCTCCTGCTCTTCACCATTGGCTCGGCCGCCTGCGCCATGGCGCCGAACTTCGCCACGCTCTGCTTTGCCCGTGCCATCGTTGGCTTCGGCGTCGGCGGCGAAATCTCGACGGCCGTTACCATGCTGTCGGAATTCTGCTCGCCGAAATTCCGCGGCACGGCGGCCGGCCTCGTCAATGTCGGCGCCGGCGGCTTCGGCAACTTCCTGGCGCCCGCCTTCGGCCTGATGATCTTCACCCTCTTCCCGGGTGAAAACAGCTGGCGCTGGCTCTTCGCCGCCCTCGCGCTCCCGGCCCTGCTCGTTGTCTTCTACCGCCGCTTCGTGCCGGAGACCCCGCGCTTCCTGGCTTCGCAGGGCAAGATCGACGAAGCCAACAAGGTGCTCTCCATCCTTGCCTCCGGCTCGTTGCGCCCGCGCAATCTCAAGGTCCAGGAATATCTGACCAAGGATCACCTGAAGGACGAAGAGCCGGCCAAGAGCGACTGGAAGGAACTCTTCCGCGCGCCCTTCATCGGCCGCACGATCCCCGTCGCCATCGCCATTCTGATGAGCTACGGCGCCCAGCTTTCGGTGCTGACGCTGATGCCGATCATCTTCGTCTCCATGGGCTATACGCTGCAGGGCAGCCTGCTCTACAGCATGATCATCCAGAGCGGCAGCGTGCTTGGTGCCATCGCCGCCTCGATGTTCGGCTACTACTTCCCGCGCAAGAAGGTGCTGACGCTCGGCGCCGTGTTCGCCTGCCTTGCGGCGGTTTCGATCGCCTATCTCGGCACCAACATCTATCTGGTGCTGATGTTCGGCGCGATCTTCCAGTTCTTCGTGCTGATGCTCAACACCTCGATCTGGATCTATGCGCCCGAACTCTTTCCGACCCGCATCCGCGCCTTCGGCGTGGCGCTGATCCTGGCAACCGGTTCGGCCGCGGGTTCCTTCGTCCCCACCATCGCCGGCGCCCTCTTCGACGTCTACGGCATGGTCGGTGTCTTCGGGCTTGCCGCCGGCATGTATGCGGTCTTTGCCTTCTGCATCCAGCTCGGCCCCGAAACCTACGGCATGTCGATGGAAGACCTCACCCAGCCTGCCGATGCGGACCTCGCAAAGGCTGACACTTCTGAAATCAAAGTCGGCGTGGAACTGAGAACGTGAGCGCACATATCCTTCTGATCAACCCGAACAGTTCGCGTGCCACCAGCGACATGATGGTCGCCATCGCACGCCGGGCAGCATCAGGACGCATGGCCGTGGCAGTCGCCACGGCCATGCGTAACCCGCCGATGATCGTCACACCGGAGCAGCTGGACGCATCCGCTGCCGAGGTCGTCGAGATCGGCGAAAAGCATGAGGTCGGATGCCTCGGCATCGTCGTCAGCGCCTTCGGCGATCCCGGCCTTGCCGCGCTCAAGCACCGGCTCGATATCCCCGTCATCGGAATCTGTGAGGCCTCGATGATCGAGGCCTCACAGGGCGGCCGCAAATTCGGCGTCGCCACCACGACGCCGGAACTGATCCAGGCGATCGACGACCGCGCCCGCGATCTCGGCGTCTGGGAACAATATACCGGCATCCGTTGCACTTCGGGCGATCCACTGGCGCTTTCCGCCCACCCGGATCGGCTGCTTTCGGCTCTCGGCGATGCGGTCCGCCAATGCATCGAGCTCGACGGCGCCGAGGCCGTCATCATCGGCGGCGGCCCGCTCGGCCAGGCGGCCGACGAGCTCCAGCCGATGTTTTCGACGCCGATCATCGCCCCCATCCCGAGCGCCATCGGCCGCATGCTCGACCTGATGCAGGTCGCCGCCTGACAGGCATTCCTCATCGCAGACACCCAAAAGGAGTATGGATCGGGCGGCGCTAATGCCTGTTTCCGCCAGCCGCCCTGTGGTATTTTCGCCCTTCCTAATTGGCGAGACCGAAGCTGGGGCGGAGGTTACGCGATGAAATCTCTCTTTGCTTCGCTGGTCGCGGTGGCGTTCTTCGCCGCGGCGGCGAACGCGGGTCCTTTGCATGACGCGGCAAGGAACGGCGACACGGAACGCGTCAAACAGTTGCTCGATCAGGGAACCGACATAACCGAGCCGGATGCGGCCGGTGAACCGGCGCTGTTGATTGCCGCTCTCAAGGGTCGCGCCGAGGTCGTCGCCCTTCTCATCGAGCGCGGCAACGACATCGAGATCCGCAATAAGGGCGGTCTCACCGCGCTTCACGCCGCGGCCTATGGCGGCAATCTCGAAACCGTCAAACTACTCGTCGCCAAGGGCGCGGCGGTCAACGACGTCGCCAACTTCTACAAGATGTCGCCGCTGCATGCGGCGGCCGAAGAAGGCCACGCCGAAGTGGTCGCCTTCCTGCTTGCCAACAAGGCAGACATCGAAGCCAAGGAGCGCAACGGCTATACGCCGCTCACCCAGGCCGGCTGGCGGTCCTATTGGCCGGCCGCCGAACTTCTGTTGAAGGCCGGCGCCACCTGCCAGAAGGCCGAGCTTGTCGGCGAATGGCTCTACGGCGAATGCACGAAACGTCAATAGATCCGGAAACGGAGGAAACGGCATGTCTCGACACTCCATACGATTTATAACCGCGGCGACAGCGGCGTTCCTTGCGCCGGCCGTCCCGTCACTGGCAGAAGAGCCCGTGAACACCGGCTACTTCGGTGACGTGGCGATCAAGGGTTACGATCCGGTCGCCTATTTCACCGAGAACAAGGCTGTCGAAGGATCACCTGAATTCAGCTATCGCTGGCTCGGCGCCACCTGGCAGTTTGCCAGCGCCGAGCATCGTGACCAGTTCATCAAGGAGCCGACCCGCTATGCGCCGCAATATGGCGGCTACTGTGCCGATGGCGTCTCCTTCGGCACGGTCACGACCAACATCGATCCCAAGGCCTGGCGCATCATCAAGGACAAGCTCTATCTCAGCTACGATCCGGGCGCAGCCGACGGACTGGTGAAGAATCCGAACAAGGTGGTCGATTCGCGCAAGCACTGGTCCGAGGTCGAGCAGACGCTGCTCACCGAGAAGGCGAACATCAACTGGACGCAGCCCCGGCCCTGAAGGCCGGCGGCTCGGCGATGACAACCGTCACTTCTCGATCGAGAAGAACTTCAGCGACTGCGGCGTGACATTGATGTAGTCCGCCGTGCGCTCGCCCTTTGCCGTATTGCGGTAGACATAGCCGCAGACCATGCGGTCGAGAAAATAGCCGTCATATTTTTCGCAGAGCTGGTTGCCCTTCACTTCAATCCGACCGGTGATGTTGGTGTTGCTGGTGCGATAGGCGGTGTTGCCGTCCTTGTCGAAGAACTGCGCAAAGCCCGTGCCGTTCTTGTGCACGCCGACCCAGGTCTTGTCGGTGGTCAGTTGTTTCAGCTCGGCCGGGCCGAGCCGGTCGCTGGCGGCGCCGACGAAGCCGAAGGGCCATTCCGGAATACCGGCGACGCGAAGGCCGAAGAGGTGGCGATAGAGATCCTCTTCGCGCCAGTAGTCGTAGAGATAGCCGTAGTAGCTCAGGTTCGTGTCCGGGAAGAGCTTCAACAGCTCGTCCGCTTCGGCGGCCGCACTCTGCTGGTCGCCGCGCTGGGCATAGGCCGACGCCAGATACTCCCGCACCGCCTCCGCCTTTGGCAAGGATGCGCCGGCCGCTTCAATCAGGGGGATCGCCTTCTCAAGGTGACGCGTCGTGTAATAGACGATGCCCGAAAGCAGCTGCAGGCTCGAAGATGGCGACGGATCAAGCCTCAGCGCCCGCTCGATATCGTCGAGCGCCTGCTCGTGTTCACCGGTCTGGGCCAGTATCAGCGCCAGATTGGCGAGCGCCTCGGCATCCCCCGGCTGCGCCGAGACGGCTCGAAGCGCCGATTCCTTTGCCTCAAGGGGACGGCCGTCCACCAGCTGCAGCAGCGCCAGCACGGTATGGGCGCGGGCGTTGTTGGCGTCGAGCTTCAGGGCCTGTCCCGCCGCATCATAGGCGATCTTGCGCGCCACGGCCGCGGACCAGAGATAGTTGTAGTCGTTGCGCCAGACGTCGACGGCGACCCGGGCGATACCGGCATGCGCATCGGCGAATTTCGGATCGAGATCGATCGCCCGCTGATAATAGGAAAGCGTCTGGCGATAGGTGTCGACGTCGCGCCAGATCAAGCCCTGCTGCTCGGCGCGCATGTAGTTGTCGTAGGCCTCGAGATTGTCCGTCGGAATGCGCGCCAGCTGGTCGCGTTCGCCCTCGCTGAGCTTGACCTCGAGCGCTGCGATGATCTTGCCGATCACGTCGTCCTGAACCGCAAAGAGGTCGGCGTATTGCCGATCGTAGCGCTCGGCCCAGAGCGAAAGACCGCTCATCGCATCGATCAGCTTGACGTTGATGCGCAACCGCTGGTCCGCCCGCTGCAGCGTGCCCTCCAGCACATAGTGTACGCCAAGCTCGGCGGCCACGTCCTGGATCTTGTCGGTACTGCCCTTCAGCGCGAACACCGAATGGCGAGCGATGACAAAGAGGCCGGACACTTTCGAGAGTTCTGTGATGAGATCGTCCGTCAGCCCCTCGGCCAAATGGTCGTGATCGCTGTCGCCGCTGACATTGATGAAGGGCAGCACGGCAACCGAAGGCTGGTCCGGCAGCGGATAGGCGAAGCGCTGCGCCATCCCCTCCTGCCCGATCCACGTCCACGGCTGCCACCAGGCGACCGCAGTCGACAGCGCAATCGCGACGAGACCAACGACCGATCCCTTCACCCAGGCCGCATTGCGTCGAGGCTTCTCGACAACCGTCCTGCCGGCGGCCCCCGGATCGAGGAGGACCCGGTAAACCCGGATCGGCTCGGCAAGCCCCTTGACCGTCTGTTGACCCAGGGACGCAAATCCGACTTTCAGCTTGGAGCTGACCTGGTCGTAAGCCGTGCCGGAGATCGCAATACCACCCGGCTCGGCAAGTCCCTGGACCCGATCGGCGATGTTGACGCCGTCGCCATGGATGTCGTCACCCTCGACGATGATGTCGCCAAGATTGATGCCGATGCGGAAGTCCAGCCTCTCGCCATTTGGCGCCTTGTCGGCTTCCGCCTCCGCCTTGCGCCGCTGGATCTCGACTGCGCATTGGGTCGCGTCGACAACGCTGCGGAATTCGACGAGCAGGCCATCGCCCATCGTCTTCACCAGACGCCCGTGATGCTCGCGGAAAAGCGGCTCGAGAATATCGCCGAGATCCGACTGGAATCGCAAGCGCGTCCCTTCCTCGTCCAGCCGGCTCAAGCGGCTGTAACCGACGACATCCGCGATCAGGACGGCTGCGAGACGGCGCTCCATCGACGGGCTCTCAACGTGCGATGTACTCCAGCGGCAATGGTACCGCAGCTTGGCGGGCGGCGCCATCGGCACGCATGGATGAGACGCGTCGACCAGGCCGTAACCGTTACGTACTTGCAGGACCTCGCTGAAGTGCCACGATTACAGGCGATCATCCGAAGGAAGCTGCCATGCTCAAACGACGGTCTCTGCTGGTGCTCGGCGCTCTTGCCACGGCACTTCCCGCACTCAAGTTGACGAGCGCGAGGGCCGCCGATGCAGGCCTCTCTGCGGACGAGGCGCGCGCCATTGCCAAGGACGCCTATATCTACGGTTTCCCGCTGGTCGACAGCTACAGGGTGCAGCATTCCTATTTCGTCGATCACGGCAATCCCGAGTTCAAGAGCGGCTGGAATACGCTCAACAATACCGCGCGGGTCTATACGCCTGACGACAAGGCGATCCAGACGCCAAATTCCGATACGCCCTACTCCTTCCTGGGCGCGGACCTGCGCGCCGAGCCGCTGGTCCTGACCGTGCCGGCGGTCGAGAGGGAGCGCTACTACTCGCTCCAGTTCGTCGACATGTACACGTTCAATTTCGCCTATGTCGGAAGTCGCGCCACCGGCAACGAGGCTGGCACCTTCCTGCTGGCGGGACCGGGCTGGAAGGGTGAAACCCCGCCCGGGATCAAGGCGGTGATCCGGTCGGAAACGGAATTCGCTTTCGTGCTTTACCGCACGCAGATGTTTGATCCCGCCGACATCGAGAACGTCAAGAAGATCCAGGCGGGCTACAGGGTCGAGCTGCTGTCGAGCTTCCTTGGTCAGCCGGCTCCGGCACCGGCCGCGGCCGTCGATTTTATCACCCCGTTGAGCGCGGCTGACGAAAAGACCTCGCCTGACTTCTACAGGGTCCTGAATTTTATCCTGCATTACTGCCCGACGCACCCGTCCGAAACGGCGCTGATGCAGCGTTTCGCCGATCTGAACATCGGTGCGGGCAAGACGTTCGACATCACGGCTTTCTCGCCGGAGATCCAGAAGGCGATCACTGACGGGATGGCGGACGCCTGGGCGGCGTTCAAGGAACACAAGGAAACCGAAATCGACACCGGCAAGGCTTCGAGTGCCGACGCGTTCGGCACGCGGGAGTTCCTGAAGAACGACTATATGCAGCGCATGTCCGGCGCGGTTCTCGGTATCTACGGCAACTCGAAGGACGAAGCTCTCTATCCCGCCTATTTCGTCGATGACCAGAAGAAGCCGCTGACCGGGTCGGGCCACTACACCTTGCGCTTCGAACCCGGGCAACTGCCGCCGGTCAACGCCTTCTGGTCGCTGACCCTCTACGAACTGCCGTCGAGCCTGCTCTACGCCAATCCGCTTAACCGCTATCTCATCAACTCGCCGATGCTACCGAACCTGCAAAAGGACGCCGATGGCGGCGTGACGCTCTACGTCCAGCACGAGAGCCCTGGGCCTGACAAGGAAGCAAACTGGCTGCCGGCGCCGAGCGGCCCGTTCTTCACCGCCATGCGGCTCTACTGGCCAAAGCCGGACGCATTGGACGGAAAATGGAAAGCGCCGCCGATGCGGCGCGCCAACTGATCAACGAGGATTTGAATATGAAACACTATCGTTCGTTCCTCATTGCCAGTGCACTGGCGATGGCTGCCGCAACCCAGGCAAGCGCCGCCGACCCCGTAACCGTCGGTGTCGACAACTTCGTTCGTGCCGAGAGCGACATGTACCTCGCCTCCATGGTCAAGGACGGCGCCTTCGGCAAATTCGTGCATCGGCGCGAACCGGCTTCGATCGACAATCAGACCGTCATTCGCCTCAACCGCGATACGCTCTATTCATCGGCCGTGTTCGATCTCGACGCGGGTCCGGTTACGGTCACCATGCCGGACGCGGGAAAACGCTTCATGTCGCTGCAGGTGGTCAATGAGGACCACTATGTGCCGGAGGTCGTCTACGGCGCCGGAGAGGTGACGTTGACCAAGGAAAAGGTCGGCACGCGCTACGCCGTTGTCGGCGTCCGCACCCTGGTCGATCCGACCGACCAGAAGGATATCGCCGAAGTCCACGCCCTGCAGGATGCGATCAAGGTGACCCAGGAGAAGGAAGGCACGTTCGAAATCCCGGCCTGGGACCCGGCCAGCCAGAAGAAGGTGCGCGAAGCCCTGCTTGCGCTCGGCGCCACCATGCCGGACTTCAAGAAGGCCTTCGGCACCAAGGCCGACGTCGACCCGATCCGCCATCTGATCGGCACCGCGACCGGCTGGGGCGGCAACCCCGACAAGGACGCGTCCTATCTCAACGTCACGCCCGCCAAGAACGACGGCAAGACCATCTACAAGCTCGACGTCAAGGACGTACCGGTCGATGCCTTCTGGTCGGTCAGCGTCTACGACGCGCAAGGCTTCTACGAAAAGAACGCCTACAATGCCTACGCGATCAACAATATCACCGCCAAGAAGGGCGACGATGGCAGCGTCTCGATCCAGTTCGGCGGCTGCGACGGCAAGATCGCCAACTGCCTGCCCGTGGTCGACGGCTGGAACTATACGGTGCGGCTCTACCGGCCGCGCAAGGAAATCCTCGACGGAACCTGGCACTTTCCCGAGCCGCAGCCGGTAAACTAGGCGTGCCGCGAATTTGGCAGCGGAGGCCGCATGCATGGAACACAGCGATGACAACCTTGCGGCCTTCGCCGAGCATGGCGCAACGCCCCTGCCCGCAGCAACGGGTGAAGGCCGTGTCGAGCGTGACGGCGCACGAATCTGGTATGCGACCTATGGATCGGGCGAACCGGTTATCCTCTTGCACGGCGGCCTTGGCCACAGCGGCAACTGGGGCTTTCAAGTCCCGGCCCTGCTCGACACTGGCCACCGCGTCATCCTGATCGACAGCCGCGGCCATGGCCGCAGCACCCGCGACCGAAAGCCCTACACCTACGAACTGATGGCGGCGGACGTGCTTGCGGTGATGGACAGGCTGGATATTCAGAAGGCCGCCTTTGCCGGCTGGAGCGATGGCGCCTGCATCGCGCTTATCCTCGCCTCACAGACGCCGGAACGCGTCAGCGGCGTCTTCTTCTTCGCCTGCAACATGGACCCGAGCGGAACGAAGGACATCGAGCCGAGCCCGGTGCTCGACCGTTGCTTCAGCCGTCATGCCGAAGACTACCGCGCGCTGTCAGCGACGCCCGACGATTTCAGCACCTTCGTCGACGCCGTCAGCGAAATGCAGAGAACCGAGCCGAACTACACGGCGGAAGATCTCGGCAAGATCCGCGTGCCGGTCGTGATCGTCCAAAGCGAAAACGACGAGTTCATCAAACACGAGCATGCTGACCATCTCGCCCGCAGCATTCCCGGCGCCGCGTTCATCCTTCTCGATGGCGTCAGCCACTTCGCCCCGCTGCAGCGGCCCGACCGCTTCAATGCCGCGCTCACGGCTTTCCTTGTCGCACTCGAAGACGAGCCCAAAGGCGACGCGCAATGACGGCATTGACGAGCCCTTGTCGGCTCGTCATCTCGCCCTCCGGCGACGCTACTCGGCCGCTTCGGTCTCAGGCATCGGCACGTAGTTGAGGATCGGCGACAGCCAGCGCTCGACCTCGCGCACCGGCATGCGTTTACGTGTCGCATAGTCCTCGACCTGGTCGCGCTCGACCTTGGCGACACCGAAGTAATAGGCTTCGGGATGGCCGATATAGAGGCCGGAAACCGACGAACCCGGCCACATCGCATAGCTCTCGGTGAGGCTGACGCCGATCGTTGCTTCTGCGTCAAGCAGCCGGAAGAGCGTTGCCTTTTCCGTGTGATCGGGCTGGGCCGGATAACCCGGCGCCGGGCGGATGCCGGCATAGGGCTCCCCAATCAGCTGCACGGGCGTAAACGTCTCGTCCGCCGCATAACCCCAGAGTTCGGTGCGCACATATTCATGCATGCGCTCGGCAAAGGCCTCGGCGAAACGATCGGCCAGCGCCTTCACCATGATCGAGGAGTAATCGTCGTTGGCGCGCTCGAAGCGCTCGGCGATCGCCACTTCCTCGATGCCGGCTGTGACAACGAAACCGCCGACATAGTCGTTGGAGCCGCTGTCAACAGGCGCGACGAAGTCGGAAAGGGCCACGTTCGCACGGCCATCGCGCTTGCTGAGTTGCTGGCGCAGCGTGAAGAAGGTCGCAAGTTCAGCGGCCCGATCCTCTCCGGTAAAGAGCCGGATATCGTCGCCGACCGTGCCCGCCGGCCAGAAGCCGACGACCGCCTTCGGCGCAAACCACTCCTCCTCGATGATCTTTTTCAGCATCGCCTGCGCGTCGTCGAACAACTGGCGGGCAGCCACACCTTGCGCCTCGTCGTCGAGGATCTTCGGATAGACGCCCTTCAGCTCCCAGGTCTGGAAGAACGGCGTCCAGTCGATGTAGCGGGCAAGCTCCGCCAGATCCCAGCTTTCGAACACGCGCGTGCCGAGGAACGAGGGCGTCTTGGCCCGATAATTCGACCAGTCAACCCGATGCTGATTGGCACGTGCCTGCGACAGGGGCAGCCGGCGCTTTTCCGCCTCGTTGCGCGCATGCGCGTCGGCGACCTTGCGATACTCCGCCCGAACCGTCTCCATGTAATTGTCGCGCGCTTCGGGCGAGAGCAAGCTCGATACGACGCCGACGGCGCGGCTGGCATCCGTCACGTAGACCGTCTGGCCGCGATCGTAGCGCGGATTGATCTTGACCGCCGTGTGCACGCGGCTGGTGGTCGCGCCGCCGATCAGCAGCGGTACGTCGAAGCCTTCGCGCTCAAGTTCCGAGGCGACATGCACCATTTCATCCAGTGAGGGCGTGATCAGGCCAGAGAGACCGATGATGTCGACCTTCTGCTCGCGCGCTACTTCGAGGATCTTCGCCGAGGGCACCATGACGCCGAGATCGATGATCTCGTAATTGTTGCAGGCCAACACGACGCCGACGATGTTCTTGCCGATGTCGTGCACGTCGCCCTTGACCGTCGCCATCAGGATCTTGCCGGCGCTTTCGCGCGCCTCGCCGCCATTGGCGAGCTTTTCCGCCTCCATGTGCGGCAAGAGCACGGCGACCGCCTGCTTCATAACGCGTGCGGATTTGACCACCTGCGGCAGGAACATCTTGCCGGAACCGAAGAGGTCGCCGACGACGTTCATGCCGGCCATCAGCGGGCCCTCGATGACATGCAGCGGCCGCGCTGCCTCAAGCCGAGCCTCCTCGGTATCAGCCTCGATGTATTCGGTGATGCCGTTGACCAGCGCGTGTTCGAGGCGCTTTGCCACCGACCATTCGCGCCAAGAAAGATCCTTCTCGCGGCCCTGCGAGCCGCCCTGTCCGCGATAGCGCTCAGCGATCTCCAGCATGCGCTCGGTCGAATCGGCGCGGCGGTTGAGCACCACGTCCTCGCAGGCCTCGCGCAGATCGGCATCGATGGCGTCATAGACGGCGAGCTGGCCGGCGTTGACGATGCCCATGTCCATGCCCGCCTGGATGGCGTGGTAGAGGAACACCGCGTGCATTGCCTCGCGCACCGGCTCGTTGCCGCGGAACGAGAAGGAGAGGTTGGAGACGCCGCCCGACACATGCACGTGCGGCAGGGTCTTGATGATCTCGCGCGTCGCCTCGATGAAGTCGACACCGTAGTTGTTGTGTTCCTCGATGCCCGTCGCCACGGCGAAGATGTTCGGATCGAAGATTATGTCTTCGGGCGGGAAGCCCGCCTGTTCCGTCAGGAGCTTGTAGGCGCGTGTGCAGATCTCGATCTTGCGCGCCTGGGTGTCGGCCTGGCCGACCTCGTCGAAGGCCATGATGACGACGGCGGCACCGTAGGCGCGGCAAAGCCTGGCATGGTGCAGGAACGCCTCTTCGCCTTCCTTCATCGAGATGGAATTGACCAGCGGCTTGCCCTGAACGCATTTCAGGCCCGCCTCGATCACTTCCCACTTCGACGAATCGATCATCACGGGAACGCGGGCGATATCGGGTTCGGAGGCGACGAGGTTCAAGAACTCGATCATCGCCTGCTTCGAATCGATCAGGCCCTCGTCCATGTTGATGTCGATGATCTGGGCGCCGTTCGCCACCTGGTCGCGCGCGACGTCGAGAGCGGCCGAATAATCGCCGGCAGTGATCAGCTTGCGGAACTTCGCCGAGCCGGTGACGTTGGTGCGCTCGCCGACGTTGACGAAGGGAATGTCGGAGGTGAGCGTGAAGGGCTCCAGCCCGGAGAGCCGCATCAGCGGCTCGACCTTGGGGATCTCGCGCGGCGGATGCTTGGCAACGGCCTTGGCGATCGCGCTGATATGGGCCGGCGTCGAGCCGCAGCAGCCGCCGACAATGTTGAGCAGCCCGTCGCGCGCAAAGGCTTCCACCTGGGCGGCCATCTGCTCCGGCGTTTCGTCGTACTGGCCGAACTCGTTCGGCAGGCCGGCATTGGGATAGGCGCAGACGAAGGTATCGGAAACGCTTGAAAGTTCGTCGATGTGGGCGCGCATCGCATTGGCGCCGAGCGCGCAGTTGAGCCCGATGGTGAAAGGCTCGGCATGGCGCACCGAGTGCCAGAAGGCGGTCGGCGTCTGGCCGGACAGGGTGCGGCCCGAGAGGTCGGTGATCGTGCCGGAGATCATGACCGGCAGGTCGATACCCTTCTCCGTAAAGACTTCCTTGGTCGCGAAGATCGCCGCCTTGGCGTTCAGGGTGTCGAAGATCGTCTCGATCAGAATGATGTCGGCGCCGCCGTCGATCAGACCGCGGATCTGTTCGGCATAGGCGACGCGCAAATCGTCGAAGGTGACGGCGCGATAACCGGGATTGTTGACGTCGGGCGAAATCGACGCCGTGCGGTTCGTCGGCCCGAGCGCGCCGGCGACGAAACGGCGGCGACCGTCTGCGGCTTCGGCCCGCTTGGCCGCGCGCCGAGCCACTCGGGCACCATCGCGGTTGAGATCATAGACCATGTCTTCCATGCCGTAATCGGCCTGGGCGATGCGGGTCGAGGAGAACGTGTTGGTTTCAAGGATATCCGCGCCGGCGACGGCATAGGCGTAATGGATGTCCTCGATCGCCTTCGGCTGGGTCAGCGTCAGAAGGTCGTTGTTGCCCTGTTGATGACAGGCGCAGCCGCCAAATCGGTCGCCGCGGAAATGCTGCTCGACAAAGCCGAGCTGCTGGATCTCCGTGCCCATCGCGCCATCCATGATCAGGATGCGTTCGCGCGCAGCCTGGGCCAGCGCCCGCTTGATCTCGGAGCCATCCGGCTTGCAGGAAACATCGCCGAAAAGGGCGTCGATGGCGGACATGGGAAATCTCCCGTTCTGAAAACGACAAACACTAAGGCAAGTCAATCACATAAAGATATCTTTATGTCAACATATGCGGCAATCACATTTACCTCTCGGAGCAAAGAAAATGGCCCGCCGCAATCGCGACGGGCCATAATAATGAAAGCGATACTCTGGATCGGCAAATCAGATCCGGGCTAGGCAGTCCTCGGTTTCATAAATGGCGCAGAGGATATGGTAGAAGCTGCTCGCCGGCGCCGGCTCCTCGACGAAGGTGCCGTCGGCCTTCTGCTTGTCGCGCCAAAGGCCCGCAACCGGCGTCGCCAGAAACGTCTGAAGGGCCGCCGCTGCTCGCGCGGCCGAAGCAAGATAACGCTCGCGCTCGGCACCATTGGTGAGTGCGGCAAAGCGGACGGCCGCCTTCAGCCACTCGGTCTGCGGCCAAAGCCGCGCGATCGGATCGGCCACCGACAGATCGTCGAGAAGCGTCATGATCGCGACGTTGCGGTTCGCGCAGATGCCGTGGGCCTCACCGATATCGAACAGCCGCCGTGCCTTGACGATCGCCTCGGCGCTGCCGCGGCGCTCCGCCCAGCGCAAAAGCAGCCACGCCCATTCGAACAGATGTCCAGGCTCGACGATCCGGCCCTTTTCGCCTGCCATCGGCGCCCAGTCGTGATCGAAGAATTCGCGCAGCACACCGCTCTCGGCATCGATGAAATAATCCATCGCCAGGTGCGCAATTTCGTCGGCGAGGTTCGCCCAGCCAACCCGATCGAAGCCCTCGACCGTCTCGCTCGCCAGGCACGCCTCAAAGAGATGCATATGCGGATTGGAGCAGAGCGGCAGGCGCGAGGGATTGTCTTCCTCGAAGCCCGCGACCGGATGCTTGACATGCGCCTCGATCCGCGAGCGAAGGTCATTGCTGCGCTCGATCATCTCGGCCTTGCGGGCCGGCACGACCTCGCCCAGATAGGCGAAGGCAAGCAGCGCGAAGGCCTGGTTGTAGAGGTCAAAGGACGGATCGAGCAGATTGCCGTCGGCATCGGCGAGCGCGCCGTAAAAGCCGCTCGGCTGCTTGAAAATGCGATCGAAATAGGCAAGCCCGCCTTCGGCGGCACCGCGCCAATCACCGGACCAGCCGCGCCGCCCGGCCTCGGCGAAACAGTAGACCTGCCGCGGCTGAACGCGTGCACGCCGCTTGGCGCGGGTCGGCTCGCCTGCCATATCGATCGTCTCGACGAAGCCGCCTGAATGATCGACACCCTTGTCGCGCCAGAGCGGCAGGGCCTTGTCTGCCAGCCAATCCGACAGCACGCGTGATTGCGAAATAATATCCAATGCCAATTCTCAGTCCTCGAGCTTCAAGGCGCCATGATCCTTGCCGAGCAGGGCCGAGAGCGCTTCGACCACCATGTTGTGGTCCTCGCGTTGCGGCAGGCCGGATACGGTGACGGCACCGATACAGCCGGTGCCTTTGACGACGATCGGGAAGCTGCCACCGTGCGCTGCATAATCCGCATCGGCAAGGCCGAGCTTGGCCTGCAGATTGGTCTGCGCCTTGGCGAGCTCGCGGCCGGTGGCATAGCTGCTCTTGAACAGGCGGAACACGGTGTTGCGCTTGCGGCGCACCCAGTTCGGATTATCCGGCGTCGCCCCGTCGAGCGCGGCGTAGAACACCTGCATCGAGAAGAGCGTGATGTCGATGACGACGCCAAGCTTGCGCTCGGCCGCCATCTTGCGCAGCAGTGAGCCAAGCTCCCACGCCGCATCGAGATCGAAGCGCTCGAACTGCAATTCCTGTTCCTGCCGCGCGATGCGGGCGAGGTCCTTGTCGATATTCATGGGGGTCATTCCTTCCAGAGCCAGGCCGCACCGCGCACGCCGGAACTGTCGCCGTGCAGGGCCTTGCGAATGGGCGTTTCGAACGTGTCGCCGAAGAGGTAGTTGACGACCCGCGGCGGCACGTCCTGGTAGATCTCGTCGACATTCGACATGCCGCCGCCAAGCACGTAGACATCCGGGTCGACGATGTTGGTGAGCAGTGCCAGGCTGCGCGCCAACCGGTCGACGAAGCGCTCATAGACGCCCGTTGCAACCGGATCGCCCGCCCGCTTCGCCTCGATGATATCGCGCCCGCGCTTCTCGACGCCGGTCGTCAGGCGATAGTCGAGCTCGACACCCGTGCCGCAGGCATACATGTCGAGGCAACCGTGCTTGCCGCACCAGCATTTGTGGCCGGGATATTCGTCCTGCGTCATCCAGGGCAGCGGATAATGGCCGATCTCGGCGGCAACGCCCTGGTAGCCGGCGTGCACCTTCTTGTCGATCGCAAGGCCGCCGCCATGGCCAGTGCCGACGATAACGCCGAAGACCACATGCTCATTCTTGCCGGCGCCATCGACCGACTCCGAGACCGCCAGGCAATTGGCGTCGTTGGCAAGCCGGACCGGCCGGCCAAGCGCCGTTTCGAGGTCACGCCCAAGGGGCTTGCCATTGATCAGCACCGCATTGGAATTGCGTACGATTCCGGTGCGCGGATTGGGACTGCCGGGAATGCCGATGCCGATCGAGCCCTGTTCGCCTGCCGTCTGCTCGGCGGCAGCAACGAGATCGAGAACGGCGCGGATGCAATCGTCATAGCCGCTGGTCGGGGTCGAGACGCGATGACGGGCGCGTGTTTCGCCATCGCGGCCAAGCGCGATGACTTCCATTTTCGTGCCGCCCCAATCTATTCCGATGAACATATGTGGATCAGGTCTCTGATGAAGGACTCAATGGGGAGCGCCAGCTTCCTCGGGCCGGCGCTTGCTTTGCTTAGCATTCGGAGGACATGGAAGACCAGCCCCCGTTTCACCGTCGTTTTCAAGTCTGCCGATCCGCGTCGGCACACCACCCGGACGAGACGACCCAAGCTCGCCGCCACCTGCATTTCCTCGGGCACTAACGCAAAAACACTTGGCGAAGAGCCCTTGCTTTTGTATGGGTGCTATTCAAGTGGTCCCGTAGCTCAGCAGGATAGAGCACCAGATTCCTAATCTGGGGGTCCCGCGTTCGAATCGCGGCGGGATCACCATTCTCCAAGACCCCTCTTAATCGAATTGGACGCGGCGCACGCCGTGCTGACGCCGTGGATGACAGCAGAGCAACCCCCTCCGGAGAAAACACGGTTCAGTTGCTCGTGACCTATATGGAAATGCTCGAACGTCCGGCGGGCGATGCGTTTCCGGCACCGATCGCGCAAGCGGTGGTCGCGTCCGAACGTCCGGATGCCGCTGCGTTTCTTTCGCTCTATCGCGCCGTCGGCGAACCGTTGCGCTGGGATCAGCGGCTGCGCATGCCGACGGCCGATCTCGACGACTTTCTCAGAAGCGCCTCCACGATCCTCTACATCCTCCGGCTGGATGGCCGCGCAGTCGGGCTCTGTGAATTCGACCGCGCCGATACCGAGGATGTCGAGCTCACCCATTTCGGCCTGATCCCGGATGTTTACGGCCAAAGGCTGGGGCCATTTCTGCTCGATAGCGCGCTGCGCGCCGTCTGGGACCGAGGTGCAAACCGGATCTGGCTACATACGGACGAATGGGATCACCCGAAGGCGCAGGCTACCTATCGCCGCGCCGGCTTCAGCGCCTTTGCGCAGAAGCTCGAGGAGATCGTGCCCTAACGCACGCTCACCGAAGCGGCTGCCACGCCGGGCCGCGCCAGGCTTTGAGTTCCTGCAGAAACACCTGCAGCCGCGATGGCAGGAAGCGCCGCGTCGGGTAGACCGCATGCACAAAGACATCCGGCGCGGACCATCCCGGAAGCACGCGCAGAAGCTTGCCGCTCGCAAGCAGGCTGTCGCAGAAGATCGGCGGGAGCCGGCCGATGCCGTGGCCGCGCTCGGTCATGGCACTCGCCGACTGGATATCGTGGACCGACACCGCCCCGGTCACACGCAGGCTGGCCGCTTCGCCACCCTTGACCAGATGCCATTCGGCCTCGTTGCCCCGGGCATTGACCAGGACACAGCGGTGGCCACTCAGGTCTTCGGGTCGCGATGGGGTGCCATGTTTGTCGAGATAGCCGGGTGCGGCCACCAGGAAATGAGTGCTTCGACCCAAACGCTGCGCGACAAGCGACGAATCGCGCAATTCGCCGAACCTCACTGCGACGTCGATGTTTTCGGCAACGAGGTCCATGAACATATTGGTGACGAGCAGATCGACCTCGATCTCGGGATACGTCTTCAGAAATGCGGACAGGAAATCAAAGAAGGGCGGCTGCCCGAGGGTCATGGGAACGGTGACCCGCAGCAACCCCTCCGGTCTTCTCTGCGCCTCGCTCAGCACCCGCTCCGCGTCGCGAAGCTGCTTCAGCGGTTCGCCGCATTCCGCATAATAGGCGCGCCCCTGCGCCGTGAGACTGAGCTTGCGCGTCGTGCGCTGGATGAGCGTGACGCCCAGTTGCTCCTCGAGCGCCGTGACCTTGCGGCTGACGGTGGAGACCGGCATGCCGAGCGAACGTGCCGCCCGGCTGAAACTCTCGAATTGGGCAACGGCCGCAAAGACCGCGATATCGTTCAGATCGACCATGGGAAGATTTTTGCATCGCTGGAAAAGTAATTCCAGATATTTCCGCCTAATCGCACAATCTGGCAGCAGCCATATTGATCTCACCGAAACCGTCCATCCACGGAGAGAGATCAGATGACAAACAAAGTCGCCATCATCACCGGTGCATCCCAGGGCATCGGCGCGGGCCTCACAAACGCTTTTCTGGCAGAGGGCTACAGCGTCGTCGCAACCTCGCGCAATGTCAGCCAATCGCGCGAAATCACCGAATCGGACCGGCTGGCCCGGGTCGACGGCGATATCGCCGATCCGGAGACGGCGAAACGCGTGGTCGAAACCGCGATCGCCCGGTTCGGCTCGATCGACGCGCTCGTCAACAATGCCGGCATCTTCTTCACCAAGGCCTTCGTCGACTACACCGCCGAAGACTACCGGCAGCTGAGCGCCACCAACATCGAGGGATTCCTCCACACGACCCAGCTTGTGATCAAGCAGATGCTTTCGCAGAAAAGAGGCGGCAGCATCGTCAGCATCACGACACCCCTTGCCGACCGACCGATTGCAGGCATGAACGCTTCGGTCGCCATGCTGACCAAGGGCGGCATCAACGCGATCTCGAAGAACATCGCCATGGAATACGCAAGGGACGGAATCCGCGTCAACGTCGTGGCCCCCGGTGTCGTCGACACGCCGCTCCACAAGGACAACCCGCGGGATTTCCTGAACACGCTCTCGCCGATGCACAGCATTTCCAGCGTGGCCGAGATCGCGGATGCCGTCCTGTTCCTGACCAGGGCGCCGCGCATAACCGGGGAGGTGCTGAACGTGGACGGCGGCGCGCATCTGGGCAAATGGTAGAGTGGGAGCGCCCGTTGCTGGCGCAGGGCGGCGCAGGGGAAAAGAAACGCGCTGACGTCATGCGCCTGTCACGAACGACAGCTAAACAACACTCACATCTTCCTGATGACCACGGATGAACTGGCATCGACGGAAGGTGATGAGGAAGGTCGGGTTTGCCCCGGCCTTTTTTGTTGGGCCGGTCCCGTTCCTTCGATCACTATCGCAAGGTTGCCGCGCTGGGCGGCTGGCTTGACAGGAGATGCAGTCTGCCTGACGGTGCGCGCATGACGGGAGGACACCATGGGTAAGCTTCTGCAAATCATCGGCATCGTCATCATCCTGGCCGCTCTGGCCGCCGCGATCGCGCTGCTCGCTGCCGATCCGGCAACGGCGCAGCTTCGGGCGCTCGTCATACTGCCTTGGGCCTTGAGCGCGATCCTGAGCGGCATACTTCTCGCGGCTTTCGGCTCGATGCTGCGGCAGCTCAGCGCGATCCGCGCCGCGACCGAGCGTCAGGCCGCCCTGTTCCAGGCCATCCTTGACCGCAGAGCGCCGACGGCCGCGCAATAAGCGTTGCTATCCGCGTCGGTCCACCAAAACCTGATGATTTCAATCATCGGGCCGGCACACGCGCAGCCGATGGCCATCCGGGTCAAGCGCGACGAAGGTGCGGCCGAAGACCGCCGTCTTCAGCTCCTGCTCGATCGTGATCCCTTTGCTGCGCCATTCCGCATAAAGGCGCTCGACCTCGGCATCGTCCTTCACCATGAAGGCGACTTCAGAGCGGTGACCGCTTCCAGACGAAACGAAATCCCGTGCACCGGTGGACCAGAGACTGAACGTCAGCCCGTTTTCGAGTTGGAAGGCGACATAAGTCGGGAAGGATGCAACGGGTTCGCGTGCAAGCAGGCCGGTATAGAAGGCAGCGCTTCCGGTTGGGTCTTCGACATAGAGCAGGATAAGGTTCGGTGACAGCATCGTCGGGTCTCCTTTTCGATGCCCGGACCCTAGGCACTGCCGCTGTCAGATCCTGTCAGCATCAACACCGGACAGCCAAAGGCCGCCGGGCCTTGCGATCCGTCGGCCTTTGGCAGGAAGGCGACACGTCAGAAGACGGCGAGATATTTCAACAGAGAGATGATGCCGATGATGATGACGATGATCTGGACGATCTGCTTGGCGCGCGCGTCGAGCGGCAGACGCTGGACGAGATAGAGCACCAGCACGATGACGAGGAAGGTAATCAGAATTCCGATAAGCAGCCCCATGGAACACTCCCATTTTCACACAACAGCGCCGCGATGGCGTCGGGATTGTAACTAGGACGCGAAGGAAAAAGTTCCAATCGAGGCGACAACTTATGCCACTGGTTCACCCAGGCGCAGGCCGCGCCTGGTGTTTCCGCTCAGGCGAGAAGCCGGCTCAGGATGCCGGCTTGCAGGCGGTTCCCCGATCCTCGTCGCCTTTGGTGGCATCATACAGCGTTGCTTCCTCGCCCTTCGTCCACCAGACATATTGCCCGCCGGCATATTTGGCTCCGGACGCAGCTATCACGTTTGAGGCGACGACGAATGTGCCGTCGATGGTGAAGGTCACCAGCGAAACCGGGCCGGCATTGATGTATTCCGCCTCGATCGCCTTGCCGCCGCAGTCGTAGTGGACCGATTGCCGGTCCACCGCATCGGCGCCGGGAACGCGGATCGTCACGTCGGCGCCTTCAGACGCTGCCGTCATAGACGCCAGTTTCAGGGCGATGCCGCCGCCGGCCTTGCCAAGCACGAGCTTCGATCCTTCCACCGACCAGGAAAGCTCGTTGCTGAGCGCCTTGAGGAACTTCTGCTCCTGGTTCATCACCGCGGGCACGCACATCTTGCGTGTCGATGCCGCCGGGCCGAAGGTGATCTTCGAGCCGGAGAGACTGAAAGTACCGGTGAAATGGTTGCAGCCGGCCATGCCGCCATAGGTCCCGTCCTCGCGGATCTCCAGGGTCGACTGGAGATTGTCGATGACCCCACCCCCACCGATATCTTCGGCAAGCCAGGTGGCGACGAGCTGCGGCGGCACGTTTTCTGCCGCAACCGGCTGCATCGATGCCATTTCGATCGCGACGCAGGCGCAGGAAACGGCGGTTATGATTTTCAGCATCGCGAACTCCTCCGGACCCCGACTCAAGGCACCCAATTCTTAGCCTGCGGACGAGACGGAATGAAGACCGCGCCCTTGTTGCCGGCGGATTTCGCCTGTAGAGCCTAGCAAACAACATAAAAACTCGGATCGATCTCGTGAAGATCATGCGCCCGCGGCGAAGGCTCCGCCGGGCATCCCGTCCGAAAAGAAGAACATGGGTATTGGCATGGCATCCCACGACAGTGCGAAGCGCCGACTGACGATCCTCGGCTCGACCGGTTCGATCGGCACCAACACGCTCGACGTTATCGAGCGCCTTGGCGGCCGTGAGCGCTTCGACGTCGTCGCCGTCACCGGCAACGGCAACATTCCCCTGCTCGCCGAGCAGGCCGTGAAAGCTGGCGCCGAACTCGCCGTCACCGCCAACGATAGCCAGTACGAAAACCTGAAGGCCGCGCTCGCCGGCACCGGCATTCAGGTTGCCGCCGGCAAGAGCGGCCTGATCGAGGCGGCCGAGCGCAGCGCGGACTGGGTGATGGCGGCGATCGTCGGCAATGCCGGCCTGGCGCCGACGCTTGCCGCGGCCCGCCGCGGCGCCGACATCGCGCTTGCCAACAAGGAGTGCCTGGTTTCCGCCGGCAGTCTGTTCATCGACGCGGTGAAGAAAGGCGGCGGTCGGCTGCTTCCGGTCGACAGCGAACACAATGCCATCTTCCAGGTTCTGGAAGAACACCAGCGCCATGCGGTCGAGCGTATCATCCTGACAGCTTCCGGCGGCCCGTTCCGCACCAAGTCGCTGGAAGAAATGCGTCACGTGACGGCGGACGTGGCGCGCGCCCATCCGAACTGGTCGATGGGGCTGAAAATCTCGATCGACAGCGCCTCTATGTTCAACAAGGCGTTGGAGATGATCGAGGCAAAGCACCTCTTCGCGCTCGAACCCGCGCAGGTCGAGGTGATCGTGCACCCGCAGTCGGTGATCCACTCGATGGTCGGCTATACCGACGGATCGGTGCTCGCCCAGCTCGGCTGCCCGGACATGCGCACCGCCATCGGCTATGCGCTCTCCTATCCGAGCCGCTGCAGCCTGCCGATCGAGCGGCTCGATTTCGCCAAGCTGTCCCGCCTCGATTTCGAGGCGCCGGACGAAGTGCGCTTCCCGGCCATCCGCCTGGCGCGGCGCGCCATGGTCGAAGGCGGCGTGCAGGGTGCGGTCCTCAACGGCGCCAAGGAAACCGCGCTCGACGCGTTCATCGCCGGCCGCACCGGCTTTCTCGCCATGGCAGAGATCGTCGAAAAGGTCATGGACAAGCTTGCCGACCTGCCGGGGGCCGCAACGATGGACGACGTCTTTGCCGCCGACGAAAAAGCCCGGCACTTGGCGGCCGGGCTGCTTCACTAATTCAGAGCTTTCTGACCGGCGCGCATGGCGCCGGCAAGATTGGCCTTATGCGACAGCGCGGGCCAGCGCACAGCGCGACCACAGCGAATGCAGCGCGCCGACGAGATGGTCGATGTCGGCATCCGAATGCAGCGGCGTCGGGGTGATGCGCAGGCGCTCGGTCTTCTTCGGCACCGTCGGATAGTTGATCGGCTGCACGTAGACGCCGAAATTGTCGAGCAGGAGATCCGAGAGCCACTTGCACTTGGCAGCGTCGCCAACCATGACCGGCACGATATGGCTCGGGTTCGGCATGTGCGGAATGCCGCGCTGGTCGAGTAGCGAGCGCAGGCGACGGACACGTTCCTGGTGCGCGAAACGTTCGACCTGGCTTTCCTTCAGGTGGCGGATCGAGGCGAGCGCACCGGCGGCAAGCGTCGGCGGCAGCGCCGTCGTGAAGATGAAGCCGGAGGCAAACGAGCGGATGAAGTCGCAGAGTGCGGCGGAGCCGGTGATGTAGCCGCCCATGACGCCGAAGGCTTTGCCGAGCGTGCCTTCGATCACAGTCAGGCGGTGCATCAGTCCTTCGCGCTCGGCAATGCCGCCACCGCGCGGACCGTACATGCCGACCGCATGCACTTCGTCGAGATAGGTCATGGCGCCGTACTTGTCGGCGAGGTCGCAGAATTCCTTGATCGGCGCAATGTCGCCATCCATCGAATAGACGGACTCGAAAGCAATGAGCTTCGGCGCACGCGGATCGGCGGCAGCGAGCTTGGCCTCGAGGTCAGCGACCGAATTATGCTTGAAGATGACGCGTTCGCACTTGGAGTGACGGATCCCCTCGATCATCGAAGCGTGATTCCCGGCGTCCGAGAAGACGATAACACCGGGAATCTTGGAACAGAGCGTTCCGAGCGCGGCCCAGTTGGACACGTAGCCCGAAGTAAAGAGCAGCGCCGATTCCTTGCCATGCAGGTCCGCGAGCTCGCGCTCAAGCAGGACGTGGTAATGGTTGGTACCGGAAATGTTGCGGGTGCCGCCGGCGCCGGCGCCGCATTCGTCGATGGCGCGCTTCATCGCCCCGGTGACGACAGAATGCTGGCCCATGCCGAGATAGTCGTTCGAACACCAGACGGTGACTTCCTGAACGCCTTCAGCCGTATGGCGCGCGGCCTTCGGGAATTGGCCGCGATGACGGGCGAGGTCTGCGAAAACCCGGTAGCGGCCTTCCTGATGCAGTCCGTCCAGCTCGTTCTTAAAGAAATTCTCGAAATCCATCATTTTCTCCAGTGCCCGGCCGCTTTCTTCAATCAAAGCGACCTGGGGTCAACCTCGGAATGCCCGGCATCTGCCAACTGCGGCAAAAGGCCCTTGACGCGCTGCCTTCCCAGCGAGTGCATCCGAGATGATCTAGCATTTTTGAGCCTGAGCATCTTCGCTGCTTTCACTGAAACCGTTTCAACGGGAACAGCCCTAGTTTTGAAACATTCCAAAGAAAGCCTTAGTGCATGTTCATCACGTCAAGCTTGATCGAAGTCAAGCAAGGATGAAAAAAGGACGGCCGAAGCCGTCCTTTTTCAATGTTGGTGTGACGGCGAAGGCTGGTCATGCCGCCGCAACGGCGCGTTTGGCCATGACCTTCACCAGATTGGCGCGATAGGCCGCATCCGCGTGAATGTCGGAGAGCAGCTCCGAGGCATCGACGCTAATATTGCCGAGCGCATCCGGCGTCCAGTTGGCAGCAAGGGCTGCCTCCATCTCCGCCTGACGGAAAACGCCATTTGCGCCCGCACCCGTGACCGCGACCCGGATCTCGCCATTGTCGCGCTTGGCGACGAAGACACCGGTCATCGCGTAGCGCGAGGCCGGGTTGGCGAATTTCTGGTAGGCGGCCTTTGCCGGGGCGTCGAAGCTGACCGCGACGACGATCTCGCTGTCTTCCAGCGCCGTTTCGAACAGACCGGTGAAGAAATCGTCGGCCGCGATCTCCCGCCGGTTGGTCACGATCGTCGCGCCGAGCCCGAGCATCGCTGCCGGATAATCCGCCGCCGGATCGTTGTTGGCGATGGAGCCGCCGATCGTGCCCATGTGTCGCACATGCGGATCGCCGATATGGCTGGCAAGGCTGCAGATCGCCGGACACACAGCTTTGAGCGCCGCCGACGAGGCGACCTCATAATGTGTCGTGGCCGCGCCGATCCGCACGGATCGGCCGTTGACTGAGATGCCCTGCATCTCGGCGATGTGCCGAAGGTCGATCAGATCGCTCGGCGACGCCAGCCGCTGCTTCATCGTCGGAATGAGGGTCATGCCACCGGAGACGTACTTGCCTTCGCCGGCCGCATCCATTCGGCTGACGGCGTCCTGAACCGAGGACGCCCGGTGATATTGGGTCTCGTACATGAGGTGTCCTCCCGTTCACTTGGCCGCGTGCGCCGCCGCCCACACCTTCTGCGGTGTCGCCGGCATGGTAAGCGCGTTGTTGCCGATGGCATCTGTGATGGCGTTGATCAGCGCCGGTGGCGAGCCGATGGCGCCGGCCTCGCCGCAGCCCTTGATGCCCAGCGGATTGTTCGGGCAGGGCGTGTTCGAGGTCGAGACCTGGAACGACGGCAGGTCGTCGGCGCGCGGCATGGCGTAGTCCATGTAGCTCGCCGTCAAAAGCTGGCCGGAGGCATCGTAATGCACGCCTTCGAGCAGCGCCTGGCCGATGCCCTGGGCAATACCGCCATGCACCTGTCCCTCGACGATCATCGGGTTGATGATGTTGCCGAAGTCGTCGGCCGCGACAAACTGGATGATCTTGGTTCGGCCCGTTTCCGGATCGACCTCCACCTCGCAGATGTAGCAGCCGGCCGGAAAGGTGAAGTTGGCAGGGTCGTAGAAGGCCCCCTCCTTCAACCCCGGCTCCATGCCGGCCGGCAGATTGTGGGCGGTGTAGGCGGCAAGCGCCATCTGGAACCACGGCACGGTCTTGTCGGTGCCGGCGACCTTCAGTTCGCCGTTTTCGATGACGATGTCGCTTTCGTCCGCTTCCATCAGGTGAGCGGCAATCTTCTTCGCCTTGGCTTCGACCTTGTCGAGCGCCTTGACGACGGCCGACATGCCGACAGCACCGGAGCGCGAGCCGTAGGTGCCCATGCCCATCTGCACCTTGTCGGTATCGCCATGCACGATGTTGACGCTGTCGATCGGCACACCGAAGCGGTCGGCGACAAGCTGGGCAAAGGTCGTCTCGTGGCCCTGGCCATGGCTGTGCGAGCCGGTCAGGACCTCGATCGTACCGACGGCGTTGACCCGCACTTCGGCCGATTCCCAAAGACCGACGCCAGCACCGAGCGAACCCACCGCTGCCGACGGTGCGATGCCGCAGGCCTCGATGTAACAGCTCATGCCGATGCCGCGCTTCATGCCGCGACCGGCGGCTTCCGCCTTGCGACCGGCAAAGCCGTTCCAGTCGGCCGCCTTCATCGCCGCTTCGAGCGAAGCGTCGTAGTCGCCGGCGTCATAGTTCATGATGACAGGCGTCTGGTGCGGGAAGGAGCGGATGAAATTGACCCGACGCAATTCGGCAGGCGAGACGCCGAGTTCGCGGGCCGCCGTCTCCATCGTGCGTTCCAAGAGATAGGTCGCCTCCGGCCGCCCGGCACCGCGATAGGCGTCGACGGGCGCGGTGTTGGTATAGACGGTGCGCACATTCGCATGGATCGCCGGGATGTCGTACTGCCCGGAAAGCAGCGTCGCATAGAGATAAGTCGGCACCGCCGAGGAGAACAGCGACATGTAAGCGCCGAGATTGGCGATCGTATCGACCTTGAGCCCGATGATGCGATTGTTGGCGTCAAAGGCCATCTTCACCTTCGACACATGGTCGCGACCATGCGCATCGGTGAGGAACGCTTCGGTGCGGTCCGACGTCCATTTGACCGGCACGCCGGTGCGTTTCGACGCCCAGAGACAGACGATCTCCTCCGGATAGATGTAGATCTTCGAGCCGAAGCCGCCGCCGACATCGGGCGCGATCACCCGCAGCTTGTTTTCCGGCGCGACATTATAGAAGGCGCTCATCACCAGCCGCGCCACATGCGGGTTCTGGCTGGTCGTGTAGCAGGTATAGTGGTCGTCTCCGGCGTCGTAGATGCCGAGCGCCGCACGCGGCTCCATCGGGTTGGGCGAAAGCCGGTTGTTGTGGATGGTGATTTCGGTGACATGCGCCGCAGCGCCGATCGCCTTGTCGGTCGCCGCTTCGTCGCCGATCTGCCAGTCGAAGATCAGGTTACCAGGCGCTTCCGGGTGAAGCTGCGGCTGTCCTGACTCAAGCGCCTTTGAGGCGTCGATCACGACGGGAAGCTCCTGGTATTCGACGACGACGGCTTCGGCCGCATCACGCGCCTCGGCGACGCTGTCGGCAACGACGATCGCCACAGCATCGCCGACGTATCGCACGGTCTCGTGCGCGAGCGGCCGCCAGGCGCCCATCTTCATCGGCGATCCGTCCTTGGAATGGATCATCCAGCCGCAGATCAGGTTGCCAATACCATCGGCGAGCAACTGCTTGCCGTCGAGCACGCCGATCACGCCTGGCATGCCGATCGCCGCCGACCCGTCGACTTTGAGGATCTTCGCATGCGCATGCGGGCTGCGCACGAACACCGCATATTTCATCCCCGGCACGGACATGTCGTCCGTATAGCGGCCCTTGCCGGTCAGGAACCGCTTGTCCTCCTTGCGCGCCACGCGCGCGCCAATGCCTTCAACGCCCATTGCCTATCTCCTCCCGAGATATCCAGCGACAGTCCCGACGGCCATGCATCGGTCCTGAGTGACATGCGTCAGGGGCGAGATTCCGCCCCCGTTCTGCCGCTATTCTGCGGCCACACGGGCGCCGCTCATCTCGGCGGCGGCGGCAAGGATCGCTTTCACGATGTTGTGGTAACCGGTGCAACGACAGATGTTGCCTTCGAGCTCGGCGCGCACCGTCGCCTCGTCCAGCTGACCCTGATGCCTGCGGATCATGTCAACGGCCGTCATCACCATGCCGGGCGTGCAGAAGCCGCATTGCAGGCCGTGATTGGCCTTGAAGGCCGCCTGCACCGGATGCAGTTCGCCATCGGCCGCCAGCCCTTCGATGGTGGTGATCGTAGAGCCTGCGGCTTGCGCGGCGAGGATGGAACAGCTCTTGACCGACTTTCCGTCCATATGGATGACGCAGGCGCCGCACTGCGAGGTATCGCAGCCGACATGGGTGCCGGTCAGTCCGAGATTTTCGCGTATGAATTGCACCAGCAATGTGCGGTCGTCGCAATGACCGCTCACCTGACGGCCGTTGACCGTCATTGTTACTTTCGCCATTTCGCTCCTCCGGGGTCGGTCAATGCCAACACGAGCGCGGCCGGAAAGTCGGGTGAGATGGTTCACGCGACTAGGGTACGCGCCAACTGATATCGATGCCCGTCGCCCACGGATCCGCTCCTCCGGATTTTCGCAGGCTTGTTTGTATCATTTGTCTTTTTTTGGAATGCCGCAACCGCCCCTGCCCGCCGAACGACAAAATTTTTCCACGCCGGTTGTGCCGAAGGGAACTGCCTTCATGTCCCGTTCAGGAACGATATCATTATCTTGCCGGCAGGAAGAAACCGCAGCGCTCCCGTAGACTTTCGATGGGGACCGCGTATTTTCCGAACCGCAAGTTCCGGTGGAGCGGGATGTTCCCGGCTTCGCCATCATCCACGGGACGGACTGAGCGATAGGCTTGAGATCCGTAGACATCGGAGAGAACAACATGAAGAAAGCCATCGCACTTGTGCTGGTCGCCCTGGCGGTCGCAAGCTGCACCCAGACGGAAAAGGGCGCCGGCATCGGTGCCGTTTCCGGCGCGATCATCGGCGGCGCTGTTACCGGCGACGTCCGTGGCGCTGCAGTCGGCGCGGCAATCGGCGGTGTTTCCGGCGCAGTCATCGGCAACGTCACCGAGCAGCCCGGCCAGTGCTACTATCGCGACCGCTACGGCCGCCGCTACATCGACTCGTGCCCGCGCTAAGGCGACAGGCAGCCTGCCGTCGGCTGCAGCTTGAGCCGCCCGACGGTCTGGTTTGATGTTTCCCCCTCACGGCTGACCGCCCTGAGGGGGTTTTTCGTTGCGGCAACCGCATCCTCTGCCGCACACAACGCGCAGCGGCCAACGAAGGCGCCGAAATCGGGTGGCAACCGCCGAAGCAATCTCGTCTGCTGACCTCGACGTTTCATGATCGAGGTTCTTCCATGCCAAACCCACCACGCGACACCCTGCCACCGGCCTTCAAGCGCATCGGCTGGTCCAACCTGTTCGCACAGTTTTCCGAGCAGATGGCGCTGGCCGCCGCTCCGCTCGCCGCCGTGCTTCTGCTCGCCGCAGGCCCTGCGGAAACCGGATGGCTGCAGATGGCGCAGACGCTGCCATTCCTTCTGCTCTCCATTCCCGCCGGTCTCGTTGCCGACCGCGCATCGCGGCGCAAGCTGATGGTTTCCTCGGAAATGCTGCGCGCGCTGTCGCTGGTTGCCACGCTGTTGCTGATGCTCGGCGGCCTTCTGTCGCTGCCGCTGCTCGCCGTCATGGGCTTCGTCGGCGCCATCGGCACGGTCTGCTACAATGTCGCCGCCCCAGCCCTGGTGCCGGCGATCGTGCCCCGTCACCAACTCGCCGACGCCAATCGCTGGCTGGAGCTCGCCCGCAGTCTCGCCTATTCCGGCGGACCGGCGATCGGCGGCGCGATCGTCGCATGGACCGGCGCATCGCTCGCCTATGTCGCCGCCACATCCCTGTCCCTTCTCTCTGTCGTCCTGCTCGCCGGCCTTGGCGACCAGCAGCAACCGACCGCTCCCAGGCGCAACCTCCTTCAGGATCTCGCCGAAGGCGCCCGGTTCCTGGGCGGCCACCCGCTGCTCAGGCCCATTCTGGTGACCGCCATCGTCTTCAACACTGCCTGGTTCGTGCTGCAGGCGGTCTATGTCGCCTATGCCATTCAGGCCCTCGGGCTGACGGCGATCGGCGTGGGCATCACGCTTGGCATCTATGGCGCCGGCATGATGATCGGCGCCTTCGCAGCCCCCGCCATTGCGCGCCGGATCCCCTTCGGCCTGATGATCGCCCTCGGCCCGCTCGGCGGGTTGACGGCTGCGGCCGTGATGCTCTCGACCATCTGGGTTCCCTCAGGCGCCCTTGCCGGTCTGAGCTTCTTCCTGTTCGGCGCCGGCCCGGTGCTCTGGTCGATCGCCACGCTCACCTTGCGGCAGGCCGTCACCCCCAATGCGATGCTCGGGCGCGTATCGGCCTTCATCACCACCGCCACCTTCGGGGCCCGGCCGATCGGTGCAGCGCTCGGCGCCGTCGTCGCCACACGCTTCGGCGTCGAGGCGTGCCTTGCCGTCGCAGCGGTCGGTTTCCTCATCCAGTTCCTCGTCATCATCGCTTCCGGCGTACCGCAATTGCGGGCGCTGCCCGAGGCGGCGTAGCGGCTCGATACAGCGGACAAGGCGGCATTTAAGCCTCCAAAAAGGCGCAGCGCCCTACTGGTTGTCGGCGGTGGTTGTGCTGCGCCGACAACATTTCCGCGCTTTTTCGACGGAATCGGCACCGAAATTCGGCATCAGGGGTGGATGCAGCGGATCGTCATCGTTAACAGATGGAAAACCTTAGGCATGCGATAGTGACCCAGCCGCATAAGCAGGCAGTTTGTATTGGGTCGCCTGAAGACGGGATGCGGAAGCGAATGTCCCCACCACGGTCGAGTATTGCGTACTGGAAGGCAGCGACTTCGCTTGCTGTTGCCTTTTCGTGCGCGCTCGGCCCGCTTTCCGCCGAGAAGGCCTATGCCTTCAAGCTCTTCGGCATGAAGTTTTTCGAGAGCGACGAGGAAGAGGCGCCGGTCATCGACCCGGTCAACTATACCCTCACCTTCGACGCCGGCACCGAAGACAAGGAACTGAAGGAAGCGCTGGAAAACAGCTCGCAGCTCGTGCAGGGCCAGGAAAAGCCTGTCTCCGGCGATCTTGGCCTGGCAATTCGGGCGCGTGACGACCGCGACCGGCTGCTTGCCGCACTCTACGAAAAGGCCCGCTACGGCGGCACCATCGCGATCCGCATCAACGGCCAGGATATCGACAGTCTGCCGCCGGATCCGTCTTTCCCGGATGGCAAGCCGATTCCGGTCACCGTCACCGTGACGCCGGGTCCGGTCTTCAACGTCGGTTCCGTCAAGTTCGAAGGCGATGCGGCCGGTTTCAGTCCCGCTGATTACGGCCTGCCCGCCGGCGCGCGTGCCGATTCCACCCTGATCATCAAGGCCGGCGAAAAGGTCGTGAACGATCTGCGCGAGCAGGGTCGCCCCCTGGCCAAGCTCACCGAACGCAGCGCTGTCGCCAACCACGCCGACTCGACCGTCGACATCGTCATCGGCGCCAGCGGCGGCCCCGTTGCCCCAGTCGGCGAAGTCAGCGTCGACGGAACGAAGACCGTCGACCCGGGTTTCGTGCGCGACTACTCACGCCTCAACGAAGGCCGTCCCTATTCGCCCGCGGACATCCGCAAAGCCTCCGAGCGCCTGCGCCAGCTCGGCGTCTTCTCGAGCGTCACCATCAAGGAGGCCAATGCGCTTTCGCCCGATGGATCTCTCCCGATGAAGATCGAGGTGTCCGAAGGCAAGCACAAGTATTTCGGCTTCGGCGCCCAGGTCTCGACCACCGACGGCCTCGGGCTTTCGGGCTACTGGGGACACCGCAACCTTTTCGGCCGCGCCGAATCGCTGCGCATCGAAGGATCGGTCGACCGCATCGGCGAGACCAAGGAACTGGACAAGCTCGACTATTCGGTTGGCATCCTGTTTGCCAAACCCGGTGCCTTCGGCCCGGCTTCCACCTTTACCGCGAGCGTCAAGGCCAACATCCAGGACCCAGACGCCTACCGCGCCAAGATCCTGACGGCAGCGGCCGGCGCCACCTTCGAGCTCTCGGACACCGACACCGTCTCAGGCGGCGGCGAGCTCAGCTGGGCCAATATCGACGACGCCTTCGGCTCGAACTCCTATCTGACGGCCGCGATCCCGCTCGAATATGTGCGCGATACCCGTAACGACAAGCTGAACGCGACCGAAGGCTACCGGGCGATGATAAACGCCAAGCCGAGCTACGAAATCAAGGGGCAGACCTTCTTCTCGTCCTTCGAAGCCTCGGCATCCGGTTACCATGCGCTCGGCGACGAGAAGCGCTTCGTGCTTGCCGGCAAGATCGGCGCCGGCATGCTCGTCGGCGGCAGCGGGCTCGAAGACATTCCTGCCAACCGCCGCTTCTATCTCGGCGGTGGCGGCTCGGTACGCGGCTATTCCTACCAGGAGATCGGCCCGCGCAATTCCGACAACGAGGAGACCGGCGGACGCTCCTATGTCAATGCCTCGCTCGAAGCCCGCATCGCCATCACCGACACCATCGGCGTCGTGCCTTTCATCGACGCCGGTACGGTGTCTGCGAAGACAACGCCGGACTTCTCCGACATCCGCGCCGGTGCCGGCATCGGCCTGCGTTACGCCACGCCCTTCGGCCCGATCCGCCTCGACTTTGCCGTTCCGCTTAACAAATATCCCGGCGGCACCAAGTACGGCATCTATGCCGGTATCGGCCAATCCTTCTGATCCGGGCCGTTTCTTCCATCAGAACCGGCAAATCGCCGCCATTGCCGGATAGTTTCTGCCGGCGGCGATTCCGCTTGGGAGCAACTTGCGTTATGGGTAGATCATGAATCAGGTCGTCCGCTTCCTTCGCGCGACGCTGCGCTATGGCCTTCGTGTGCTTGGCGTGATTGCGGTCGTTGCCCTTCTTCTCGTCGCCTTCGTGGGCTTCACCACACCCGGCGCAAGGCTCGTCGCCTGGGCAATCGAGAAGTATGCGGCAACCCCTGACCAGATCGTGCGGATCGCCGATCCGAGCGCGCTGTTGACCGGCAAGTTCACGGCCGGAAGCATCACGCTGTTCGATGGCGAGGGCGTCTATGCCGAAGTGCGCGACCTCGATCTCACCTGGTCGCCCGCCGCCCTTCTCTCCTTCCGCTTCGAAGCCGCGGCGCTCTCGGCCGGCTCGGTGCGCGTCGAGCGCCTGCCGATCCCCTCCACCGAGACCAAGGAAGTCCGCTCGACCTTTGCGCTTCCCGTGGACGTCAAGATCGACGCGATCGATCTCAAGGAGATCATCATCGGCAAGGCGATCACCGGCGAGGACCAGTTCCTGACCGCCAGCGGCAAGGTGAACGCGACCAACGAAAGCATCGCCCTTCAGCTTGCGGCCGCCCAGCGCGACCGGCCGGAAGCGCGCGCGGTTGCCGATATCGTCTTCAATCCGGCGGGCAACGAGCTGAAGCTCGAGGCGACCGTGGACGAGCCGAACAACGGTGTACTGGCAAAGCTGCTTCGCCTGCCCAACGAGCCCGCAGTCAACATCAAGCTGACCGGCGAAGGCCCGCTTTCCGACTGGGCCGGCAGCGCCACGGCCGCACTCGACGGCAGCGAAATTCTCAAGCTCGACGGTCGCCACGTCCAGACGCCCGACGGAATGCACCGGCTGACCGTCAACGGCGGCGGCGGTTTCGGCTCGCTGATGCCGCCGGCGCTGCGCCCGATGTTCGAGGGTGACACCAGTCTCGACATCGCCGCCGCGTTCAACGACCAGGGGCTGGTTCAGGTCGACAAGGCTCATGTGACGACGGGCGCGCTCTCCTTTGCCGCTTTCGGTACTTACGACAGCAAGGGCGAGAACAACCTCAAGGCCAGGCTTGCCGGCACCAACGGCCCTGTCGACTTCCGCTGGCCGCTGCAGAAGGGTGAAGCGCAGGCCAAGATCAATGCCGTCGATTTTTCGCTGATCGGCGACGCGCAAGCCGCGATCCTCGATCTCACCGCAGACGTCACCTCCCTGGCGGTGCCCGACGTGGCGCTCGGCGCAGTCAAGCTTTCGGCACGCAGCGACGGCTTCAATCTCCAGGCGCAATCCGGTCCGGTGAAGGCGGCAATCGAGGTGGGCGAAGCCGGCTTCAACGACCCCAACCTCGCCCGCCTGGTCCAGGTGCCGCTGAAGGTGGACGCAATCCTCTCCGTGACGAAGGAAAACATCGCCTTCAACCCGGTGACGATCGAAAGCCCCGGTATCGGCGGTTCGCTCACCGGCGCCTTTTATCGCGACGAGAACACGGTTTCCGCGGCCTTCAAGCTCTTCGCCGTTCCGGACGCGTTGCCGCCGGCGGCCGCCGCGAAATTCGATGGCACGATCGCACTCTCGGGCGAAGTGAAGACGGCAACCGACGGCGGCGTCACCGTGGAGGGCCTCGAGCTCAAGTCGGGCACGATCGAGGCCGCCGGCACCGTTGCGCTCGCGCAGAGCAACCTGACGGCCGACCTTAGGGGTACCCTGCCTGATCTCGGCAAGCTGCTTGCCGATGCCAAGGGCAAGGCCGACTTTACCGCCGCCGTGACCGGCCCGCTTTCGGAACTCGGCATCAAGGCCGAGTTGACGTCGAGCGGCGCGACACTGGCCGGACGCACGCTCAGCGACCTCAACGTCAAGGCCGACGCCAAGGCCAACCCTTCGAGCCCGCAGGCAAGCCTGACGGCGACCGGTGCACTCGACGGCCAGGCCATCGACGTCAAGGCCGACGTCGTCTCGAAGGATGGCCAGACCGCAATCCCGGTGCTCGAGGCCAGGATCGGCGAGAACAAGCTGACCGGGGCAATCAGCTTCACCCCCGATTTCAAGCCGGACGGCACGGTCAGCTTCGACCTGCCCGATCTCGGCCTCTTGGCCGCCATGGCCGGGCAGAAGGCCTCCGGCGACCTCAACGGCTCGGCGGCCATCAAGACCCAAAACGGCATCACCTCCGTCGTCGTCAAGGCCGGCGGCAGCGGCATCAAACGCGACCAGCTGACCATCTCCAGGCCGACCGCCGACATCACCATCGCCGACCTCGCGGCCCTGGCGATCAAGGGCAGCATCCGCGCCGAAACGGTGGCGCAGGGCGAAAACCGTGTTTCCGGACTTGCCGTCGATTTCGAGCAACAGGCCGGCCGCACCGGTTTTGCCGTCGACGGCAAATATGACGGCGGACCGCTGACGATGAAGGGCGACCTTGCGAGCGCCAAGGGCCGCACCGAAATCCGCCTCGCATCCTTTGGCGCAACGCCGAAGGGCATTGCCCTGAAACTGGCGCAGCCGACGGTGATCGCCATCGAAAACGGCACCGTCCGTCTCAACGCGCTGACGATCCAGGCATCGAAAGGCACGATCGCAGTCAACGGCACGGCTGGCGAAAAGCTCGACATCACTGCGAAGCTCAACGCCCTGCCCGCAGCACTGGTCAACGCCTTCGCACCGGACCTCGGCGCCGAGGGCACGATCGCCGGCACCGTCGATGTCGAGGGCGCAGCGTCCGCCCCGGTCGTCGCCTACGACCTCAAATGGTCGGGCGCCTCGCTCGCGGCAGCCCGCACCGCGGGCGTTGCGGCCTTCGATGTGACGGCGGACGGCAAGTTTGCCAACAACAAAGTGACGCTCGATACGACGCTTTCGGGCGCCGGCGGACTTTCCTTCAAGGGCGGCGGCAATGTCGACATCGGCGGCAACATGCCGATCGCGATGAAGTTCAACGGCAACGTCCCCTTCGCCCTCATCGCCAACCTGATGGCGGAGAAAGGCTTCACGCTGACGGGCCAGGCAAATGTCGATGTGGCAATCTCCGGTTCCGCGAAGGCGCCGCAGATCGCCGGCACGATCACCACGTCAGGCGGGCGCCTCGTCGACGTGCGTCGCAACCTGGCGCTCAACGACCTGACCGCCAATGTCGCGCTCGATGGCAAGCAGGCGACGATCTCCAGGCTCTCGGCCAATCTCGCGACCGGCGGCTCGGTCGAAGCCAGCGGTACCGTCGGCACCGTACCCGGTTCCGGCTTCCCGGCCAACCTGACGATCAAGCTGAACAACGCGACCTACGTCGATGGCACCCTGTTCAACGCCAACGTTGCCGGCGAGATGACCTTGACCGGTCCCCTGGTCGCGACCCCGACGCTCGGCGGCAAGGTGACGATCCGCAAGGCATCGATCACCATTCCGGAGAAGTTGCCGACGTCGCTTTCGGCCATCGACATCAAGCACAAGAATGCGCCGCCCAAGGTGCGGAAGATGGTCAAGGACCTGCGCAAGGACGAAGTGCCGGCCGCAGGTGCCAATGCCAGCGGCGTGATTGCCTTCGATCTCGGCGTCAACGCCCACCAGATCTTCGTGCGCGGCCGCGGCATCGACGCGGAGCTTGGCGGCGACCTGACGATCCGTGGCACCGCCGTGCAGCCAATTGTTTCCGGCGGCTTTGAGATGCGCCGCGGACGGCTCGAAATCCTCGGCAAGCGCCTGACCTTCACCGACGGCAATATCGGCTTTGGCGGTGACCTGATCCCGACGCTCGACCTCAAGGCGACCTCCAGCGTCGGCGCGACCACCATCACCGTCGCGGTCGCGGGCCTCGCCAACAATCCGCAGATCGCCTTCTCTTCCTCCCCGGCGCTGCCGCAGGACGAAATCCTGGCGCAGTTGATCTTCAACCGGTCGCTGTCAAACCTCTCGGCCTTCCAGATCGCCCAGCTCGCCTCGGCCGTCAGCCAGCTTGCCGGTGGCGGATCGACCTCGCTGCTCGACGGCCTGCGCAACAAGCTCGGCGTCGACGATCTCGACGTCACCACCGACGAGAATGGCGGCGCCTCCGTGCGCGCCGGCAAGTATCTCAACGACCGCACCTATATCGAGCTGCAGCAGGGCTCCGATTCCGCCTCCAGCAAGGCGGTCATCAATCTCGATGTCGGCAAGGGCGTGAAGCTCAAGGGCTCGGCCGCCGGCGACGGTTCGGCCTCGGGCGGCGTCTTCTTCGAAAAGGAATATTGAGCGGCGGCGGGCGTAAACACGCCTGTCCCGCCCGCATCACAAGGAAGCCGGTGGGTCGATCGCGATCCACCGGCTCCAGAGCCCCTGTGTCGCCCGCTCGACAGCAAACTCACTATGGTCCTTTGGAGGCACCGGCGGCGCCTGAAGCCGTGATCGGTCACATGTCATCGGCGCGGAGCGCGCTGCCCTTCTTGCGCCTGTTTCAGGCCCAGCCATTCTCGGGGACGAAGGAGACCTCGCGGCGTGGGCGCGTCAGCTCGTAGCGGTTCCATGCGACGGCGTCAGGCGACAGGCCGGTCATCTCGGTTTTTCGGGCGAGCATGAGGAGTTCGTCGATCGACAGGGCATCGCCGCGCTCGATCTTCTGGAGCGCCGCATCGATCAAGGACAGGCTGTGTTCGACACGGTCGCGCAGGTCCAAGAACGCCGATTGCTGGACGGCTAGCGTTTGTCCGAGGGCCGGCGCAGTACCGGCGAGCATTTCGGTAATCCGGGTGAGGCTAAGGCCAAGCCGCCTCAAAGCCATGATTTCGGTCAGCCGCGCGATTTCGACCGCACCATAGAGCCGCCACTTCTTCTCCGTCCGCCGCGGCGTGATCAGGCCGCGGTCCTCATAGACCTTGAGAGCGCGGATGGTAAGGCCAAGACGGTCGGCGCATTCGGCCGCCGACAGCAGTTCATTGTGGTTCACGCCCATGAGCACCTCTTCGAAACACTTCTAAAAAGGTGACTTTGCGGTCGAGCCGAGCGCGCTTTGCGAAGCTTTGATGGAGATTTGGCGAAGACGCACCGTGAAAGGCGATTTACCGGCACGCGCCGTCAAAACTTGCGGGACCGCTCCGTGGAAATGCCACTTTGCCAAACCTACATCGGCATCCAGGCGCGGCCGCGCGCCCCGTTGTTTCATTCCTTTTTTCAGGTGATTGCCTTGCCCTCTTCTTTTCCGCGTCCCGAACTGCCCGAACCATTCCGCCCTCTTGTCGCTGGCTATCAGTGGAACCGTGATCTGCTCGGGCAATCCGACTCGAGCATCTTTCTTCTGAAGGCGCCCGATCGACCCATGCTGGTGCTGAAGCTCGAGGAAGCCGGCCCGTTCAGCGAGTTCGTCGACGAGGCGGCGCGGCTTGATTGGCTGGCATCAAAGGACTTGCCCTGCCCGCGGGTGATCGCTCGTGCCTTCGGCGCGGAGACGAACTGGCTGCTGCTGCAAGCAGTGCAAGGGACGGACCTCGCCTCCACGGCGCTCTCGCCCAAGGACCAAATCGTCATCCTCGCGGACGCGCTGAAGCAACTGCATGCGCTGGATATCGCCAACTGCCCCTTCGATCACCGGATCGAAGAGCGCATCGCCATCGCGAAGGCGCGCACCCAGGCAGGCGTGATCGATGAAAGCGACTTTGACGAGACGCGGCTCGGCCGAACGGCGGCGGATCTCTTTGCCGAACTGCAGGCGCGCGTGCCCCAACCCGGTGAACTCGTCGTCACCCATGGCGACGCCTGCCTGCCGAACATCATCGAGAAGAACGGCCGGTTTTCCGGCTTCATCGATTGCAGCCGGCTGGGCGTCGCCGACCCCTACCAGGACATCGCTCTTGCCTGCCGCAGCATCGTCCACAATCTCGGCGAGGAATGGGTTCAGCCGTTTCTGACCCGCTATGGCCTCGACAAGGACGATTCGGAGAAACGTGACTTCTACTGCCTGCTCGACGAGTTCTTCTGATCGTCAGGCAGCAGGCATGAAATCCACCCAGAGCACATGCCCGGGCAGCGAAAGGGCCCGCAACGCCTCAGGCGGCGTTGCGGGCCTCGATGCTCAGATCGACGACGTCGGCATCTTCCATAGCGTTGAACAACGCCCAGATGTGGCCGAAGGGGTCGATGAAGGCGCCGACGCGATCGCCCGTCGACAAGGTTTCGGCCGCATTGCGAAGGCTTGCGCCTGCGCCGATCGCTCGGCCGATGACGCGATCGACGTCGCGCACATGCAGCTCCAGGATCACCGCCGTGGTGCCGAGCGCATGCGGCGAGCGCGGCCCGCCAAGCTTGGGTTCCGCATCGCGGCGCGGATTGGCCCCGGCAATACGGAACACCGATTCCCCGATCCTCAGATCCGCACTCGTCAGAATGCCGCTCGGCCATTCATGCCTTTGCAGCAGTTCGGCGCCGAGTGCTTCGCGATAGAAGGCGATGGCGCGATCCTCGTCGCCATGCCTGACGAACAGCTTCACACAGATCTGCCGATCGGCAAGCCTGCCGCCATTGGCAACCATGACATCCTCCATCTTGGGTGAGGCGGCCATCATAGCGAAACACGAGAACAAATCAAGAACAATTCGACTCTGAGAGGCAATTTCCTCACCGCTTCGGGCGGCTAGAAATGCTCAGAACGCGCCGGTCATCTTGCTGGTTTTCAACAGGATATTCGTCTCCGTAACGGTGATGCCGTCGATCAGGCGGATGCGCCGCAGCGTTTCGTCGAAAGAGACGAGATCGCGGTCCTGAAGCTCGGCGATGAAGTCCCAGCGGCCATTGGTGCTGTGCAGCGCCCGCACCTGCGGCAGTCCGCGCAATTGCTCGGCGACACGATCGGCCATCTTGCCGTGCACCTCGATCATGACCACGGCGCGCACCCCGGAGGCCGGGATTTCGGCACCGGTGCGGATGGTGAAGGCGGCGATCGTACCATTGGCGACCAGCCTGTCGATACGGGCCGCCACCGTCGCCCGCGACACGCCCGTCATTTCCGATAGCGTCGAAACGGGAATGCGCGCATTCTGGCGCAGAGCGCTTATCAGCGCCTGGTCGAGATCATCCATAGTCTGCCACTTTGTAAAATCGGACTTAGCAATCTGTCGAAACTAGCTCACTAATCGGCAGTTTTCCATCTTTTTGCTGACGCCCATTTTGGCCATAATCCACACATCCCGGACGGGATCACATGGGAATTATCTTGAAAAGGAATCGGGCGGACATGACGACCATCACGCTGATCGGCGCACCCATCGAGGAAGGTTCTGGACGACGCGGCGCGGCCATGGGCCCGACGGCTCTGCGCATCGCCGGCATCGATACGGTGCTGCGCGATCTCGGCCATACGGTTCACGACGAAGGCGACGTCAAGCCGCTGCCGGCGCGCGATCTCGCCAACCATCCCGGCGCCAACAACCTGCAGATCGTCGCAGCCTTCGCCCGCGCCCTGCATGATTCCGTGCACGACACCGTGCGCAAGGGCCATTTCCCGATCATTCTGGGTGGCGACCATGCGCTTTCGATGGGCAGCGTCTCCGGCATGGCGCGCTATGCCGCAGACGTCGGCCGGCCGCTGTTCGTGCTCTGGCTCGACGCCCATGCCGACTTCAACTCGCCGTCGACCTCGCCCTCCGGCAACATGCACGGAATGCCGGTCGCCTTCTTCTGCGGCCAGGCCGAATTCGCCCCGATCCTGCCGTCGGACCGTCCGCTCGTCGATCCGAAGAAGGTCTTCCAGGTCGGTATCCGCTCGGTCGACGACCGCGAGCGCGAAGAGATCACAGAACATGGCGTGCGCGTCTTCGACATGCGCGCCGTCGACGAACTCGGCATGGCTCACATCATGCGCCAGATCCTCGAAGAGGTCCGCGCCGCCAATGGCCTGCTGCATGTCAGCCTCGATGTCGATTTCATGGATCCGGAACTGGCGCCGGGCGTCGGCACCACCGTTCCGGGCGGCGCCACCTTCCGCGAGGCGCACCTGATCATGGAAGTGCTCTGGGAAAGCGGGCTCGTTTCCTCGCTCGACGTCGTCGAGCTCAACCCCTTCCTCGACGATCGCGGCAAGAGCGCGCGCATCCTGGTCGAACTGACGGCGAGCCTCTTCGGCCGCCGTGTTCTCGACCGGCCGACCCGCAGCGCCTAGATCACGGAGATCTTGGGTCGACTGGATCCAAGATCATAAGCGTGAACGGCTCTCATAAGTCTAAGCGGGATGCGGGCGGAAAACCGCGCACACTTTTCCTCTTCCCGCTCAGACAAAGAAACACCGGAGGACGATATATGAACACGACGGCTGCCCTGATCGAAACCGAATACCGGCTCGGCGCCCATAACTACAAGCCGCTCGACGTGGTGCTTTCGCGCGGCGAAGGTGTCTATGTCTGGGATATGGAAGGCAACCGCTACCTCGACTGTCTCTCGGCCTATTCTGCCGTGAACCAGGGCCATTGCCACCCGAAGATCCTGAAGGCGATGATGGAGCAGGCGCAGAAGCTGACGCTGACCTCCCGCGCCTTCCGCAACGATCAGCTGGCGCATTTCTACGAAGAGATCGCTGCGCTGACCGGCTCGCACAAGGTGCTGCCGATGAACTCCGGCGCCGAAGCCGTCGAGACCGCCGTCAAGGCCGTGCGCAAGTGGGGCTACGAGGTCAAGGGCGTGGCCGAGAACAAGGCCGAGATCATCGTCTGCTCCAACAACTTCCACGGCCGCACCATGGGTATCGTCGGTTTCTCGACCGATCCGGACGCCCGCACCGGCTTTGGCCCGTTTGCGCCGGGCTTCAAGGTCGTACCCTTCGGTGACATCGACGCCTTCCGTGCGGCGATCAACGAAAACACCGTCGCCTTCCTGGTCGAGCCGATCCAGGGCGAAGCCGGCGTCATCGTCCCGCCGGTCGGCTACTTCACGACGGTGCGCGAGCTCTGCACCAAGCACGGCATCACGCTGATCCTCGACGAGATCCAGACCGGGCTTGGCCGCACCGGCAAGCTGCTTGCCGAAGAGCATGAGGCGATCGAAGCCGACGTGACGCTGATCGGCAAGGCTCTGTCCGGCGGCTTTTATCCGGTCTCGGCGGTGCTTTCGAATTCCGAAGTGCTCGGCGTCTTGAAGCCCGGCCAGCACGGCTCGACCTTCGGCGGCAACCCGCTTGCCTGCGCCATTGCCCGCGCGGCGCTGAAGGCGCTGACCGAGGAAGGCATGATCGAGAACTCGGCAAAGATGGGCGAGCGCTTCCAGAAGGGCCTCACCGACATCCGTTCCAACATCATCAAGGAAGTGCGCGGTCGCGGCCTGATGCTGGCGGTGGAACTGGTGCCGGAAGCCGGCGGCGCGCGCAAGTATTGCGAAGCGCTGAAGCAGCTCGGCATCCTTGCCAAGGACACCCACGGCGACACGATCCGCATCGCGCCGCCGCTCGTCATCACCGCCGAGCAGGTGGATTGGGCGGTCGAACAGTTTGCCAGGGTTCTCGCCTCCGCTTGATCGCAAATCGCTTCCGCCCCGGGGTCACGCCCGGGGCGAGATCTTCGTAAGCACTTGCAAAAGCAAGTCTTAACGAATCCCGGCCTATAGTCCTTTCCCAAAGCGCAAAGCGGTTCCTCCGCGCATGATGCAGCTGCGCCCTGCCGGATGTGATCGGCGGACTGGAAGGATCTCTCCTTTACGGATCATTGACCGCGCCTGATGCGCCGTCAGCCATGCGGAGAGATCTGGAGTATGGCGGTGTCGCGCCCAGAGGCGTCGACCGGAAAGCTGGAAGGACCTTCGATGACAAGCACACTCAGGACGGCCGGGTTCGACGGCGAGACGCTGGAAATCATTGCGTTCCGCCTCCACGATCAGGAATTCTGCGTCAAGACGACGACGATCCGTGAAATCCGCGGCTGGGCGCCCTCGACGCCTATCCCGCATTCGCCGCCGGAAGTGATCGGCGTCATGAACCTGCGCGGCACGGTGATCCCGATCATCGACCTCGCCCACAAGCTCGGCATGAAATCGACCACCGCCAACGAGCGCAGCGCCATCGTCGTCGCCGAAGTGCACAACATGGTCATCGGCCTCGTCGTCGACCGCGTGTCGGATATCCTCACGGTCCAGGGCAGCCAGGTGCAGCCGGTGCCGGAAGTGACGGCCTCCTTCGACAAGAGCTTCGCCGAAGGCATCATCGCCAACGAAACCGGCATGATCTGCTTCCTGAACCTTGCCCGCATGTTCAAGGAACGCGAGGTCGAGGAACTGGCCGCCTAAAGCAACAGCTCAGCGATATTCAAGGCCGTCCGACGTCTCGTCGGGCGGCTTTTTTGTTGGTTATTTGCTCAGCCGGAGGGCAATACTTTAGAAAAACAGGAGAAACTAATTCAACTAAAATTGGGATCTACGAGTTCTTACAACTGAAATTTGATAGTTGCTATTTTAACACCTGCTTAATAGTCATATCACTAACCTAGATTGCATAAACACGGCGCCTGGGCATGAAGCCCGCCAGTTCGAACTCCCCTCACGAAGCACTAAATCGCTGACCCGGTGGGCCGGCGCGGGACGACCAGACATATTTCGGCAGGCCGGCATTTGTCTTAGTCCGGGAGTTTGCGCCGCTTCGGCTCCGCAAACCCTGTCAAAGAAGGCACGAAGCCCCCGGCTTGAGCCAACAAACGAGAAGAGGGTTACAATGTTCGCTCTCGGAAAAATTGCAGACGCGAACCAGATCATCGCCGCGCTATCGAAGTCGCAGGCTATCATCCAGTTCGACCTGACCGGCAAGATCCTGACCGCCAATGAGAATTTCTGCCAGGCACTCGGTTACAACCTCAGCGAAATCGTCGGGCATCACCACCGCATGTTCTGCCCCGCCGACTACGCCCAGACGCAGGAATACCGCGACTTCTGGGCCCGGCTCGGCCGCGGCGAATTCGACGCCAATGCCTACAAGCGTGTCGCCAAGGGCGGCCGCGAAATCTGGATCCAGGCGACTTACAACCCGGTGCTTCGGGGCGGCAAGCCCTACAAGGTGGTCAAGTTCGCAAGCGACATCACTGCCGCCAAGGCAAGGGCCACGGAAGATGCCGGCAAGCTCGACGCGATCTCCCGCTCCCAGGCGGTGATCGAGTTCACGCCATCGGGCGAGATCCTGACCGCCAACGAAAACTTCTGCGCCGCGCTCGGCTACAGCCTCCAGGAAATCCAGGGCAAGCACCACAGCATGTTCTGCGAGCCCAACTATGCTCGCACCGCCGAATATGCCGACTTCTGGAAGCGGCTCGCCGCCGGTGAGTTCTTTTCCAACGAGTTCGTGCGCTACGGCAAGGGCGGCAAGGAGATCTGGATCCAGGCGGCCTATAACCCGATCCGCGACTTCAGCGGCAAGGTCTACAAGGTCGTCAAGTTCGCGACCGATGTCAGCGAGCGCATGAGCGCCATCAACAGCCTCGGCGCGGGCCTGCGGGCGCTCGCCGAAGGCGATCTGACGCGCAACCTCGACACGCCCTTCGTACCAAGCATGGAAGCGGTGCGGATCGACTTCAACGATGCCACCGCAAAGCTGCGCGGGGCGATGCGAACCGTCGGCGACAATGCCAGCGCGATCGCCTCCGGCGCCCGCGAGATCCGGGCTGCCGCCGACGACCTGTCGAAGCGCACTGAGCAACAGGCTGCTTCCGTGGAAGAGACCGCCGCAGCGCTCGACGAGATCACCACGACCGTCTCGGACTCCAGCCGCCGCGCCGAGGAGGCCGGAGGCCTGGTCGCCAAGACTAAGGCCGGTGCCGAGCGCTCCGGCAATGTGGTCAAGAGCGCGATCGGCGCCATGGACCAGATCGAACAGTCGTCACGCGAAATCTCCAACATCATCGGCGTGATCGACGACATCGCCTTCCAGACGAACCTCTTGGCGCTGAACGCCGGCGTCGAGGCGGCGCGCGCCGGTGAAGCCGGCAAGGGCTTCGCCGTCGTCGCCCAGGAAGTGCGTGAACTGGCCCAACGCTCCGCCAGTGCCGCCAAGGACATCAAGTCGCTGATCGGCACCTCGACCGAACACGTCAAGAACGGCGTGTCGCTGGTCGGCCAGACCGGGGCGGCGCTTGAGGAAATCCTCGTCCAGGTCCAGGAGATCAACGCCAACGTCTCGGCGATCGTCGAGGCGGCACGGGAACAGTCGACCGGCCTCAAGGAGATCAACCAGGCGGTCAACTCGATGGACCAGGCGACCCAGCAGAACGCCGCGATGGTCGAGGAAAGCACGGCCGCAAGCCACGCCATGGCCCGCGAGGCCGAAGCCCTGCACGAACTGCTCCGGCAGTTCCGCTACGGCGAGCAGGCCCAGGTCGTCGACGCGAACCGCCACCTCGAAGATCGCGCGCAGCCATCGCGCCTGCATGCCACCGCCCGCGCCATGCGCGGCGGTCAACGAACGAGCCTTGCCGCGGCGCCGGCCGCGGATGGCTGGCAGAATTTCTGAGCGCACATCCCTGCACCCCGCGCTCGGGAATGGGGAAGGCGGCGACCGGTAGCCGCCTTCCCTTAAATCTTTTCAGGAGAGTGCCCGCTTAGGAAAACGCGCCCTCGATGAGCGTGCAGAAAGCGCTGGCGGGTAAGGAATGCAGGCTAGGCCGCTTCCGGACGTTTGATCTTTGCGGCCGCCTCCAGCACCAGCGGCGTCAGCCCCTCGCCGCCATTGTCGATATGCTCGAACAATTTGCGCCGCATGCGCGGCTCCCAGTACTTGTTGATATGGGTGGCAACGCCCTGCGCCGCCTCGCTCTCGGGCTGGCTCTTGAAGAAGGTGGCGATCTGGTTCGCCATATAGATCAGCTTGGCGTTGGTATTGTCATGCGACATCGACGGCAGCTCCGGACTTGATGCGTTCGGCATGGGTGAAAATCTCGAATTCGTCGCCGCGCACGAGCGCAATCAGCGTCATGCCCGCAGCTTCCGCCGTGCGGATGGCAAGCGCCGTCGGCGCCGAAATGGCGATGATCACAGGGCTGCCGACGACTGCCGTCTTCTGCACCATCTCGACGGACACGCGGCTGGTGACGACCACGGCGCCCTCGCTGCCCTTGAAGCCGGCGCGTGCGGCGGCACCGACCAGCTTGTCGAGCGCATTGTGGCGGCCGACATCCTCACGCACCGCGATCAGCCCGCGGCCCGGCACATAGAAGGCGGCACCGTGCACGGCGCGCGTTTCGAAATGCAGCGGCTGCTGGCCATTGAGCAGCGCTACGGCCGAAACCACGTCCTCCTGCGACAACGTCAGTCTCGAACGGGAAACGTCCGGCGTCGGCCGTACCGCCTGCTCGATCGATTCGATGCCGCAAAGACCGCAACCGACCGGCCCCGCCATGTGCCGTCGGCGTTGACGCAGCATGTCGTTCTCTTCGTCCTGAAGCACGATCTGCAAGTCGATGCCGAGATTGCCGGCGACCGTCTCGGAGACGAACTCGACCGTTTCGATCTGGCCGGGATCGGTAATGATGCCTTCGGTCAGGCTGAAGCCGACGGCGAAATCTTCGAGATCGCCGGGCGTCGCCATCATCACCGCATGGGTCGAACCACCATAGCTGAAGGCGACCGGCGTCTCCTCCGGCACGGCGCGTGCACCGTCCCGAAGCGCGCCGTTGCGGCGGGCGGCCTCGGGAACGGTCTTGGATGTCCTAAACGTCGCCATGATCGGTCGCAGCGAAAGGCATTATTCCGCCGCCTCCAGCTTGCCGGAAATCCGGCGCGACTGGCGGGCCTGCTCGTCATAGTCGACCTGCCAGTCCGACGGGCCGTTCGACGGCATCACTTGCACCGCCGTCACCTTGTATTCCGGGCAGTTGGTGGCCCAGTCGGAGAAGTCGGTGGTGATGACGTTTGCCTGCGTCGTCGGGTGGTGGAAGGTGGTGTAGACGACGCCGGGCGCGACGCGATCGGTGATCAGCGAACGCAGGGTCGTCTCGCCGGCGCGGCTTGCGAGCCGGATCCAGTCGCCATCACGGATGCCGCGCTGCTCGGCGTCGTGCGGGTGGATCTCCAGCCGGTCTTCCGCATGCCAGACGACGTTGTCGGTGCGTCGCGTCTGGGCGCCGACATTGTACTGGCTAAGGATGCGGCCGGTCGTCAAAAGCAGCGGGAAGCGCGGGCCGGTGCGTTCATCCGTCGCCACATATTCGGTGCGGATGAACTTGCCTTTGCCACGCACGAAACCGTCGATATGCATGATCGGCGAACCCTCGGGATGCGCCTCGTTGCAGGGCCACTGCACCGAGCCCATCTTTTCGAGATAATCGTAGGAAACCAGCGCGAAGCTCGGCGTCGTCGCGGCGATTTCGTCCATGATCTCGGACGGATGGCGGTAGTTCCAGTTGAGGCCCATGGCCTGTGCGAGCTTCTGCGTGACCTCCCAGTCGGCATAACCGTTCTTCGGCGTCATCACCTTGCGCACGCGGTTAATGCGGCGCTCGGCATTGGTGAAGGTGCCGTCTTTTTCGAGGAAGGTCGAACCGGGCAGGAAGACGTGCGCGTAGTTGGCCGTTTCGTTCAGGAACAGGTCGTGCACGACGACGCATTCCATCGCGGCGAGGCCGGCTGCCACATGCTTGGTGTCCGGGTCGGACTGCAGGATGTCCTCGCCCTGGATGTAGAGCGCCTTGAAGGTGCCGTCGACCGCGGCATCGAGCATGTTGGGGATGCGCAGGCCCGGCTCGTTGGAGATCTCGACGCCCCAGAGCTTCTCGAAAGTTTCGCGAGTCGCATCGTCGGAGATGTGGCGGTAGCCCGGCAGCTCGTGCGGGAACGAACCCATGTCGCAGGAACCCTGCACGTTGTTCTGGCCGCGCAACGGGTTCACGCCGACGCCCGGCCGGCCGATATTGCCGGTGACCATGGCGAGGTTGGCGATCGCCATGACCGTCGTCGATCCCTGGCTGTGCTCGGTGACGCCGAGACCGTAATAGATCGCGCCGTTGCCGCCGGTGGCATAGAGCCTGGCCGCGCCCCGCACGAGATCGGCCGGCACGCCGGTATAGGCTTCGGTCGCCTCCGGGCTATGGTAGGGCTCGGCGACGAAGGCGGCCCAATCCTCGTACTCCGACCAGTCGCAGCGCTCGCGGATGAACTGTTCGTTGGCGAGGCCTTCGGTGACGATCACATGGGCGATCGACGTCAAGATCGCGACGTTGGTGCCGGGCTGGAGCGGCAGGTGATAGGCGGCCTCCACATGCGGCGAGCGCACGATGTCGGTGCGGCGCGGATCGATGACGATCAACTGGGCGCCTTCGCGCAGCCGCTTCTTCAGTCGCGAGCCGAAGACCGGATGGCCGTCGGTCGGGTTGGCGCCGATGATGACGGCGACGTCGGTGAACTCGACACTGTCGAAGTTCTGCGTACCGGCCGAGGTCCCGAAGGCCTGGCCGAGGCCGTAGCCGGTCGGCGAATGGCAGACGCGGGCGCAGGTATCGACATTGTTGTTGCCGAAGCCGGCGCGCACCAGCTTCTGCACCAGATAGGTCTCTTCATTGGTGCAGCGCGACGAGGTGATGCCGCCGACGGAATCGCGGCCGTACTGATACTGGATCCGCCGGAACTCGGAGGCCACATGCGCATAAGCCTCCTCCCAAGTGACCTCGCGCCAGGGATCGGAGATCTTCTCGCGGATCATCGGGTTGAGGATGCGGTCCTTGTGGTTGGAATAGCCGTAAGCGAAGCGGCCCTTGACGCAGGAATGGCCGCGGTTGGCCTGGCCATCCTTCCACGGCACCATACGCACCAGTTCCTCGCCGCGCATTTCCGCCTTGAACGAGCAGCCGACGCCGCAATAGGCGCAGGTCGTCACTTCGGAATGTTCGGGCTGGCCGATCTCGATCACCGACTTTTCGATGAGCGTCGCCGTCGGGCAGGCCTGGACGCAGGCGCCGCAGGAGACGCATTCCGACGACATGAAGTCTTCCGCCATCCCGGCCGAAACGCGGCTGTCGAAACCGCGGCCGCCGATCGTCAGCGCGAAGGTGCCCTGCACTTCCTCGCAGGCGCGCACACAGCGCGAGCAGACGATGCATTTGGCCGGATCGTAGGTGAAATAGGGATTGGACTCGTCCTTCGGCATCCACTTGGCGTTGATCTCGCCATTGTTGCGCGCCGTGACGTGGTTCTCGCCCTCATAGCCGTAGCGCACGTCGCGCAGGCCGACTGCGCCGGCCATGTCCTGCAACTCGCAATCGCCATTGGCAGCACAGGTCAGACAGTCGAGAGGGTGGTCGGAAATGTAGAGCTCCATCACCCCGCGGCGCACGTCCTTTAGCCGCGGCGTCTGGGTGGAGACCTCGATACCGGCTGCAACCGGCGTCGTGCAGGAGGCCGGCATGCCGGCGCGTCCCTTGATCTCGACAAGACAGAGCCGGCAGGAGCCGAAGGCATCCATCATGTCGGAAGCGCAGAGCTTCGGCACTTCTATGCCGGCATCCATCGCCGCGCGCATGATCGAAGTGCCCTCGGGCACGGTGACCTCGCGTCCATCGATCGTCAGCGTCACCAGTTTTTCGGACTTGGAGGCCGGAGTGCCGTAGTCGATTTCATGAATGAGAGACATGGTCTTTTCCTCACTCCGCCGCTTGAACGCGCGGTGCCGGCTGAAAATCATCCGGGAAATGGGTCATGGCGCTCATGACCGGATAGGGCGTGAAGCCGCCAAGGGCGCAGAGCGAACCGAACTTCATCGTGTTGCAAAGATCGGCGAGCAGTTCGCGGTTCTTCTCCGGCTCGATGCCGGCGGCGATCCTGTCGGCCACCTCGACACCGCGCGTCGAACCGATGCGGCAGGGCGTGCACTTGCCGCAGCTTTCTACCGCGCAGAATTCCATCGCAAAGCGCGCCTGGTGCAGCATGTCGACGGTGTCGTCGAACACAACGATGCCGGCATGGCCGATGAGGCCGTCACGCGCGGCGAAGGCTTCGTAGTCGAACGGCGTGTCGAACAGCGCCCGCGGGAAGTAGGCGCCGAGCGGACCGCCGACCTGCACGGCCTTGACCGGCCGGCCACTCGCCGTGCCGCCGCCGATGTGATCGATGATCTCGCCGAGCGCCAGGCCGAAGGCGGTTTCGTAGAGACCGGCATGCTTGACGTTGCCGGCGATCTGGATCGGGATCGTGCCGCGCGACCGGCCCATGCCGAAGTCGCGGTAATAGGCGGCGCCCTTGTCCATGATGATGGGGACGGAGGCGAGCGAGATCACGTTGTTGATCACGGTCGGACAGTCGAAGAGGCCCTTGTGCGCGGGAAGCGGCGGCTTGGCCCGCACGATGCCGCGTTTGCCTTCGAGGCTATTGAGCAGCGCCGTTTCCTCGCCGCAGACATAGGCACCTGCGCCCTCGCGCACTTCCATATCGAAGGCCCGACCGGAACCGAGCACCGAGGTGCCGAGCACGCCGGCCTTGCGGGCGATCTCGATCGCCTCAGCCATCGCCGCGATCGCATGCGGGTATTCGGAGCGGGTGTAAATGAAGCCCCTGGTCGCGCCGGTCGCGATGCCGGCGATCGCCATGCCCTCGATCAGCACGAAGGGATCGCCTTCCATGATCATCCGGTCGGCAAAGGTGCCGCTGTCGCCCTCGTCGGCGTTGCAGACGATGTACTTCCGATCGCCCGCCGCATCGAGAACGGTCTTCCACTTGATGCCGGTCGGAAAGCCTGCGCCGCCACGGCCGCGAAGGCCGCTTTCGGTCACCTGCGCGACAATGTCCTGCGGCGCCATGGCAATGGCATTGCGCAGACCGGCGAGCCCGCCATGGGCCTGGTAATCGTCGAGCGAAAGCGGATCGATGATACCGCAGCGGGCAAAGGTCAGCCGCGTCTGCTGCTTCAGGAAGGGGATCTCCTCGGTCTTCCCGAGACAGAGGGCATGATCGCCGCCGTCGAGCAGGGCGGCATCGAGCAGTGAGGAAACGTCATGTGCCTTGACCGGGCCATAGGCAACGCGGCCGTCAGCCGTTTCCACCTCGATCAGCGGCTCCAGCCAATGCATGCCGCGCGAACCGTTGCGCACGATCGTGGCGTCGAGGCCGCGTGCGCCGATCGCCTCGGCCATGGCCTTGGCTACCTTGTCGGCGCCGAGCGCCACGGCCGCGGCGTCCCGCGGAATGTAGATCTTTGCGGTCATCGACGCGCCTCCTGAACGAGCGCTTCGAGATCGGCGGCATCGACCCGGGCATGCACCTCTCCGTCCAGCATGGCGGAGGGTGCGCAGGAACAGAGCCCGAGACAGTAGACCGGCTCCAGCGTCACCGCGCCATCCGGGGTCGTCTGGTGAAAATCGATGCCGAGCAGCCGCTTCGCGCGCTCGGCCAGCTGGTCGCCGCCCATCGACTGACAGGCTTCGGCGCGACAGAGCTTCAGCACGTGGCGCCCCGCGGGGTGATCGCGGAAATCATGGTAGAAGCTCATCACCCCATAGACTTCGGCGCGCGAGAGGTTGAGTTCGCGGGCAATCACCGGAAGACATTCCTGCGGCACATAGCCGAACTCTTCCTGCAGTTCGTGCAGGATCGGCAGCAAGGGCCCTTCCAGCCTCTTCAGCTCCTCGACGATGGCGAGCGTGGTTTCCGCGATATCGGCGCGCGGCTGATGGATGTTCAACGGGAGCCCTCCCGGCTCATGGGCGAGGCCGCAGCACCCGAAACGGACGACCGGCCCAGCCGACATTTCACTTCTGGCGAAGGCCGTTCCTCGGCGGTCTCCGGCCATGATCAAAAAGCTTCGCGCTTATGGCCGCATGGGTCAATAAGGCTGTTCCGTCGATCGATAGAAAAAATCTATTGAGCCTGATTTCGCTCGCCGAGAATGCGTGCTTCGTGCAGCAAGGCCGACACCAGCGGCGTAAACGGCTCACGATGCGTCGCAACCAGGCCGACCGTGTGACGAGCGTCCGGATCGACGATCGGGATCATCCGGATATCTTCGTGAAAACCGAATGATTTCGCGACGTTGAATGGCATGATGCTGGCCCAGCGGTACCGGTGCGCACATGCGAAAAAAGCACGATCATCGAGTTCGATTCGAGCGTCGGTTTGGCGACGGCACCGGCCTCCGAAAAATGCTGGTTGATGATGCGGCGGTTCTGCATATCGGCCGTCAATAGACAAAGCCGAACGTCGCTAACCTCTTTCCACGTCACGCTTTCCCGCTCCGAAAGCGGTGTTCCGGCGGCGGTGACGAGGTGATAGCGCTCGACCTGGAGCGGAACGCTCGTCACCCGGCCGAGCGGCTCGTTCTCCAGATAGGTGAGCCCCGCATCGATCTCGAGATTTTCGAGCAGCGCCAGGATCTGCACCGACGTCGTCGAGAGCACGGAAAAGGTGACATCAGGGTGCTTTTCCTGGAATGGCGCCGTGATCATCGGCACCATGGCAAGTGTCGTCGGCACCGCGGCCAGCCGGATATGGCCAGAAAGACCCTTGCGCGCCGCCCGCATCTCCTCACGCATGGTGCGGGTATCGCCGACGATGCGCCGCGCCCATTCGAGTACGCGCTGGCCCTCGGGCGTCAGGCCCTGAAAGCGCGACCCGCGGCTGACGAGCATGACGCCGAGCTGATCCTCAAGCTGGCGGATGGCCGCCGACAGCGTCGGTTGCGTCACCCCACACTCCTCCGCCGCGCGACCAAAATGCCTTTCGCGGGCGAGAACGAGGAACATTTCCAGCTTGTCGATCATGTCCGGCCTTCAGTTGTTGTGGCTCTGCCCCTAACCCTCTCCCGCTTGCGGGACGCGGCGCTTCGCGAGGTCGCCCCTTCATGATGCAGGCCCGAATGGAGTGGGGACGCGAGCGGGCGCCGCAGCCTTCCTTCTCCCCGCAAGCGAGGAGAAGGTGCCGGTAGGCGGATGAGGGGCAGCCGACTTCATCTACCGCTCAAACGATCAGCTGCCCGCCATTCACCTCCAGCACCTGCCCGGTGATGTAGCCCGACAGCGCATGCGAGGCGAGGAAGAGATAGGCGGGCGCGCAGTCTTCCGCCGTCCCGAGCCGACCAAGCGGAATGGTCTTGCGGGTCGCCTCCAGCTTCTCCGGCGATGAGTAGCGCTCGTGGAATTCGGTGGTGATCGTCCCCGGCGAAACGCAGTTGACACGGATGCCATCGGGCGCGAGTTCCCGCGCCAAGGCCTTGGAATAGGTGGAGACGAACGCCTTCGTCGCCGAATAGATCGACGATCCGGCGCTGCCGCCGGTAACCGCAGAGATCGAGACGGTGTTGACGATCGCCGGATGCGTACCCTTGCGCAACAGCGGCAGCATCGCCCGCGTCATCTCGACGACCGCGGTCTGGTTGAGCTGGACGACGGTCTGGTACTGCTCGTCGGACAGCTCCGCCGCCGGGAAGCGGCCGACCATCGTGCCGGCATTGTTGATGAGGATATCGATGCTCTGGAAGCGGCTGCGCACCACGTCGGCCAGCCCCTCGACACCATCCGGCGCGAGAAAGTCTGCCGTCGCCACATAGGCCCGGCCTTCCGTCGCCGCAGATTCGAGAAAATCGGGCAGGTCGCCGATCGACCGGCCGGCATGGACGAGTACATGCGCGCCACAATCCAGGAACTGCCGGGCAACCTCGAGCCCGATGCCGCGCCCGGCACCGGTGATCACGACGGTCATGCCCTTGAACAAGGCCGGATGAAACATGTCTTTCCCCTCTTCACTCCTAAGGCAGGGTCGCCTATCGCCGTAGCGAATGCAACGCGCGCCGACACCCTGGACCCGCTGCGAAAGCAATTTCGCCGCAAACGCCGATTCTGAAATTGCGCGGCTTTCGTTTTTGCATATTATGAAACAAAACGAAAATGGGGAGGATGGAATGTATTTGACCGGTCGGCAGGAGGAGATCCTGGAACTGGCAAAAAGCGAGGGCCGGGTACTGGTCGAGGAGCTGGCGCAGCGCTTTTCCGTCACGCCGCAGACCATCCGAAAGGACCTGAATGACCTCTGCGACGCCAAGATCCTGAACCGCATTCATGGCGGCGCGATCTTCCCGAGCGGCAAGGAAAACGTCAAATACGACGCCCGCCGCCAGATCGCGGCACCGGAGAAACAGGCGATCGGCAAGGCCGCCGCCGAACTCATCCCCGACAACGCGTCGCTGTTCATCAATATCGGCACCACCACCGAAGCTGTGGGCGAGGCCCTGCTCGACCACAAGGAACTGATGGTCATCACCAACAACATCAATGTCGCCAATCGCTTACGCGTTTTCCCCTCGATCGAGGTGGTGATCACCGGCGGCGTCGTGCGCGGCTCGGACGGCGGCATCGTCGGCGAGGCCGCCGTCGATTTCATCAAGCAGTTCAAGGTCGACTTCGCCGTCATCGGCGCCTCGGCGATCGACCATGACGGCGCGCTGCTGGATTTCGATTTTCGCGAAGTGAAAGTCGCCCAGGCGATCATCGCCAATGCGCGCCATGTCATTCTGGTTTCCGACTCGACCAAATTCGAAAGAACCGCGCCTGTTCGCATCGGCCATATATCGCAGGTCCAGACCTTCATCACCGACCGCTGCACGCTCGAAAACGTCAGGAAAATCTGTGTTGAACAGGACGTTCGCCTGATCGAAACCGACGCCTGAAACGGGAGATTTAGCCACCCCTAAAGATTCGGGGAGCATTCGTTTGACATTCGATATGTTTTCGTTTTAACTGATTTCACTTTCGCTGATGCATCAATTTGTGCATCGCGAAATGTGGAGGGGAAACAGCAGTGTCAGAGCAGGCAATCTACGACGTCTTCGTCATCGGCGGCGGCATCAACGGATGCGGCATCGCGCGCGACGCGGTCGGCCGTGGGTACTCGGTCGCCTTGGCCGAAATGAACGATTTCGCTTCCGGCACGTCCTCCGGCTCCACCAAGCTCATTCACGGCGGCCTGCGCTACCTCGAACATTACGAATTCCGCCTCGTGCGCGAAGCGCTGATGGAGCGCGAGGTGCTGTGGGCGATGGCGCCGCACGTCATCTGGCCGATGCGCTTCGTGCTGCCCTATCACAAGGGCGGCCTGCGCCCGGCCTGGCTCATCCGCCTCGGCCTCTTCCTTTATGACCATATCGGCGGCCGCAAGCTGCTGCCGGCAACGGCGACGCTGGACATGAACCGCGATCCCGCCGGCAAACCGCTGAAGCGCCTGTTCAACAAGGCCTTCGAATATTCCGACGGCTGGGTCAACGACGCCCGCCTCGTGGTCTTGAATGCCCGCGACGCTGCCGACCGCGGCGCCGTCATCATGGCCCGTACCCGCGTCGTCGCCGCACGACGCGACGGTGGGCTCTGGACCATCGAAACCGAGAACCAGGCAACCGGCGAACGCAAGACGCTCAAGGCCCGCATGCTCATCAATGCTGCCGGCCCCTGGGTCGACGCGGTTCTCTCGGGCGCGCTCGGCAAGAACGACGTGCACAATGTCCGCCTCGTTCAGGGTAGCCACATCGTCGTGAAGAAGAAGTTCGACGATCCGCGCGCCTATTTCTTCCAGAACCCGGATGGCCGCATCATGTTCGCCATCCCTTACGAAGAAGACTTCACGCTGATCGGTACCACCGACCGCGACTACACCGGTAATCCGGGCGAGGTGCGCATCAGCGACGCGGAGGTCGACTATCTCTGCCGGGCAGCAAGCGAGTATTTCCTTGAGCCGGTGGAAAAGGACGACATCGTCTGGACTTATTCGGCCGTTCGCCCGCTTTACGACGACGGCGCCAGCAAGGCGCAGGAAGCGACGCGCGACTACGTGCTGCGGGTCGAGGGTGACAAGGGTGCGGCACCGCTGCTCAACGTCTTCGGCGGCAAGCTCACGACCTATCGCCGCCTCGGCGAATCCGCGCTGGAAAAGATCGGCGAGGCGATCGGCGTCAAGGGTTCGAAATGGACCGCCGGCTCCAGGCTTCCGGGCGGCGATTTTCCCGCCCAGGGTTATGCCGACGAAGTCGCAAGACTGCGGAAGCAATATCCCTTCCTTGCGCCCCAGCATGCGCGTCGCCTCGTGCGCCTCTATGGCACGCGCGCCGCAGCACTTCTGGGATCGGCGTCGAACGAGGCCGGTCTCGGCCACCATTTCGGCGCCGATCTCTACGAGGCCGAGGTCAAGTGGCTGATGACGCAGGAATGGGCGCGGCACGCCGAGGACGTGCTGTGGCGGCGCACGAAATTGGGATTGAAGCTGACGCCGGGCGAGGCGGCAGCGCTGGAGGAATACATGCGAGGCGCGGCCAACGCAGCCGCCTGACAACGCTCGCATTCAATGCATTTCCAACACGGGCGCGCGCGCCCGGAAATGCAGAAAACCGATGAGAGAGAGCGTTTCCACGCTGGGGTGGAAGACGCTCGGACTGCCGACAGGCTGGGTGGAGAATTCAATGCTTGAAATGAAGAAGATATCCAAGGTCGTAGGCGGGGAGACGCATATCTACCCGACCGACCTGGTGCTGGAGAGGGGGTCGCTGAACGTTCTGCTCGGCCCGACCCTTTCCGGCAAGACGTCGCTGATGCGGCTGATGGCCGGTCTCGACAAGCCCGCTTCCGGTTCGCTCCTTTTCGACGGCGCCGACGTCACCGGCCTGCCGGTGCAGAAGCGTTCGGTCGCCATGGTCTACCAGCAGTTCATCAACTATCCGGCGATGACCGTTTACGAAAACATCGCCTCACCGATGCGCATCAGCGGCGCCGACACCGCCACCATCGACCGCGAGGTGCGCAAGGCGGCCGATCTGCTGAAGCTGACGCCTTATCTCGACCGCACGCCCTTGAACCTCTCGGGTGGCCAGCAGCAGCGCACGGCACTTGCCCGCGCCATCGTCAAGAACGCCGATCTGGTGCTGCTCGACGAACCGCTCGCCAACCTCGACTACAAGCTGCGCGAGGAACTGCGCGAGGAACTGCCGAAGATTTTCGCCGCCTCCGGCGCCATCTTCGTCTATGCGACGACCGAGCCTTCGGAAGCGCTGCTGCTCGGCGGCAACACCGCAGCCCTCAGCCAGGGCCGCATCACCCAGTTCGACAAGACAATCGACGTCTATCGCCGCCCGGTCGACCTGATCACCGCCCGCACCTTCGCCGATCCGCCGCTGAACTGCATCGAGCTGGTCAAATCAGGCTCGGCCTTCACGCTCGACGGCAAGTCTGTGCTCACCGTCCCGGCACATCTGGCTGGCATTGGCGACGGTCCCTGCACCGTCGCCTTCCAGCCGCATCACCTGTCGTTTGACCGCCCGCAGGGCGGCGGCGATGCGCTGACGGTGAAGACGGCGATCTCCGAAATTGCCGGCTCCGAAAGCTTCATTCACGTCGGTTTTGCCAATGCGCGCTGGGTGATGCTGGCGCCGGGCATTCACGACATCGAACCCGACGCGACCCTCGAGGTCTTCGTCGATACCCGCCATCTCATGGCCTTCGGGCCGGACGGACGCGCCATCGGCGGCACGGCCTAAAGGAGGCGCTGGGAGGAAAACATGGCACGCATCAATCTCAACCATATCCGCCACGCCTATGGCGCCAAGCCGAAGTCGGAAAACGACTACGCGCTGAAGGAAGTGCACCACGAGTGGAACGACGGCGGCGCCTATGCGCTGCTCGGGCCCTCCGGCTGCGGCAAGACCACGCTGCTCAACATTATCTCTGGCCTGATCAACCCGTCCGAAGGCGAGATCCTCTTCGACGGCAAGGACGTGACGCATCTGTCGACCCAGGAACGCAACATCGCCCAGGTGTTCCAGTTCCCGGTCATCTACGACACGATGACGGTTTACGATAATCTGGCCTTCCCCTTGCGCAACCGGCATGTGCCGGAGGCCGAGGTCGACCGCCGCGTCAAGGAAACGATCGAGATGATCGGCCTTGGCGGCTGGGCGAAGAAGACGGCTCGGGGCCTCACCGCCGACCAGAAGCAGAAGATCTCGCTCGGCCGCGGCCTCGTGCGCAACGACGTCAGCGCGATCCTCTTCGACGAACCGCTGACGGTCATCGATCCGGAAATGAAGTGGGTGCTGCGCTCACAGAGCAAGCGCCTGCACAAGCAGTTCGGCTTCACCATGGTCTACGTCACCCACGACCAGACCGAGGCGCTGACCTTCGCCGACAAGGTCGTCGTCATGTATGACGGCCAGATCGTGCAGATCGGCACGCCGGCGGAACTCTTCGAGCGCCCGCGCCACACCTTTGTCGGCTACTTCATCGGCTCGCCGGGCATGAACGTGCTGCCGGTCAAGCTCGACGGCGGCACCGCGACGATCGGCGGCGAGCAGTTGGGCCTCACCTTCCAGCCCAAGGTCAAGGCCGGCGCCAAGACCGAGCTCGGCATCCGCCCGGAATTCGTCTCGCTCGGTCGCGAAGGCATGCCGGTCGCGATCACCAAGGTCGAGGATATCGGCCGCCACAAGATCGTGCGCGCCCGTTTTGCCGACCAGCCGATCTCGATCATCGTCGACGAGGACGGCGAGATCCCCGCCGAGCCGCGCGTCACCTTCGATCCGAAAGCCATCAATATCTACGCCGATTCCTGGCGCGTCGGCGAGGAGGCCTGACCATGGAGAAAACCTGGAACAACAAGGCCTGGTTCATGGTGCTGCCGGTCCTCGTGCTGGTCGCCTTCTCGGCCGTCATCCCGCTGATGACCGTCGTCAACTATTCGGTCCAGGACACCTTCGGCAACAACCAGTTCTTCTGGGCCGGCACCGACTGGTACGTGCAGGTGCTGACGTCGGACCGCTTCTGGGACGCGCTCAGCCGCAACCTGATCTTCTCGGCGATCATTCTGGCGATCGAAATCCCGCTCGGCATCATCATCGCGCTCAACATGCCGAAGAAGGGTCTCGGCGTGCCGGTCTGCCTCGTCCTGATGGCGCTGCCGCTCTTGATCCCGTGGAACGTCGTCGGCACCATCTGGCAGGTCTTCGGCCGCGTCGACATCGGCCTGCTCGGCCGCACGCTCGAAGCGATCGGCATCAACTACAATTACGTGCAGAACCCCGTTGCCGCCTGGGTCACGCTGATCGTCATGGACGTCTGGCACTGGACGAGCCTCGTCGTCCTGCTCTGCTATGCCGGCCTCGTCTCGATCCCCGACGCCTATTACCAGGCGGCCAAGATCGACGGCGCCTCGCGCTGGTCGGTGTTCCGCTACATCCAGCTGCCGAAGATGAAGCGCGTGCTTTTGATCGCCTTCCTGTTGCGGTTCATGGATAGCTTCATGATCTACACCGAGCCCTTCGTCGTCACCGGCGGCGGTCCCGGCAACTCGACAACCTTCCTGTCCATCGACCTCGTCAAAACGGCCATCGGCCAGTTCGACCTCGGTCCGGCGGCAGCGCTATCGATCATCTACTTCCTCATCATCCTGCTGCTCTCGTGGATCTTCTACACCGTGATGACCACGAGCGACGCGCAGGGCTGACAAAGGCGGGAGGAGAAACAAAATGCAAAAACAACCACTTACCGAACGCCTCTCCTGGCTGGTGCCGACGGTCTACATCGTCTTCCTGCTCCTGCCGATCTATTGGCTCGTCAACATGAGCTTCAAGGAAACGAGCGAGATCCTGAGCACGTTCTCGCTCTGGCCGGTCAATCCGACGCTCCGGAACTACCAGGTGATCTTCACCGATCCCTCCTGGTACAACGGCTACATCAACTCGATCATCTACGTCGTCATGAACACGGTGATCTCGGTGACGGCAGCGCTGCCGGCGGCCTACGCCTTCTCGCGCTACCGCTTCCTCGGCGACAAGCACCTGTTCTTCTGGCTCTTGACCAACCGCATGGCGCCGCCGGCCGTCTTCGCGCTGCCCTTCTTCCAGCTCTATTCGGCCTTCGGCCTGATCGACACGCACATCGCGGTTGCCCTTGCGCACTGCCTGTTCAACGTGCCGCTCGCGGTCTGGATCCTGGAAGGCTTCATGTCGGGCGTGCCGAAGGAGATCGACGAGACCGCCTATATCGACGGTTACTCGTTCCCGCGCTTCTTCGTGAAGATCTTCATGCCGCTGATCGCCTCGGGCATCGGTGTCGCTGCGTTCTTCTGCTTCATGTTCTCCTGGGTCGAACTGCTGCTTGCCCGCACGCTGACGACCACGGACGCCAAGCCGATCGCCGCCACCATGACCCGCACGGTCTCCGCTTCCGGTCTCGACTGGGGCGTGCTGGCGGCCGCCGGCGTGCTCACCATCATTCCGGGCGCACTCGTGATCTATTTCGTTCGCAACTACATCGCCAAGGGCTTTGCCCTGGGGAGGGTATGATGACCGCTCAACCCGTTCGCAACGCCCGCTGGCAACTGCCGTTTGCCGCCGTTCTCGTCGTCTACGCCGCCGTTGCCGGGCTGCTCTTCAGCATGCTGCCCATCAAGGACGGCGCGCGCGACTGGTTCGCGCCGCTCATCCCCGGTGGCTGGATGGCCTGGTCGTTTCCGTCGGCCATGTTCTTCCTGACGATCTTCGCACTGCTGTCGATGATGGCGGTCTGGGAATATGCCTCGCCCGGTGGCAACCCGCGCGTCGGCATCCTGCGCTTCGAGACGACACGGGGCGATCGCCTCTTCGTGTCACTGCTCGGCAGCGCCTTCATTCACCTCGCATGGCTCGGCTTCGTCGGCGGGCAGAACCTGTGGTGGGCGCTCGCGCTCTCCCTGGTCTATGCAGTCGGCGTCTTCCGCTACGTCTGAGGCGAACCGATTTGAGGGGCCGCCAGACGGGCGGCCCCTCGAAAGATAAAGAACCGCATTCGCAAACCTAAGGGAGGGAATTATGCGACGGCATCTTTTGACTACGACGGCAGCTATGCTGCTGGCTTTCACCGGCAGCGCTTTTGCCGGCATGGACGAAGCCAAGAAGTTCCTCGACAGCGAGATCGGCGACATGTCCTCGCTCGACCGCGCCGGACAGGAAGCCGAAATGCAGTGGTTCGTCGATGCGGCGAAGCCCTTTGCCGGCATGGAAATCAAGGTCGTTTCCGAAACGATCACCACCCATGAATACGAATCGAAGACCCTGGCCAAGGCCTTCTCCGACATCACCGGCATCAAGATCACCCACGACCTGATCGGCGAAGGCGACGTCGTCGAAAAGCTGCAGACTCAGATGCAGTCGGGCGAAAACGTTTATGACGCCTACATCAACGACTCGGATCTGATCGGTACCCATTGGCGTTACCAGCAGGCCCGCAGCCTGACCGACTTCATGGCCAATGAAGGCAAGGACGTCACCAACCCGAACCTCGACATCGACGACTTCATCGGCAAATCGTTCACGACAGCACCGGATGGCAAGCTCTACCAGCTTCCCGACCAGCAGTTCGCGAACCTCTACTGGTTCCGCTACGACTGGTTCAACGACGAGAAGAACAAGGCGGACTTCAAGGCGAAGTACGGCTACGACCTCGGCGTTCCGGTCAACTGGTCGGCCTATGAGGATATCGCCGAGTTCTTCACCGGTCGCGAAGTCGACGGCAAGAAAGTCTATGGCCACATGGACTACGGCAAGAAGGACCCGTCGCTCGGCTGGCGCTTCACCGACGCCTGGCTGTCGATGGCCGGCAACGGCGACAAGGGCATCCCGAACGGCAAGCCGGTCGACGAGTGGGGCATCAAGGTCGACGAAAACTCGCGTCCGGTCGGCTCCTGCGTTGCCCGCGGTGGCGACACCAACGGCCCGGCCGCTGTCTACTCCATCCAGAAGTATCTCGACTGGATGAAGGCCTACGCACCGGCAGCTGCGCAGGGCATGACCTTCTCGGAATCCGGCCCGGTTCCGTCGCAGGGCGAAGTCGCCCAGCAGATGTTCACCTACACGGCGTTCACCGCCGACTTCGTCAAGCCGGGCCTGCCCGTCGTCAACGAGGACGGCACGCCGAAGTGGCGTTTTGCTCCGAGCCCGCATGGCGTCTACTGGAAGGACGGCATGAAGCTCGGTTACCAGGACGCCGGTTCCTGGACGCTGCTGAAGTCCACGCCTGACGACCGCGCCAAGGCCGCCTGGCTCTATGCGCAGTTTGTGACCTCGAAGACCGTCGACGTGAAGAAGAGCCATGTCGGCCTCACCTTCATCCGCCAGTCGACGCTCGACCACAAGAGCTTCACGGACCGCGCTCCGAAGCTCGGCGGTCTGATCGAGTTCTACCGTTCGCCGGCCCGCCTGCAGTGGTCGCCGACCGGCACGAACGTTCCTGACTATCCGAAGCTGGCTCAGCTTTGGTGGCAGGCGATCGGCGATGCATCCTCGGGTGCCAAGACCGCTCAGGAAGCCATGGACTCGCTGTGCGCCGAGCAGGAGAAGGTTCTCTCCCGTCTCGAACGCTCGGGCGTTCAGGGCGACATCGGTCCGAAGCTCGCCGAAGAGCACGATCTCGAGTACTGGAACAAGGATGCCGTTTCCAAGGGCAACCTCGCTCCGCAGCTGAAGATCGAGAACGAGAAGGAAAAGCCGCAGACCGTCAACTACGACGATCTGGTCAAGAGCTGGCAGAAGTAAGAAACCAACGGACCGCCTGCAAAACGGGCGGCCCTCATCTCCTCGGGAGATGCGGCACCGGGGTCGGCAACGGCCCCGGTATTTCTTTGCCCATAGGCGTGAAAAGACCTGTCGCGCCTACATGTGCGCAAGCCGCAGGCGTCCGGATTTCTCGGATCGTCGCTTGTCGAAGATGGCCCTGACCGCCTGCGTCGAGCCATCATCCATCCGCACGCTCATATCCATGTGGAGATGCTCATCGACGATCGTGATGCGGATGTCGAACGGCTTGCCGCGATAGCGGCCGGCGCCGTCCTCGTTCCAGCGCCCGATGCCCGCAGCGCTCGAACCGCCGCCGACGCGCCCGAGATGAGTCACCGCGAACCATCCATCCCTCGCCGTCACCTTCAGCACGGGGCCGTTCCGCCGGATCTCGACCGAGCAGCTCTCGCAGTCACCGGCGCCGGACGTGACCTGATGCCATTGCCCCTGGAAGCTGACGCCGCTCGCCCCGGCGACCGCCGGCCAGAGAACGATCAGCAGCACGAAAAGCGCACGGCAGGGAGACGAAAAGGCCACTCTGCAAGATTTCATCGACATGATCCCCAACGAACCGCGGCGGAGCCTTCGCACCCGGCGCGACGAACCATCGTCGCTTCGCATTGCAGCAACGTTGCATCGTTGCTAGGATCAAGCTGTTCGTTGGCGCGCCTTGAGGCTTTCTTCGGCAATACCTGCCCGGTCGGAGCCATTCGACGGGCAAATCCGAACCTTTCCCGCCCCGATCACCCCTCGACAATTTCCCCCGAAATCCGGAAAGTGTTTTCGTTCCGGCGATACTTGCGACATTCTGTCTCGACAACCGAAGATAGCGGTTCCCCTGTTGGAGGACGGGGGGCCGGACTGGTCGATGTAATGGGAGGAGGAACCATGAGCGACGTTTCCAGCATACACCCGGTGGACGAGAGGCTGCCCGTGGGCAGACTTGCGACCCTCGGGTTGCAGCATGTCCTTGTCATGTATGGCGGCGCCGTCGCGGTGCCCCTGATCGTCGGCCGCGCCTTGCAGCTCAGCCCCCAGGACGTCGCTTTCCTGATTTCCGCCGATCTTTTCGTTTGCGGTCTCGTCACCATCATCCAGTCGCTTGGCCTCGGCCGCAGCATCGGCATCCGGCTTCCGGTCATGATGGGCGTTACTTTCGCCTCGGTCGGCCCGATGGTCTCGATGGCGGCGATGACACCCGGGCAAGAGGGTGCCCGGATGATCTTCGGCGCCATCATCGGCGCCGGCCTCGTCGCGCTCCTGCTCGCGCCGGTCATGGGCCGGCTACTGAGGTTCTTCCCCCCCGTCGTCACCGGCACGATCATTCTCGTCATCGGCGTTTCGCTGATGCGCGTCGGCGTGAACTGGATCTTCGGCAATCCCTTCGGTCCGACCGCACCCAAGCTCGTCGATCCGAGCCATGCGGAATGGCTGGCGGAGCTCAAGAAGGCCGCGGCCACCGGAGGCCCGGCGGTACCGGACGGCCTGGTGCTTGGCGCCAGCGTGCCGAACCCGCTCTACGCCGAGCCGAGCCACATCGCGCTGGCCGGCTTCGTGCTTCTCTCCATTCTCGTGATCGCCCGCTTCGGCCGCGGACTGATCAGCAACATCGCGGTGCTGACCGGCGTCGTCGTCGGCTGCGTCGTCGCCGCAGCACTCGGCATGATGCATTTCGACCGGGTGGCCGATGCCGGCTGGTTTGCCGTGGTCACGCCGCTGCGCTTCGGCATACCGATCTTCGATCCGGTGCTGATCGCCACCATGTCGCTGGTGATGATCGTCGTGATGATCGAATCGACCGGCATGTTCCTGGCACTCGGCGAAATCACCAATCGCGAAGTCTCGCGGCAGCAGTTGACGGCGGGGCTCAGGGTCGATGGCCTCGGCACCATGATCGGCGGCCTGTTCAACACCTTCCCCTACACGAGCTTCTCGCAGAATGTCGGGCTTGTCGGCGTCACCGGCGTCAAGAGCCGCTACGTCTGCGTGATGGGGGGCGTCATCATGATCGCGCTCGGCCTCATCCCGAAGATGGGCGCACTGGTCGAAGCGGTTCCGACCTTCGTGCTCGGCGGCGCCGGCCTGGTGATGTTCGGCATGGTCGCTGCGACCGGCGTGCGCATCCTGTCGACCGTCGATTTCAAGTCGTCGCGCAACAACCTGTTCGTGGTCGCCGTCTCGGTCGGCTTCGGCCTGATCCCGCTGATCGCGCCGAACTTCCTGATCTGGCTGCCGCATGCGATCCACCCGATCATCGAGTCCGGCATCGTGCTTGCCTCGATCTCGGCCGTCGTGCTCAACGCCTTCTTCAATGGCCTCAGCTTCGAAAGCACAGCCAGCGTCAACGCGGCCAAGCTCGCCGACAGCCATTGAGCCACCCGCAATCACGGAACCCCGGCTTTCCCACGAAAGCCGGGGTTCCGCTTTTTCACATCTCGGAGGATCCCGATACTTCGATCGCCAACGAAGCATCCGCCGTAAGCGTCGCGCTAGAACGATGGCAACAATGACGACACAAGGATGCGATCCCGATGGCCAAGACCAACCTTTCTCTCGAACTCCTGCTGCTTCTTGCGCTCGCAACGCTCTGGGGCGCCTCCTACACCTTCATCAAGATCGGCATCGAGACCATTCCGCCGGTTACGCTGATTGCCGCCCGCACCCTGATTGCCGGCGCGCTTCTTCTTGCCGTTCTGCGCTGGCGTGGTCTCAGCCTGCCGCGTGACGCGGCGACCTGGCGGCGCTTCCTGTTCCAGGCCTGCCTCAACAGCGTTGTGCCCTTCACGCTGATCGCCTGGGCCGAGCAGACGATCGATGCCGGCATCGCCTCGATCCTCAATGCGACGACGCCGATCTTCGCCTTCCTGATGACGGCGCTGATCACCCGCCACGAAGCGGTCACGGCCCGCAAGCTCGTTGGCATCGTCGCCGGCATGACCGGCATCAGCCTGATCATCGGCATGGAGGCCTTCGGCGGCCTCGGGGAACAGTTGCTGCCACAGTTGGCCGTGGTGCTCGCCACCGTCTGCTACGCGGGCGCCGCCATCTTCGGTCGCGGCTTCAAGGGGCTCGACCCGATGATGCCCGCCGCCGGCTCGTTGATCGCAGGTGCTGCCCTGCTGATCCCGGTAAGCCTCGTCGTCGACAGGCCCTGGACGCTTGCGCCGTCGACGGAGTCGCTGCTGGCACTGCTCGGCCTCGCCGTCTTCTCGACCGCCCTTGCCTTTGCCATCTACTTCCGGCTGATCCAGACACTGGGCTCGGTCGGCGCCACGGCACAGGCCTATCTGCGCGTGCCGATCGGCGTTGCCATCGGCTCGCTCTTCCTCGGCGAACGGCTGTCGGACACCGCCTGGATCGGCCTTGGCTGCGTCATCGTCGGGGTCGCGGCCATGACCATTCCGGCGCGGCGACGCGGCGACGCGATCGCCGACCGCGGCTGAGGCCACTTACGGATAAAGAGAAGAGATTGCTCGCGCCGTCTGGCGCGCCATTGCCGACGCCTCAGTCCTTGCGCTTGCGGCAGTAGAGTTCCAGCCGGTGACGTACGAGGTCATAGCCGAGTTCGGCGGCGATTTCCGCCTGAAGCTGCTCGATCTTGTCGGAGCGGAACTCGATCACCGCACCGGTGTCGATGTCGATCAGATGATCGTGGTGCGGCGCGTCGGCGGTCTCGAAGCGAGCGGTCGCACTCTCAAAGGCATGGCGCTGCACCACGCCCTGTTGCTCAAGCGCAGACAACGTCCGGTAGACCGTCGATAGCGAGACGGTGGCGTCGATTTCCTTCGCCCGGCGATGCAGTTCGTTTGCATCCGGATGGTCTTCGGCGGTGGCGAGGATCTTCAGAATAGCGGCACGCTGGCGCGTCACGCGCACGCCGCCATCCCTCAACACGCCTTCCAGTTCTTCGACACGATTCTTGTTCTGTTTCATGGTCGTACACTAGCCAAGGGCACGGCCTTTGAAAATAGCTAGTTGCGAATGCTTCTCATTTGCATTGACTTATGCAAATCATTCCCCTACTCCTGTGAGCATCAACATCTGGGAGTAGAGAATGATCGATCAGACGAGGCGCGCGATCCTGGCGGCAATGACGGCCGTCGCAGCCATTGCGCTCGTTCCAGGCGCCGCTTACGCGCAGGAGAAATTCAAGGCAGTGACGACTTTTACGGTCATTGCCGACATGGCAAAGAACGTCGCGGGCGACGCGGCCATCGTCGAATCGATCACCAAGCCGGGCGCCGAGATCCACAACTACCAGCCGACGCCGCGCGATATCCTGAAGGCGCATGACGCCAAGCTGATCCTCTGGAATGGCCTGAACCTGGAGCGCTGGTTCGAGAAATTCTTCCAGAACTTCGACGATGTTCCCGGTGTCGTCGTCTCGACCGGCATCGACCCCATGGGCATTGCCGAGGGCCCCTATACCGGCAAGCCCAATCCGCATGCCTGGATGTCGCCATCGGCCGCGTTGATCTATGTCGACAACATCCGCGACGCCTTCGTGAAGTACGACCCTGATAATGCCGAGACCTACAAGGCCAATGCCGAGGCCTATAAGCAGAAGATCGAGGCGACCATTGCACCGATCCGCGCCGAGATCGCCAAGATCCCCGAGGACAAGCGCTGGCTGGTCTCGAGCGAAGGCGCCTTCAGCTACCTGATCCGCGATTTCGGAATGAAGGAACTCTATCTCTGGCCGATCAACGCCGACCAGCAGGGTACCCCGCAGCAGGTCCGCAAGGTGATCGACGCCGTCCGGGCGAACCATATCCCTGTGGTCTTCTCCGAAAGCACGATTTCGCCGGACCCGGCAGAACAAGTGGCGCGCGAGACCGGTGCAAAATACGGCGGTGTGCTCTACGTTGATTCCTTGAGCGAAGCGGACGGCCCGGTTCCGACCTATGTCGACCTGCTGCGCGTCACATCGGAAACCATCGCCAAGGGTCTTGCACAATGAACCTTCAGGTGAAGACGCGCTCCGGGCCAGCACCTTCTTCCGGTGAGCAAGGAAGCGGCATCCGCGTCGCGGGTGCCACCGTCACCTACCGCAACGGCCTGCGGGCGCTGCGTGACGCCAGTTTCGAGATCCCGACCGGCACGATCACTGCGCTCGTTGGCGTCAACGGCAGCGGCAAGTCGACGCTGTTCAAGGCGATCATGGGCTTTGCCCGCCTGTCGCGCGGCGAGATCGCGATCCTCGGTCTTTCCGTGCCGGACGCGCTGAAGAAAAACCTCGTCGCCTATGTGCCGCAGGCCGAAGAAGTCGACTGGAACTTCCCGGTGCTGGTCGAGGACGTGGTCATGATGGGCCGTTACGGCCACATGAACATGTTGCGCATCCCGAAGAAAGTCGATCACGAAGCGGTCGAGGCAGCCCTTGCCCGCGTCGGCATGAGCGACTACCGCAAGCGCCAGATCGGCGAACTCTCCGGCGGCCAGAAGAAGCGCGTCTTCCTCGCACGCGCCCTTGCCCAGGACGGCAAGGTCATCCTGCTCGACGAACCCTTCACCGGCGTCGACGTCAAAACCGAGGACGCGATCATTCGGCTTTTGATCGGCCTTCGCGACGAGGGCCGGGTCATGCTGGTCTCGACCCACAATCTCGGCAGCGTACCGGAATTCTGCGACCGCACCGTGCTTCTGAAGAACACCGTGCTCGCCTATGGCCCGACCGAGACGACCTTCACCCGCGAGAACCTCGAGCTCGCCTTCGGTGGCGTGCTGCGGCACTTCGTGCTCGGCGGCGATAGCCTGCACGACGACGCCGATCCCCGCCAGCTTGCCGTCATCACCGACGACGAGCGTCCGCTCGTCATGTATGGCGACAAGGACCGCATGGTGGCGCAACCGGCAAAGCCCGAGACCAACGGGGAACAGAACGGCAAATGATCGCCACGCTCTCCGAACCCTTCACTTACGGCTACATGCTCAACGCCATGTGGGTGAGCGCACTGGTCGGCGGCGTCTGCGCCTTCCTGTCCTCCTATCTGATGCTTAAGGGCTGGTCGCTGATCGGCGACGCGCTCTCGCACTCGATTGTGCCCGGCGTTGCCGGCGCCTACATGCTCGGCCTGCCCTTCTCGCTCGGCGCCTTCTTCTCCGGCGCCCTTGCCGCCGGCGCCATGCTGTTTCTCAATCAGCGCACAAGGCTCAAGGAAGACACGATCATCGGGCTGATCTTCACCTCCTTCTTCGGCCTCGGCCTCTTCATGGTCTCGCTGTCGCCGACGTCGGTGAACATCCAGACAATCGTGCTCGGCAACATCCTGGCGATCACGCCCGCCGACACACTGCAACTGGCGATCATCGGCATCGTCTCGCTCATCATCCTGACGGCCAAGTGGAAGGATCTGATGGTGACCTTCTTCGACGAGAGCCACGCCCGCTCGATCGGCATCCCGACGACCTTCCTCAAGGTCTTGTTCTTCACGCTGCTTTCGGCCTGCACGGTCGCGGCCCTCCAGACCGTCGGCGCCTTTCTCGTCATCGCCATGGTCGTAACACCCGGCGCCACCGCCTATTTGCTGACGGATCGTTTTCCGCGGCTGATCCTCATCAGCGTCGCCATCGGCACGCTGACGAGCTTCTTCGGCGCCTATTTCAGCTATTTCCTCGATGGCGCCACCGGCGGCATCATCATCGTGCTGCAGACGCTGATCTTCCTGACGGCCTTCGTCTTTGCCCCGAAGCACGGGCTTCTGGCCGCGCGCCGGCGCGGCGCCGAACCGGTGGAGGCCGGCCGATGATCTCGCTCGACATGATGCTTGCCGTGTTCGAATTCGAGTTCATGCGCAACGCGCTTCTGATCTCGGTCTTGGTGGCGATCCCGACCGCGATGCTCTCCTGCTTCCTGGTGCTGAAGGGCTGGTCGCTGATGGGCGATGCGATCTCACATGCCGTCTTTCCCGGCGTGGTGATCTCCTACATCGTCGGCCTGCCGCTCGCCGTCGGTGCCTTTGCCGCCGGCATGTCCTGCGCGCTGCTCACCGGCTATCTCAAGGAAAACAGCCGCATCAAGCAGGATACCGTCATGGGCGTGGTCTTCTCCGGCATGTTCGGTTTCGGCCTGGTGCTCTACACCAAGATCCAGAGCGACGTGCACCTCGATCACATCCTCTTCGGCGACATGCTCGGCATCGGCTGGCCGGACATTGTCGAGACCGGCGCGATCGCGCTCGTCGCCGCCGGCATCCTCGCGGTCAAGTGGCGGGATTTCCTGCTGCATGCCTTCGACCCGGCCCAGGCCAAGGCGGTCGGCCTGCCGGTCAACTGGCTGCACTATGGGCTGCTGGCGATCCTGTCGCTAACGATTGTCGGTGCGCTGAAGGCGGTGGGGCTGATCCTCGCCATCGCCATGCTGATCGCGCCCGGCGCCATCGCCTTCCTGATCACCCGGACAATGGGCATGATGCTCATCGTCGCCGTGCTGATCGCGATGACGGCGTCCTTCGCCGGCGTCTATCTGTCCTTCTTCATCGACAGCGCGCCGGCGCCGACCATCGTGCTCCTGATGACCGCAATGTTCCTGATGGCCTTCGCCTGGTCGTCCTGGCGGACCTACCGCAACGAAGCCCGGCGCGTGGCGGCCGAATGAAAAAGAGGCTCCCCTTGGCGGGGGAGCCTCTTGCCTTTTCTCAGTGGCTCGGATGCAGCGCGTCGTTGAGATACATGCAGGTCAGCATGGTGAAGATATAGGCCTGGATCAGGGCCATCAGCAGCTCCAGCCCCGTCAGCGCCACCGTCATCAGCAGGGGCATGATCGCCGCCAGAATGCCAAGCGCGCCAAAACCGCTCAAGCCCACGACGAAGCCGGCGAAAACCTTGAGCGTGATATGACCGGCGAGCATGACCGCGAACAGACGGACCGAGTGGCTGACCGGGCGCGACAGGTAGGAGACCACCTCGATCGGGATGATGATCGGTGCCAGGATCAACGGCACGCCTGAGGGCATGAACAGCCTGAGAAAGCCGAGGCCGTGCCGGTAGAGGCCGTAGAGCGTGACCGTCAGGAACACCAGCATCGCCAGCGAGAAGGTGACGGCGATATGGCTCGTTACCGTGAAGGCATAGGGAAACATGCCGATCAGGTTGGCGGTCAGGATGAACATGAACAGCGAGAACACCAGCGGGAAGAAGCGCATGCCCTTTTCGCCGGCGTTGTCGCGCAAAGTCTTTGCCGCAAACTCATAGAGGATTTCGGCAGCCGACTGCGCCCGGTTCGGCACGAGGCCGCGTCTCCTGGTCGACAGGATCAGGAAGAGGCTGGCGATCGCGATCGTCAGCACCATGTAGGCGGCCGAGTTGGTAAAGCTGATCTGGTGGCCGCCGACTTCGGCGATCGGGAAGAGCGACTTGATCTCAAATTGTTCGATGGGTCCGGCCATCATCAACCTCGTGCGTTGGTGATGAAACGGCGGCGGCGCGCGCAGGCGGCCACCTGCGCGCTTCAATATGTTGGGAAAGCGATCGGCGGCCGAGATCGTTCCACGAAACGATGGCTTCCGGCGGGGCAATCGGGCTGCTCGATGAAGGAACTGGTCACGCGGACGTGCCGCGGGCTACGGGGCTGCATGGTACGATCGTCTCCAATATCTCGGTCGAGATAATGGGGCCGTCCCCAGGCGAAACACCGACGCGGGTCGTCCCGCGTGAGCCTGACCTAGAGGCAATTTGCGCCGGGGTCAAGTCGGCGCTTGGCCGCCGCCCAACCGGTCTCAGCCGTAGCGAAGGTGATCCGCAAGCACCTCGTCGATCACCACGCGCTGCTTTGCCTTTTCGCTCGCGGGCGCGCCAGTCATGTCGGCAAGGACGATCAGCGCCTTCCACAGGGTCCAGCCGCGGCCGCGCGCCCAGGCGCCGCGATCGAGAGCCATGCCGTCGCGGAAAACCTCGCGGCTCTCGCCGTCGAAAAACGTCCAGGCGATCGCCAGATCGCAGGCCGGATCCCCGACGCCGGAGGTGCCGAAGTCGATGACGCCGCTCAAGCTGCCGTTCTCGACCAGCAGGTTGCCCCAGGCGATATCGCCGTGAAACCAGACAGGCGCTCCTTCGAAAGACGCGGCAAGTGCGGCCTCCCACACCTCTGCTGCCACTGTCGTATCGACATTGTCCGCAAGCAGCGTGAGCGCCTGACGCGTCTGCGCGTCATAGAAGGCGGGCGGTCCGCCGCGATGGAAATTGTGATCGCCGGGCAAGGGTGCCCCGATGGCATCCGCTTGCATCAGCGCGCGCAGGAACCGCGCCAGGTCCTTCGCCACCTGACTGACATCGTCGACCCGCTCGACAGCCAGTGTTTGCCCGGGGAGATAACGATAGACCGACCAGGGCCAGGGAAAACCTTCTCCCGGCACGCCCTTGCCGAGAGGCACCGGAATGGGCAGCGGCAGTTGCGACGCCAGCAGCGGCAGCCAGCGATGTTCCTTTTCGACCTGCAGAACGTAGTGTTCGGCGCTCGGCAACCGGACGGTCATCCGGTCGCCGAGGCGAAACGTCCGGTTATCCCAGCCGCCCGGTTCGATCGGCCGTACGTCGAGTTCCGACCATTGCGGAAACTGCGCCGCGAGCAGCCGGCGCACCAGTGGTACGTCGATCGAGGGAGTTGCGGATGTCGGCTCTGTCATGACGAACGTACGCCCCGTTTGAATGTCTGCGGACGCAAGCTATGCAATCGCTTCCGGATTTCAACTTTTTAGTTCACGCCGACAACCATTCACCGGCGCGTTGTGCCTGGATGCAAAAGTCGCCGCGCGGTTATCGGCGGTTGCATATTGCCGCCGCGACGGATTTCGAGGATGAAGAAAGCTTGGACATCTTGCTAGCCTGAGATCATGGAAACCCGGCAGACCGATCGCCCTTCGCTGGAGGCTCCGCAGCTCATCGCCCATCATCGGGCGGGCGAGGCTGCATGAGCACGGCCAAAGGCAAGACGCCCGCCGGCAAGCCGGCCCGCAGCACCGGTCTGCGCTTCTTCATCGTGGCCCTGCTGCTGATCGTCACCGCCATCGTCGCGACGGCCCTGCTCGCCAACGAGCAGCGCAATCTGAAAAGGGTTCTGCTCGCATTCGGCCTGCCGACGACCTTCCTCGAACGGGGAAAGCCAGACGAGACGACGGGCACGAAGCGCGCGAGGCGCGTGCCACCGCGCATCGCCCTGCCCGCCTGGACCTTCCAGGATCTGCAGACGCCGGAGCAGCCGTTCCTGCGCGCCATCCGCAGCGACCCCAAGGCGCTTTGCGACGAGTTGCGCGACGCCGGGTTTCGGGAACTCGAATGGAAATCGAGCGCCGGCGAACAGGCCCAATGGGAATGCTCGTCGCTCATTTCCTTCCCCCGGCCGGGCGAGGACAAACCCTCCTCGATCTTCATCTTCGTCAAGGGCAGCGGCGAGGAAGAGATCTCATCGTTCCGGGTCAAGCTCAACATCGAGCGCCAGGAGGACAGCCAGGCGGTGACGACGGCGGCGGCGCGCGCGGCATCCGTGTTCCTCGACCACGTGCGCTGGGCGGATGCGGCCAGCGTCACCTTGCAGATCCAGGCGCTGAGGGAGTTCGACCTCAAGCGCTTCGGCAGCCGCATCCAGCTCAAGCGTGAATCCGACGAGGAGACGCAGCGCTACAATTTCCTCGCCAATCAACCCGCCCGCGCCCGCCCGAAGAACATTGCCGAACAATATTTCGACCGCAGCAAGTGGCTCGCCTATGGCGATGGCAGCCTGCGCAGTTTCGTTCGGGGGCCGAGCGCCTGGAACGCTCCAGCCAAGGTGCCCGACGGAACGGGTAGCAACAAAGAGGAATCCGCGCCGTCCGCTAGCCCACCCTGACGGCCGCGTCGCTTGTCGCTTGAGCCGAAGGACGGCCTAGCGGTCGATCCGCGTCGAGAGGATGATCGACGACAGCGTCCGGTCGACACCGTCGATTTCGCCGATCCGATCGATCAGCAGATCGAGTTCGCTGATCGACATCGCGGCGACCACGGCGATCAGGTCGAAGCTGCCGCTGACCGAATGCAGCGTCTGGATTTCCCGGATGGCGCTCAGTTCTGGAGTCACGCGCGAGAGCGCCCGCGGCGCAATGGTGATCAGCACATGCGCCTTGACCAGCCCCTTCTCGTAGCTTTCCGAGAGGCGCACGCCATAGCCGGCGATGATGCCTTCGCGCTCCAAGCGCTCGATACGGGCCTGCACCGTCGTGCGCGACAGACCAAGCCTTCGGGCAATCGTCGCCGTCGGCATGCGGGCGTTCTCGCTCAAGATGGCGAGAAGCTCGCGATCCTTGTCGGTGATCTGCATTTCGTCGATCCTGTTGGGCAATCTGCCGAATTTAGATAGGCGATTTAGTCATATCAGCGCTTCAAATCAACAGCCCCTCCCGCGACAATAGAGACACAAACAGTTCTCATACCCCGGGGGAAAGAATGAAGAATATCGTCGTCATCGGAGCAGGCAAGATCGGCTCCACCATCGCTCGCATGCTGGCCCACACCGGCGACTACAGCGTCTGCGTCGCCGACCGCGCCGCCGAGCAGCTGGAACAGGTCGAAAAGCATGCCGCGATCACGACGGCAACCGTCGACATCGGCGACAAGAAGGCGCTCGTCGCCCTTCTCTCCGGCAAGTTCGCCGTGCTCAGCGCCGCTCCGTTCCACCTGACGGTCGCAATCGCCGAAGCCGCTGCCGAAGCCGGCATCCACTACCTGGATCTTACCGAAGACGTCGAATCCACCCGCCAGGTCAAGGCGATCGCCGCCAAGGCGAACACCGCCTTCATCCCCCAGTGCGGCCTCGCACCGGGCTTCATCTCGATCGTCGCCAACGATCTCGCCAGCCGCTTCCAGACGCTGGAAAGCGTGCGCATGCGCGTCGGCGCCCTGCCGCAGTACCCGTCGAACGCTCTGAACTACAACCTCACCTGGAGCACCGACGGCGTCATCAACGAATACATCGAGCCCTGCGAGGCGATCGTTGAGAGCAACCTGATCGAAGTTCCGGCCATGGAAGAGCGCGAAGAATTCTCGCTTGATGGCGTCACCTACGAAGCCTTCAACACCTCAGGCGGCCTCGGCACGCTCTGCGAAACGCTGAAGGGCAAGGTCCGCACGCTGAACTACAAGACGATCCGCTACCCGGGTCACGCCGCCATCATGAAGGCGCTGCTGAACGACCTCGGCCTGCGTCACCGCCGCGAAGTCCTCAAGGACATCTTCGAAAATTCGCTGCCGACCACCACCCAGGACGTCGTCGTGATCTTCGTCACCGTTTCGGGCTTCCGCGACGGTCGCCTGATCCAGGAAACCTACGCCAACAAGGTCTATAGCGGCGTCGTTGCCGGTCGCATGCAGAGCGGCATCCAGATCACCACGGCCGGCAGCATCTGCGCCGTGCTCGATCTGCTCGCCGAAGGCAAGATCGCCCAGAAGGGTTTCGTTCGTCAGGAAGACATCGGCCTCGACACCTTCCTCGCCAACCGCTTCGGTCACTACTACGCCCAGAAGGGCGAGAGCGCGCGCGTCGCCGGCTGAGCCAATCAGTCCTGATGCGCCGACTTCAATGCCCGGGTTCAGCCCGGGCATTTTTCGTTTCACGGTCCGGCAACGATGCGATGCGCTTAGTTGCGGCCGAATTCGTCTTCAATGCGAACGGTGTCGTCGTCGCCGAGATAGGAGCCGGTCTGCACCTCGATCAGCTCGAGCGGAATCTTGCCCGGGTTGTGCAGCCGGTGCACCGTGCCCTGCGGAATGAACACGGACTCGTTCTCGTGCAGGAGCCGCGTCTCGCCGCCCATGGTGATCTCCGCCGTGCCGCGCACGACGATCCAGTGCTCGGCGCGGTGATGGTGCTTCTGCAGGGAGATCTTCTTGCCGGGCGTCACACGCAGCCGCTTCACCGAGAAGCGCTCGCCGTCGGAAAGCGCGGCCACCGCGCCCCAGGGACGGTAGGCGGTGGGGTGCACTTCCGTCAGCGCTGCGGTTTTGGGAGAACGCGCGAGCGCCTTGACGATATGGCCGACGCTCTGGCTGTCGTCTAGCCGCCCGACATAGACGGCGTCCTCGCCGGCGATGACGGCCACGTCTTCCAACCCCTGCACCGCCAGGTGAATGTCGCGTGACAGAACCAGCGAGTTGCGGGTGTTCGACACCGTCGCCCGGTCCGTGACGACATTGCCGTCGTCGTCCTTGCGCCCGGTCTTCCACACCGCATCCCAGCTTCCGAGATCCGACCAGGGGAAGGACGACGGCACAACGGCTGCATGGTCGGTCTTTTCGAAAACGGCGTAGTCGACGGAAATATCCGGAGCGGCTGCAAAGCTATCGCCGTGCAGCCGGGTGAAATCGAGATCCTTGTAGGCACCTTCGACGGCAGCCTTCGCTGCGTCGAATACTTCGGGCGCAAAGCGCTTCAACTCGTCGAGAAAGAGCGTTACCGGCAGCATGAACAGGCCGGAGTTCCAGAGATAGCGCCCGGTCGCGATCATCGCCTCGGCTTTCGCCCGATCCGGCTTCTCGACGAAACGCACCACCCGGTTCGTACCTTCGGCCAGCTCTTCGCCGCACTCGATATAGCCGTAACCGGTGGCCGGCTCGGTCGGCGTGATGCCGAAGGTCACCAGCTCTCCCCGCCCGGCGGCCGCCTGCGCTCTCAGGATGCAGTCCTCGTAGAGGACGCCGGCATCGATCTCGTGATCGGAGGCAAGCACCTGCATGATCGCCCCTTCGTCGTAGCGGCCAAGGACTGCAAAGGCGGCGGCCGCAAGGGCCGGTGCGGTGTTGCGCGCCACCGGCTCCAAGAGGATGTCGCCGAGCTCAGCCTCGATCGTACGGGCCTGCTCGGCGACGATGAAGCGAAAGTCGCTGTTGGTGACGACGATGGCCGGCTCGTATCGCGTGCGGTCGCCCACGCGTTCGAGCGTCTGCTGGAACAGCGATCGCTCGGAAAGAATCTGCAGGAACTGCTTGGGCGCGGCTGAGCGCGAGAGCGGCCACAGTCGGGTGCCCTTTCCGCCGGCCATGATGACAGGAACAATCTTCGACGTCATGCCAACGGTCTCTCTTCCTAGGCTGAACGATGCCGGCTCAGTACAGCAGCTCTAATGAAGAATGGCTAAAGCGGCCGGTCCGGCTGCTATTGGTTACAAGATCGGGCAAAACAGGCAACAAAAAACCCCGCTCGAGGGCGGGGCTTTCTCATTCGCTTCACCCTTCCGGGTGTCCCTTTCAGGCCGGGATCACGATCTCGCCGAGCTTCGTCAGTTCGGCGACGAACTGCTCCAGACGGGTCTTCTTTTCGTCACCGGCGCCTTCCAGCTCGGCACGAACCGCGTCGATACGGCTTTCGAGAGCCGTGCGGTCGAGTTCATCGACATGAACGGCGGATTCGGCGAGCAGCGTGCAGCCGGTCGGCAGGATGTCGGCAAAGCCGCCAAACACCGCAAAGCGCTCCGTCTTGCCGTCGGCCAGCTTCACCGTGACCACGCCGGGCTTCACCGTCGTCATCGTCGGCGCGTGATTGGCCATCACGGTCATCTCGCCCTCGGTCGCCGGAATGACGACTTCCGTCACCTTTTCAGAGACGAGCAAGCGCTCGGGGGAAACAAGCTCAAAGTTGAAATCGGCCATGACCATTCACTTCTTGTGGGCGCGCCACCTGAGAGATGGCTGTGCATGTCTTCCCTATCCTTGCGAAAGGACAGGATGGAAGCCTCGGCGCTTGTGCAGCGCCGAGGCTTAACAGTGCTATCAAGCGGCTTCGGCAGCCAGCTTCTTGGCCTTTTCAATCGCTTCTTCGATCGAGCCAACCATGTAGAAGGCAGCTTCCGGCAGGTGGTCGTACTCGCCGTTGACCAGGCCCTTGAAGCCCTTGATCGTGTCTTCGAGAGCGACGAGCTTGCCCGGCGAACCGGTGAAGACTTCGGCGACGAAGAACGGCTGCGACAGGAAGCGTTCGATCTTACGAGCGCGGGCAACGGCCAGCTTGTCTTCTTCAGACAGTTCGTCCATGCCCAGGATGGCGATGATGTCCTGGAGCGCCTTGTAGCGCTGCAGGGTCGTCTGCACCTTACGCGACACTTCGTAGTGCTCTTCGCCGACGATCATCGGGTCGAGCATGCGCGAGGTCGAGTCGAGCGGGTCAACGGCCGGGTAGATACCCTTTTCGGCGATCGAGCGCGACAGAACGGTCGTTGCGTCCAGGTGGGCGAACGAGGTTGCCGGTGCCGGGTCGGTCAAGTCGTCGGCCGGAACGTAGATGGCCTGAACCGAGGTGATCGAGCCCTTGGTCGTCGTAGTGATGCGTTCCTGCATCTGACCCATGTCGGTCGCCAGCGTCGGCTGGTAACCCACGGCCGACGGAATACGGCCGAGCAGAGCCGACACTTCGGAACCTGCCTGGGTGAAGCGGAAGATGTTGTCGACGAAGAACAGAACGTCCTGACCCTTGTCGCGGAAGTCTTCAGCGATCGTCAGACCCGTCAGAGCGACACGAGCGCGGGCGCCCGGCGGTTCGTTCATCTGGCCGTACACGAGCGCAGCCTTGGAGCCTGCGCCACCGCCGTGCTTGTTAACGCCGGACTCGATCATTTCGTGGTAAAGGTCGTTGCCTTCGCGGGTACGTTCACCCACGCCTGCGAACACCGAGTAACCACCGTGCGCCTTGGCGACGTTGTTGATCAGTTCCATGATGAGAACGGTCTTGCCGACGCCTGCGCCGCCGAAGAGGCCGATCTTGCCGCCCTTTGCGTAAGGAGCGAGAAGGTCGACGACCTTGATGCCGGTGACGAGGATCTGCGCTTCCGTCGACTGCTCGACGTAGGACGGCGCTTCCTGGTGGATGGCGCGCTTGCCCGAGGTGACGAGCGGGCCTGCTTCGTCAACAGGCTCGCCGATGACGTTCATGATACGGCCGAGCGTTTCGTCGCCAACCGGAACCGTGATCGGTGCGCCGGTGTCGGTGACCGACTGGCCGCGGACGAGACCTTCGGTCGAGTCCATGGCGATCGTACGGACGGCGTTTTCGCCGAGGTGCTGTGCGACTTCGAGAACGAGGCGGTTACCGTTGTTGTCGGTTTCCAGCGCGTTCAGGATCTGCGGAAGCTGGCCTTCATCGAACGCGACGTCGACGACGGCGCCGATGACCTGCGTTACGCGACCGACAGCGCCGGTTGCGGCTGCTGCTGCGGTCTTGGCGGAAGCTGCCTTCCTCGGTGCAGCGGGCTTCTTCTCCGCTGCGGTTTCTTTCGGGGTAGCTGCCTTAGCCATAATCCTTACCCTCTTCTCGTGACCTTAGAGCGCTTCCGCGCCCGAGATGATTTCAATGAGTTCCTTGGTGATCTGAGCCTGGCGCTGACGGTTGTAGTTCAGCGTCAGCTTGTTGATCATCTCACCAGCATTGCGCGTCGCGTTATCCATCGCGCTCATCTTGGCGCCCATTTCGCCGGCGACGTTCTCGAGCAAGGCCCGGAAGATCTGCACCGAAATGTTGCGCGGAATAAGATCGCTGAGGATCGCGCCCGCGTCCGGCTCATATTCGTAGACGGCCGAAGCATCCGATGCTTCCGCTGCGACCGGGCCGGCCGAAGCGGGGATCAGCTGCTGAGCCGTCGGAATCTGGGCGATAACGGACTTGAACTCAGAATAGAACAGCGTGCAGACATCGAACTCGCCCTTTTCGAAGAGCGCGATGATCTTGTGGCCAATCTGGTCGGCGTTTTCAAAGCCGATCTTCTTGACCTCACGCAGGTCGACACGATCGATGATCAGCGACGCGTATTCGCGGCGCAGAATATCGAAGCCCTTCTTGCCGACGCAGATGATCTTGACCGTCTTGCCGGCTGCAAGCAGCTTGCGAACGTGGTCGCGGGCATGACGGGCGATCTGCGAGTTGAAGCCGCCGCAAAGGCCGCGTTCAGCCGTGCAGACGACCAGAAGGTGCGTATCGTCCTTGCCGGTTCCGGTCATCAGCGCAGGCGCGCTGTCGTCCGCGCCAACCGCCTGGGCGATGTTGGCGAGAACGGCAGCCATACGCTGCGAGTAAGGCCGGGCGGCCTCGGCCGCCTCCTGCGCGCGCCGAAGCTTCGCCGCGGCGACCATTTTCATCGCCTTGGTGATCTTCTGCGTCGCCTTGACGGAGGCGATCCGGTTCTTCAGATCCTTAAGTGAAGGCATCCGTTATCCGTCCTAAATGAAATCCGCTCAGGCGAAAGACTTGGCGAAGCTGTCGATTGCAGCCTTCAGCTTGCCCTTGACGTCGTCGGAGATCGCCTTGTCCTTGCGGATGGTTTCCAGGATGTCCTTGCCTTCCGAACGCATGTACGAAAGCAGGCCCTGCTCGAACTTGCCGACCTGGTTGACCGGCAGCTTGTCGAGGTAACCGTTGACGCCTGCGAAGATGACAGCGACCTGTTCTTCCGTCTTCAGCGGCGAGAACTGCGGCTGCTTCAGGAGTTCGGTCAGGCGGGCACCGCGGTTCAGCAGGCGCTGCGTAGCGGCGTCGAGGTCCGAGCCGAACTGCGCAAAGGCGGCCATTTCGCGATACTGGGCGAGTTCGCCCTTGATCGAGCCGGCAACCTGCTTCATCGCCTTGATCTGCGCGGCCGAGCCGACGCGCGAAACCGACAGACCGACGTTAACGGCCGGACGGATGCCCTGATAGAACAGGTCGGTTTCGAGGAAGATCTGGCCGTCGGTGATCGAGATCACGTTGGTCGGGATGAACGCCGAAACGTCGTTACCCTGCGTTTCGATGACCGGCAGAGCCGTCAGCGAGCCAGCGCCCATGTCGTCGTTCAGCTTTGCAGCGCGCTCGAGCAGACGGGAGTGCAGGTAGAAAACGTCGCCCGGGTAAGCTTCGCGGCCCGGCGGGCGGCGCAGCAGGAGCGACATCTGGCGGTAGGAAACAGCCTGCTTCGACAGGTCGTCGTAGCCGATCAGGGCATGCTTGCCGTTGTCACGGAAGTATTCGCCCATCGCGCAACCGGCGAACGGTGCGAGGTACTGCATCGGAGCCGGGTCGGAAGCGGTCGCAGCAACGATGATCGAGTACTGCAGAGCGCCACGCTCTTCCAGAACCTTCACGAACTGGGCAACGGTCGAACGCTTCTGGCCGATTGCGACGTAGACGCAATACAGCTTGTCACCTTCCGGACCATTGTCGTGAATGGCCTTCTGGTTGAGGATCGTGTCGAGGATGATCGCGGTCTTGCCGGTCTGACGGTCGCCGATGACGAGCTCGCGCTGGCCACGGCCAACCGGGATGAGGGCGTCGATGGCCTTGAGGCCGGTCGACATCGGCTCATGCACCGACTTGCGCGGAATGATGCCCGGAGCCTTGACGTCAACGCGCGAGCGCTGCTTGGCGTTGATCGGGCCCTTGCCGTCGATCGGGTTGCCGAGCGCGTCGACGACGCGGCCGAGCAGTTCCGGACCAACCGGAACGTCCACGATGGCGCCAGTCCGCTTGACGGTGTCGCCTTCCTTGATGTCGCGGTCCGAACCGAAGATAACGACACCGACGTTGTCGGCTTCGAGGTTCAGCGCCATGCCGCGAATTCCACCCGGGAATTCGACCATTTCGCCTGCCTGGACATTGTCGAGGCCGTAGACGCGGGCAATACCGTCACCGACGGAAAGCACCTGACCGACTTCGGAGACTTCTGCTTCCTGGCCGAAATTTTTGATCTGATCTTTGAGAATTGCGGAAATTTCCGCGGCGCGGATATCCATCAGCCGACCTCTTTCAGTGCAAGCTTAAGGGTAGAGAGTTTGGTGCGAAGGGAAGTGTCAATCTGGCGGGACCCGACCTTGACGATCAGACCTCCAAGAATAGACGGGTCGACGGTGACGTTGACCGCCACGTCTTTGCCGGTGACGCTCTTCAGCGTCGCCTTCAATTCAGTTTCCTGCGCCGCGGAGAGCGCATGGGCCGACGTGACGTCGGCGGAAATTTCGCCACGATGGCGCGCGGCGATCAGGCGGAACGCCTTGATCATGCCCGGCAGCGCGAAGAGGCGGCGATTGCGGGCAACGACCTTGAGGAAGTTACCGACGAGCCCGGAGATGCCAGCCTTCGCGGCAACTGCCGAAATGGCCTTGAACTGGTCGTCTGCAGAAAAGACCGGGCTGGCGATCAGCCGCTTCAGATCGTCGCTGCCGTCGATCAGGGCCTGGACGCGGGTAAGATCCGCACCGACTGCCTCGACCGAACCGGCGCTGAGCGCGAGTTCAAAAAGCGAGGACGCATATCTTTCTGCAACACCGGAAATAAGCTGGGATGTGTCTGCCACGGGCACAAGCTTCTCTCAATTTCATCCAAGAACTGCGCTGGCGGTGGGCCGTCAACTTAAGATCTTGAATTTGCTGCAATAATTTGCAGGATATCGAGGCCTGGCGACCCACTTCCCCCGCAATTCGCGGTTCGTCTAGCATAGGATGTTTGGACTCGCAACACGCGAAGGGCAGGAATGCGGCATAAGTCGGCCACCTTTGGCCGAATTTTGCCGTAAATTCGGTCCTGCGCTGTGAATCGCGGGGAAGCCCGCAATCGCAATCAGATCATGCCGAAGACATAGGCGAGCGGAAGGATGGCGAGTGCCGCCTGAACGATGAGCGCCGCCCAGTTGTAGAGCGTGCTGCCGTTGTCGCTCATCATCGAGAGGATTCGGCCGAAGGCGGCGAGCGCAAAGGCCGCGCCGACAGCGAGATAAACCATCGGCTGGGCGAGCAGAATGGCGGCAAGACCGAGCCCCACATGCATGCCGCCCATGGTCGAGCGCGCCTCGGCAAGGCCGCCGCGCCGCCCCTCGGCAATACCGATGCCGGCTGCGCGAAAGGTCAGCCGCGGAGCAAACAGCATGACGACGCCGATCAACGCTGCGACCGCCGCCGCGCAGAAGGCGAGGAACTCGCCGGTTTCCGTCGGAATATAAAACTCCATGCCCGTTCCCGCAGATGAGCCCGTTGTCATGCTGCCCCGTCGTCGGCCGGAGCAATGCGTCCCTGACCTCTAGCGCATGTCGCCCCGGTTGTGAATCGCCCAAGAGCTCTTCAATGCGGCGATCACAGGAAACTTGAACTACAGGAAGCTCTGCGGATCGATGTCGAGCTGGACGCTGATCGAGCCGCGCTCCTTGGGACCGGCGGCGATCATCGCCTTGACGAAGGCCTGCATGTCGCTGTTGCGCCGGCCATGCACCAGCAGCCGGAAGCGATGCCGCCCACGCACCAGCGCCAGCGGCGCCTCGGCCGGACCGAGAATAGAAATGCCATCGGTCCGGGGCGCTGCCATCCGCAAGCCGCGCGCGTGGCCCTCGGCATCCTGGCGCGTGTCGGCCGAAACGATCAGCGAGGCAAGCCGGCCGAAAGGCGGCAGCAGCGCTTTCTCGCGCTCGGCGATCTCGCGGTCGTAGAAGGCGTCGGCATCGCCGGAAACGATCGCCTGCATCACCGGATGCTGCGGCTGATAGGTCTGCAGCAAGCCGAGGCTTTTGAGACCCGTTCGGCCCGCACGACCCGTCACCTGCGAGAGCAGCTGGAAGGTCCGCTCGGCCGCACGCGGATCGCCGTTCGCAAGACCCAGATCCGCATCGACAATGCCGACCAGTGTCATCAGGGGGAAGTTATGTCCCTTGGCGACGAGTTGCGTGCCGATGACGATATCGGCTTCGCCACGCGTGATGGCTTCAAGCTCCAGCCTCAACCGTTTGACGCCCATCAGGTCGGAAGAAAGCACGATGGTGCGCGCCTCGGGGAAATGCCGCTCCACCTCTTCGGCGATGCGCTCGACCCCCGGCCCGCAGGCCACCAGATGATCGAGCGTGCCGCATTCCGGGCAGGCTTCCGGCGTGCGCTCGGAATAGCCGCACTGGTGGCACTGGATCTGCCCGCGGAAGCGATGCTCGACAAGCCAGCTCGAACAATCCGGGCACTGGAAGCGATGGCCGCAGACGCGGCAGAGCGTCAGCGGTGCGTAGCCGCGACGATTGAGGAAGAGCAACGCCTGTTCGCCACGCTCGACCGCCTTGCCGACCTGGTTCAAGAGCACCGGCGACAAAAAGCCGCCGCGTGCCGGCGGGTGCTGACGCATGTCGACGACGCCGAGCCGCGGCAGCGCCGCATCGCCGAAACGGGTCGGCAGGTGGATCGGCTTGTAACGGCCGACATCGCCATTGACCCGGCTTTCGAGCGACGGCGTCGCCGAGACGAGCACGACGGGAAAGCCGGTGATGCGACCACGAACGACCGCCATGTCGCGCGCATTGTAGAAGACGCGATCTTCCTGCTTGTAGGCAGGGTCGTGCTCTTCGTCGACGATGATGAGGCCCAGTTCCTCGAAGGGCAGGAACAGCGCCGAGCGGGCGCCGGCCACGACGCGGACGGTGCCTGTGGTCACCTGGCGCCAGACCTTTTCGCGGGTGCGGGGAGCCAAGTCCGAATGCCACTCGGCGGGCTTGGCGCCAAAACGATCCTGGAAGCGCTCGAGGAAGCTCGACGTCAGCGCGATTTCGGGAAGCAGGATCAGCACCTGCTTGCCGGCGCGAAGGGTCGCAGCGATCGCCTCGAAATAGACCTCGGTCTTGCCGGATCCGGTGATGCCGTCGATCAGCGACACCGAGAAGCCGCCCTCCTCAACCGCTGCCAGCAGATCGGCGGCCGCATCCTTCTGCGGGCCTTCGAGCCGGGGCGCGGTGAAATCGGGATCTGGCAAGGCGACGACAGGCGGCGGCGCCATGAAGACAGTCTCGAAGACGCCTTGCTGGGTTAGCCCTTCGATCACACTCGACGACGTGCCGGCGGCATGCGCCAGCCCCGAGCGAGTCCAGGAAAAACCGTCACTGGCGGCAGCGATTACGCGCTCGCGCGCAGCCGTCATGCGCTCCGGCCGCATCTCGGTGAGACGCAGTGCCTCCACCATCGGTTCGGGATCGAACGCCGCCGGTGCGCGGAGCGCCATACGTGCCACCAGCCCCGGCGGCGTGACGGTATAGGCGGCCACCCAATCGAGAAAGGTCCGCATGTCGCGCGTCAACGGCGGGCAATCGAAAGCCTTCTCGATCGTCTTGAGTTTCTTGGCATCGACGCTCCCGTCATCATCGCCATCCCAGACCACGCCGACGACGAGACGGGGGCCCAGAGGCACCTGCACGATCGAGCCCGGTTCGACCGCCATGCCGTCGGGAACCGCATAGGAATAGGCTTTCGGCGCCGGCATGGGCACCAGGACCGGCACGACGCGACGGGCCGAAACGGGCCCGAGCAAATCGCCGAATAAATCGGTTGAATCGCGAGTCATTTTGCCGTGACCTTGCCACGTGTTTCGGTTAAAGAAAACTGCGCTGCGAACCGCAGCCTTGCAGGCCGCAGGGTTTGTCACGGTTCCACCAGAGTTTCAACGCGCGCGATCTCTGCCAACGGAATTCCTCCCCGGTAGATATGCGCCGAACGGCAATCGTGCCCCAAGGGAGTGACCCCATGAAATTTTTCGTTGATACCGCCGACGTCAAGGAAATCCGTGAGCTGAACGATCTCGGCCTCCTCGATGGCGTCACCACCAACCCGTCGCTGATCCTGAAGTCGGGCCGTGACATCACGGAAGTCACCAAGGAAATCTGCGGCATCGTCGAAGGCCCGGTTTCGGCTGAAGTGACCGCAACCGAATACGCCGAGATGATGAAGGAAGCCGCCGTTCTCTCGAAGATCGCCGACAATATCTGCATCAAGCTGCCGCTGACGCTCGACGGCCTCAAGGCCTGCAAGGCGCTGACGTCTGACGGTCACCAGACCAACGTGACGCTGTGCTTCTCGGCCAACCAGGCGCTGCTCGCCGCCAAGGCCGGCGCGACCTTCGTCTCGCCTTTCGTCGGCCGCCTCGACGACATCGCGTTTGACGGCATGGACCTGATCCGCGAGATCCGCCACATCTACGACAACTACGGCTACGAGACCGAGATCCTTGCAGCTTCGATCCGCACCGTGAACCACGTCAAGGAAGCCGCCCTCATCGGCGCGGACGTCGTCACCGCACCGCCGGCAACGCTGAAGGCGCTGGTCAAGCACCCGCTGACCGACAAGGGCCTCGAAACCTTCCTGGCCGACTGGGCCAAGACCGGCCAGAAGATCGCCTGATACTTTCAGGAAAGTTCAGAAAGAGCCCGGCCACCGCGCCGGGCTTTTTGTTGCCTACTCGTCATCGTCCATCAGCCCTGTCAGCCGCATGCCGTCGATCCAGGTGGCGCTGTCCTTGCGGATCACTCGCCGAGGACGAATGCCCGAGCGTTGACGCACTTCCTGCGCCAGCCGCTCCGAATGGGTGACGATCCAGATCTGGCTTTCGCGCGACGCGCTGGCGATCATGTCGGCAAGCGCCGGCAGCATGTCCGGGTGCAGGCTCGTCTCCGGCTCGTTGAGCGCGATGAAGCGCGGCCGGCGATAGGAAAGCAGTGCGGCCGCCAGCGCCAGAAAACGCATCTGCCCGTCGGAAAGCTCGCGCGGCGAAAACGGTCTGTTGGGAAAATCCGGAAAGACCAGCGAAAACTCGGCGAACTGGCCGGGTTCGGGAACATCGAGGTAAGCGCCGCCGAACGCGTCGGCGATGGCCCGGTCGAGATCGACCGTGTCCTCGCGCGTGTGACGGAGCGTTGCAAAGACGGCCGCCATATTGACGCCGGTCTCGTCGAGCATCGGCGCGGTCACCGCAAGGCAGGGCAGCCGCAACGGCGAATCGCGGTCGGTGCGGAAGCCGTGAAAGAAGCGCCACTGCTCGACCGCTCGGCGGAAGGTGCCGACCTCCGGATAATGGCCGGCATCGCCGAGCAGCGAGATCGCCGTTTCGGACGTCAGCGCCTGCTCCGGATAATCCTCCATCCGCCCGCGTTCGCCGCGCACGAAGATGCCGGGGCCCACGCGTTTCATCATCGTCACCGGGCGGCGGCCGGTTTCGACCGTCAGTTCCTCTTCCTTGACCTGTGGCTCATAGGCGAACCCGGCCGCAGCCTTCGGCGGACGCAGCCCGGCCTCGATGCGGTAGCGGAAGGTGATCGCCCGCTCCTCGTCCAGAAGCTCGGTTTCGAGCCTTATGCGCGCCGGCTTGTCGGCACGCCGGCGGCCGCTCCAGAGCGCCGACGACATGCCGCCCTCTTCGGCAATCTCACGCGCCAAAGTGCCCCGCGTGGCGGCTTGCACGAGTTGAAGCGCCCGGTAGAGATTGGACTTGCCGACGCCGTTTTCGCCGATGAACAGGTTGACCCCGGTCAGATCCATGCGGATCGACCTCAGCGAACGGTAGTTTTCGGCAAACATGGATTGAAGCTGCATGGCTCAGACCTAGCCGATCCGCCGCTCAGGGTGAAGCCCGCCAGCGTTTCCGTAAGCCACGACAGTCGCTAGAGCGCGGCCGCCGTTTGCAGCCGGGGCTTGAAGGCCGCGTCGGCATCCAGCGCCAGATCGAAGACCGTGTGTCGTTCGAGCGCCTTCGTCACCTCGCCCGTTTCACCTTCCAGCGCCTCCGGCGGGATGAGGTTGCCGATGCGAAAGTCGAAAAGATCGCCCTTCTTGTTCAGCAGTTCGTGGAACACGGTCATGTCGCGCAGCTCGGTCGACCATTTGGCGAACCAGTAGAACAGGCCGGAATTGCGGGCGCTCATATGCACCGGCAGGATCGGCAGGCCGTATTTGCGCGCAAAGCCCACGGCCGATGTCTTCCATGGCCGCTCGTTGAGACATCCTTCGGCCCAGTAGGCGATGCGTCCCGAGGGGAAGAGCACCGTCGCCTTACCCTCGCCGATCGCCCGGTTGGTCACCTGCAGCGTCTCACGCGCCTTCAGCTTGCTCTTGTGTTCCTCGCGCCATTCGACCGGGATGACCATTTCGACGAAACGCGGATTGACGCGGATGGCGTCTCGATTGGCGAAGAACATCATGTCCGGCCGCCGGCTCTTCAAGAGGTCGAAAACGGCGATCCCATCGGCAATGCCGGTCGGGTGGTTGCTGACGAGCAGGAAGCCGCCCTTGGCGGGAATGCGCTCGGCCCGGTCGACCCGCACCTCCAGCGAAAGCAGCGAGCTCAGGTGTTCGAAGGCCTGGAATCCCGGCATGTTGGCGACGGCATCGGCGAACTCGTGCGCCTTGCGATAGTTCAGCAACGTGTAGAGAAAAGGCCGCATCAGCGGCCAGAGCGGGCTCTTGACGATCCGCTGGCCACGCTCCGCGATCAGGGTATCGACGATGTGGCCAGGCTGCCCCTGGGAGACCAGGGTGATTACTTCTGCAAAATGCGCGAATCCGTTCACCGAATCCCGTCCCGCCATAGTCCGATCCGTTTGTTTGCGGCTGACCATCGCAATTCTATATGATCGAAGGATGACAGATTCCAAGGGTGCATTAGCAAAAACCTAAGATGCGTCAGGGCATTGTCGCGGACCGACAAACTCAGGAAAACGACAATGAACGAGTTCCTCGTCATCGGCCATCCCGAGCTACTTGCCGAGCGTCAGCGCTGGCTGGACGGCCTCATGCGGGAGCGCCGCCTCTCCGACAATACCGTCGAGGCCTATGAGCGCGACACCCGGCAATTCCTGACATTTCTCACCGGCCATCTCGCCGGGCCGCCACGGCTTTCCGATATCCGCACGCTGAGGCCGGCTGACCTTCGCGGCTTCCTCGCCCAGCGTCGCAAGGGCGGCGCCGGCGCCCGCACGCTCGGCCGCGGGCTGGCCGGGCTTCGCTCCTTCCTGCGCTATCTCGAACGCAACGGCCTTGCCAACGCGGCCGGTGCGGCTGCGGTGCGTTCGCCCAAACAGCCCAAATCCCTGCCGAAGCCGCTCACCGATCGCGAAGCGCTGAATGTCGTGACGTCCGAGGCGCAGCTTGCCGAGGAACCCTGGATCGCGGCGCGCAACGCAGCGGTGCTGACCCTGCTCTACGGCTGCGGCCTGCGCATTTCCGAGGCACTCGGCCTCACGCCGTCAGCATTTGCCGGCGCGCCCTCGTCGCTGCGCATCGTCGGCAAGGGCGACAAGACCCGCATCGTGCCGCTGATCGAAGCGGCGCGCGAGGCCGTCGCCACCTACTTGAAGCTCTGCCCCTATCCGATCGCGGCCGATGCGCCGCTGTTCCTGGGTGCGCGCGGCGCCAAGCTGCAGCCGGCGATCATCCAGCGCGAAATGCAGAAGCTGCGCGGGGCGCTCGGCCTGCCCGAGACGGCAACGCCGCATGCGCTGCGCCACTCCTTCGCCACCCATCTGCTGGCCGGCGGCGGCGATCTCAGGACCATTCAGGAACTGCTCGGCCATGCCAGCCTGTCGACCACCCAGGTCTATACCGGCGTCGATTCGGCTCGGCTTCTGGAAATCTACGACCGCGCCCACCCGCGCGCCTGATTTTCGGCGAAAGGGCGGATTAACCATGCCCGTTAAGGAAGCCGTGACCGGCCCGGGCCTAGGGTCGACTATCGACCATGCGACTGTCAGGGAAGAACGATGACCGCCTTTGCGAGACCTCAGCAAAACCTGCCGCGGCACCTGCTTGCGCGGCTCGCCGATGGCGCACTTTGGCTGGTCGCCCTGCTGCATGTCATGCTCGCCGCCTGCCTCCTCGTCACTCTCGTCTTCGTCGCTGAGGCTGATGCCACGGAGGTCGAATGTGGCGGCGCGAATGTTCTGACCGCGCTTGCAAAATCCGACCCGACGAAACTGGCCGCACTCGAAGCGGAAGCTGCCGCCATCCCGAACAGCAAGGGCATCTTCTGGAAGATCGAGAAGGACGGTGTCGCGCCGTCCTGGCTGCTTGGCACGATGCATGTCACCGATCCGCGCGTGCTGGCCCTGCCGACTGAGGCGCCCGCCGCCTTCGAGGCAGCCTCGACCGTCATCGTCGAATCGGACGAGATCATCGACGAGAAGAAGTCGGCCGCCGCGATCCTGATGCGACCCGATCTCACCATGCTTCCGGACAACAAGACGATCGCCGACTTCCTGAAGCCCGACGACCGCGAACAGCTCGAAACAGGCCTCAAGGCACGCGGCATTCCGCTGACCCTGGTTTCCCGCATGAAGCCCTGGATGATCGCGAGCTTCGTTGCGCTGCCCGCCTGCGAAATGAGCCGCAAGGCTGCAGGCGCCTCCTTCCTCGACAAGAAGATCGCCGAGGATGCCGTCAGTCAGGGCAAGACGCTGAAGGGGCTGGAAACGCTGGTCGAGCAGCTCGCCGCCATGGACTCGCTGCCGACCGAACTGCATCTGCGCGCCCTCATCGAGACGCTCGCGCTCGGCAAGACCATCGACGACGTCTTCGCGACGATGACCGATCTCTACCTCGCAGGCGACACCGGCATGATCATGCCGATGATGAAAGCCGTGTCGGACAAGAGCGCCGAGGATTTCGGCTATGCCGATTTCGAGCAGCGCATCATCGTCGACCGCAACAAAACCATGGCGACGCGCGCCGAACCGATCCTCAAGGACGGCGGCGCCTTCATGGCGGTCGGCGCACTGCACCTGCCGGGCAAGGAAGGTCTGGTCGAACTGCTGCGCGCCCAGGGTTTTACGGTCACGCGCGCCAACTGACGGGCCGGCCGTCAGCGAGCGCCCGCCGGCACGACGCTCCCTTCTCAGCCTTGCGCACCGGCACGGGAAACGACCTCGGACGCGCTTGCAGTGGCAGAATCACTCTCGATCCACGACAGACGGCGATAGCCCCAGAACGCTGCGGCAAGGATCAAGGCCCCGGCGGCGAGCGCAATGGTGAAGCCGGCCTGAACGCCGAAGCGCGCGACCACGCCGCCTGACACCGCCGCACCCGCCGCAACACCGATGCCGAGACCGGTGGTCAACCAGGTCAGCCCTTCCGTCAACTTCGACGGCGGCACGGCGGTTTCGCCGATGCTCAAGGCGACGATCATCGTCGGCGCAAAGAACACGCCCGAAATGAACATCATCGTCGCAAGGCTGCCGATCCCGTCGGCAAAGAGCAGCGGCAATGTGCTGGCGGCGGTCATGCCCGCGCCGATCAGGAACAGCTTCGCCAAAGGGGGGCCGATCCGGACCGCACCGAACGCCAGACCGGCGATGCAGGAACCGAGGGCATAGAGGGAGAGCACGAGGCTCGCCGCCGCTGGTCGTCGTTCGGCCTCGGCAAAGGCGACGCTGACCACGTCGATCGTGCCGACAATGATGCCCATGCCGGCGAGCGCGACAATCAGCACGCGCAGCGCCGGGTAACGAAGGACCGAACCGGGCGCCATCGTATCGGCCGGCTTGACCGGTGGCTCGGTGCCATTCTGCAGCACGAAGGCGGTGACCCCGATGGCCAGGCATGCGGCGGCCGCCAGCGGTCCGGCCTCGGGAAACAGGCCGACACTTAAGCCCACGGCGATCGGCGGCCCGACGATGAAGCAGATCTCGTCGAAGACCGATTCGAGCGAAAAGGCGGTCTTCAGCTCCGGACGGCCGCGATAGAGCTCGGTCCATCGCGCCCGGGTCATCGCCGACATGCTGGGCGTGCACCCGGCAAGAATGGCAAAGACGAAGAGTGTCCAGTCCGGCGCCCGCCAATGGGTGAAGACGAGGAGAGCCGAGCTGCCGAGAAGGCTGAGTGCCGCGGCGACCGGCAGGACGTGGCTCTGGCCGAAGCGATCGACGAGCCGGAAACCTGCGGCGCCAGCAGCGCCGAGGCCAGCGTGAAGGCGGCGGCCACACCGCCAGCCAGCCCGTAGCTGCCGCGGGACTGGGCCAGCATGGTGATGATGCCGATGCCCATCATCGACAACGGCAACCGTGACACCAATCCCGCCAAGGTGAAGCCCACCGTGCCTTTGGCAGCAAAGATCTGTGCATAGGGATTGGCCATGAAAACTCCTGCGATACATGTCTGAGCGCGGCATCATTAACATACGCCGCGTATGGGAACGATATTGACATACGCTTCGCATGTCAATTAACATACGAACCGTATGCAAAAGGAGGAGCTGCAAATGACAAGGCGCGCGCGCAGCGACATGATCGCGGAAACGAAGGCAAAGCTGATCGCCGCCGCCCGGGAAGCGTTCAGGCAACGCGGATATGCGGAGACTTCGATGGACGATTTCACCGCCTTGGCCGGGCTCACGCGTGGGGCGCTCTATCATCATTTCGGCGACAAGAAGGGCCTGCTGCGTGCGGTCGTGGAGACCCTGGACGGCGAGATGGACGCACGGCTCGACGCAGCCTCCGCGACCCCGGACCCGTGGGACGGTTTCGTGCGCCGCTGCAGGCTGTATCTGGAAATGGCGCTTGAACCGGAAATCCGACAGATCGTGCTGAAGGATGCGCCGGCCGTACTCGGCGCAAGCGTGCTGGAACCGAGCCGGCGCCAATGCCTCGCGTCGCTTGCCACCAGGCTTTCGGCGATGATCGCCGCGGGCGTCGTACGTCCGGGAAATGCCGAGACATTGGCGCGGCTGATCAATGGCGCGCTCTCCGATGCGGCGCTCTGGATTGCCGAGGCGGACGATTCGGCCATGCGCCTCACCAGCGCGCGCGACAATCTCGACCTGCTTTTGTCCGGACTGAAAATTGAACCCCGGACTTAACCGCCAGGACCCGCCACCCGCGCCAGAAGTGTCGGCACGATAGCCTTGTGAAACGGCGTGACGGCCATGAGGTAAACCCGCCCGAGCGTGTTGTGCCTGCGCACAAGCGTGGTGACGCCGACGATCTGATTGACCGCCGACCCCGCCCGGACGTCGACGACGATGCGGAAATCGAGATGCTTGTCATCGAAGCCGAGCACCACTTCGTCATCACTCTTCGAAACGACAGGAAACGCCCCTATCAGTCCCAGACGGCTGGACGGCGCCGCCGACTTCAGGCCGATGATCGAGACGATGCGGTTGCGCAGGCGCAGCAACACGCGGACCCATCGCGGCGACCGGCCAAGCGAACGTTCGGCGGCTTCCGCCGCGGTCACGCCCTTGCCATCAAGGGCAAGCTCGAAACGGTCGGCCCAATCGGCATCCGGTAGATGCCGGCTCGGCAACGATATGGCCACGGCTCTCGGTTTCATCTTTCCTCCTGACGCGCGCGTCGTCCGTCCTTGCAGACATGATCGCCCCCTCCCCCGTGCCTGGACAGAAGACCGCTTGTCGCAGCCCTCGGGCCAATCGTCACATCCCCTCTTCCAGATCCTCCCCCTTCCCTTCGCTCCGCCAAGCTGCATAACTCAGGCGGGATGCTGCAAAATCTGGAGATGGACAATGGAAACCAGCTACGACACACGCGAACTCGAGATGGTCGTACTGATGACGCCGGATATGGCGAATTTCAGCGGCAAGGTCCATGGTGGCGCGCTCCTCAACCTCCTCGACCGCGTGGCGTTTTCCTGTGCCTCGCGCTATTCGCAGCAATATGCCGTGACGCTCTCGGTCGACCAGGTCACCTTCCGCCAGCCGATCCATGTCGGCGAGCTCGTCACCTTCCGTGCAGCCGTCAACAATGCCGGCCGCACCTCGATGGAAATCGGCATCCGGGTCGAGGCCGAGAACATCAGGAGCGGCGAGCGCCGCCACACCAATTCCTGCTATTTTACCATGGTCGCCGTCGATGCCGACGGCAGCCCGACTCCGGTTCCGACCCTTGTCACCGACACGGCCGACCGCAAGCGCCGGCAGCGCGCTGCCGAGGCACGGCGCAGCCTGAGGCGCGAGTTCGAGGAGCGTTTCCACGCCCTCAGGTCTGCTTCAGAAGAATGATACGGTCGCTTGGCGACCGGAAACGCCGATAGCGGCAATGCGGGCGCTGACGCCGATAAGGTGAGCAATGGCCACAAGGGCCAGCCGGCACGCAGAAACGCGGCCGGAAACAGGGGGCCGCGTGATCGCAGCCCCCTGCATGATCCTTACATGTGGATCGGCTTGAAGAAGGTCGAAAGTGCCGCTTCCTTGACCGCTTCCGACATGGTCGGGTGCGCGTGGCAGGTGCGGCCGAGGTCTTCCGACGAACCGCCGAATTCCATCAGAACCGCGATCTCGTGGATCATCTCGCCGGCGCCGAAGCCGACGATATGGCCGCCGAGCACCTTGTCGGTTTCCTTGTCAGCAAGGATCTTCACGAAGCCGTCGGTGGCGAGCATTGCGCGCGCACGGCCGTTGGCCGTGAATGGGAACTTGCCGACCTTGTAGGCGACACCAGCAGCCTTCAGCTCTTCCTCGGTCTTGCCGACCGAGGCGACTTCCGGCTGGGTGTATACGACACCAGGGATGACGTCATAGTTCACGTGACCGGCCTGGCCAGCGAGGATCTCGGCAACCGCCACACCTTCGTCTTCCGCCTTGTGGGCGAGCATCGGGCCGCGCACGACGTCGCCGATCGCGTAGACGCCGGCGACGCTCGTCTGGAAATGATTGTCGATCTCGACGCGGCCGCGCTGGTCCATGACGACGCCCGCTTCCGCAAGGCCAAGACCGTCGGTATAGGGCTTGCGGCCGGTGGCGATCAGCACGACGTCGGCATCGAGCGTCTGGGCGTCACCGCCCTTGACCGGCTCGAACGTCACCTTGGCGCCCTTGCCGTCCTTGACGACGCCGGTCACCTTGGCGCCGAGCTTGAAGTCCATGCCCTGCTTGGCGAGCATGCGCTGGAACTGCTTGGCAACCTCGCCATCCATGCCGCCGAGAAGCGTGTCGAGATACTCGACAACGGTGACCTTGGCGCCGAGGCGGGCCCAGACCGAGCCGAGTTCGAGGCCGATGACGCCGCCACCGACGACGATCATGTTGGCCGGAACCTTCTCGAGCGCGATGCCGCCCGTCGACGAGATGATCACCTTCTCGTCGATATCGACCTTGACGCCCGGGATGCCAGCGACGTCGGAGCCGGTGGCGATCACGATGTTCTTGGTTTCGAGGATCTGTTCCTCGCCCTTGTCGTTGGTGACGGAGACCTTGCCCTGGCCGAGCACCTTGCCGGTGCCCTGGATGCCGTCGATCTTGTTCTTCTTGAACAGGAACGAGACGCCGTCGACATTGGCCTTAACGGTCGCGTCCTTGTGGGCCATCATCTTTTCGAGGTTCAGCTTCGGTGCCGCGACTTCGACGCCGAGCGCGTCAACACCGTGGGCAACCTGATGGAACATCTCGGAAGCATGCAGCAACGCCTTCGACGGGATGCAGCCGATGTTGAGGCAGGTGCCGCCGTAGGTGGCGCGCTTTTCGACGACGCCGACCTTCAGGCCGAGCTGGGCCGCCTTGATCGCGCAGACATAGCCGCCGGGGCCGCTGCCGATAACGATGAGATCATAAGCCATTAGAATATCCTTCCTTCAGGACGGTTACCGTCCGCCGCTGACATTGAGAATTGCCCCCGTCACATAAGTCGCCTTATCCGACAGGAGGTAGAGAACCGCGTCAGCGACTTCCTCGGCCGTGCCGGGTCGCTGAACGGGAATGGTGAAGGCGAGATCACGCGCCCGGTCCGGCAGGCCGCCGGAGGCGTGGATCTCGGTATCGATGATGCCGGGCCGTATCGCGTTGACGCGAATGCCTTCAGTCGCGACCTCGCGCGAAAGCCCTGTCGTGAAGGTGTCGATCGCACCCTTCGAGGCGGCGTAATCGACATACTGCGCCGGCGAGCCAAGCGTGGCGGCAACCGAGGAGATGTTGACGATGACACCGCCCTGGTGCCCGTATCGTGTCGACATGCGCCGGACGGCTTCCGCTGCACAACGGATGGAGCCGGTGACGTTGATGCGGAACATGCGCTCAAGCCGCTCGGGCGACATCTCGTCGACACGTGCCGTCTGTCCGACGATGCCGGCATTGTTGACGAGCCCGTCCAGCCGGCCGAAAGCCGAATCGACGGCAGCAAAGATCGCTTGGACATCCGCCTCGGAGCCGACATCGCCCTGAACTGCGATCGCCGTGCCGCCGGCCCGCTCGATCGCGCCGACAACCGCATCGGCCGCATCGCGGTTCGACGCATAATTGACGGCGACCCGCCAGCCGGCTTTTGCAGCGCCAAGGCAGATTGCAGCACCGATGCCGCGGCTGCCGCCGGTCACGAGAAGAACAGGGCTCGCACTCATGCGGCGCATCCCTTGAACGTGAAGGCATCCCAACTGTCGGCTTCGGCCTTGCCCTTGCCCCAGGCGGTCGAAGCGCGAAGCGACGGACCGAAGTCGGGAAGCAACAGTTGCTCGGCCGCCGTCTCGGTCTCTTGCGGGATCTCGCCGATCGCGCCGGCCTTGTCGAGCGCGTAGACGACACCCTGCCACACAGTACAGGCGCGCAGTTCCTCGCCGGTCGCATCCCCCTCGGGGCAATTGTGCATGATCAGCCCGGTCGCCCGTTCCGGCTCGCCCGCCGGCATGACGACGCCATCGAGCAGCAGGCCGGGCTTGAGAACCGCCACCTTGAAGTGGTTGCTGGTCGCGGCGCTTGCCGAGCCGACCGGTTCGAAACGCAGCTCGTAGGCTCCGTCGCGGTCGCCGTAGATCGCGTGCGACTGCTTGCAGTCGGCGGCAATCGCCGGCGCGGCAAAGGCAAGACCGAACAGGGCTGAAAGGAGTCGATCGGAGCACATGATCAGGCAGCCTTCTCCGTCGCGAGCTTGAGGCCGAGCGCGATGAAGACCACGCCGCTGGCGCGGTCGATCCACTTGCTGGCGCGCGTAAACGCAGCACGCATGCGCGGCGTCGTCATGAACAGGCTGACGCCGACGAACCACGCGATCAGGCAGGTCGCCATGACAAGGCCGTAGCCGAACTTGATCATCATCGGCGTATGGGCGTGAACGACCGTCGAGAAGATCGACAGGAAGAAGAACACCGGCTTGGGGTTGAGCGCGTTGGCGGCAAAGCCGAGGCCGAAGGCCTTGGCCGCCGACTGGCCCTTGACCGGCCCGCTGCCTTCCGTGTGGTCGACCTGGATCTCCGTCTGGCCGGCGCGAAGCGCCTTGATGCCGATATAGATCAGATAAGCGACGCCGCACCATTTGACGATGTTGAACAGATAGATCGACTGCGAAATGATCAGCCCGAGGCCGAGGATCGTGTAGGTCACATGGAACATCAGCGACGTGCCGATGCCGAAGGACGTGATGATCGCCGGACGGCGGCCATGCACGATCGACTGGCGCATGACCATCGCGAGGTCGGCGCCGGGTGAGACGATGGCGAAGGCGAAGATCGCCATCAGCGATGCGAGTTCGAAGAAATACTGGCTCATGGGTTTGCGACCGGTGCGTTGAAGGCCCAGACGTGGCCGAAGGGATCCTGGATGCGCGCGTAGCGTGCGTGCCAGAAGGTATCCTGCGGCTCCAGAACTGTCGATGCCCCGGCGGCCACCGCCTTGTCGTAGGCTGCGTCGACATCGGCAGGCTTCGCCAGGTTGATGCTGATCGCAACGCCGGTACCGCCGATCGTGTTCGGCGAAAGCACGCTGCCGCCGAATTCGGGGAATTCGTCGTGCAGCATCACCTCGCCGCCGCAGATCGCCAGATTGGCGTGCATGACGCGTTTGCCGTCCTCGGCCATCGCGTGGAATGTATTCACCGCACCGAGCGCCTTCTCGTAAAAGGCGATGGCGGCAAGCCCGTCCTTGACGCAGATATGCGCCTGGATCGGCGGAACGTCGGGTCCGAATGCCATGCCAGTCTCCTCTTGCCTTGTCGCCGGGATGCTATGCCATGAGCCGGACGACCATCAGCAACAGCGCAATGATCGACACGAACCAGACGAGGGTGCGCAGCACGGGAACGCCGGCCGCGTAGAGAACGGTGTAAGCCAGCCGTGCCAGAAGCCAGGTCACTGCGCCGATGGCGCCGAGACCGCCGGTCTTGCCGGTCACTGCCAGGGCGAGCGCAAGCCCAACGAAGGCCGGATAGGTTTCCAGCATGTTGCGAAGCGACCGCAGCAAACGTCCTGCCACGATGCTCTTCGAAACGCGCTGTTCGTCGCGGGGGCCGAGCAGATACTTGAAACCGAGATCGCCGGCGAGATCGAGCGACAGCGCCTGCACCAGGATGTGCACGATCAGGAACACCACGCTCCAGCCAAGCACCCAGATTTCAGTCGACGCTGCGGCGGCTTCCATCATCCCTCGCAATCGCAGGAGCGGTTCGGATCGACATCATCGGCCCTGAGGGCCAGTCTCTCCGGCCAGGCCGCAGAGACGGTTTTCGCCGCGCGTGATCGCGGACGGCGAACGGCGGGGGCATGAAGGACGCCCCCGCTGTTTCCGGATAATCAGAGATCGAGAACCAGGCGTTCCGGATCTTCCAGGCTTTCCTTGACGCGCACGAGGAAGGTCACGGCTTCCTTGCCGTCGACGATGCGGTGATCGTAGGAGAGCGCGAGGTACATCATCGGGCGGATGACGACCTGGCCGCCGATGGCGACCGGACGCTCCTGGATCTTGTGCATGCCGAGGATGCCCGACTGCGGCGCGTTGAGGATCGGCGAAGACATCAGCGAACCGTAGACACCACCGTTGGAGATGGTGAAGGTGCCGCCCTGCATGTCGGCCATCGACAGGGCGCCGTCACGGGCAGCCTTGCCGAGGCGACCGATGTCCTTTTCGATCTCGGCGATCGACATCTGGTCGGCATCGCGAACGATCGGAACCACAAGACCCTTGTCCGTGCCGACGGCGACGCCGATGTGGCAGTAGTTCTTGTAGATGATGTCGGTGCCGTCGATCTCGGCGTTGACGGCCGGGATTTCCTTCAGCGCGTGGGTGACGGCCTTGGTGAAGAAGCCCATGAAGCCGAGCTTCACGCCGTGCTTCTTCTCGAAGATGTCCTTGTACTTGTTGCGCAGCGACATGACGGCGCTCATGTCCACCTCGTTGTAGGTGGTGAGCATGGCGGCAGTGTTCTGCGCATCCTTGAGGCGACGGGCAATCGTCTGGCGCAGGCGGGTCATCTTGACGCGCTCTTCGCGAACGACGTCTTCAGCCGTCGACGGCGCACGGGCCTGGACCTTGGCTGGCTCGGAAGCGGTCCGGCGTCGAGATGCCCTTGGCGACGGCTGCAAGGACGTCGCCCTTCAGCACCTGGCCACGCTTGCCGGAGCCGTCGACCTGATCGGCCGAGAGGTTGTTTTCGGCAAGCAGCTTGCCAGCCGACGGTGCCGGCGGCATCGACGAGGCAGCCGGTGCTGCAGCAGCAGCGGGGGCAGCCGGAGCGGCAGCAGCCGGCTCGGCCTTCTTTTCGGCGGCAGCAGCCGGAGCGGCCGCTGCGGCGCCAGCGGCACCTGCAGCGATCTGGCCGAGCAGCGCGCCGAGACCGACGGTCTCGCCGGCCTGGGCGACGATTTCAGAGAGCGTGCCTGCGGCCGGAGCCGGAACTTCGATCGTCACCTTGTCGGTTTCGAGTTCGAGCAGGGGTTCATCGGCCTTGATGGCGTCGCCGACCTTCTTGAACCAGGTGCCGACGGTCGCTTCGCTGACGGATTCGCCAAGGGTGGGAACGCGGATTTCTGTTGCCATGATTTTTGTTCCGTTGATCAGATATCTGTTTCTATTGGCTCAGAGCGTGGGGAGCATCAGCCCCCCAGCGCGTCCTCGAGGAAGGCGGCAAGCTGCGCCAGGTGCTTCGACATCAGGCCCGTCGCCGGCGATGCGGCAGCCGGACGGCCGGTGTAGCGCACGCGCTGATACTTGGCGTCGATATGGGCAAGAACCCATTCGAGGTACGGGTCGATGAACGACCAAGCGCCCATGTTCTTCGGCTCTTCCTGGCACCAGACCATCTCCGCGTTGCGGAAGCGGCTGAGCTCGTTGATGAGCGCCTTGGCCGGGAACGGATAGAGCTGTTCGACGCGCAGCAGGTAGATGTCGTCGATGCCGCGCTTTTCGCGTTCTTCGAGCAGGTCGTAGTAGACCTTGCCCGAGCAGAGCACGACGCGACGGATCTTCGAGTCCTTCTGCAGCTTGATCGGGCCGTCCTTGATCACCTCGGCATCGTCCCACAGCAGGCGGTGGAACGAGCTCTCGCCGGCCATTTCCGACAGGCTGGAGATCGCACGCTTGTGACGCAGCAGCGACTTCGGCGTCATCAGGATCAGCGGCTTGCGGAAGTCGCGCTTCACCTGGCGGCGCAGGATGTGGAAGTAGTTCGCCGGCGTCGTGACGTTGGCGACCTGCATGTTGTCTTCCGCGCAGAGCTGCAGGAAGCGTTCCAGGCGAGCAGACGAGTGCTCCGGACCCTGGCCTTCATAGCCGTGCGGCAGCAGGCAGACGAGACCCGACATGCGCAGCCACTTGCGTTCGCCCGACGAGATGAACTGGTCGAAGACGACCTGCGCACCGTTGGCGAAGTCGCCGAACTGAGCTTCCCAGAGGGTGAGCGCGTTCGGACGGGCGAGCGAGTAGCCGTACTCGAAGCCGAGAACCGCCTCTTCCGAAAGCATCGAGTTGATGACTTCGTAGCGCGCCTGGGTCGGCGACAGGTTTGCGAGCGGGATGTAGCGCTCTTCCGACTGCTGATCGTAGAGCACCGAGTGGCGCTGCGAGAAGGTGCCGCGTTCGCAGTCCTGACCCGACAGGCGGATCTTGGTGCCTTCCGTGACCAGCGTGCCGAAAGCGAGCGCCTCAGCCATGGCCCAGTCGACACCCTCGCCGGTCTGGATCATGTTGGCGCGGTTTTCCATGAAGCGCTGGATCGTGCGGTGCGCGCTGAAACCAGCCGGGATCTCAGAGATCTTGCGGCCGACTTCCTTCAACTGCTTCATCGGCACCGAGGTCTTGCCGCGGCGCTGTTCGTCCTGGTTGTCGGCAGAGCGCAGGCCCGACCAGACACCGTCAAGCCAGTCGGCCTTGTTCGGCTTGTAGGACTGGCCGGCCTCGAACTCCTGTTCGAGATGCGCACGCCAGTCGGCCTTCATCTTCTCGACTTCGCCTTCGGAAATCAGGCCCTCGGCGATCAGGCGGTCGGAGTAGACCTGGACGACGGTCCTGTGGGCGCGGATGACCTTGTACATCTTCGGCTGCGTGAACGCCGGCTCGTCGCCTTCGTTGTGGCCGAAGCGGCGATAGCAGAACATGTCGATGACGACAGGCTTGTGGAACTTCATCCGGAATTCGGTGGCGATCTTGGCCGCGTAGACAACCGCTTCCGGATCGTCGCCGTTAACGTGGAAGATCGGCGCTTCGATCATCTTGGCGACGTCGGACGGATAGGGCGACGAGCGCGAGAAGGCCGGATTGGTGGTGAAGCCGATCTGGTTGTTGATGATGAAGTGGACCGTACCGGCAACGCGGTGACCGCGCAGGCCGGAAAGCCCGAGGATTTCAGCAATCACGCCCTGGCCGGCAAAGGCAGCGTCGCCGTGCAGCAGAAGCGGCATGACCTTGGAACGTTCGCGCAGCGGAATGATGTCGCCTTCAAAGACGGTCGCCATCTGGTCCTGCTTGGCGCGTGCCTTGCCCATGACCACGGGGTTGACGATTTCCAGGTGCGACGGGTTCGCCGTCAGCGACAGGTGAACCTTGTTGCCGTCGAATTCGCGGTCGGAAGACGCACCGAGGTGGTACTTCACGTCGCCCGAACCTTCGACGTCGTCAGGCGCGTAGGAGCCGCCCTTGAACTCGTGGAAGATGGCGCGGTGCGGCTTTGCCATGACCTGGGAAAGCACGTTCAGACGGCCGCGGTGGGCCATGCCGAGCACGATTTCCTTGAGGCCTTCCTGGCCGCCGCGCTTGATGATCTGCTCGAGCGCCGGGATGAGCGACTCACCGCCGTCGAGACCGAAGCGCTTGGTGCCCTTGTACTTGACGTCGATGAACTGCTCGAAGCCTTCGGCCTCGATCAGCTTCTGCAGGATCGCCTTCTTGCCTTCCGGCGTGAAGTCGACGCCCTTGTCCGGACCTTCGATGCGCTCCTGGATCCAGCCCTTCTCTTCCGGGTTGGACATGTGCATGAACTCGACGCCGATCGTCGAGCAGTAGGTGCGCTCGAGGATTTCGACCATCTCGCGGAGGGTCGCGTATTCGAGGCCGAGCACGTTGTCGATGAAGATCTTGCGGTCGAGATCCTTGTCCTCGAAACCGTAGTTCGAGGGCGAAAGCTCGTTGTAGTCTTCAACCGGGGCAGCCAGGCCGAGCGGGTCGAGCTTGGCATGCAGGTGGCCGCGGGCGCGATAGGCGCGGATCATCATGATGGCGCGGACGGAATCGCGCGTCGCCTGATGGATGTCAGCAGCGCTGGCGACGGTGCCGGTGGCGGCCGCCGTTTCCTCGGCCTTCGCCTTGACCTTCTTCTCGATGACCTTCTCGACCGTGCCCCAGTCGCCATCGAGCGCCGAGACCAGTTCGCCATTGGCCGGGATCGGCCAGTTGTTCTTTTTCCAGGAGGCGCCCTTGGCTGCCTTCACCACATCTTCCGGCCGGTCGGCGAGCGCCTTGAAGAAGGCCTGCCATTCAGCCGACACGGACGCCGGGTCCGCCTCGTAGCGTGCATGGAGCTGCTCGATATAGGCGGCGTTGGCGCCGTCCAGAAACGAAGTGAGCTGGAATTGCTCGTTGGCCTCTTGCCTTGTCATGGTCTCACGCGGACTGATCTGTCCGCCTCCTGACTGAAGTTGGGTTGCCGGGTATCCCGGTCGTTCATGTTCGTTCGGCGCGTCCGGGCGCCGGGCCTTTTTCCTACGGCGCCGCGCATCGTCAGGACGCGCTGGGTCACCGTGGCAGTCATTGCCGCATGTCCTGATCTTCAATCAGCCAAGGAAACAGGCGGCAGGCACGTTGTCCGGGCCGGATCGGTCGGCCCGGACAAATGGTTTGAGATCAGCCCTTGAGGACTTCGACCAGCGTCTTGCCGAGACGAGCCGGCGAAGGCGATACGCGGATGCCTGCCTGCTCCATCGCAGCGATCTTGGATTCCGCATCGCCCTTGCCGCCGGAAACGACAGCGCCGGCGTGGCCCATGGTACGGCCCTTCGGAGCGGTACGGCCCGCGATGAAACCGGCCATCGGCTTCTTGCGGCCCTTCTTGGCTTCGTCGATGAGGAACTGTGCAGCATCCTCTTCGGCCGAGCCGCCGATTTCGCCGATCATGATGATCGAGGTCGTGGCTTCGTCCGCCAGGAACATCTCGAGCACGTCGATGAACTCGGTGCCCTTCACCGGGTCGCCGCCGATGCCGACGGCCGTCGTCTGGCCGAGGCCTTCGTTGGAGGTCTGGAACACGGCTTCATAGGTCAGCGTGCCGGAGCGCGAGACGATGCCGACCGAACCCTTGCGGAAGATCGAGCCCGGCATGATGCCGATCTTGCATTCTTCCGGCGTCAGGATACCGGGGCAGTTCGGGCCGAGCAGACGCGACTTGGAGCGGTCGAGGCGAGCCTTGACGCGTACCATGTCGGCAACCGGGATGCCTTCGGTGATGCAGGTGATGAACGGGATTTCCGCATCGATCGCCTCGATGATCGCGTCCGCGGCACCTGCCGGCGGAACGTAGATCACGGATGCGTCCGCGCCGGTCTTTTCACGGCCTTCGGCAACCGAGGCGAAGATCGGCAGGGTTTCGCCCTTGGAGCCGGTCCAGGTTTCGCCGCCCTTCTTCGGGTGAATACCGCCGACCATCTGCGTGCCGTAATAGGCAAGCGCCTGTTCGGTATGGAAGGTGCCGGTCTTGCCGGTCAGGCCCTGAACGAGGACCTTGGTGTTCTTGTTAACGAGAATCGACATGTGGTCTGGTCCTTCAGTTAGCCGTTGATCGCGGCGACGATCTTCTTGGCAGCATCGTCCAGATCGTCGGCGGCGGTGATCGCCAGGCCGGATTCATTCAGGATCTTCTTGCCAAGCTCGACATTCGTGCCTTCGAGACGAACGACCAGCGGAACCTTGAGGCCGACTTCCTGCACGGCGGCAACGACACCTTCAGCGATGACGTCGCACTTCATGATGCCGCCGAAGATGTTGACGAGGATGCCCTCGACCTTCGGGTCGGCCGTAATGATCTTGAAGGCTGCCGCGACCTTCTCCTTGCCAGCGCCGCCGCCGACGTCGCAGAAGTTCGCCGGCTCCTTGCCGTAGAGCTTGATGATGTCCATCGTCGCCATGGCAAGGCCGGCGCCGTTGACCATGCAGCCGATGTTGCCGTCGAGCGCGACATAGGCGAGATCCCACTTCGAGGCCTCGATTTCCTTGGCGTCTTCTTCGGTCTCGTCGCGCAGAGCCTTGATGTCGTCGTGGCGGAAGAGCGCGTTGCCGTCGAACGAGACCTTGGCGTCGAGAACGCGCATGCGGCCGTTCTTCATGACGATCAGCGGGTTGATCTCGAGCAGGCTCATGTCCTTCTCGACAAAGGCCTTGTAGAGGATCGGGAAGAGCTTTTCAGCGTCAGCCTTGGCTTCGCCGTCGAGCTTCAGGGCCGCGGTGAGCTTGGCAAGATCAGCGGCGGTGACGCCGGCTTCCGGGTTGATCGCGACGTTGACGATCTTTTCCGGCGTGTCGTGCGCAACAGCCTCGATGTCCATGCCGCCTTCCGTCGAAACGACGAAGGCAACCTGGCCGACCGAGCGGTCGACGAGCAGCGACAGATAGAGTTCGCGCTCGATGTCGGCGCCGTCCTCGATGTAGAGGCGGTTCACCTGCTTGCCGGCCGGGCCGGTCTGCGCGGTGACGAGCGTGTTGCCGAGCATTTCCTTGGCATGAGCCTTGGCTTCGTCGATCGAGAAGGCAAGACGAACGCCGCCCTTGGCGTCGGCGGACAGTTCCTTGAACTTGCCCTTGCCGCGGCCGCCCGCATGGATCTGGCTCTTGACCACGTAGAGCGGGCCCGGGAGCGACTTGGCAGCAGCTTCAGCTTCGTCAGCCGAGAAGATCGCGACACCTTCCGCGACCGGTGCGCCATAGCTCTTCAGGAGAGCCTTGGCCTGATATTCATGAATGTTCATGGTGTTTTTCCTGTCTGAGCATTGTGCGGGCAGGTGGGGCACCTACCCGCACCAATGCGGCAAAAACAATGAGGTCGAGCGGATCAGCGTCCGCCCGACGGGGGGCGATTACTGCTTGAGGCTCGGCGCAATGCCGATGCAGGCTTCGCAAAGACCGGCGACCGAAGCGACGGACTTGTCGAACGCTTCCTTCTCGGCCTTGTTGAGATCGATCTCGATGATGCGCTCGACGCCGCCGGCGCCGATAACGGTCGGAACGCCGACATACATGTCCTTGACGCCGTACTGGCCGGTCAGGTGTGCCGCGCAGGGCAGAACGCGCTTCTTGTCCTTGAGGTAGGCTTCAGCCATTTCGATCGCCGAGGCGGCCGGTGCGTAGTAGGCCGAACCGGTCTTGAGCAGGCCGACGATTTCCGCGCCGCCGTCACGGGTGCGCTGGATGATTTCTTCGAGGCGTTCCTTGGTGACCCAGCCCATCTGCACGAGGTCGGTCAGCGGGATGCCGGCAACGGTCGAGTAGCGGGCGAGCGGCACCATGGTGTCGCCGTGGCCGCCGAGAACGAAGGCGGTGACGTCCTGGACCGAGACGTTGAATTCCTGCGAGAGGAACAGGCGGAAGCGCGAACTATCGAGAACGCCGGCCATGCCGACGACCTTGTTCTTCGGCAGGCCCGAGAACTTCTGCAGCGCCCACACCATGGCGTCGAGCGGGTTGGTGATGCAGATGACGAAGGCGTTCGGGGCATACTTCTTGATGCCGGCGCCGACCTGTTCCATGACCTTGAGGTTGATGCCGAGCAGGTCGTCGCGGCTCATGCCCGGCTTGCGAGCGACGCCGGCGGTGACGATGCAGACATCAGCGCCTTCGATGGCGGAATAATCGCTCGCACCCGTCAGGTTCACGTCGAAGCCTTCGACCGGGGAGGACTGGCCGATGTCGAGACCCTTGCCCTGCGGAATGCCGTCGGCGATGTCGAAGAGGACGATGTCGCCCAGTTCCTTCAGGCCGGCGAGATGCGCCAGCGTGCCACCAATCATCCCTGAACCGATAAGTGCGATCTTGTTGCGAGCCATGAAAGTGCTTCCTTTGTGATCCCAATATGATCAAGGCCTGAAACGCGGCAAACGCCAAACCTTCGCCGGAAGCCATTAAACGGCAATCGTTAAAATATCAATCGATACTTTTTGGTGGAACAATTTCAATCGGTTAGATCATAAAATACTTACGTAAACGTAAGAGTTTTCGCCACATCTGCGTCACGAAACAGCAACATTTGCGGGATGCGCAGCGGCATATTCCTCGCTTTGCATCTCGATCAGACGTGAAACCGTGCGGTCGAACTCGAAGCCTTCCGTGCCCTTCTTCTGGGTCAAGAGATCCCGCGGCTCTGCCGCCGCCGAGGCAAAGAGCCGGGCGCCGTTGTCGTAGAGCGTATCGACCAGCAGGATGAAACGCTTGGTCTCGTTGCGCATATGCGGACCGAGATGCGGTACGTGGTCGACGAAGATCGTCGAATAGCGCTCGAGGATGGCGAGATAGTCGGCAGCCCCAAGCGGTTGCTGGCAGAGGTCGGCGAAATTGAAGCGGGCACTCTTTCCGGACGCGGCCGGTACGGGGATCTTGCGCCCCTTGCGCGGCACGTCCGCCGGAGCGGCCGGCGCATTGCCGGTCTCATGGGCCCAGGCGCGCGCCATCGCCGCATCCGCCTCAGGCCCGAGCGGCGAGAGCCACACCGGGCTGCCGTCGGTCTTTGTCAGCCGGTAGTCGGTGTCCGTGTCCAGCGAGATAACCTCGGCATTTGCCTTAAGGAGTTCGATGAACGGCAAAAACAGGCCGCGGTTGAGGCCATCGCGATAGAGATCGTCGGGCGCCACGTTCGAGGTGGCAACCAGCACGCAGCCCTTGGCGAAGAGTTCGCCGAACAGGCGGCCGAGGATCATCGCATCGGCGATGTCGGTCACGGAGAATTCGTCGAAGCAGAGCAGCCGCGCTTCACCGAAGAGCTCGGAGGCGACGGGCGGGATCGGATCGGCCTGCTTGGTCTCGCCGTTCTTCAGCTTCTGCCGGTGCTTGTAGATGCGCTCGTGCACATCGGCCATGAACTCGTGGAAATGCGCCCGGCGCTTGCGCTGGATCGGCACCGCCTCGAAGAACATGTCCATCAGCATGGTCTTGCCGCGCCCCACGCCGCCGTGGATGTAGAGGCCCTTGACCGGCGGGTGGTCCTTCTTGCGCGAGGCAAACAGCCAGCCGAGCGCATTGGTCTTGCGCGACGGGCGGCTGGCGAGCAGCTCGGCCGAGAGATGATCGAACCGCCGCGCGATCGTAAACTGCGCCGGGTCACGCTTGCGCTCGCCGTTCGCGACGAGCGCTTCGAGCTTGCGGTAAATGCTGTCGTCAGGATTGAGCACGTCTCACCCGAGATGGGACGGAAAACAAAAGCCCGGCACGAGACCGGGCTGGAGAAGCGTCAGCGGCTGAGGCTGACTGGCTGGCCGCCATTGGTCGAGCCGTCGAAACGCGCGTCGGCCGTCTTGTAGAGGCGGGCGATGGCATTGCCGCTGCGGTCCTTGAGGACCACCTGCTTGCCGGCCACTTCCCAGGAGCCCATGGTCGTCAGCTCGCCGGCGCAACCGCGGGTGCCGCCGCGCGAACCGGAGCCAAGATTGGTGAGCGTCAGGAACATGTCGCAGGAGCTGCCGGCGCTGGAGACGCGCCAGTTGCCGACCATCGCTTCCTTGGTGACGTCGAGCCCGCCACCTGCAGCCGCGGCGACCTGCGTGCCGGGCTGCTGGACAGCGCCGCCGGCAACCGCCGTGCCGCTCGCCGGTGCAGCCGGGAATTGCGACGTGTTTCCGGTCGGTGCCGGAAGCTGGTTCGACGAAACCGAAGGGACCGGTGCGGCCTGGATGGGAGCGGGCGAGGCGTCCTGGGAGCTGAAACCGCCCATCGACGTCCGTTGGCATCCGGCCAGCGCAAGCACAACCGCCAGCCCCGCCGCCGCATGAATTACCCGCATATCCCTACTCCTGTTCGTGTCCGCGAACCATGATGCAACGCGATAATATAGGCCGAAATACAGCAAATCCACCTGACAAATCAAGGGACGACGATTCCTGGCGACCTGTTGCAGGATTGAAACGTCCGCAGGGGCGGATCGCGCGCCACGTCCTCGCTGCGTATCATCGCCTCCTGCCGTCGGCCCGCCTCTCCCGCATCGGCACAATCACGAATTGTCCGCCGCCCTGGAGAGGCGCAAAACAGAAAACGGCGAGCCAGGGCCCGCCGTTTCCAAAACTTCATGTCCGGTCCGGCCGATTACACACGGCGCTCGACCAGCATCTTCTTGATCTCGCCGATCGCCTTGGCCGGGTTCAGGCCCTTCGGACAGGCCTGGGCGCAGTTCATGATCGTGTGGCAACGATAGAGGCGGAAGGGATCCTCGAGGTTGTCGAGGCGCTCGCCGGTCGCTTCGTCGCGGCTATCGATCAGCCAGCGGTAGGCCTGCAGCAGAACCGCCGGACCGAGGTAACGGTCGCCGTTCCACCAATAGCTCGGACAGGAGGTCGAGCAGCAGGCGCACAGGATGCACTCGTAGAGGCCGTCGAGCTTGAGGCGGTCCTCGTGGCTCTGCTTCCATTCCTTGGCCGGCGTCGGCGATACCGTCTTCAGCCAGGGCTCGATCGAGCGGTGCTGGGCGTAGAAGTTGGTGAGGTCAGGAACCAGGTCCTTCACGACCGGCATGTGCGGCAGCGGATAGACCTTTACCGCACCCTTCACCTCGTCCATGCCCTTGGTGCAGGCAAGCGTGTTGGTGCCGTCGATGTTCATGGCGCACGACCCGCAGATACCTTCGCGGCAGGAGCGGCGCAGCGTCAGCGTCGGGTCGATCTTGTTCTTGATGTAGAGCAGACCGTCGAGCACCATCGGGCCACAATCGTCGACATCGATGTAGAAGGTATCGATGCGCGGATTTGCACCGTCATCCGGGTTCCAGCGATAGATGCGGTATTCGCGAACGTTGGTCGCGCCGGCAGGCTTCGGCCAGACCTTGCCTTCCGTCATCTGCGAATTCTTGGGGAGAGCGAGTTCAACCATGTGGCTTGTTCCTCAAGATCAATAGACGCGGGCCTTCGGCTCGATCTTCTTGGGATCGATGCCGTCGGCGATCAGGTCGGTATGGACGGGGCGGTAGTCGAGCTTGACGTCGCCGGCCTCGTTGACCCAGGCGAGCGTGTGCTTGCGCCAGTTGACGTCGTCGCGGCCGCCGAGCGGACCCTCGGTGTAGTCCTCGCGGGCGTGCGAACCACGGCTCTCCTTGCGCGCTTCGGCACCGTAGATCGTCGTGATGGCGTTGGCCATGAGGTTTTCGAGTTCCAGCGTCTCGACGAGGTCCGAGTTCCAGATCATCGAGCGGTCGGTGACCTTGATGTCGGGCATCTCCTTCCAGATCGCCGAGATGCGCTTGCAGCCCGATTCCAGCGATTCCTGGGTGCGGAACACGGCCGCGTCTTCCTGCATGGCGCGCTGCATCTTTTCGCGCAGCACGGCGGTCGGCGTCGAGCCATTGGCGTTACGCAGGCGGTCGAAGCGGTCCATGATCCGGTCGCAGGCGGCCCTGTTGAGTTCCGGCACGGGCTCGTTGCGGTCGATGACCTGGCCGGCGCGGATGGCGGCGGCACGGCCGAAGACCACGAGATCGATCAGCGAGTTGGAGCCGAGGCGATTGGCGCCGTGCACCGAGGCGCAGCCGGCTTCGCCGACGGCCATCAGGCCGGGCGCAATGCGCTCCGGGTTCTGGCTGTCGGCATTCAGGACTTCGCCCCAGTAGTTGGTCGGCACGCCGCCCATGTTGTAGTGCACCGTCGGCAGAACCGGGATCGGCTCCCGGGTCACGTCGACACCGGCAAAGATCTTCGCCGATTCCGAGATGCCCGGCAGGCGTTCGTGCAGGACGGCCGGATCGAGGTGATCCAGGTGCAGGAAGATGTGGTCCTTGTTCTTGCCGACGCCGCGGCCTTCGCGGATTTCCATCGTCATGCAGCGCGAGACGACGTCGCGCGAGGCAAGGTCCTTGGCGGACGGCGCATAGCGCTCCATGAAGCGCTCGCCTTCGGAGTTGACGAGGTAGCCGCCTTCGCCGCGTGCGCCTTCGGTGATCAGGCAGCCCGCACCGTAGATGCCGGTCGGATGGAACTGAACGAATTCCATGTCCTGCAGCGGCAGGCCGGCGCGTGCAATCATGCCGCCGCCGTCGCCCGTGCAGGTGTGCGCCGAGGTCGCCGAGAAATAGGCGCGGCCGTAACCGCCGGTCGCCAGCACCACCATCTTGGCGGAGAAGCGATGGATCGTGCCGTCGTCGAGGTTCCAGGCGACGACGCCGGTGCAGCGGCCGTCATCCGACATGATCAGGTCGAGCGCGAAATACTCGATGAAGAACTCGGCGTTGTTGCGCAGAGACTGACCATAGAGCGTGTGCAGGATCGCGTGGCCGGTACGGTCGGCAGCAGCACAGGTGCGCTGGACCGGCGGGCCTTCGCCGTAGTTCTGCATGTGGCCGCCGAAGGGCCGCTGGTAGATCTTGCCTTCGGCGTTACGCGAGAACGGCACGCCATAGTGCTCGAGCTCATAGACCGCCTTCGGCGCTTCCATGGCGAGATACTGCATGGCGTCGACGTCGCCGAGCCAGTCGGAACCCTTGACGGTGTCGTAGAGGTGCCACTGCCAGCTGTCCGGCGTCATGTTCTGCAGCGAGGCGGCAATGCCGCCCTGCGCGGCAACCGTGTGCGAGCGGGTCGGGAAGACCTTGGTGATGCAGGCGGTCTTCAGACCCTGCTCGGCCATGCCGAGCGTCGCGCGCAAGCCCGCACCGCCGGCGCCGACGACGACGACGTCGAAGGCGTGATCGACATATTGATAGGCCTTGCCGTTTGCAGCGGGTGAACTGTTCGATGCCATGGCGAAATTACCCTGCAAAAGCGATCTTCAGGATGGCGAAGAGACAGAGCCCGCCAACCGCGATCGTGAAAAATGTATTGAGCATGAGAAGCACGATCTTCATGCCTTCACCATGCACGTAGTCTTCGATGATCACCTGCATGCCGAGCCGCATGTGAACGAGGCCCGAGAGCACGACGAGCGCCATGACGACGGCGACGAAGGGGTTCGCGAGCGCGGCGACGACATCCGCATAGGGCGCACCTGCGTAGCGAACGAGAAAGATGACGAAGAAGATCAACAGCGGAACGTTGGCGACGGCCGTCAGGCGCTGGCGCCAGAAATGATCCGTGCCTTCCTTGGCCGAGCCAAGACCGCGAACCTTGCCGAGAGGAGTGCGCATATCCATGAGTATTCTCCCTCAGTCAGCGAACGAGATAGCCGACCACCCAGATCAGCAGCGTCAGCGCCACCGAACCGATGATCGTTGCCTTGGCCATCCTGGTGGCGAAGTGCTTCTCGTAGCCGTAGCCGAGATCCCAGGCAAAGTGGCGCAAGCCGCCGAGCATGTGGTGCACCAGGGCCCAGGTATAGCCGAACAGCACCAGCTTGCCGATCAGCGTACCGAACAGCCAGCTGACCCAGTCGTAATAGGCAGCACCCGACGCAGCGGCGATCAGCCACCAGGCGACGAGGATGGTCCCGAAGTAGAGCGCACCACCGGTGATGCGGTGCACAATGGACATGACCATCGTCGGGATAGGTTTATAGATTTGAAGATGCGGCGAGAGTGGCCGGCTTCTTGTGACATTCGTCATCGGAACCTCACGGAATGCCCGGATTTCCGCCCAAAAAACTGGACGATTTTAGTCCGGTATCGCACCTGATTGTGCGCAATTCAGTCATTCGGACCTTTAATCACCATAAAGCTTAACGACAAGTGTGTTTGCGGTGCAAAATCAATTTAATCGATTAGACGAATTGCGCCATTTTCCTGCCAGCCGAAGACATGGGCCGGCGTTAACGATAGCGACAAAAAGCCAAGCAATTCCGTGACTTTCCCGACGATGTGGCCCAGAGTGCCCTTAACGATTTGTTAAGCGTCACCCGGAGGGCGGGCAGAATGATTCTGTTCAGGGCAATCCATGCGACCAAAGTGCTGGCGCTTGCCGGCCTGGTCATCGCCACCAGCTACATTCCGATGGAAGCTCGAGACCGGGGCGGACTGCCGGAGGCGCAGACGCGAACACGCCATGTCAGGATGAATGCCGATCGTTTCTATCCTCGTCACGATTTCGATCGCATGGGTTATCGCAACGACTGGGACCGCCATCGCAGACCGCGCCGCGACTGGGCGTCCAACGGTGGCCCGCCGGAAGTGAACACGCGCACCCGGCACATTCGCCTGCCGCGCTACCGCCCCTACCCCGGCGCTTATGCCGGACGGTCGGAGCAGCGTGGCGGATGGGTGCGCGACGGAGCCGGTCGCAACTACTGGACATCCGACGCCCGCAGGCACGACGGTCGCCCAGGCATCTATGACGTACCGCCGCAGGTCTCGACCCGCACCCGCCATATCCGCCTGCCGCAATATCGGGCCTATCCCGAGCGGTGGGGCAATGGCGGCGGATGGGGGCGCGATCAGGCCGGGCGCGAGATCTGGACATCGAGCAACCAAGGCCGAGACTATCGCCCGAGCTACTATGGCGGTGATGAATATCCGGACATCATTCCTGGTATCGGCACCTATGTCGGCGGCATTTCGGCCTATGTCGACGTCGGCAATGGCATCTATTTCAGCCAGGAAGGCGACTACGGCTATGCGGATGAGGCAGATACTGCGCCGCCGCCCGAGGCGAAACGCGGCAAGATCATCAACGTGACGCCACAGACCATGAACAGTTCCTGCGCCTACGAACACGGCGTCTGCGTCATCCGCCGGTAATCGCGACTACAGCGATATCAGCCCGTCAGGCCAACGGCTTCGATGATCGGGCGCATCTTCGGAAGTGCAGGCATCGTCAATTGAAGGAGGTGGTGCCGAAGCGCCAGACGGTGGTGCGCTTGACCTCGCTGTCCTCCAGCGCCCGGGTGACGGGAACCTCGTAGGTGGCAAGCGCCGTCATCATCTCGCGCGGGCAATAGGAACGTCCGGGATCGCCGACGATCACCGAGGCGCCGTTCGCGGCAAGTCCCGAAAACCACGGTTTCAACCGGTCGGCAAAAGCCTTGTCGTAGAAGACGTCGCCGGCGAGATAGACCTCGGCTTCAAGATCGCGGCCAGTGATGTCCTCGCCGGTATAGGAAAGCGTGACCCCGTTGAGTGCGGCATTGAGCCGGACGGCCGTTTCCGCCCAGGGGTCGATATCGGCGGCCAGCACCGATACTGCACCCGCCTTCATCGCCGCGATCGCCACCAGACCCGAACCGGAGGCAAAGTCGACGACACGGCGGCCGCGCACCGCTTCGGGGTGATCGAGGATGTAGCGGGCGAGCCCCTGCCCGCCGGCCCAGGCGAAGGCCCAGAACGGCGGCGGCAGGCCGATCTCCTGCAACTCTTCCTCGGTCTTCAGCCAGAGCTCATGCGCTTCGGTCGCCAGATGCAGACGGATCTCCGGCACATGCAGCGGCGTGAGCACATCGGTGTTTTCGAGGATGAAGCTTTCCGGATCGGTCTTCACAAAACTCTCCGCGCCTGCCCGAGCGTCCCGGACAGGCGGAAAACAAGACTAGCGCGGCGGATTGTCGAGCCCGCCCATGCGGCAGACCTCGAGCCATTCGTCCTCGGTCACCGGCTGCACCGACAGGCGCATGGAGGTGACGAGCGACATCTTGGCGAGCTTCGGATTGTCCTTGATCTCCTTCAGCGTCACCGGCCGCGGCATGTCGGCAACCGCGCGGATATCGACGCAGTCCCAGCGGGCGTCACCCTCGGCGGTCGAATCCGGATGCGACAGCGCGCAGACCTCGGCGATGCCGACGATCTCAAGTCCTTCGTTCGAGTGGTAGAAGAAGCCCTTGTCGCCGATCTGCATCGCCCGCATGTTGTTGCGCGCCTGATAGTTGCGCACGCCGGTCCATTCGGTGCCCTTGGCGCCGGCATCCTTCTGCATCTGCCAGGACCATTTGAACGGTTCGGATTTGTAGAGCCAATGCGCCATCTTGGTCTCAAGCCTCCGGATTGTTGAAGACCCAGTTGAAGGCCTTGATCTCGACATTGGAAAAGAGCCCGGCCTTGGCATAGGGATCGGCTTCGGCGATCGCACGCGCCTCGTCGATCGTCTCCGCCTTGACGAGCACCAGGCTACCGGTCGGCTTGCCGTCGTCGCCGAGGAACGGACCGGCCATCTTCAAAATGCCCTTGGCATTCAGGTCGTTGAGATAGGCGACGTGATCGGGGCGGGTATCGAGCCGAAGCTGCAGCGCGCCTGGCTTGTCGGTGCAATGAAGTGCGAAGAGCATGCTTCCTCCTAGAGTTTTCGTTGGTGCGGGATGCGGGCGGAAGATCGCCGCTCCCTTCATTCCTGGGTGATCGGGCGGGTCATCAACTGTTCGAGCGCGGTGCGGACATCGAGCTTGCCGTCGATGATCGCCGCCACCGCTTCGGTGATCGGCATTTCGACGCCGAGATCATGGGCGACGCGGGCAGCAACCGATGCGGCGAACGCGCCTTCGACCAGTTCTCCCTTGCGCCCGCCGGCACGGCCATCCTTGCCGAGCGCGATGCCGAAACGCAGGTTGCGCGACTGGTGGCTGGTCGCCGTCAGGACGAGATCGCCGAGACCGGAGAGACCGCGCACCGTATCCGCCTCGCCGCCTTCGGCGGCAATGAAACGCGACATCTCCGCAAGGCCGCGCGAGATCAGCGCGGCACGGGCGCTGTCGCCAAGGCCTGCGCCCTCGACGATGCCACAGGCGATCGCCAGCACATTCTTCAGCGCGCCGCCGAGCTGCACGCCGATGCGATCCTGCGAGGGATAGAGCCGGAAGGTCGGACCCGAGAGCACCTCGGCCAGCATCGTCGCCGTCGCAGCATCGGCCGCGGCAATCACCATCGCGGTCGGCAGACCCTTGGCGATGTCGGCAGCGAAACCGGGACCCGAGAGCACGCCGATCGAACGTCCGGGCAATTCCTCCGCCAGCACGTTGGTCAGCAACCGTCCCGTCGCCTGCTCCATACCCTTGGCGCAGGTGACGATCGTGGCAGCCGCATTGATATGAGGACCATACTGGCGCGCCGCATCCCTATGCGCCTGCGACGGCATCACGAAGAGCACGACTCCGGCATCGGCAAGAACCGAGACATCGGCCGTATGTTTCAGCGCCGGCGGCAGGTCGATGCCCGGCAGGGCGGCCTCATTGCGGCCGGTGTCGCGGCAGGATTCGGCAATCTCCGGACGACGGGCAAGCAGCGTCACGTCGCTGCCTTCGGTCGAGGCGGCAACCGCGGCGAGCGCGGTGCCAAAGGCGCCTGCGCCGACCACGACGATCTTCGGCCCGTTCTTGGAAATGTCGTTCATGCTCTATCCGTATGCTTTAGATCTTGTCACGCCTTGGCGCCGCGTTTGCCCGAACCGAGCAGCGCCTGCGCCTGGGCGTCGAGCGGCCAGCGCGAGCGCGGCGCGACATCGAGGCCGTCGGCCGCCATGCCTGCCGCCAGCCGCTCGGCACCGGCCCAGGCGATCATTGCCGCGTTGTCCGTGCAGAGCGAAAGCGGCGGCGCGATGAAGTCGAAACCGGACTGCGCGCACAAGGTCTGCAGCGTCGAGCGCAGCACCTGATTGGCGGCGACACCGCCGGCAACCACCAGCGCCGGGCGCGCCACACTGCCATGCTCCGCCTTGAAGCGCTTCAGGCCGCGCCCGACCCGATCCTTGAGCGTGCGGGAAATCGCCCGCTGGAACGAGGCGCAGATATCGGCGATGTCCTGCTCCGTTACCGGCTCCAGCGATTGCGCCACCTGGCGCACCGCCGTCTTCAATCCCGAAAAGGAAAAATCGAGCCTGGCGTCACCGACGAGCGGTCGCGGAAAATCGAAACGCTGCGGATCGCCGGCAAGTGCTGCCCGCTCGACCGCCGGACCACCCGGATACGGGAGGCCGAGCAGCTTGGCCGTTTTGTCGAAGGCTTCGCCGAGCGCATCGTCGATCGTCGTGCCCCAGCGTTCGTATTCGCCGACGCCCTTGACGAGGATCAGTTGCGTGTGACCGCCGGAAACGAGCAGCATCAGATAGGGAAAGGAGAGCCCATCGGTCAGCCGCGCGGTCAGCGCGTGGCCTTCGAGGTGATTGACGGCATAGAGTGGCTTGCCGGTTGCGCGCGCGATCGCCTTGCCGGTCATCAGCCCGACGATCAGGCCGCCGATCAGACCGGGACCACTTGTCGCAGCAATGGCGTCGATGTCGGAAAGCGTGACGCCGGCCCTGAGCAGCGCTTCCTCGATCAGCGTGTCGAGCGCCTCGACATGGGCGCGCGCCGCGATCTCTGGAACCACGCCGCCATAGGCGCTGTGCTCTTCCAGTTGGCTTAAGACCACGTCGCCGAGGATATGGCCCTTACCGCCGGAATCGCGCAAAATGACGGAAGCGGCGGTTTCGTCGCAGCTTGTTTCTATGCCGAGGATGCGCAGGGGCGGAGACATCGGGAACTACTCAAAGATTGCGGTCGCACCGAAAGGTGGGTACACGGAACTCCGGTAACAATGGATAGCCTTTGATGCAAACAAAACCTTTCCGGATCGGCACGCGCGGCAGCCCGCTGGCGCTCGCTCAAGCCCATGAAACGCGCGATCGCCTCGCAGCGGCGCATGGTCTGGCGCCGGAAATGTTCGAGGTCGTCATCCTCTCGACCAAGGGCGACCGGATCACCGACCGCTCGCTCGCCGAGATCGGCGGTAAGGGCCTGTTCACCGAAGAGATCGAGCAACAATTGCTGTCGGGCGAACTCGATTTCGCTGTGCATTCGTCCAAGGACATGCCGACGAAACTGCCTGACGGCCTCTGTCTTTCCGCCTTCCTGCCGCGTGAGGACATTCGAGATGCCTTCATCGGTCGGACGGCAAAAAAACTGATGGAACTGCCGCAGGGCGTGACCGTCGGCTCGTCGTCGCTGCGCCGCCAGGCGCTGATCCGCCGGCTGCGTCCGGATATCAATGTCATCACCTATCGCGGCCAGGTGGAAACGCGGCTGAGAAAGCTCGCTGAGGGCCAGGTCGATGCGACACTGCTTGCCTATGCGGGCCTCAAGCGTCTCGGCATGACCGACGTTCCGACCGAACTGCTCGACCCCCAGGAATTCCCGCCGGCGCCGGCCCAAGGCGCGATCTGCATCGAGAGCCGCATCGGCGACAGCCGCATCAACGACCTGCTCGCAGCCATCGACGATCCCCGCACCCATGAGGCAGTCGCCTGCGAGCGTGGCTTCCTCGCGACGCTCGACGGCTCGTGCCGCACGCCGATCGCCGGTCTCGCCACCTCGGACGGCACCCATCTCAGCTTTTCCGGCATGATCCTCACGCCCGACGGCCAGACCCATCACCGGGTTACGATCGAGGGCAAGGCCACCGACGCCGAAGCGCTTGGGCAAAAGGCCGGAGAAGAGATCCGCGCCAAGGCCGGCCCCGGCTTCTTTGCAAGCTGGACTTAAAGCCATGCGCGTGCTCGTCACCCGGCCGCCTCCCGCCGCCGAGGCGACGGTACGCCGGCTGGAAGCCGCCGGCCACCGGCCGATCCTGCTGCCGCTGATGCAGGCGACCCATCTTGCTGCCGTCTCCGTTGCCGCGCTTGAAGTGCCGCATGCGGCGATCGTGCTCACCAGCGCCGAAGCCATTCGGATGCTCGTATCGTCAGATGCAGACCTGTCACAGCATCTGGCGACCCCGTGCTTCTGCGTGGGCGCCGCCACGGCGCAAGCAGCAGCCGGGCTCGGTTTCTCCGATCTGCGCATAGCGGAGGGTACCGGCCAGTCCCTGGCGGAACTAATCGGCGCGACCATCGACACGCTGCCGCCACTTCCCCTGCTCTATCTGGCAGGAACGCCGCGCTCCGAAGGGCTGGAAAAGGGGCTGAGACAACGCGGCATAGAGCACCGGACGGTCGAGTGCTACCGCATGGAGCCGATCGCCCATTCGCGCGCCGCGATCGAAGATCTGCGGCGGAGCAGCCGTCCCGACGCCGTGCTTTTATACTCGCGAGAGACCGCGCGACAGTTCGTTCGCCTGCTTTCCGAAGCCGGTGTCGATGCTGCTTCCTTTGCGCCGCGCTACCTCTGCCTCAGCCCCGTGGTGGCCGAGGCGCTGCCGGGTAACGTCGTGGCGGAGACCGCCGCAAGGCCCGATGAAGACAGCCTTTTCAGTCTTCTCTAACATCGAATTCATCCAAAAACGGAACGGAGGGGCTTTCCCTCACCGTTCCGGCTGACTAGGTTTGAAGGAAGAGCCGACAGGCACTAACGGTAAGAGGTCACCATGGTATCGGAAAACCCGCCGCGCCGCTCGAAGTCCGAGAAGGAACCGCTGACGATCGACCTCGAAGCGGAGAAAACCGTTGCGGAACCGGCCGGCCCGGAAGCAACCGGCGAGACGCTGGCAGACGCTGCGGCCGAGAACACAGCGCACAAAGCCGAGACGGATGAGCCGATAAGGGACACCAGCGACGACAGCGCCGCCGGATCCCGCCTGGACGAAGAAATCGAGGAGCAGCGCGCCGATGCCGCCGCCGACGCGGCCGCGGCCGTCTTCGCCGAAGAGCCGCCGCATGTGGCCCGCGAGCCGGAACCGGCACCGCCGCAGAAGCCGGTATCGAACTCCGGGGCGCTCGCGGCCGGCATCGTCGGCGGTCTCGTGACGCTGCTCGGCTTCGGCGGCCTGCAATATGCCGGCATCGTGCCTGGACTTGGGCCGACCCGCGGCGTCGAGCAGAACATTTCCGGCGAACTGCAGGCCCTGCGCGACCAGATCGCGGCGCTGCCCACCCCCGCAGCCGTCGTCGACAACACCGCACTCGAAGGTCGTATCGCCGCGCTCGAACAGTCCGCCTCCCAACCGGCCGCAAACGGCGCACCGAGCGCCGAGGTCGAGACGCTGAAGGCGGAAGTCGACAATCTCACCAAGGAGCTTGCAGGTCTGAAGACAGCGCTCGCCGATGCGCAGCAGGCGGCAACCGCCGAGAAGGCGGAACTGACGAGCCGCATCGAGACCGCCGAGCAGAAGCTCAACGAGCCGGTCAACGATATCCAGATGGCGAAAGCCGTTGCGGTCACTGCACTGAAGTCGGCCATCGATCGCGGCGGGGCTTTCCTCGCCGAACTCGACGCGCTGCGCAGCATCGCGCCGGACGAACAGGCCGTCGCCGCGCTCGCCCAGGATGCCCAGGTCGGCGTGCCGACCCGCACGGATCTGCGCCGCGAGTTCCCGAAAACCGCCGACGCCATGCTCGACGCTCTCAACCAGCCCGACCCGAACGAGGGTATCTTCGACCGGCTAGTGTCCAGCGCCATGTCCGGCATTCGCGTGCGTCCCGTCGGCAGCGTCGAGGGTGAAACGCCCGAAGCCGTCATCGCCCGGATCGAGGACAAGCTGAACAATGGCGACCTCAAGGGCGCCGCTCTGGAGTGGAATGGCGTGCCCGACACCGCCAAGCCGGCGGGCGAGGCTTTCAAGGCCAAGCTCGACCAGCGTTTGCGGGTCGAAGCCGCGATCGATGCCGCCGTCGCTGCGACGATGGCAAAACCAGGCACGGAAGGCTGAGGGAACCAGATATGATCCGCATTCTGATTTTCATCCTGATCGTGCTTGGTCTCGGCCTCGGCTTCGCCTGGCTCGCCGACCGGCCGGGCGAACTTTCGGTCGTCTGGCAGGGCCAGTTGATCGAGATGAGCCTGATGCGCGCGGCATCGCTGCTGATCTCGCTGATTGCCGCGGTGCTGATCGTCGTCTGGCTGGTGCGCACCATCTGGCTTTCGCCGCACACGGTCACCCGCTATTTCCGCGCCCGCAAGCGCGACCGCGGCTACCAGGCGCTGTCGACCGGCCTGATCGCCGCCGGCGCCGGTGACGCCAATCTTGCCCGCAAGATGACCGCCCGCACCCGCGGCCTGATCAGCGCCGACCAGGAACCGCTGATCCACCTGCTCGAAGCCCAGACCGCACTGATCGAAGGCAAGTACGACGACGCCCGCCGCAAGTTCGAGCTGATGGCCGACGATCCGGAGACGCGCGAACTCGGGCTTCGCGGCCTTTATCTCGAGGCCAAGCGGCTCGGCGCCCACGAGGCCGCGCGGCAATATGCCGAGCGCGCCGCCGAAAAGGCGCCGCACCTGCCCTGGGCAGCACTTGCGACGCTCGACAGCCAGAGCCAGGCCGGTCAATGGGACGATGCCCTGCGTCTGCTCGACCAGAGCCGCATCGCCCACGTGGTCGATCGCAAGGAAGCCGATCGCAAGAAGGCAGTGCTGCTGACGGCGCGCGCAATGACGAAGCTCGAGGGCGACGTGAAAGGTGCGCGGGACGATGCGCTTGCCGCGCTGAAGCTCGACGAACATCTGGTGCCGGCGGCGCTGACGGCCGCCAAGGCGCTGTTTCGCGAGGACAACCTGCGCAAGGGCACCTCGATCCTGGAGAAGAACTGGAAGCACGAGCCGCATCCGGACGTGGCCCGGCTCTACGTGCGCGCCCGCGGCGGCGACACTGCGGTCGACCGGTTGAAACGGGCGCGCAAGCTCGAAGCCTTGAAGCCCAACAATGCCGTGGCGATGGCTGCCGTCGCCGAAGCCGCGCTCGAAGCGCGCGAACTGCTTCTGGCGCGCACCAAGGCGGAAGCCGCCGCCCGGCTCGACCCGGCCGAGAGCATCTTCCTGCTGCTTGCCGACATCGAAGAGGCCGACACCGGCGACGAGGGCCGCATCCGTCACTGGATGGCGCAGGCGCTGAAGAGCCCGCGTGATCCGGCCTGGACCGCCGACGGCGTGACCTCGCCGACCTGGCTACCGGTCTCGCCGGTGAGCGGCCGGCTCGATGCCTTCGAATGGAAAGCCCCGCCGCATACGCTTTCGGCCACGGTCGACCACGACCAGTCGAACGCCGACGAGGCGATCCGCAGCCTGCCCGCCGTGGTGGAGGCGCATGTGCACCAGCCCGCACCCGCAGCCCGGCGCAGCGAGACGCCGGTGATCCTGGAGGCCGAGCGCGAGGAGCCGCGTCCGGCACCGCAGCCGATCAAGGTCGCCGAGCGCAAGGCGCCGGAACCGGTTGCCGACAAGCCTCCGGTCAAGGCGGAGAAGGAAGAGGGTGCGAATGGCGAGCACAGGCCCGATCCCTTCTTCGGCCGCCCGCCGGATGACCCCGGCGTGCGCGATCCGGCCGCTGGCGAGAAGGCGCCGGAAAAGACGACTTTCCGATTGTTCTGAGTTCTCAAGGGGCTGTGGCAAAATACATGTTTGAACGCTTACGGACGTTTCTCGATGGTCTGACCGGCCCGGCGAAGCGCATAGAGCATGGCGATCCGCGCGTGGCGGTCATCGCTCTCTGTTTCCAGGTGATGGAGGCCGACGGCCGGATCCTCGCGTCCGAGCGGCGCAAGATGCGCAAGGTCATCAAGGAGCATTACAAGCTCGACGATGCCTCGCTCTCCGCTTTGATCGAAGCCGGCGAGACTGCCGAGAGCGAGGCGATCGACTTCTACCAATTCACCGCCGAGCTCAAGCGTCACCTCTCCGAGGAGCAACGCGTCGAACTCGTCGGCATGCTCTGGGACGTCGTCTATGCCGATGGCGAGCGCAGTGAGATGGAAGATCACGTGATCTGGCGTATTGCCGATCTGCTCGGCGTTTCCGGTCGCGACCGGGTGTTGCAGCGCCAGGAGGCGGCGGCCAGAAGCGACACGGTCGAGAAAGCCGAGTCACAACAGGATAACTGAAATGCCGATGCCCGACGACAGCGCCCGAAAACCCGTCCTGATCATCCTGCATCAGGAGCGATCGAGCGCCGGCCGCGTCGGCCAGATACTCGAGCAGAAGGGTTTTGGGCTCGACATCCGTCGTCCGGCGCTCGGCGACGATCTGCCGGAAACGCTGGAACGGCACAGCGGCACGATCGTGTTCGGCGGCCCGATGAGCGCCAATGACGAGGAAGAGTTCGTCCGCCGCGAGATCGACTGGCTTTCCGTGCCGCTCAAGGAAAACAAGCCCTATCTCGGCATCTGCCTCGGCGCGCAGATGCTCGCGCGCAACCTCGGCGGCTCGGTGGCACCCCATCACGAGGGCATGACCGAAATCGGCTGGTATCCGCTGGTTGCGACCGAAGCGGGCAAGGCGCTGATGGACTGGCCGGCCATGGTCTACCATTTCCACCGCGAGGGCTTCGACCTGCCTTCCGGCGCCGAGCTGCTCGCAACTGGCGACACCTACCCCAACCAGGCCTTCCGCTACGGTGACAATGCCTGGGGCATCCAGTTCCACGGCGAACTCACCCGCGCGATGATGCATCGCTGGGTGGTGCACGGCGCCCATCGCTTCGAGATGCCCGGTGCCCAGGTGGGCAAGGCCCATCTCGACGGCCGCATGCAGCACGACGGGCCGCTGCGCACCTGGATGGAAAACTTCCTTGAGTTGATCTTCCTGCGCGATGAACGGCCGGGAGAAATGGCGGAAAGCGCGTAACGTGCTGTCCGCTCGCACCGTTTACTTGTGGTGATCGGGCACGTCGAGCGTATCGATCTTGCGCAATTGCGGAAAGCCAAGCGCCCAAAGCCCTGAGACGAGCAGCGTGCCCATGCCACCGAAGACGACGGCAAAGACCCCGCCGAAGCCGGACGCCATCATGCCGGCGCGGAATTCGCCAAGTTCGTTCGACGCGCCGATGAAGACCATGTTGACGGCGTTGACCCGGCCGCGCAGTTCGTCCGGCGTCCAGAGCGTGATCAGCGTCTCGCGCACATAGACCGAGACCATGTCGGCAGCACCCATGACGACGAGGGCCGCGATCGAGACCCAGGGGGTCGCTGAAAGGCCGAAGATAACGGTGCCGAGACCGAAAAGCGCCACGCCGATGAACATATAGAAACCGGCGCGATGGCGGATCGGGTGCGCTGCCAGCCAGACCGCCATGGCAACGGCGCCGACACCCGGGGCCGCGCGCAACAGGCCGAGCCCCCAGGGGCCGAGGTCGAGGATATCGCGGGCAAAGACCGGCATCAGCGCCACGGCGCCGCCGAGCAGCACTGCAAAAAGGTCGAGCGATATGGCGCCGAGCACCACCTTCTCCGCCTTGATGTAGCGGAAGCCGGCGGTGATCGTCTGCCAGCTTTGCGCCGAGGCCTGGGTGCGCGTCGCCGGCTTCGGAATGGCAAAGACCATGAATGCGGAGGCGAGGAAGAAGCAGAAGCCGATGGCATAAGGAAAGACCGCGCCGAGCGCGTAGATGAGACCACCCGCGACCGGGCCGACGATCATCGCGGTCTGCCAGGAGGTGGAGTTCCAGGCGATCGCGTTGGGCAGATCTTCCGGCGGCACCAGGTTTGGCGCCAGCGATTGCGACGCGGGTGCAAGGAACGCACGCTCGATGCCGAAGACCACGAGAACCGCATAAACCGGCCACGGCGAAAACAGCCCGGTGACTGTCAGCGCGAGCAGCGCCGCTGCGCAAAGCGTGCTGACCACCATGCAGACGCCCATGATCATGCGCCGGTTGTAGCGGTCGGCCACGGATCCGGTGACGAGGATCAGCACCAGCGATGGCAGAAACTGGAAAAGGCCGATCAAGCCGAGATCGAAGGGATCGCGCGTCAGATCGTAGATCTGCCAGCCGACGGCGACAGAGATGATCTGGATCGCGAAATAGGCGAGGAAGCGCGAGAAGAAGTAGCGACGATAGCCGACATGCCGAAACGCGGCAAAACGATGCGAGGCATGGACGGCGGACATGAGAAAGTCGCTCCTGAAGCGGGTCGCGCAAAACTGGGTCGCGGTTTTGCGATAACGACAAGTGAAACGTCAATATTCAAAAGGCAGGCAGCGCATCTGAAGGATCGCGACACGCTCTCGTCGGCACCGACTGTCGAGCGGCCACACGTTAAACATGATCGCGCCCGATAAACCGGCGTACTTGCTCGTTTAGGTCTCAATGTCTACATGTCTGTCAATAACGATTTGGAGACCGGCATGCTTGCTGTTATCGGCACCTTGAACTTCATCATCAACATCGCGTGGTTTCTGGTCATCGCGTCGGCCATCTTTTCCTGGCTCTACGCGTTCAATGTCATCAACGTGAACAACCAGGCGATCAACATGATCGGCCGCTCGCTTTACCAGTTGACCGAGCCGCTCTACCGCCCGATCCGCCGCATCCTGCCCGACATGGGCGGCGTCGACCTTTCGCCGCTGGTCGTTCTGGTAATCCTCTATTTCATCCAGCTTTTCCTGAACACGACGATCGCGCCGGCCTTGCTGGGCTGACGACGGCCGGCCAGGTGCAGGGTGAGTAGCACGGCCTTCACCGCGCATGGCGACCATGTTCGCCTGACGGTGCGCCTGACGCCGAACGGCGGCCGTGATGCCATCGACGGGCTGGAAGCGGCTGCTGATGGCGAAGAATATCTGAAAGTGCGCGTCCGCGCGGTCCCGGAGAAAGGCAAGGCCAATCAGGCACTGCTTGCCTTTCTTGCCAAGACGCTCGGGCTTGCCAAGAGCAAGCTCTCCCTCATCTCAGGCGAAACGCAGCGCAAAAAAATCCTCCGGATCGAGAGCGACCCGGAGGAGCTGATGAAACGCCTTGCCGAACTGGCCGGCAGATAAAGCTTACTTGGCGCCCTTGGCGCGCTCGACGGCTTCCTTGATCAGCTGGCGGGCGGTGGAAGCATCCTTCCAGCCGTAGATCTTCACCCACTTGCCGGGCTCCAGATCCTTGTAGTGCTCGAAGAAGTGCTCGATCTGCTTCAGCGTGATTTCCGGCAGATCGGTGTATTCGTGAACCTTGTCGTATCGCTGCGTCAGGTGACCCGACGGAACGGCGATGATCTTCTCGTCCTGGCCGGAATTGTCTTCCATCATCATCACGCCGATCGGGCGCACATTGATGACGCAGCCTGGAACCAGCGGACGGGTGTTGCAGATCAAAACGTCGATCGGATCGCCATCGTCCGAGAGCGTATGCGGCACGAAGCCGTAGTTGCCCGGATAGGTCATCGGCGTATAGAGGAAGCGGTCGACGACCAGCGTGCCGGCTTCCTTGTCCATCTCGTACTTGATCGGATGGCCGCCGACGGGAACCTCAACGATCACGTTGACATCTTCTGGTGGATTCTTTCCGATGGAAATCGCGTCGATGCGCATGGATCTACTCCAGGGTCGGTTTGAGAAGTTTGCCCGTCGGATAAAGGGAAACATGCCGCGATGCAACATAACTTTCGTCCGTAGCGCAGATTCAACCGGTCGTTTTGCGCCTGCCCATCGACCTCTACAGGTCTGCCAATCGCGTTTGAGGGAGTTTCGTATGAACGGAAGGGTTGCATGCCTGGCGCTGGTGCTTTTGTCCGCCGGCCCCGTCTTGGCCAATGAGAGCGTCTATACCGACATCGGCCGCGACAAGTGCAGGACGATCGCCGAAGAAGAGGGCATGTACGCGTTGATGACTTGCCCTGGTCATGCGGACTATCCCGTTCGCTTCAAGGAAGCCGACATCCGCCAGAGTGTCTCGTTCGGTCACCTGAACCACCGCTATGCCGACGACGCTTTCGAGAGTTTCATTCCATTCAATCACGCCGGCACGACCGTGGAGTGGCGGGTTGCCAAGGATGGCAAGGCCGTAGCGACGATCCTGCGCTGGTTCATCGAGAACACGGACGCGTCCGGCGCTTCGGTTCCTGCACTTCAGGGGCAGGTGCTCGTCATTTCCAAGGTGGCCGAGAAGGATGACGGCAAGGGCTGCGTCGCCGGCTATGTCGATGCGCTTGCCAATCCCGATCCGAATGCGTTCGCCCGCAAGATCGCCGACGAGGTGGCACCGACCTTCCGCTGCGGCGTCGACAAGCCCGCCTATCACGGCACGCGGGGCGACAAGGCGGCCGATCCCAACAACGAACTGCCTGAGTAAGTCTTTGATTTCAGTGTCGCGGAGGCGTCGGGCCTAGTTCCAGGCGAAGCCGACCTTCTTCAGGTGCTTGTCGCCGAAATCTTCCATGCCTTCGGCGATATCGGTGCCGCCGGCACCCTGGAAGAACTGGTAGGCGTGCTCGCTGTCTTCGAGGCACCAGACGACGAGGCCACGGCAGCCGAGCGAACGCAGCAGGCTCTTGGCCTCGCCGAAGAGAATCCGCCCGAGGCCGATGCCCTGGTATTCCGGCCTCAGGTAGATCTCGTAGATCTCGCCTTCCTGCGGCAGGGCCTTGGCGCGGCTGAGGCCGAGCGTTGCATAGCCGGCGATGGTTCCGGCGACGTCGACGACGAGCAGCGTGGCAGGGCCGCGGGTCGCCTTGCGCCACCAGGTCTCGTCACGGCGATTGACCATCTGAACGAGCGGACGATGGGGAATGAGACCGCCATAGGTCTGCAGCCACGAAACGCGGTGCACATCGGCAATTGCCGACGCTTCCTGCGGCTCTCCGGGCCGAATCTCTATCGAAACAGTCTTCATGACTCGCGACTCTAAACACACACAAGGCGAACAGGAATCCCGCCCGGTTGCCAGCCTGCGTTAACCCACAGGCAACTTTAACGGCACCCAATGGAAGGTTAACGCCTTTTTAACTTTATCCGCAAGTCGCCCATCGGTGGCACACACAGCAAAAAACCCCGGATCGCTCCGGGGTTTTTCTGAAAGTCGTAGGATCGATCAGGATCGATCAGGCAGCGCCAGCCGTGCGGGCCTTTTCGAAGCGCTTGCGATCGTTCGGGTCGAGGTGCAGCTTGCGAAGACGGATCGACTTCGGCGTCACTTCGACCAGCTCGTCGTCCTGGATCCAGGAGAGCGCGCGCTCGAGCGTCATGCGGATCGGCGGCGTCAGGCGAACGGCTTCGTCCTTGCCGGCGGCGCGCATGTTGGTGAGTTTCTTGCCCTTGAGCACGTTCACTTCGAGATCGTTGTCGCGGGTGTGGATGCCGATGATCATGCCGGCATAGACCTTCTCGCCGGCGTCGATGATCATCGGGCCGCGGTCTTCCAGGTTGAACATCGCGTAGGCAACCGATTCACCGGAGTCGTTCGAAAGCAGAACGCCGTTGACGCGACCACCGATCTCGCCCTTGTAGGGCTGGTAGGCGTGGAACAGGCGGTTCATGATCGCCGTGCCGCGGGTGTCGGTCAAAAGTTCCGACTGGTAGCCGATGAGGCCGCGGGTCGGAGCGAAGAACACCAGACGGACGCGATTGCCGCCAGACGGACGCAGTTCGACCATCTCGGCCTTGCGCTCGGACATCTTCTGCACGACGACGCCCGAATGCTCTTCGTCGACGTCGATCACGACTTCTTCGATCGGCTCGAGCATCTGGCCGTTGTCATCCTTGTGCATGACGACGCGCGGACGCGAAACGGCAAGCTCGAAGCCTTCACGACGCATGGTTTCGATGAGAACCGCAAGCTGCAGTTCGCCGCGGCCCGATACGAAGAAGGAGTCCTTTTCCGAGGATTCTTCGATCTTCAGCGCAACGTTGCCTTCGGCTTCCTTGAACAGGCGGTCGCGGATGACTCGGCTCGTGACCTTGTCGCCTTCGGTGCCGGCAAGCGGGCTGTCGTTGACGATGAAGGACATGGTGACGGTCGGCGGGTCGATCGGCTGCGCGGTCAGCGCTTCGGCGACCGACGGATCGCAGAAGGTGTCGGCGACGGTGCCCTTGGTAAGGCCGGCAATCGCAACGATGTCGCCTGCCTGCGCTTCTTCGATCGGCTGACGCTCGATGCCGCGGAAGGCGAGGATCTTCGAGATACGGCCGGTTTCAAGCAGCTTGCCATCCTGGCCGAGAACCTTGACGGCCTGGTTCGGCTTGACGGTGCCCGAGTGAACGCGACCGGTGATGATGCGGCCGAGGAAGGGGTTGGCTTCGAGGATCGTGCCGATCATGCGGAACGGGCCTTCGGCAACCGTCGGCTCCGGCACGTGCTGCAGCACCAGGTCGAGCAGCGGCGCCATGCCCTGGTCCTTCGGACCTTCCGGGTTGACGTTCATCCAGCCATCGCGGCCCGAACCGTAGAGGATCGGGAAGTCGAGCTGCTCGTCGGAGGCGTCGAGGTTGGCGAAGAGGTCGAAGACTTCGTTGATGACTTCTTCGTGGCGACCGTCCGGACGGTCGATCTTGTTGATCGCCACGATCGGCTTCAGGCCGACCTTCAGCGCCTTGCCGACGACGAACTTCGTCTGCGGCATCGGGCCTTCGGAAGCGTCGACGAGAACGATGGCGCCGTCCACCATCGACAGGATGCGCTCGACTTCACCGCCGAAGTCGGCGTGGCCGGGGGTGTCGACGATGTTGATGCGCACGCCCTTCCACTCGACCGAAGTCGCCTTGGCGAGGATGGTGATGCCGCGTTCTTTTTCGATGTCGTTGGAGTCCATGACGCGTTCGGCCACGCGCTGGTTTTCGCGGAACGAGCCCGACTGCTTCAGGAGCTCGTCAACAAGGGTCGTTTTCCCATGGTCGACGTGCGCGATAATCGCGATGTTACGAATGCTCATTTTTCGTCTCGGAAGGTTCAGGGCAAGCCCCGATGGGCCACGCCGCTTTTTCAATGGTCGCGCTCATACAGGTTTTTTTGCGATTGCGAAAGGGGGGCGCGCGCATGAGCGTCGTGTTCAAATGCCGGTAGGCCATGGGTTTGCACTCGTCAGGGGTCTCACGAACGCCGTTTGCAAAGCTGTTGGCCGCGACCGAATTCCTCATGCAATTGCGGCCGGATCGAGCGTCACGCGCCAGAGTTCCTGGTCCTGCCGGTCCATCAGCCGCACCGTCATCTGCTGCGTCTGGCCGTTGATATCGACGATGCCGAAAAACTGCAGACCAGCCGATGGCGGCAGGTTCTGGTCGATGCCGCCGCCGGATGCCTTTATGAAGCGAACCTCCGGCCCGAAGGTCATGTCGAGCTCCTTCGGCCCATAGGTGCCGGAATGCAGTGGACCGGACACGAACTCCCAGAACGGCGTGAAATCCTTGAATGCGCCGCGCCCCGGATCGTAGTGATGCGCGGCGGTGTAGTGCACGTCCGCCGTCAGCCAGACGAGGTTGTCGATGCCGTTGTCGCGGACGAAGCGCAAGAGATCGGCAAATTCGCGTTCGCGCCCCGCGGGCGGACCGTTGTCGCCATTGGCGATCGCGTCCGAGCCGCGCCGGTTGGTGTAATCGTCCCAGACGACGAGACCGATCGGCATGTCGCAGGCGATCACCTTCCAGGTGGCCCGCGAGGCAGCAAGTTCGCGCTTAAGCCAGTCGACCTGCCGCCAGCCGAACAGGGCGCCGCCGCCGTCTTCTCCCTGGTTGGCGCCGCGATAGGATCTGAGGTCAACGAAGAACACGTCGAGCAACGGACCATAGCCGATCTTGCGGAAGATGCGGCCGGGCTGCGTTGCCGGCATGCGGATCGGCGTCATCTCGTGGAACGCCCGCGCCGCCCGCTCGGCATAGACGGCAACATCCTTTTCCGGATAGCGCGCGTCGTCGCGCAGGTCGGTCGAGGCCGACCAGTTGTTCAGCACCTCGTGGTCGTCCCATTGATAGAAAGTGGGGCACACGGCGTTGAGTTGCCGCACATGCTCGTCGAGCAGATTGTATTTCCATTGCCCGCGATATTCTTCCAGCGTCCGCGCCACGTCGCGCTTCTCATGCGTCACCACGCGGTTCTTCCAGACACCGCCATCACGTAGCGCTATCTCGTCGGGGATCGGGTTATCGGCATAGATCGTGTCACCGGAATGAATGAAGAAGTCCGGCTCGTGCTGGCGCATGGTCGCATAGGTCTTCATGCCGACATCATCAATGCCCCAGCCCTGCCCGGCCGTGTCGCCGGACCAGACGAAGCGGATTGAGCGCTTGCGCAAGGGGGCGGTGCGAAACCGGCCGGTGACCGGCGCGGAGACGCGGTTGACGTCGTAGAGATCCGTGGCGGTGAAGCGGTAGAAGATATCCTGGTCCGGCAGCAGCCCGTCGAGCGAACATTTGATCGCGCAATCCGTCTGCGGCGTCGCCGTCAGATCGGAAAGGCGAAGGGGGTTGGAGAAGCTCTCGGTGGTCGAGTATTCGACCGACACCTTCGACGGGCGATCCACCCGTGTCCAGATCATGCCGGAGGACGTATCGACATCGCCCGATTGCACGCCGTGAATGAATTCCGGCCGGCCGTAGCCGCGTGCATAAAAGGGTGTCGCAAGACCGGATGAGGCCACGAAGCCCGCGGCACCGGCGGAAAGCAGGAAAGAACGCCTCGAAAGCGTCTTGAGGATATCGGCCAAACAGACCTCCGATTCGGCAGCGCCACCGCGCGTGCCGGACCTTTGGTCATCTGGGTGTCAGCGACGTAACAGCCGCATGAAACTATTTGAACGGTTTGGCGACAGTTCGGTGAAGGCCGGAGCTGGCCGCGGCGACAATGGGACGATGGCAAACGCCGCCAATGCTGTTATCAAAGGCGATCAGCGTTGGCCTTGATGAATCCGGGCAACGAACCCGCCTCCTGCCCCCGTTCGGTGGCCACACAAATCGACAGGTGATCATCGTGTCCCATGCCGCCAACGTCTCCGTCCGCGACCGCCTGGAACAGATCCTGAGCCGGCTCAACGATCGCCGGCACGAGGAAAAGGCTTTTGTCCGGCTCTACGAAGAGCGCGCGCGGAGTGAGGCAGACGCGGCCGACCGCCGCCGGCAGGCGGGGGACAGCCTTGGGCCGCTCGACGGCAAGATCGTTTCAATCAAGGACCTGTTGGATATCGCCGGCGAACCGACGCTTGCCGGCTCCATCATCCGCCGCGACGCGCCGCCGGCCCAAAAAGACGCGCTCGTTGTCCAGCGGCTACGTGCTGCCGGTACGGTCATTATCGGCAAGACGCATATGACCGAATTCGCGTTTACGGCCGTCGGCCTCAATCCACACTACCCGGTACCCGGCAACGCCACCGACGAAAGCCTGATCCCCGGCGGTTCATCCTCGGGCGCTGGCGTGTCGGCAGCAGAAGGCACCTGTGATATTGCCATCGGTTCAGATACCGGTGGCTCGATCCGCATCCCCGCGGCGCTGAACGGCATTGTCGGCTTCAAGCCGACAGCCAGCCGCATCCCGCTCGATGGCGCCTTTCCGCTCTCGCCGGTTCTGGATTCGCTCGGACCGCTCGCCCGGACCGTGGCCGATTGTGCAGCGACCGATGCTGTGATGGCCGGCGAGCAGCCAAGGCCGCTTGTCGCCCGCCCTGTCGCAGGTCTTCGTATCGGCATCCCCCGTGGCAGGCTGTTTGAAGACCTCTCCCTCGAAGTCGCCGACGCCTTCGCGGCAAGCCTCGACCGCCTGGCCAAAGCGGGTGCCAAGATCGTCGACTGCACCATCGATGACTTGATCGAGAAGCTCGGCGAAGCGACGCGGATCGGCTCGATTGCGGGCCTGGAGGCAAGCCGCGTCCACGCCGGCTGGCTGAGCGATGCGGCCGCCCCCGTCGACGACAGGGTCAAGTTCTCGCTTCGCCGCCGCCTTTTGGTGCCCGACGCGGCGATCTCGGCCCTGCTGCAAACCCGGCATGCGCTCGCCGCCGCCATGGACGAGCGGCTCTCGCCCTACGATCTCATCGCACTGCCGACGACGCCGATTGCGGCCGTGTCCATCGCAAGCGTCGACATCGATGCGGCGGAATACGACCGCGTGGAGAGCCTGCTGCTGCGCAACTGCCAGGTCGCCAACCAGTTCGATCTCACCGCTATCACCCTGCCGATGCCGGGCCTTGTGCGGCCGGCCGGACTGATGCTGGTTGGGAGAAACGGAACCGATGCGACCGTACTGGCGTCAGCCCTTTCAGCCGAGGCGCTGCTTCAGGAAGCTTGAACGGCGCGCCCGATGGTCATCGAATGAATCACCGGCCTGCAAGCAGGCCGGTTCGGCAGTCGTCGTCGATGAGGACATCAAGCGGGCATGGATCCCGTTGAAATCGGAACCCCGCAACGCCTTGTTCTCTACGGCCAATCGCTCGCGCCTTGATGCGCCAAGCATGCCGAGCGATGTGCGCGCCGATTTTGCGACAGCGATATGCGATGAAGCAGACTTGATCTGCGACGCGCTTTAGCGTGAGCGCTTCGAGGCCCGAAGGATCAGCCAGACCGGTGCGCCGATAATCAGCAGCGCTATGACCGTATGCCAGATAGAAAATGTCATGCTTGTGCGTCTCCCCTAGCGCAAGCGATACGTGGCCGCGAACTCTCCCGACATCCGACGCGTCGCCGATTGGAACCCGGTCAGAACAGGACATCCCTGATTCGATTCGCAACCGATGGTGGATTACGTTCGAAAAATAGTTCGTGGAGGAGACGCGCTCCGCTCAATGCATCGTTTCGCCGGAGATCTCGTCACGGAGGATGCGGAAGGCATCTTCAAGCGCGGCGACCAAGACATCGGTCAGTTCGTCGCCGTCATTGTTCGCGAGATAGAGGGCAACCATCTTGTCGGATGGGTCGCGGTAATGCTCGATATCGTTTGACATATCATTGTCCTTCATTCGCCGTGTCACATCCCGGCCATTGAGGTGACTATAGGCGAAGGGACTTGCGTAAAGCTGGATGCATGACATCAGGCGAAGGGCACAGCACGCAGCGTCGCGTTATTCTCCATGCGCTCCCTAACGGGGTCGACTGACAAAGGATAGAGGATAGCGACCTATTTCGCTCGCGCCGGCCGCACGAGCACGCTAGAGCATGTCGCCGACGAACGACGCGGGAATGAGCATGTCGAAGAAAACCAAGAGCGACGAAACCGCGGACGTGCAGCGCCTGAAACTCGATTTTCCCGACATCCATGCGGATCTGATCGCCGGCCGCATCCCGTCGCTGCGCAAGGCGCTTATCGCGGCAGGGCTTAAGGACGAGCGCACGCGCCTCGACAAGCTCAAGAATTCCTGGACCAAGGCAAGCCCCACCGAGCGTGAAACGTTCCTCAAGTGGCTGAGCAGCAATGGCGGCCCGGACGGGCTTGCCCCACACGCTCATATCGATCCGCCGCTCGCAGCGCCCCCCGCGATTGCCAGCGGTCGCTACCTGCTCCCCGAAACGATCGCCGAAATCCGCACGATCATGAATCGCCGCCGGATGCGGGCGAACGACATCATGGCCGAGATGGGATTTGCCGGCGACGACCTGTCCCTCACCCGCGCCCTGTCCAAGGGCGCAAGCCTGCGGCTCTCGGTGATTGCCGCGCTGGAAACCTGGTTGCGCAACAACGCGGCGGAGTGAACCCGCCGGACAATCGTCCGCTTTCAACGCGCCCCTCTTCCGCCCGCTGCAACCCGCATTGCCGGCGCACGACCGTTGCGCGCGTTCAGCAGAAGAATATTGCAACTTAAACCTGAGCCAATCCTTGAAAGCACGAAAGTGGTGCTTTATGTTATTGCTCATGGCTCAGGGCAACCACACGTCGATCTTGTACTACGATCTCGCGCCGGACGCGGAGGCCAGACGCGCCCTGGAAGAAACCTTCGTTGCCTACGGCGACATGCTGGCGATGCTCGATGAACTCGCCGGCGAAAAGGCGGGCGCCAATCTCGTAACGTTGCATGAACTTGCCTACGAAACGGTCCGGGAGCGCACCGGGCTTCCGGCGCGCATGGTCACGCTTGGACTGCGTGACTTCGCGGCAAACCGCGGACAGCAGGCCAATGCCGAAAGGCTGCCGCTGGACGACAAGCTTTTCGCAATCAAGGGACCGTCGGATCTGACCGTCGCCACCGTGCGTGGTCGCGTCGCGATCCCATACGACGTCGCCGGCTATTCGCCGGGCACTCTGAATATCTTCGCCGCCCAGCTCGTTGCACAGCACGGCGGCTATCAGATCCACATTGGCGTCACCACGCATTCCGACCGAACGGAGAAGAAAATGATGACGAATGAAGGCATCCTATCCCGTATGGGCCGCTTGATCGCCGGTCTCGCCAATGCCGCCGTCGACAAGGCGGAAGGCAGCAACAAGATCGTGATCGTCGAACAGGCGCTCCGCGAAATCGACGCGGCCGCCGAAGAGGCCCGGGTCGATATCGGCCAGGCACGCGCCGAGGAGTATCGCATCCTCAGCCGCCGCGACGAAATCGGCGCCGATCTCGAAAAGCTGGACGAAAAGATCAGCACCGCCATCTCTGCCGCCCGGGAAGACCTTGCCAAGGCCGGCGTCGCCCGCCAGATCGACCTGGAATCGCAGCTGACCGCGCTGGACAAGGCGCTCGCCGGCGCCCGCACCGATCTCGAAGAGGGCCAGCAGGCGCTGCAGGCGGTGCTTGCCACCCGCCGCGAGGCCGAGGCGCGGCTCGCCGATCTCAAGCGCAGCATCGCCCAGTTCCCCGAGAGCAAGGTTTCGGGCCTGGCGAAGCCCAGCCCGGTGGACGGTGCCGCCCGCGCCGCTGCCGCCGTCTCCCGCGCCACGGGCGTACCGGGCGGAGAACACGGCAACAGCGCCGAGCTGGACGAACTCGACCGCCTGCATCGCGATCGGGCGATCGACGCGAGACTGGCCGCACTCAAGGCAAAGCAGCACTGACGCCGATGCTGTTCTTCCTCGCCCCGGAATCCCTACCCTTCGCGGTTGCGGCGGTGATGTTGGCCGCCTTCACCGGCATCGAGCTCCTCTGCCTGCTGCTCGGCTTCTCACTGGGCGAGGCGATCGACAAGGCCTGGCTGGACGACCACAACGCATTGGGCGGGCTGATGTCCTGGTTCAATGTCGGCGGCGTACCGCTGCTCGTGCTGCTGATGCTTTTCCTCGGCCTCTTCGCGATGATCGGTTTTGTCATCCAGGCGGTGGCCGGGGCCCTGTGGGTGCCGCTGCCTGCCCTTGTCGCGGCGCTACCGGCACTCGCCGTCTCGCTGCCCGCAGTTCGGATGTCGAGCCGATGGGTGGCAAAGATCGTGCCGCGTGACGAAAGCTATGCCGTCGATCTCGGCGATTTCGTCGGCCGCAGCGGCGAAGTCACCGTCGGCCCACTGGACCAGGGCCTGCCGGGACGCATCCGCCTCAAGGATCGCCACGGCAACTGGCATGTGCTGCGCGCGCGCGCCGCCCGCAACGAGCAACCGATCGCCATCGGCACGCAGGTGCTCGTCGTCGACCGCGTTTCCAACATTTTCATTGCGATATCGGCGCCGGCAGACCTGCTGACGCCGCCCAATCCTTAAAATTCCCACGTCTTAAAGTCTCACGGAGCAACCATGTTTTATGAACTCTTGGTGCCGGCCGGCATCGGCATCGTCCTGATCCTCGGCATCGGCTTTGTTCTTGCATCGCTCTATACCCGCTCGAGCCGCGACGAAGCCTATGTGCGCACGGGCCTTGGCGGCCAGAAGGTGGTCCTCGACGGCGGCTCCATCGTGCTGCCGATCTTCCACTCGATCGCCCGCGTCAACCTGAAGACGCTGCGCCTTGAAGTTCGCCGCGGCGAAGGCGACGCGCTGATCACCAAGGACCGCATGCGCGTCGATATCGGCGCGGAATTCTATGTCCGCGTGAAGCCCGATGCCTCCTCGATCGCGCTTGCAGCCCAGACACTCGGCGACCGTACCAACGATGCCGAACAGCTGCGCGTGCTGATCGAGGCCAAGTTCGTCGACGGTCTGCGCTCGGTCGCCGCCACCATGAGCCTCGACGCGCTGCAGGAACAGCGCATGGATTTCGTCAAGGCGGTGCAGGAAGCGGTCGGCGCCGACCTGCAGTCGAACGGTCTCGAACTCGAATCCGTTTCGCTGACCCGTCTCGACCAGACGGATATCAAGCACTTCAACGCCAACAACTTCTTCGACGCCCATGGTCTTGCGGCGCTGACCCGCATTACCGAGGGCCGCAAGAAGGAGCGCAACGAGATCGTGCGCGATACCGAAGTCGCGATCGCCCAGAAGGATCTGGAAGCCCGCCAGCAATCGCTGACGATCGAGCGCACCAAGCGCGAGGCGGAGCTGAACCAGGAACGCGACATCGCCAACAAGTCGGCCGCCACCCGCGCCGAAACCGCGCAGCAGGAACAGGCGGCCAAGCGCGCCGAGGAAGAAGCTCGCATCGCCGCCGAGCAGGCGATCGCCGAACGCGAGGCGCTTGCCAAGCAGGCGCGTGAAAGCGCCAACATCGACGCCACCCGCGCCGTGCAGCAGCGCGACACGGAAGCCCGCCGCGACCTGCAGATCGTTTCGCAGGAAAGCGCCATCGCGGTTGCCAACAAGAGCCGGGAAGAGTCCGAGGCGAAGGCCCAGGCTGAAACCGCCCGTGCGCTCGCCATTGCCGCGGAAGAAAAGGTGGAAACCGCAAAGGCCGTGGAAATCGCTGAACGCGAACGCCAGATCGCCGTCATCGACGCCCGCAAGAACGCCGAAACCGAAGCGACCGCCGTGACCGTCGGCGCCGAAGCCGAAAAGCAGGCGGCCCTCGACCAGGCCGATGCGATCAAGACGCTGGCCACCGCCGAGGCCGACGCCGCGATCATCAAGGCGAAGGGCGTGCTCGAAACCGGCAAGGCCGCAGCCGAGAGCGAGGCGCTGCTCAACGAAGCCCGCAACAAGCTGAGCTCCGCCATCATTGAATTCGAGATCCTGCGCGAACGCATCCGCATCATTCCCGAAGCGCTGGCAGAAGCGGTCAAGCCGATCGAGAAGATCTCCGACATCCGCATCTTCGACACCGGCGGCATGCTCGGCCGCAACGGCGGCGGCGACGGTGCTGCAAACGGCATCGGCCTTGGCGACGGGTTGGCGGGCCAGCTCCTGTCCTACCAGGCCAACAAGCCGATCGTCGACCAACTGCTGAAGGAAGCCGGCTTCAACGGTGAAAATGCCATCTCGTCGCTGCTCGGCAACCTGCAGGCGGCACCGCCGCCGGCGGAGAAATCGCCGAAGAAGTAACGCGAAACCGACGGGATCCCTGGCCTCGCGGCCGGGGATCAGACTATGGGTGCGGGCATCAGGTCAGGCCGGCCCGCGCGTGACCGCAAGCATCCTGCGGCGCTGTCGTCGCGACCCTTAAACCGGCCCTGCGGCCGACGGTCCGCCTTCTTCCCTCCTGCCTCGGCTGCCGGGTCACGGGCCGCTCAACATGCTGGCGCACTAGCGCGCGTGTTCAATGCGCCACGTTCTGCCGTTTCCGCAAGTTGCCGAGAACTGGCCATTTACATCCACAAGTGCTAATATTTTTGGGCCGAAGGTTCCAGAGGAACCCGCCTCGCGGCCGACAATCAGATAAACGCGAATTGCTTGCAGCCAATTGCCGCGCCGTCGGACGACCGCTCCATGAGCGCCGTCGATGTCCGACGACATCAACGTGGAGGAAAAGCCAATGGCCAGCAATCTTGTTTCGTATATCGCGCAGATGCTTACCCCTGACATGATCGCACGCATCGCTTCGGCGCTCGGGCTCGACAGCAGCAAGGTGCAGGGCGCCGTCAGCGCCGCCATTCCCGCGGTGCTGGCGGGACTGACGGGTGTCGCCGCGCAACCGGGCGGGGCGCAGAAGATCGCCGATACCGCCAGTCAACAGGGCGGATCGCTCGACAGTCTCATCGGGATGCTTCAGGGAGGCGATCAGGCGACGCTTAGCCAGAACGGGTCACAGATCATTTCGTCAATCTTCGGGGCGAAGGACGGCAGTGCGCTTGCGAACGCCATCGGCGGGATCTCCGGCATGGACCCGCGGGCGAGCGGTTCGTTGCTGGCGACGCTTGCTCCCCTCGTGCTGGGTGGCCTTGCCCGGCAGAGCGGCGGCGATCTCAGCGCCAATGGCATCGCCGGACTGCTCGCGAGCCAGAAGGACAACATCGCGGCCGCCCTGCCCTCCGGCGCAAGAGAACTGCTTGGCGGAACAGGCTTGCTCGGCGGGCTCGGCGTTTCGGCACAGTCTGCCGCGGCCTCGGCGAGCCAGGTCGCCCGCAGCGCCGCGACAGCGGCTTCGTCCGTCGGTGGAGCCGGTCAGCGCGCAGCCGAGGCGGCGACGCCGTCCGGGTCGCGCAACTGGCTCTACTGGGTGATTGCCGTACTCGCGCTTGCAGCCGTGCTCTTCTATCTGTTCGGCAGACCGAGCGGAGAGGTCGCGCCACAGGCTGGCACGGCGGGGCAAAGCTTGACGGTCGGCGGGGTCGACATCGGCCGGCAGGTCCAGGACAGCATGGCGAGCCTGCAGACAACGCTGACCGGTGTCACGGACGCCGCCTCGGCCACGGCCGCCCTGCCGAAACTGGAGGAGATTTCAGCCGGGCTCGACAAAGTCACGGGCGCCACCGGGCAACTGTCTGCCGAACAGAAGGCAGCCCTTTCCGCGCTCGTCGGGCCATTGATGCCAACGCTCAACGGGCTTTTCGACAAGGTGCTGGCGATACCCGGCGCTTCCGACATCGTGAAACCCGCAATCGATGCATTGAAGACCAAGCTCGCCTCACTGGCGACCTGAAGAACCAGCCCAAGCATGAGCTGCCGGCCCTGCATTCCGCACGGACCGTTGGCGATTGTCATCGACGAAACCGGATAGGAAGGAAGACGGCCATGGCCGACAAATCGACATTCACCCCGGAAGAATGGACGCTGCTCCTGGAGAGCGTGATGATGGCCGGCATTGCCGTGACGGCCGCGGAGCCGAGCGGCCTCTGGGGGATGATGAAGGAAGGCATCGCCAACAGCAGCGCACTTCTGCAGGCAAAAGCCGATGCCGCAGCAAGCCCGCTCGTCAAGGCGCTGGTCGCCGACTTCGAAACCTCGGAGGGCCGGACCGCCGCTCGCGATGGGCTGCAGACGAAACTCAAGGGTGCCAAGCCGGAGGACATGAAGGCCAGATGCATTGAAACGCTGAATCAGGCCCGGACACTCGTCGAGACCAAGGCGCAGGGTGATGTCGCAGCCTTCAGCACATGGCTATACCAGATCAGCCAGAAGGTGGCGGAAGCCGCCAAGGAAGGCGGCTTCCTGGGCTTCGGCGGCGTCGCTGTCAGCGATGCTGAGAAGGCCACCTTGTCGGAGATTTCCGCGGCGCTGAAAGTCGCCTAGGCAGCTGCGTTTCGCCGCGGAAGCACGAACGTGCCGTCAGCCCGGCCGCCGACGCCCTTGCCCGGTTCGCAAGGGCATCGATGGCTATAGTTCGGCAAACCGCAATCGCTGGCGACAACGCCGCGACATCGTTGTCAGATGGGTCACCCTTTGACGCGGCGCACGACCCGCGATCGCCATATCAGGGTGGGCTATCGGAAGCGCCGGATGACCGCTGGCAAGGAGAACGATCGATCGCCGCGCCTCCGACACAACAGGAACGTGCCCGCCCCCATCCTGAAACAGATATCGAGCCTGCTGGCGATTTTGTTTCCTGGACGCCGAAGTCGAGTTGATAGAGACGCGCGTTTAAACAACGAACCCCGGAAGCTTCCGTGAACCGCCCTGAAGTCGGGCTGCTTCGCATAGCACATGGTGGTGAGATAGATTATGGCGGAGAGGGTGGGATTCGAACCCACGGTACGGTTGCCCGTACGCCGCATTTCGAGTGCGGTGCTTTCGACCACTCAGCCACCTCTCCGCTTTGCTGGTCGGCGCTTGTTCGGCGCGGTCGGGTTCATAGCGGCAGATTCGGGTGCTGGCAAGGGCCTTGTTTGAAGAATATGTAACGGCCTCGTTGCTTTCGCCTTGACACGCCTGTGCAAATCCTTGTAATCCGCGCAATGAAGTGGTGTGGCCTAGCTTCACCGCAGCGGGTGCGATTTGCGCCCATTCACCGGTGGATATCCGAAAAGGAGATCCACTCAACTGTCGACTGAGAAAAAGACGGCCTTGTCTTCGGGCAGAGAGCCGGATCGAACATGAAAGGATAAAAAATGTTCGCAGTCATCAAGACCGGCGGTAAGCAGTACCGCGTGGCCGCCAACGACGTCCTCACCATCGAAAAGCTGGAAGGCGTTGCAGGCGACAAGATCGAATTCACCGAGATCCTGATGGTCGGCGTTGGCGCCGATGCAACCATCGGTGCTCCGTTTGTCGAAGGCGCCGTTGTCAGCGCTGAAGTTGTTGAGCAGGGTCGCGCCAAGAAGGTCATCGCCTTCAAGAAGCGTCGCCGCCAGAACTCCAAGCGCTCGCGCGGTCACCGCCAGCACCAGACGACCGTCCGCATCCTGGACATCGCTGCTGCCGGTGGCAAGGCAAAGAAGGCTTCGAAGAAGTCTGAAGCTGCCGCTGAAGCCGCTGCAAACTGAGTTCAGGGATCTAAGGTTTAAAGGAGAACACCAATGGCACACAAAAAAGCTGGCGGTTCGTCGCGTAACGGTCGCGATTCTGAGTCCAAGCGCCTTGGCGTGAAGAAGTTCGGCGGCGAGAACGTCATTGCAGGCAACATTATCGTGCGCCAGCGCGGTACGAAGTGGCATCCGGGCGCCAATGTCGGCCTCGGTAAGGACCACACGATTTTTGCACTTACGGCCGGCAACGTGGACTTCCGTACGAAGGCCAATGGCCGCGTGTACGTGTCTGTAATGCCGAAAGCCGAAGCAGCGGAATAAGCCGGTAGCGCTCTAAAACAGCCGGCGTCTCATCGACCCGGCTGACGCACCTGATGGTTCCAAGCCAGACTTCAAAGGGGAGATGGGGCAATACCCAACTCCCCTTTTTCGTTTCTGGAGGAAACCATGCAAACCGAGTTGTTGAGGGAAGACCAATCCCGGTCTCCCGAGCAGAGGCTGAGGCCCCAACGGTCAAGGACCGATTGCCCGATATTGTTGTCACCCCGGCTCGTTCTGCGCGCGCCCCATGAAGACGATATCGACGCCCTTGCCCATCTTGCCAACAATGCCAATGTCGCGACCATGGTTTCGCGCATGCCGCACCCGTATACGACGGCCGATGCCGCCGACTTCGTGCGACGCGCGAAAGCCGGCACGATTGGCAAGTGCGTCTACGCGATTACCAAAGCGGACAATGGCGCATTTCTCGGTTGTTGCGGTATCGAGCCGCATCCCGATGGCAAGACGGCGGAGCTCGGCTATTGGCTGGGCGAGCCCTATTGGAACCAGGGCTATGCCACCGAGGCCGCCCAGGTCCTGACCGACATGGCCTTCCGCACCCGCGACATCGACCAGATCGATGCGCGCTGCCGGGTCATGAACTTGGCATCGCGCCGGGTCATCCAGAAGTGCGGTTTCCAGTTCCAGGGCAGCGGCATGGTCGGCAGCCTGGCGCTCGGCGGCTCGATCGCCGTCGAATGGTACCGACTCGACCGCAAGACCTGGGTCTCCTTGAGAAGCTGGGGAGGCATGCGATGAACGCGCTCGCTTCCGAACGCCAGCGGATCGTCGCCCGCCCCGGTCCCGGCCCCTGCCCGGTCATCGAGACCAAGCGCCTGGTTCTACGCCCGCATCGGCGAAACGACGCCGAGGCGATCGCCCAGTCGCTCGGCGATTTCCAGGTGGCGCGCATGCTGGCGCGCGTTCCCGCGCCCTACGATCAGCAGGACGCGCTCGACTGGCTGACGGCGCAGACTTCAGGTTTGACGCCAGACTGGACCTTCGCCGTCACCACCGGTGACGACGTGCACATCGGCTGCGTCGGCATCGAGCTCCGCCACGGCCAATGGCATGTCGGCTACTGGCTGAACCGCTTCTACTGGGGCAAGGGCTTTGCCTCGGAGGCTGCCTATGCGGCGGTCGAGCGCTTCTTCCGCCGCATGCCCGAAACGACCCTGCATTCCGGCGTCTTTGCCGACAATCCGGGATCGCTGAAGGTGCAGGAGAAGATCGGCTTCCAGATCACCGGCTGCGCCCAGGTCTATGCGCTCGCGCGCAACGCCATGGTCGCCCATATCGAGACGCGGCTGACCGCCGCCGATCTGCGCCGACCGCACTAGAGAACATCCCCGCGAAGCTCGGGCTTCGCGGGGACTTTTTTTCATGCGAGCGTGAAACCGACAGGCAGGTGGTCGGAACCCTTGGCCTCATAGTCGGTCCAGGCATCGGTGAGACGAGACGCAAGGCCGGCGCTCAAGAAACAATAGTCGAGATGCATGCGTTTTTCGGGGTTTTCGGGATGGATCCAGCTATAGCTTTCAGGCGTCAGGCGGCCGAGATGGGCAAGCGCATCGACCGGATTCTCAAGCCGCAGCGAACGGCCGTAGAAGGCGTCGCGCGAGCCCGTCATCGCGCAGTATTCCGGCGTCTCCGGCTCCATGTTGAAATCGCCCATGACGACGAAGTCCTCCGGATGCGGCGGCTCGGCCATGCCGAAATCGGCCGCCCCGGTGATCGCGCCGCCTTCGAGCGGATAACCGAGCAGCCGGTCCTTGAGATAACGGATCTGGGCAATACGCTCGGCCGGCAGCACATGATCGAGATGCACGGAATAGACCCGGAGTGGACCGTCGGGCGTTGCGATCAGCGCTTCCGTCGCCCCGCGCTGCAGGTTCATCGGGCTGATCGTGCGGGTGCGCGGCAAGGGGATGAGCCGGGTTGCAAGGATCGGCCAGCGCGACAGGATCATGTTGCCGAACTGGAAGCGCCGGCTGACGGCGCGTCCATCCTCGATCGCCGAACCGATGTCGATGTCGCAAGGCGCGTGGAAGGCCGCGAATTGGCCAGGAAACAGCTTTTCGAAGCGGGTGACGAGATCGACATGGCCGTTGCGGTGGAAGCCGCGCGTCACTTCCTGAAGCGCGATGATGTCGGCGTCCCCGATCGAGGCGGCGATACGCTCGGGATCGAAGCGGCCGTCGAGGCCGATGCCGTATTGGATGTTGTAGCTAACGAACCGCACGATATTCTTTGACCTCCGAATAAACCGCCTATATCGATGGCGGCAAATTACAGCGCCGCGCATCCTTTAGGACCTGCAAAGGTCGCTGTAACACTTTCTAAGACCGCGCACTTACACCGAACAGATGGCAGCCCAATGAAATTTCTCGACGAAACGAAAGTCTATATCCGCTCCGGCGACGGTGGCGCAGGCGCCGTCTCGTTCCGGCGCGAGAAGTTCATCGAGTTCGGCGGACCGGACGGCGGCGACGGCGGCCGTGGCGGAGACGTCTGGGTGGAGGCCGTCAACGGCCTGAACACGCTCATCGACTTCCGTTACCAACAGCACTTCAAGGCCAAGACCGGCCAGCACGGCATGGGCCGCAACCGCACCGGCGCCGGCGGCGACGACGTGACGCTGAAGGTCCCGGTCGGCACCCAGATCTTCGAGGAAGACAACGAGACGCTGATCGTCGACATGGTCGCCGAGGGCCAGCGCTATCGGCTGGCCGCCGGCGGCAATGGCGGCTTCGGCAACGCCCGCTTCAAGTCCGCGACCAACCAGGCGCCGAACTGGGCCAACCCCGGTCTCGAGGGCGACGAGAAGACGCTCTGGCTGCGGCTGAAGCTGATCGCCGATGCCGGTCTCGTCGGTCTGCCGAATGCCGGCAAGTCGACCTTCCTTGCCGCCTGCACGCGCGCTCGCCCGAAGATCGCCAACTATCCGTTCACGACGCTGCATCCCAATCTCGGCGTCGCCACCATCGACGGCAACGAGTTCATTATCGCCGACATTCCCGGCCTGATCGAAGGTGCGCATGAAGGTGTGGGCATCGGCGACCGCTTCCTCGGCCATGTCGAGCGCACGCGCGTGCTGCTGCACCTCGTCTCCGCCCAGGAGGAAGATGTCGCCAAGGCCTATAAGACGGTCAGGCACGAGCTCGAAGCCTATGGCGGCGGGCTGGAAGACAAGCCGCAGATCGTCGCGCTGTCGCAGATCGACGTGCTCGACGAGGACGAGCTGAAGGTGAAAGCCAAGGCGCTGGCCAAGGCCTGCGGCGAGCAGCCCCTGCTGCTCTCTGCCGCCGTCGGCAAGGGCATGACCGAAGCGCTGCGAGCGTTGCGCAGCGTCATCGTCGCCGCCAAGGCCGGTGAAGGCTATGGCGAGGAGAACCTCTGAGATGACCAAGACCCGCAAGCCGCTTTTGAAGTATCGCCGGGTCGTCATCAAGATCGGGTCGGCATTGCTGGTCGACCGCGCCACCGGGCTGAAGAAGGCCTGGCTTGACGCCATGTGCGCCGACATCGCCCGCCTGAAGGCCAAGGGCGTCGAAGTGCTGGTCGTCTCCTCGGGCGCGATCGCGCTCGGCCGTACCGTGCTCAACCTGCCGGCAGGTGCCCTGAAGCTCGAAGAGAGCCAGGCGGCCGCCGCCGTCGGCCAGATTGCGCTCGCGCGCGCCTGGTCGGAGAGCCTTTCGACCGATGCCATCGTCGCCGGCCAGGTGCTGCTGACACTCGGCGACACGGAAGAGCGCCGCCGCTACCTCAACGCCCGCGCCACCATCAACCAGCTGCTGAAACTCGGCGCCGTGCCGATCATCAACGAGAACGATACGGTTGCGACCACAGAAATCCGCTATGGCGACAACGATCGCCTCGCCGCCCGTGTCGCCACTATGGTCGGCGCCGATTTGCTGGTGCTGCTCTCCGATATCGATGGGCTCTACACGGCCCCGCCGCATCTCGACCCGAACGCCCGCTTCCTCGAAACGATCGCCGAGATCACCCCTGAGATCGAGGCCATGGCCGGGGGTGCGGCATCCGAGCTTTCGCGCGGCGGCATGCGCACCAAGATCGATGCCGGCAAGATCGCCACGACCGCCGGCTGCGCCATGATCATCGCCTCAGGCAAGCCGAACCATCCGCTGGCAGCGATCGAGGACGGCGCCCGTTCGTCCTGGTTCGCACCATCAGGCTCGCCGGTGACCGCGCGCAAGACCTGGATTGCCGGTCAATTGCTACCAGCCGGAACGCTTGCCGTCGATGCCGGTGCCGAAGAGGCGCTGCGCTCGGGCAAGAGCCTGCTGCCGGCCGGCGTCCGTGACGTGACGGGCAGCTTCAGCCGCGGTGACACCATCGCCATTCACGGCACCTCCGGCCGCGAGATCGCCCGTGGTCTTGCCGGCTACGATGCCGACGAAGCCCGCCAGATCGCCGGCAAGAAATCGGCCGAGATCGCCGCGATCCTCGGCTATGCCGGCCGCGCCGCCATGGTGCACCGCGACGATATGGTGATGACCGGAAAACGCGCTGAGGCCGAGGGCAGCCGGAAGGATGAAGTCCATGCTTGACGAGGTGAAAAACAAGGGCGACGTCGAGACCGTCATGCTGGAGATCGGCCGCAACGCCAAGGCCGCCAGCCGACCGCTTGCCATCGCCCGCGCCGAACGCAAGCACGCCGCCCTGATCGCCATGGCCGATGCGATCGTCGCCCGCACGGACGAGATCCTCTCGGCCAATGCGATCGACCTTGAAAACGCCCGCGAAGGCGGCGTCGCCGCCTCTTTCATCGACCGCCTGACGTTGAGCGAAGGCCGCATCCGCGACATGGCAAACGGCATTCGCGCGATTGCCGAGTTCAAGGATCCGGTCGGTGACATCATTGCCGAATGGGATCGCCCGAACGGCCTGCATATCGAGCGCGTCCGCACGCCGCTCGGCGTCATCGGCGTCATCTATGAAAGCCGGCCGAACGTGACGGCTGACGCCGGCGCGCTGTGCCTCAAGGCTGGTAATGCCGTTATCCTGCGCGGCGGCTCCGACAGCTTCCATTCCTCCGGCGCGATCCATGCCTGCCTCGTCGAAGGCCTCAAAGCCGCCGGCCTGCCGGAACATGCGATCCAGATGGTGCCGGTCTCTGACCGCGCGGCCGTCGGCGCCATGCTCTCGGGTCTTGGCGGCACGATTGATGTGATTGTACCGCGCGGGGGCAAGAGCCTCGTTGCCCGGGTGCAGAACGAAGCGCGCGTGCCGGTCTTTGCCCATCTCGAAGGCCTCTGCCACATCTATGTCGATGCCTCTGCCGATCTCGCCATGGCGGAAAAGATCGTCGTCAACGCCAAGATGCGCCGCACCGGTATCTGTGGTGCTGCCGAAACACTGCTGATCGACCGCAACGACGCCGACCGACTGGTCAAGCCGTTGCTGAACGCCCTGCTGTCAGCGGGCTGCGAAGTACGCGTCTCCGACGAGCTCTCAGGCGCGGTCGACGGCCTGAAGGAAGCGATCGACGAGGATTGGGCAACGGAATATCTCGACGCCATCATCTCGGTGAAGCTGGTCGACGGGATCGCCGGTGCGATCGAGCACATCGGCACCTGGTCGTCGGCCCACACGGAGGCCGTCATCGCCGAGGATCCCGGGGTCGTCGAGCGTTTCTTCTCGGAGATCGATTCCGCGATCTTGCTGCATAACGCCTCGACCCAGTTTGCCGATGGCGGCGAATTCGGCATGGGCGGTGAAATCGGCATCGCCACGGGCAAGATGCATGCGCGCGGACCGGTCGGCGTCGAACAGCTGACCTCTTTCAAGTATCGGGTGCGTGGTGCTGGACAGGTCAGGCCCTGAGGTGACGGCAGGCAGGGTGAACGCCCGCTACCTGCGCATGCCCCATGTCGAAGCCGGCATGGTGGTGGGCCTCTTCGGCGGATCCTTCAACCCGCCGCATGAGGGCCATGTGCTCGTTGCCGACACGGCGATCCAACGGCTCGGGCTCGACCAGCTCTGGTGGATGGTGACCCCTGGCAATCCGCTGAAGGACCACAACAATCTGGCGCCGCTTGCCGACCGCATCGCCATGAGCGAAGCGATCGCGCACAACCCGCGCATCAAGGTGACGGCCTTCGAAAAGGCGTTGGGGCAGAGCTATACCGCCCGCACGCTCGAAATCGTGCAGGCGCGAAACCGCGACATTCGCTTCGTCTGGATCATGGGCGCCGACAACCTGAAGAGCTTCCATCGCTGGCAGAACTGGCAAAAGATCGCCCGCACTTTCCCGATCGCCGTCATCGATCGGCCGGGCTCGACGCTCGCCTATCTCTCCTCGCGCATGGCGAAAACCTTCGACTATGCTCGCATCGACGAGGACGACGCGCGGCGCCTCCCCTTCCACCGCGCGCCAGCCTGGACCTTCATCCATGGACCTCGCTCATCGATGAGTTCGACGGCGCTTCGCGCCGCCGGTGGAGTATGATTTCCAGGGATTCAGTTCTGCTGTCTTGAAACAGCTACGGTTTGATGCCTACATTCATGGACGGTTCGATCTTTGTTCGAATCGGAAGTGCCTGTTCTGTTCATGTGGAAAGGAAAGACCCTGACAACAGCACACGCCAAGGGATATGCGGTTACCGCATTCCCGCGCAGCACGGGATCTAGCGACGAAGCCGCTGTCCGTGCGCTTCAACTGGTCCTCGAGAGCCTAGAGGACTCGAAGGCAGAAGACATCGTCAGCATCAACATTGCCGGAAAGTCGGCGCTGGGAGACTTCATGGTCGTTGTCTCCGGGCGATCGAACAGGCATGTGATGGCCATTGCAGATCACCTGACGACCGACCTGAAAGACGGGGGCTTTGGCAATGCCCGTGTCGAAGGTCTGGAAGGCGGTGACTGGGTGCTGATCGACACCGGTGATGTGATCGTTCACATCTTCCGGCCGGAAATCCGGGAGTTCTACAACATCGAGAAGATGTGGGCGGCTCCCGAGATCGAGGACGGCACCTTGCATTGAGACCGACCGGGTCGCCGCGCAGCTGAATGCCGGACGAGCCGAGTTGCGGTCATGCATGAATGTGAAGGGCTGGCGCCGCCTTGGGCGGCGTTGTCAGCCGGATATTTGTTGCGACTGATCGTAACCTGCAGGCCCGTCAACCGGACAAGGCGCGCAACGACGCTGCAAGGCTCCAGGAACGCGGTATAAGATTCTCCTTGAATCGACACGATTTCAGGAACTATGCAGTGCGCGTTGCAGCGCAAGCGAGGACGGACAAGGTCATGCGTATCGGACTTTTCGCAGTCGGCCGCCTCAAGGCGGGGCCGGAAAAGGATCTTGCGGCCCGTTATCTCGATCGCTTCTCCAAGGCCGGTCCGGCGATCGGGCTTGAGCTTTCCCGCGTCGTCGAAGTCAACGAAAGTCGTGCTTCGAACGCCGAGACGCGCAAGCGCGAGGAAGCCGCACAGCTCGAAAAGGCACTGGCCGAAGGCAGTCTGCTCGTGCTCTTGGACGAACGCGGCAAGGCGCTGGATTCGGAAGGCTTCTCATCGCTTCTCGGCACGTTCCGCGACAGCGGCAAGCGTGACCTGATGATCGCGATCGGTGGCGCCGATGGTCTCGATCCGAACCTTCATGCCCGCGCCGATGCGGTGCTGAACCTTGGAAAGATGACCTGGCCGCACCAGCTCGTGCGCATCCTGATCGCCGAACAGCTCTACCGGGCCGTCACCATTCTCTCCGGCCACCCCTATCATCGGGTCTGAAGCGGCGGGGCTGCTTTTCGGGCAACCTCTCCCGGTACACGCGGCGATAACGAGAATATGCTTGGTCGTGCGCGCCAAATCAGATTAGGTTTTTTCCTCATATTTTCGGATGGACGCACGCAACGGATGACGCCCCGAGGCAGGACCAGCGTTTTCGGCATGGGAAGAGACGGCACAGGACGGCTTGCCCGTACTGCGGCGGCCTTTGCGCTTGCGCTTGCGATCGGCCTGCCGGCGAGCGCCCAGGAGGCCACGCCGCCCGCCGCCGCGACCGGTCAGGAGCAGGGCCCGCCCGACCCCGCCGCCGACCTCACGCTTCGCCGCAACAGTACGCGCAGCGAACTGGATGCGCTCTCCAAGACGATCACGCTTTCCCAGGAGCGCGCCAATGCGCTGACGGAAACCATTGCCGAAATCGACAAGACCAACGAGACGCTGCGCGCCGCAATCGTCGAGTCCGCAAAGAAACGCCAGGATCTCGAACAGCAGATCGTCGATGGCGAGAAGAAGCTGAGCGACCTTAGAACCAAGGAAGACACGGTCCGTCGCTCGCTGCGCTCACGCCGGGGCGTGCTTGCCGAGGTGCTCGCCGCCCTGCAGCGGATGGGGCGCAACCCGCCGCCGGCGATCCTGGTGACCCCTGAGGATGCGCTCGGCTCCGTGCGCAGCGCCATTCTGCTTGGCGCCGTCGTGCCCGGCCTGCGCAAGGAAACCGAAAACCTGGTGGCCGACCTCAAGGCGCTCGCCGACATCCGCATCGGCATCGACCGGCAGCGCGAGGACCTGACTGCGGCAATGACCGCCAATGTCGAGGAAGAGCGCCGCATGTCGATGCTGGTTGCCGAAAAGGAAAAGCTGCGCCAGACGAGCGCCAGCGAACTTGCGGCCGAGCAGCGCAAGGCGCAGGAACTGGCCTCGCAGGCGACCAATCTCCAGGGCCTGATCGGCTCACTCGAGGACCAGATCTCCTCCGTTCGCGAGGCTGCCGAAGCGGCGCGCGCGCAGGAGGAAGAACGCCGTCGTATGAGTGAGGCAGAGCGCGAGGCGGCGCGGGAACTCGCCCGCAATGCGGTGCCTGACAAAAACCGCATTGCGCCCGCATATGTGTTTTCGGAGCTGAGGAACAAGCTTGCCTATCCGGCCGCGGGATCGCTGTTGCGCAAATTCGGCGATGCAGACGGGACGGGGCATTCCCTGCAAGGGATCATGTTGGAAACCAATCCCGGCGCGCTGGTGACTGCGCCGTCAGATGGCTGGATCGTCTATGCAGGCAATTTCCGCAGTTATGGGCAGATGATCATTCTCAACCCGGGCGACGGCTACCACGTCGTGCTTTCGGGGATGGAGAAGGTGAGCGTTCAGACTGGGCAGTTCGTCGTCGCCGGAGAACCGCTGGCGACGATGGGCGCAAAAAGAGTGGCGAGCGCTGCGGCCTTGGCGCTGGAAACGGACCGGCCGACGCTTTACATTGAATTCCGAAAAGACGGAAAACCGGTTGATTCCCGACCATGGTGGACCGCAGCAGAGGTTGGAAAGGCGCGAAATGATACGTAGGGCTTCACTTGTTCTGGTCGGGGCGCTGATGGGCGCGACCGCGATGGGCGTGGTTTATTCGGCTGTCGTTCCGGCCGTCGCTGCCAACACCTCGACCTATCGCGAACTGGCAATCTTCGGCGACGTGTTCGAACGCGTGCGGGCGCAATACGTGACGCCGCCGCAGGACGACAAGCTGATCGAGAACGCGATCAACGGCATGCTTTCCTCGCTCGACCCGCATTCGAGCTACATGAACTCGACCGATGCCGAGGACATGCGCACCCAGACGCGCGGTGAATTCGGCGGCCTCGGCATCGAAGTGACGATGGAAGACGACCTCGTCAAGGTCACGAGCCCGATCGACGACACACCTGCGGCCCGCGCCGGCGTGCTTGCCGGCGACTTCATTTCCAAGATCGACGGTGCGGATGTTCGCGGACTGAAGCTCGAAGACGCCGTCGAAAAGATGCGCGGCGCCATCGGCACCCCGATCAAGCTGACGATCCTGCGCAAGGGCGCGGACAAGCCGATCGAACTGACGATCGTCCGCGACGTCATCGCCGTTCGTGCGGTCAAGTTCCGCACCGAAGGCGACGTCGGCTACCTGCGCGTCATATCCTTCACTGAAAAGACCTATGACGACCTGAAGAAGGGCATCGAGAAGATCAAGGCGGAAGTGCCGGCCGACAAGCTGAAGGGCTACGTGCTCGACCTGCGCCTCAACCCGGGCGGTCTGCTCGACCAGGCGATCAACGTCTCCGACGCCTTCCTGGAACGTGGCGAAGTCGTTTCGACCCGCGGCCGCAACCCGGACGAGACCCGTCGCTTCAACGCCACGCCGGGCGATCTGACCGATGGCAAGCCGGTAGTCGTGCTGGTCAACGGCGGCTCGGCCTCCGCTTCGGAAATCGTCGCCGGTGCCCTGCAGGACCTGAAGCGCGCGACCGTGCTCGGCACGCGCTCCTTCGGCAAGGGTTCGGTCCAGACGATCATCCCGCTCGGCGAAGCCGGTGCGCTGCGTCTGACGACCGCGCTCTACTACACGCCGTCGGGCAAATCGATCCAGGGCACGGGCATCACGCCTGACATCAAGGTCGAACAGCCTCTGCCGCCGGAACTGCTCGGCAAGGTCGAGGCTCAGGGCGAGTCCGATCTGCGCGGCCACATCCAGGGCCAGAGCGAGACCGACGAAGGCTCCGGCTCGGTCGCCTATGTGCCGCCGGAAGCCAAGGACGACCTGCAGCTGAACTACGCGCTCGACCTTCTGCGCGGCAAGAAGACGGACCCGTCCTTCCCGGCGAGCCCCGAGCAGGCTCAGCTGAAGAAGTAAGCCTCACAGACACGAAACGAAGCGCCGCATGTTCACCCGAACATGCGGCGCTTCGCATTTGGCCCCATGACTGGGCCGGCCGATGCACTGGTCAAGCCTTCGCCACTAAATTATAGGGTTAGCAAGCGCTGCCGCGGCCACTGATTCTTTCGAAGGCATACGGCGTGCGACGGGAGAGGATCGGCACGCGTCCTGGCGCCGGCCTCGCTCTAGCGGCAACATCCCACAGCTCGACCGAGGCTTCGTTTGGGAACTGATCTCAATGCTCCGCTCGGCCAGAACCGGCGGGCCAAGCCAGTGTCGAAGCGCAATCCCCAGCGAACGCTCGGGTTTTCTCTTGCCGGCCTTTGCATCGCCGCGGTGATTGGCATTTCCGCCTGGAACACGCTTTCGCCGGACGGTTTGCGGCGTGATTCCGCATCGCCGGTCGTAACGGCCGAGAAAGCGAAGAGCCCAGGCGACAAGGCATCCAACCCGGCCAGCGGCCAGACGGGCGTCGGCTCCGGAACGATGGCACCGGGAACGGCCTATTCCGGCGCCGATGTCGAGCGCACGCTTACCGACGACGGCTCCACCGTCACGACGTTCTCGCCGCGCAGCCGCGACGGCAAGGGACCGGCGCTCATCAATGTCGGTCCGATCCGCGGCCAGGATCCGCGCATGGCGGCGATGCCCAATGACGACCTGCTGGAAGAAAGCCCCGCCGGGCGCCTGCCGATCATCGGCCCCGACGGGCTGCGGCCGCTCGATCAATATGCGCGCCCCTGGTCGGGCGCGCGCGGCACACGCATCGCACTTGTCGTCGGCGGGCTCGGCCTCAGCCAGACGGGAACCCAGAAGGCGATCCGCGACCTGCCGGGCGAGGTGACGCTCGGCTTTGCCACGGCTGGAAACAGCCTGCAGCGCTGGATGCAGGAAGCGCGCCGCAGCGGCCACGAGATCCTGTTGCAGCTTCCGATGGAGCCGTTCGACTATCCGGCCAACGATCCGGGCCCCAATGCGCTGCGCGTCGGCCTCGGCGAAAAGAAGAACCTCGCGGAACTGCACCGCAACCTCGCCGAGATCACCAATTATACCGGCGTCATGAATTATCTTGGCGGCCGCTTCCTGTCCGATGCCGATGCGCTGGAGCCGGTCATGCGCGATCTCGGCAAGCGCGGCCTGCTGTTCCTCGACGATGGCACCTCGGCGCAGTCCCTGTCCGGCAAGCTTGCCGGCGCCTTCGACGTGCCGCACGGCTTTGCCGACCTGACGCTCGACAGCGAACTCAGCCGCAACGCGATCCTGAAGAAGCTTGATGAACTCGAACGCATCGCGCGCCGCAACGGTACCGCCATTGGCGTCGCTTCTGCCTTCGACGAGAGCGTCGGCGCGATTGCCTCCTGGATCGGTGAAGCGCAGGGGCGCGGCATCGAGATCGTCGGCGTTTCCGCGCTCGTCAAGGATCCGCAACAGAACTAGCTTAAAGCCGTCCCCACGGGACCAATGAACGTTTGCACAGAAGAGGCAGCCGATGAGCAAGGACAAGAAACTGAAGGCGGATGACCTTCCCTATCGCCCCTGTGTCGGGGTGATGGTGCTGAACCGGGCGGGCTTCGTCTGGGCCGGTCATCGTATCGCCGTCGGCAATTCCGAATATGACGGCTCGCCGCAGCAATGGCAGATGCCGCAGGGCGGCATTGACAAGGGAGAGGATCCGCTGAAGGCCGCCTATCGCGAGCTTTACGAAGAGACCGGCATGAGCACCGTCTCGCTGCTGGCCGAAGCGCCCGGCTGGATCAACTACGACCTGCCCGAACATCTGATCGGTATCGGCCTCAAGGGCAAGTATCGCGGCCAGACGCAGCGCTGGTATGCCTTCCGCTTTGAAGGCGAAGAAAACGAGATCGCCATCAACCCGCCGCCGGGCGGACACGAGCCGGAGTTCGACGCCTGGGAATGGAAGCCGATGCGCGACCTGCCGGAGCTGATCGTGCCGTTCAAGCGCAAGGTCTACGAGGAAGTGGTTGCGGCTTTCACGCATCTGGCGCCGTGAACCGGACCTGCTGTTCCTGGAACGACAAAGGCCGGCGATATCGCCGGCCTTTGTGTTTGCAAGCTTTTACCAGGCTCAGTCGGCTTCGGCCTCGTTGGCCGGAGCGGCATTGAGCTGGCCGTATTTCTCTTCGCCGATCTTGTCGAGCAGCTCGAGCTGGGTTTCGAGGAAGTCGATATGGCCTTCCTCGTCGGCGAGCAGCTCTTCGAAGAGCTTCATGGAGACGTAGTCTCCGGCGGCGTGACAGATGTCGCGGGATTTCTTGTAGGCGGTGCGGGCGTCGTATTCGCCGGCGAGGTCAGCCTTCAGCACTTCCTTGACGTTCTGGCCGATGCGCAGCGGCGCAACCGTCTGCAGGTTGGGATGGCCTTCAAGGAAGATGATGCGCGCGACGAGCTTGTCGGCATGCTGCATCTCCTCGATGGATTCGGCCCGCTCCTTCTTGGCGAGAAGCGTATAGCCCCAGTCCTCGAGGAGGCGGTAGTGCAGCCAATACTGGTTGACGGCACCGAGTTCGAGATAGAGCGCTTCGTTAAGCTGCTCGATGACTTTTTTGTCGCCTTTCAAGATCCGCCCTCCGGTTGTCGTCATGGAATTGTCTGAGGCGGGTCATGAAATCAAATATCTCTGCGTCCGTCGAGTCGCGGTGCGCGTGATATTGCTCGGTGGTGCGGATGATGATGTCGACGACATTGGGGAAACAGCCGCAGCAACGGCCGCGTTTTTCCATCGCGTGGTAGACTTTCGCCGGCACGATCAGCTGCCAACAGTCCTCGTCGAGGAGACCAATGATCGTGTCCTCGATCTCTTTTTCCGTGATGAAATTGCAGCTGCAAACCAGCATGTCGTCTCGCCTGTCGTACGCAACGCCCTGTATCAGCGCATAAAGCAAAACAGGACATTTAGTGTCAACTAAAAACTCCGCGAGCGGAAGTTGCGGGTGGATTAGAACGACTCTAAACTTGACAAAAAACTTCGCCTTTTCAGAATTTTAGAGATTCCTGAGCGACTGCGCCTGCAAACCCTGAATGGGTCATGAGGCGCACAGCCTGCGACATTTTTACACACCTCCGGTCGCGACGGCGGGAAACCCTGCCCATGACCCCGCGCCGGAAGCATTCCATGGAATCCCTCCGACGTATCTGGCCGTCCCTTCGCCAAACCGTCCCACACAATCGGGAGACAGCAAAGCCGGGTCGGGCTTTCAATGGAAATTGCGCCCCTTCGGCATCACGTCGGCCACCTCGGCTGTCGCTCGATCCGGGTTGCTGGAACTGCTGCCGGAATGGCGGGGGATCGGTAGGCGCTGGTCGCCTTGCGCCCGCTTCATGCGCGCGTCGCCGGTCGGTCTCAGTGCCTCATCGGCACGCTCGCTTGCGCCGAACCGCCGCGCTTCCTTGCGCAACAACCCGAGCATCGGCGTGATATCCTCGATGTGCTCGGCGACCACATGGATGACGCTGCTTTCGCGCTGCAGCCGGCCGCGGATCTTCACGAGACGCGCACCCATGACCACCGGCCGATAGGTCGCAAACACCTTCGGCCAGACGATCGCATTGGCAACACCGGTCTCGTCCTCGATCGTCATGAAGATGACGCCCTTGGCCGAACCCGGGCGCTGGCGGACGAGCACCAGCCCGGCAACGGTCACCCGCCGCCCGACCGGAGCGGTCGCAAGCATGCGGCTCTGGACGATCCCTTGCGCGGCAAGCGTGTCTCTGAGGAAGGAGACCGGATGCGCCTTCAGCGAGAAGGAGAGATAACGATAGTCGTTGATCACCTGCTCGCCTGCCAGCATCTCCGGCAAGATCATCGCGGGCTCCGGCCGCAACTCCTCTCTCGCAGCCCCCTCGAAAAGCGGCAGCCGCTCGGCCGCACTTTTTTCGTCGAGCGCCTTCACCGCCCAGAGCGCCTTGCGACGATCGAGCCCAATCGAGCGGAAGGCATCCGCATCCGCAAGCCTTTCGAGCGCGGAACGGGAGAGGCCGGAGCGCAGCCAGAGATCGCGAACCGATCCGTAACCGGCCCCCCTATTGGCGACGAGCTTGTCCTCGAGTTCCCTTTGGTTCAGCCCCTTGATCGAATTGAAGCCGAGGCGCATCGCCTTCGTCGTCCTGATCACAGTCTCCATCTCGCGGTGGCGCGGCTCGATGGCCCTCTTGTCGAGCCCCCCCTCTTCGAGATCCGCATCCCAGACCGAGTGGTTGATATCGACAGGCAGCACCCGGACCCCATGCTCGCGCGCATCGCGCACCAACTGACCGGGCGCGTAAAACCCCATCGGCTGCGAGTTCAAGAGCGCCGCGCAGAAGACATCCGGGTAATAGGTCTTGAGCCAGGACGAGACATAGACGAGCAGCGCAAAGGACGCGGCATGACTTTCGGGAAAGCCGTATTCGCCGAAACCCTCGATCTGCTTGAAGCAACGCTCGGCAAAATCGCGCGGATAGTTGTTCCTGACCATGCCTTCGATCATCTTCTCGTGGAAGGTATGGATCGTGCCGGTACGCTTGAAGGTCGCCATGGCCCGACGTAGCTGATCAGCCTCGCTGGGTGAAAAACCGGCGGCGGTAATCGCGATCTGCATCGCCTGCTCCTGAAACAGGGGAACACCGAGCGTCCGCTCCAGAACGAGTTCCAGTTCCTTGCTCGGATACTCGATGGGGATCTTCAAAGCATGCTGCTCCCGCCGTTTCAGATAGGGATGCACCATGTTGCCCTGGATCGGTCCGGGCCGGACGATCGCCACCTCGATGACGAGGTCGTAAAATTTCCTGGGCTTCAGCCGCGGCAGCATGCTCATCTGCGCCCGGCTCTCGATCTGGAAGACGCCGATCGTATCGGCGCGGCAGATCATGTCGTAGACGGCATCCTGATGATCCTTGAAGAGCTGATGCAGGTTTTTCTGCTCGTTGTAATGCCGGTCGAGTAGCGTGAAGGCGCGGGCGATGCAGGTGAGCATGCCGAGCGCCAGCACGTCGATCTTCAGGATCTTCAGCGTGTCGAGGTCGTCCTTGTCCCACTCGATCATGTAGCGGTCGGGCATGGCCGTGTTCATGATCGGCACGACTTCATCGAGCCGGTCGCGGGTCATCACGAAGCCGCCGACATGCTGGGAGAGATGGCGCGGGAAGCTCATCAGCTCGGTCGCATAGTCGAGCACCTTCACGGTCGTCGGGTCCTTCGTATCGAGACCCGCAGCCTGCGCCTCGCGCTCAGATAAATCGGCGACCGACCAGCCCCAGACCGAACCGGCAAGCGCCGATTGCACGTCTTCCGAGAACCCGAAAGCCTTGGCGGTTTCGCGGCCGGCCGAGCGCGCCCGGTAGCTGATGACGGCGGCCGTCAGCCCGGCATGTTCCTTGCCGTAGGTACGGTAGATGTGCTGGATCACCTCTTCCCGCTTCTCGTGCTCGAAATCGACGTCGATGTCCGGCGGCTCGTCCCGCTCGGTCGAGAGGAAACGATCGAAAAGCAGGGTGGTCTCACACGGGTCGACCTCGGTGATGCCCAGGCAATAGCAGACGGTGGAATTCGCCGCCGACCCGCGGCCCTGACACAGGATATGAACGCTGCGCGCAAACTGCATGATGTTGCGCACCGTCAGGAAGTAGGGTTCGTAACGCTTGCCCGCGATCAGCTCGAGCTCATACTCGATCTGCGTCGAAACCTTCTGAGGAATCTCACCGGGATACCGTTCGCGCGCGCCCTCCATTGTCAGCCGCCGCAGCGTCTGCGTCGGTGTTTCGCCCGGAATGCTCTCATCCGGATACTGATATTCGAGATCCGACAGCGAGAACTTCAGACGCCCAAAGAAATGCCCGGTATTGGCGATCGCTTCCGGATAATCGCGGAAGATATGGACCATTTCGCCAGGTGCCTTCAGATGCCGCTCGGCATTGGCGTGCAGCCGATAGCCGGCCGAAGCGATCGTCACATGCTCGCGAATGGCGGTGACGACATCGGCAAGCGGCCGGCGGCCGGCGGCGTGGAACAGCGGACTGTTGGTGGCGACGAGCTTGACTGCCGCGTGGCGGGCGATGGTCGCAAGCCCGGCAAAGGCAAGCTGGTCGAAGCCGTCATAACGCGGCACCAGCGCCAGATAGAGCCGATCGGCGAAATGCGGCTTCAGCCGCTTGAGGAAATCGGCAAGCAGGGTTGCCTCCGGTGCGCCGATCACCGGGCCGGGCAGCACGGCGAGAAGCAGATCCTCGCCCCATTCGATGAGATCGGTCTCGTAGAGCGTGCAGGTGCCCTTCCTGGCACGCAGGTTTCCGGCACTCAGCATCCGGCAGAGGTTGCCCCAGCCGCGGCGGTTTAAGGGATAGGCGAGCACGTCGGGCAAGTCCTCGGCAAAGGAGAGCCGCGCGCCGGGCTGGAAGGCCGACTTCTCCACCTTGGCCTGCGCATGGGCGCGCACCACGCCGGCCACCGTGTTGCGATCAGCAATGCCGAGGCCTGATATCTTGAGACGGCTCGCCGCAACCACCATCTCGCCCGGATGAGAAGCGCCTTCGAGGAAGGAGAAATTCGACCAGGCACCGATCTCGAAATAGGGGGTAGCGTCGCTCATGCGAAGACTCCATGCATGAACCAGCGCGGCGGGGCTGACGCGCCATAATGTCCTTCGCGAAACAGCCAGAACCGCCGGCCGCTATCGTCCTCCACGCGGAAATAGTCGCGCTCCAGCGCCGGCTCGCCGTCGAGCCACCATTCGCCGGCGATCCGCTCCGGCCCTTCGGCGCGCGCAATGCGGTGCAAGGTACGCCGCCAGCGAAAGCTTCTCGGCGGCCCCTCCGGCACTTCGGCCACCGCCTCCACCGGCTCGGGACTTGGAAAGAGCCGCTGCGGCCGGGCGGCGGCAGCTAGCAGGGGCGCCGGGATGTTGTTTCCCGGTTCCTCTGCCTTGCCGATCAGCGCCAGGTCCGTGAGCGGCCGGAAGCTTGCCGCCCGCTCCGGCACATGGCTTTCCGAGAGCGCCGGCACCATGAGGCTTTCTGCGCCGAAGCGCGCCATGACCCGGTCGGCAAAGGCGGCAAGCGGACGCTCGCGATCCGGCGTGCCGGAGAAATCCTCCTGCATCACCTCGTATTTTTCGCTCTTCGGCACCGAAAGCCTGAGGATTTCGAAGCCGAAGCCGGCATCGAGATCTTCGTGCACCGCCTGCAGGCGTTCGCGGAAGAGACCGGCGACGCGACGCGGCTCGTTGAGCGGCGAGGACGTGCCGGCGGCGATGCGAAAGACCGCACCGTCGACGCGGAAAAGCAGCAGTTCGAACAGGCGCCCACCCTCGCCGCGCTTTTCCAGTTCCGGCTTCAGCCGCAGTGCCAGTTCTTCCGTCAGGCCCAAAATATCGTCTTCGCCCTGGACCGGTTCGCCGAGACGGCGCTCTGCCGAAAGCGCGGCGACGGGCAGTCGTGGCGACAGCGGTTCGTCCTCGCGCCCGAGCGCCTGGTCGAGACGCAGAAGCAGGGTCGCGCCGAACCGGCGGGCAAGCGGCGCGCGCGGCGCCTCGAGGATGTCGCCGATCTGCTTGAGCCCGATCCGGCCAAGCGTTTCGATCGTCTCCCGCGGCAGCCGGAGCGCCGCTATCGGCAGCGGCGCCAGCATCCGCGCCGCCTCGTCCTCGGCGAGAATGCCGCCGGAGCCGAAACGCGCTACCGCCCAGGAGAGCCCGGCCGAAGAGGAGATCGCCGCCCGGGCCTCGACACCCAGATGGAAAAGGCGAGCGAGCAGGTCGTCGAGCAGCGCCTTTTCCCCGCCGAGAAGATGGGCGCAGCCGGTAATGTCGAGAAAGAGACCGCTGTCGCCATCGAGCGCGACGAGCGGCGTGTAGCGGCAGCACCAGTCCGCAAGGCCCGCAAGCAGCGCCCGGTCGGCGGCGGGATCGGCCGGCAGCACGTCGATCTCGGGACACATGGCCCGCGCCTCGGCAACACCTTGACCGATATGAAACCCGCGCTTCTCGGCGTAACCATCGAGCGCAACGAGACGCATTGCGCTCTTCACCTTGTCGGCGAAGACGACGGGCGGATGCTCAGGACGCCCGCGGGAAAGCCACGAGTTCCCCCAGCGCTTGCGCGCGACCCGATCGGCCGGAAGATGCGGAAAGGCGAGCGACAGAATGCGCTGGTTCTGGATCTGCCGCAGCAGCGGCTGGTAGGGGCTCGACGGGGTAAAGGCGGCGGTCATGGGGGTTCCACTCCAGGAAGAAGCCGAGCGGCGCAGGAGCCCTGCTCTTCTCGGCAATGACGTGAAAGACGGGATGGCCGATGCTGCCGCGAAGCATCGATCCATCCGGTAGCGGTCGCTCGCGCGCCGGCGCCGGCTCGACGAGGAAGCGGAAGAAGGCGCTGCTCGCCTCCTCGTGTCCGGATTGGCGCAGAAGCAGAAGGGGGACGTGGCCAGCGCGCGAGCGCACATGCAGGCGTCGGCTCTCGCTGAGTGCCAGGGCAGCCGGGTTGCCGCGAATTTCAAGGATGACGGCACAGAAGCTCGGCACGGAAAGCGCGGCCTCGGCGATCCAGAGCGCATCCTTTATCGTGCGTGGCAGGCTGAAGACGAGGCCGCGGACATCGAGACCAAAGGCCTTCAGACCCAGCCCATAGGGCATGCCCGCCTCGGCGGAAGCCATCGACTGGCTGATCCAGAGAACGGGGGCGGCCGGCTCGCCCTTTTCAAGCCGCGCCCGTTGACAGAGCACGCTGAGTGCTGCGGCAAAACCGGCGGCTGCACCGGCATCGCGCGTCTCGGCATTGCGGATTTCCGTCATGCCTTCGAGCGGCAGGCCGCCTTCGAGAAGATCGTCCAGATCGGGAACGCCGAGCGCCAGCGCCTTGCGGCCAGGCTCGTCTTCTTCCCGTTGACGGAAGCCGCCGGGATCGGCCGCCTTGGCGGCGCGCACGACGCCCGGAAGCCGACGGTTTTCGATCCTGGCTATGGTTTCTCGGAGCGAAAGTACCGTCTCCCGCTGCACGGCTGTGTCGGCCATGACGGTCAACTCCCATCAGAATGTTCATGTTATGTTCTATTAGATTCCAGAGCTTCCTAAATGAGTCAACAGCCAATTCTAAGAATTTATTCCTGTCCCTGTGGTCAAGGAATTCAACACTCGAAAAACAAAGGCAAAATCGCTATATGGAGGGCAACAAGGAGTGCCTATGGCCCGCATTGACCAGACCGATGATTGGCGGGAACGCCACGCACCGACGCTTACCACTTTCGAGCAGCTTGCGCTGGAGGCCTATGGCCACCTGCCGCAGGAATTCCGCCAGCTGACGACCGACCTTATCATCGAAGTTGCCGACTTCCCGAGCGACGACGTTTTCGAGGACATGGCGCTGGAAACGCCTTTCGACCTGCTCGGCCTCTTCGAAGGCCGCGGCATCAGCGAACGCTTCACCATGGAAACCGGCCAGTTTCCGAACCGCATCACCCTCTACCGCCGCCCAATCATCGACTATTGGGCGGAGAACGAGGAGACGCTGGGCGACATCATCACCCACGTGCTGATCCACGAGATCGGCCACCATTTCGGCCTCTCCGACGACGACATGGAACGGATCGAGGCCAGCGTCGAGCACGTCGGCGGCTGACACTTCATTTGCCTATCATCGCGCGGTGAGGGCAGCCCCTCATCCGCCTGCCGGCACCTTCTCCCCGCAGGCGGGGCGAAGGAAACTCGCGATACCGTTCGCATCCCAATCGGAGCACGACCGATTCCAGAAAGCAGGCCTCACACGCCGATTGTGAGCATCAACCGCGTCCCCTCGCCCCGCCTGCAGGGAGAGGGTTAGTCCTCGGGCTAAACCCGAGGAGAGGGGCAAACCTGCGCGACGGCAAACAGCCTCGACTACTGCTCCGACAGCTTGATATCCGGGGTGTATTCCTTGCCTTCGACCTCCTTCACCACCGCCTGGCCGCACTGCATGTGCTGCGTGTCGGCATTGAAAGCATAGGTGGGCGAGCCATGCAGGCTCCAGCCCTGGTTTAGCGCCGCCGTCACCTTGTGGCAGAAGGAAGCGTCGTCAGGGCCGGTCAGGAAGCGGAAGAGTTTCAAGATCTTGTCTTTCGTTTTTCGATGAGGTCCGCCTTGGCGGCAAGCGTGACGGCCTGGTCGAGGTGCAGCCGCTCGACCATCCGCCCGCTGAGGTTGATGACGCCCTTGCCGACGTTTTCGGGCAGCGCGAAGGCGGCGATGATCGCGCGCGCCTCGTCGACGGCGATCTGATCGACGCCGAAGCGCTCGTTCGCCGGGCCGATCTGCGCTGGATGGATCAGCATTTTGCCGTCATAACCCATGTCGCGGCCCTGCCGGCATTCCTCGTCGAAACCGGCACCATCGCGGAAATCGTTGAACACGGCGTCGATGACATCGAGCCCGCCGCCGCGCGCGGCAAGCAGGATCTGCATCAGCCAGGGGATGAGATAGGGCCGGCCCGGACGATCCGGAACGCCGGTCTCCTTGCGCAGGTCGTTGAGGCCGACGACGAAACAATCGAGCCTGCCACTGAAGGTACGGCCGGCCTCGGCGATTGCCGGCGCGTTGATCACCCCGCGTGGCGTCTCGATCATTGCCCATAGGCGCAGCGTCTCCGGCGCATCGTTCTCGTCGAGCCAGTCGGCCGCCGCCTGGATATCCGCCGGGCTTTCGACCTTCGGCAACAGGATGGCGTCGGGATTGGCCGCAAGCGCTGCAGCAAGATCGCCCTGACCATAGTCGGAGCCGATCGCATTGATGCGAATGACAATCTCGCAATCCGGCCGGCTTTCCGTCAGATACTGCACCAGCGCCGCACGCGCTTCCACCTTGAGCTCGGGCGCTACCGCATCCTCGAGATCGAAGATCGCGGCATCCGTCGCGAGTTCCGCGACCTTGGCAAGCGCGCGGGCATTGTCGGCCGGCACGCAAAGCACCGAGCGGCGCAGGCGTACGGGGTGATGTTCGCTCGATTTGTTCATGCTTCAGTTGTGCCCGCCTTTGCCGCGTTCCGCAAGACGAGGCGAACCGCCGCACCCCTTTCGAAAGCCCACCTCTTGCAAGTCCGAAGGCGCGCCCCCACATCGCCATCAGAAAGGTGACGATTATGCAAAGCATTCGCTCTGTTCTCTTTACGGCCGCAGCCCTGACCATCACGTTCGCGGCCTTTGTGCTTACCGCCTCGCTGGCGCTGGCACTGGCCGGCATCGCCGCCGTCGTCGTGGTCGGCAGCGCCATTGCCACCCGGCTGAATTTCAGGCCTGCCCGCGCCACCGCGCGCCCGGCTGCCGCAGGTGCGGCCCAGGGCCAGCGCGAGATGCGCATCTGGAACGACGGCCGCGGCACGATCATCGACCTCTGATCCCCCTGAGTGTCGAAATCGATCCCTGGGCGTCGGAATCGATCCCCGGCGATCATTGCAATCGGGCCGATCCGTGATCGGCTCGAACCCTGTTGGTGGCCTTCAAAAACCGTCATGCAGCCGGCCGCGATTTTTTTTCGACTCCATGTCGGATCAGAGATTCCATGTCCGTCCTTGAGGCAGGCCAGCACGGTACTGGCTCTTCGAACAGGATGGAGAACGATATGGATACCCAGACGCAGCAGCCGGCACCGGTCCTCAACGGCCTTCTGCCCTATCTTCAGGTCGATGGCGCCGCCAAGGCGTCCGAATTCTACCAGCGCGCCTTCGGGGCCAAGGAAGTGGGCCGGCACCCGCTCGACGAGCAGGGCCGCACGATGCACATCCACCTCTATGTCAACGGCAGCTCGCTGATGCTCGCCGATGCCTATCCGGAATACGGCCATCCGCTGGAAAAGCCGCAGGCCTTCACCCTGACGCTCACCGTCGACGACATCGATGCCTGGTGGGACCGTGCGGTTGCCGCCGGCGCCGAGGTCGTGATGCCGATCGAGGTGATGTTCTGGGGCGACCGCTACGGCCAGCTCCGCGATCCCTTCGGCGTTCTCTGGGCCATGAACAGCCCGGTGAAGGCAAGCTAAGTCCCTGCAGACAATCGAGATCCGGACGAAGCTCTCGCCGGGCGGGCATTTTCACCCGCCCGGCGAAGCGTATTTGAACAGATTTTCCTTCATTTCGGCGCAAAACTCATCTAAACGCTAGCGCAACATTCTTCTGAAATCGAAGGCCTGAAGTTATGGAAAAATTCGTCAAGCTCACCGGTGTCGCCGCCCCCCTCCCCGTCGTCAACATCGACACGGACATGATCATTCCGAAGGACTACCTGAAGACGATCAAGCGCACCGGCCTTGGCAAGGGCCTCTTCGCCGAAGCCCGCTACAATGAAGACGGCTCGGTCAACCCGGACTTCGTGCTCAACAAGCCGGCCTACCAGAACGCCAGCATTCTCGTTGCCGGCGATAACTTCGGCTGCGGCTCCTCGCGCGAGCATGCTCCGTGGGCGCTGCTCGACTTCGGCATCCGCTGCGTGATCTCCACGTCCTTTGCCGACATCTTCTACAACAACTGTTTCAAGAACGGCATCCTGCCGATCGTCGTCAGCCAGGCTGACCTCGACAAGCTGATGGACGACGCCTCGCGCGGCTCCAACGCCATCCTCTCGGTCGACCTGGAATCCCAGGAAATCACCGGTCCGGACGGCGGTTCGGTCAAGTTCGAGGTCGACGCCTTCAAGCGTCACTGCCTCTTGAACGGCCTCGACGACATCGGCCTGACGCTGGAAAAGGCAACCGCCATCGACAGCTTCGAAAAGACGGTCGGCGCCGCGCGCCCCTGGGCTTAAAACGAAGATATGGCGCGCAAGCTCATCTCCTCGGGCTCGCCCTTCGAAAAGACGGCAGGCTATTCGCGTGCCGTCGCGATGGGTGACTGGTGCTTCGTCTCCGGCACGACCGGCTATGACTACGCCACCATGACCATGCCCGAGACGGTGGAAGAGCAGGCGCGCAATTGCCTGAAGACGATCGAGGGCGCGCTGAAGGAAGCGGGCTTCTCGATGAAGGACGTGGTGCGCAACCACTATTACGTCACCGATGCCAGCTTCGCCGACCGGGTGTTCCCGATTTTCGGCGAAGTCTTCGGCGAGATCCGCCCGGCCGCAACCATGATCGTCTGCGACCTGATCCGCCCGGAAATGCTGATCGAGATCGAGGTCACCGCGCTTCGCGGCTGACCCCCTGATTGCGCCCACCCTCAAAACGATTCCGATTTAAGCCATTATGCGATAGTCCATAGGGCATGACTTCGCCTGACTTACGCTGAACCGGAAGACGCCCATGCAATTTCAAGGCACCGCCGACTATATCGCCGACAAGGACCTGATGATCGCCGTCAACGCCGCGATCCGGCTGGAGCGCCCACTGCTGGTCAAGGGCGAGCCCGGCACCGGCAAGACCGAGCTTGCCCGCCAGATCGCTGCCGCACTTGGCCTCGAACTCATCGAATGGAGCGTCAAGTCGACGACCAAGGCACAGCAAGGCCTCTATGAATATGACGCCGTGTCGCGGCTGCGCGACAGCCAGCTCGGCGACGAGCGTGTCAACGAGGTCCGGAACTATATCCGCAAGGGCAAGCTCTGGCAGGCCTTCGAGGCCGATCGCCGCGTGGTGCTTCTGATCGACGAGATAGACAAGGCCGACATCGAGTTTCCGAACGACCTGTTGCAGGAGCTCGACCGCATGGAATTCCATGTCTACGAGACCGGCGAGATGATCGGCGCGCGTCACCGGCCGATCGTCATCATCACCTCCAACAACGAGAAGGAGCTGCCGGACGCGTTTCTGCGCCGCTGCTTCTTCCACTATATCCGCTTCCCCGATGCAGACACGCTCGCCCGCATCGTCGAGGTGCATTATCCCGGCATCCGCAAGACGCTGCTTTCGGCGGCGCTCGCCGCCTTCTACGACATCCGCCAGGTGCCGGGGCTGAAGAAGAAGCCCTCCACGTCAGAGGCGCTCGACTGGATCCGCCTGCTCGTCGCCGACGAGGTCGATCCGGCCGACCTCAGGGCCGATGCCAAGACCATGTTGCCGAAGCTGCATGGTGCGCTCCTGAAGAACGAACAAGACGTGCACCTCTTCGAGCGCCTCGCCTTCATGGCCCGCCGCGACGGATGAGGCCGGACGCGCACAAGGTCCTGATCTACGCCACGTGGCAGAACCGCCTGCTGGTCTTCGACGAGCCGGATTTCCCAGACATCGAGCTGCAGGTACCCGGCGGTACGATGGAACCAGGCGAAAGCCCGGAGACATCGGCTCAGCGGGAATTCATCGAGGAAACCGGGCTGACGCCGCCGGAAGCACTCACCCATCTCGTCACGCAGGACTACCACTACCCGAAGGACGGCAGGACGATCTGTCATCGGCGGCACTACTTCCACATCGCCCTTGCCGGCGAGCAACGGCAGACCTGGATACATCAGGAAATGACGCCCTTTGGCGGCGGTGACCCGATCCGCTTTCGTTTCTTCTGGCTCGGTATCGATCAGGCTGACCGCCGGCTGGGTTATGGCATGCGGGATGCTCTAAGCTTGCTGCAGGCTCCCCCCTCACCCTGACCCTCTCCCCGCGGGCGGGGAGAGGGGACGAGGACGACGGCTGCCCCCAAGCCGAGACGTGCCGACAGCGAACCCGGCTACCAAGATGGGCCGAACGGCCACTGAGCTTAGCTCGTGGAACGATCGGGTGCGGCAAGGCCGCTTCTCCCCGCCAGCGGGGGTCGCGGCAGCGGGATGAGGGGCAGCCGCCCCCTACGCGAATCGTTTTTCTTGACCCCCGCGGCCCACTCGCGCTATCAAATTCTCCGTGGTGATTTGGCCGGCCGGCTTGCAGCCACGTTAAACAAGTCGCTAAAGGGCCGAGGAAAGTTGGATTTCCGAGGACCGGTCGCGATCAATCGCCGCCGGTTTTTTTGTATTGATCGAGTGGAAGCCCATGCCCATCAAGATTCCCGATACGCTGCCCGCCTTCGAAACCCTCGCGCATGAGGGCGTGCGGGTGATGACCGAGACCGTGGCGATCCGTCAGGATATCCGCCCGCTCCAGATCGGGCTCCTGAACCTCATGCCGAACAAGATCAAGACAGAGATCCAGATGGCGCGCCTGATCGGCGCTTCGCCGCTGCAGGTGGAACTGTCGCTGGTGCGCATCGGCGCTCACCGCGCCAAGAACACCTCGGAAGATCACCTGCTCTCCTTCTACGAGACCTGGGAAGAAGTGCAGGGCCGCAAGTTCGACGGTTTCATCATCACCGGCGCCCCGGTCGAGACGCTCGAATACGAAGACGTCACCTATTGGGACGAGCTGAAGCGTATCCTCGACTGGACCGAGACCAACGTGCATTCGACGCTCAACGTCTGCTGGGGCGCGATGGCGGCGATCTATCACTTCCACAACGTGCCGAAGTATCCGCTGAAGGAAAAAGCCTTCGGCGTCTACCGCCACCAGAACCTCAACCGCTCCTCCGTCTACCTCAACGGCTTCTCCGACGATTTCGCCGTCCCCGTTTCGCGCTGGACCGAAGTGCGCCGCGCCGACATCGACAAGGTGCCGAGCCTCGAAATTCTGATGGAATCGAAGGAGATGGGCGTCTGCCTCGTGCACGAGAAAAAGGGCAACCGGCTCTACATGTTCAACCACGTGGAGTATGATTCGACCTCGCTGTCGGACGAATACTTCCGCGACGTGGATGCGGGCGTGCCGATCAAGATGCCGCACGACTATTTCCCGCACAACGATTCGACCCTGCCGCCGCAGAACCGCTGGCGCAGCCATGCGCATCTCTTCTTCGGTAACTGGATCAACGAGATGTACCAGACGACGCCCTACGATCTCGCGGAGATCGGCACCGGGAAAAGCTGAGGTCAGATGTTCATTCCCTTCTTCCTCGAACTCAAGGCAGCGAAGGTCCCGGTCACGCTCCGGGAATTCCTGTCCTTGATCGAGGGGATGGAGGCGGGCATCGCCACCTTCGACGTCGAAGCCTTCTACTATCTGGCGCGCACGGCACTGGTGAAGGACGAACGCCATATCGACCGCTTCGACCGGGTGTTCCAGCACTGCTTTTCGGGTCTCGAAGCAGTCAACCCGATGGAAGCGAGCGAAGAGGCCGTCATCCCCGAGGATTGGCTGCGCAAGCTCGCAGAGAAGCATCTGAGCGAGGAAGAAAAACGCCTGACCGAGGCACTCGGCGGCTTCGACAAGCTGATGGAGACCTTGCGCCAGCGGCTGCAGGAGCAAAAGGGCCGCCATCAGGGCGGCTCAAAATGGATCGGTACCGCCGGCACCTCGCCCTTCGGCGCCTATGGCTACAATCCCGAGGGTGTGCGGATCGGCCAGGACCAGTCGCGCCACCGCCGCGCCGTCAAGGTTTGGGACCGGCGCGAGTTCAAGGATTATGACGACACGATCGAGCTCGGCACGCGCAACATCAAAGTGGCCCTGAAGCGGCTCCGGCGCTGGGTGCGCCAGGGTGCCGCCGACGAACTCGACCTCTCCGGCACGATCCGCGCCACCGCCGAACACGGCTATCTCGACGTGGTGACGAGGCCGGAACGCCGCAATGCGGTGAAGCTTCTGATGTTCTTCGATATCGGCGGATCGATGGACGATCATATCCGCATCGTCGAGGAGTTGTTTTCAGCGGCTCGCAGCGAGTTCCGCCATATGGAGCATTTCTACTTCCACAATTGCGTCTACGAGGGCCTGTGGAAGGACAATCGCCGCCGCCGTGTCGACATTACCCGTACGACGGAAGTGCTGCGCACCTACGGCGGGGACTATCGCGCCATCTTCGTCGGCGACGCTTCGATGAGCCCCTATGAAGTCAGCCACCCCGGCGGCTCGGTCGAGCACTGGAACGACGAGGCGGGCGCCCTCTGGCTCTCTCGTCTGACGGCACATTTTCCGCGCTCCATCTGGCTCAATCCCGTGCCCGAACAGCACTGGGGCTATACCCAGTCGATCACGATGGTGAAGGGCCTGTTCGAGGGACGAATGTTCCCCTTGACGCTCGCCGGCCTGCAGGAGGCCACCAAGCAGCTGTCGCGCTGACATGTCTGCCGAGAGGTCGCTATAGCACCTTGAATAGCTGGATGTTTTTGCTCTCAGGCCGGAGACGGCGCCAGGCCGCATTTAGTATGATTTTCCGGTTGCCGTGCCTTTGGAAATGACGCAGGTTGCTGCGATCGCACCGTTGCATGTTTCCTTGGATCCTAACCGAGCCAAGGACAAAACATGCAGCAATTCAAAAGTGTACGGCGACCTTTGTGCGTCTGGGGAGACGCGCAGCGCTGTAGTGGGAGCCAGCGGTGAATATGCATCAGAACACGGAAATCTTCGGCCACCTGCCATCCGGCGAGCCGGTCCATCGTGTGGTGCTCTCCGGTGGCGGCCTCACCGCCCATGTCTTGACCTGGGGCTCGGTGATCCAGGACCTTCGCCTGGAAGGCCATGAGCCGCCGCTTGTGCTCGGTTTCACCGATCTCGAAAGCTACCTCGCCCACTCGCCCTATCTCGGCGCCACGCCTGGACGCTGCGCCAATCGCATCGGCAACGGCCGCTTCACGCTCGATGGCGAGGCCTACCAGCTCGAACTGAACGAGAAGGGCGTCACGCATCTGCACGGCGGCAGCGACAATATCGGCAAGCGCAACTGGACGATCGTAAAGCAGACGCCCGACAGCATCACGCTCGCCATTACCGACCCGGATGGCCGCGCCGGTTATCCCGGCAATTGCAAGGTCACCTGCACCTACCAGCTGAAGCCCGGCGGCGTCTTGAGCGTCGTCTACGAGAGCGAGACCGACCGAGCGACGCTCGCCAATGTCTGCCAGCACAGCTATTTCAATCTCGACGGCAGCGCCGACGCCCTCGGCCACGACATCATGATCGCCGCCGACCACTATCTGCCCACCAGCGAACACCAGGTGCCGACGGGCGAGATCCGCCCGGTCGAGGGCACTGCCTTCGATCTGCGGGAAATGACGCGGCTCAGCCGCCAGACCGAAGGCGAGCGTATCGCCTACGACCATAATTTCTGCCTTTCGAACGAACGCATGGCGAAACATTCGGTGGCGCTAGCTCGCAGCATCGATTCGGGTGTCACGATGGAAGTGCTGACGACCGAGCCCGGCGTGCAGCTCTATACCGGCGCAAAGCTGAACATCCCCGTCCCCGGCCTCGAGGGCCGCCGTTACGGCGCCTTTGCCGGCTTCTGTCTCGAAACCCAGATCTGGCCGGATGCGGCCAACCACGCCAGCTTCCCGAACGCGGTACTTCGCCCCGGCGAGATCCGCCGGCAGGAGACGGACTATGTGTTCATGAAGAGCTGAGCGCGGAAACGGCGACCGGCTTTACCAACAAAGGCAAAATGCAAAAGGAGCCGTCTCGGCGGTCCGAACCACATGGTGCGGACGGCACTGTCTGCGCATGGAATGCCTGACGGCAAATGCCGTTTCATTTCAGAAATGACTGTGAAATGAAGTGGTTGGGAGAAATTGGAGCGGGTGAGGCGATTCGAACGCCCGACCCCAACCTTGGCAAGGTTGTGCTCTACCCCTGAGCTACACCCGCTCATCATCCAAGGTCCGGGGGTAGTCGGTGGACCGTGGCGTCGGCGCTGTCTTGCGGCGACGGGCGGTATATGGCCTAAGCGATTTTGGAATGCAACAGGGAAATGACGAGAAATCGAATATTTTTTTGGACACCCTTCGCAAAGCCCGGAAATGCCGCGTTTTCGGCCGGCTTCGCCGCCTGTGAGATTGCGTCCTGACGGCCTTCTCCCCTAAAGCAGAGACGAAACGAACGCCCTGGGGATGAGAATCATGCGTGAATCACAGCCGAAAACCGCCGAAGACCTCTTCAATTTTCTCGATGGACTTGGAATCGAGCATAAGACGAAGAACCACGCTCCGGTTTTCACCGTGGCCGAATCGGTGGCGCTTCGTGACGAGATGCCCGGTGGCCACACGAAAAACCTCTTCGTGAAGGACAAGAAGGACAACTATTTCCTGCTCACCGTCGAGGAGCACGCGACGGTGGACCTGAAGACCGTGCACCAGGTGATCGGCGCGGCAAGCAAGGTATCCTTCGGCAAGCCGGAGAAGCTGATGGAGTATCTCGGCGTCATTCCGGGGGCCGTAACCGCCTTCGGCGCGATCAACGACACCGGGGGCAACGTCAAGGTCATCCTCGACGAGGCGCTGATGACGTTCGATATCGTCAACTGCCACCCGCTTTCCAACGACGCAACGACCTCGATCGCTTCGAAGGATCTGTTGCGCTTCATGGAAGCGACCGGACACGAACCGCTTGTCTTGAAAGTCACGGCCTGACATACGATCTTTGGCGCGAATGCAGTAAGCTGGCGGACGAGCCGGCGAGGAGAGAAGAATGACGGGCAGCGACAATCCCTATGCAGGGTCTTTCGGCACTCAGATGACGGCTTCGGCCTCCTTCGGCCAGCCGGCGCCGGCGGCCGCGTCGGGCGGTGACCTGATCAAGGAAACCACCACTGCCAACTTCACCAAGGACGTGCTCGAAGCCTCCAGGCAGCAGCCCGTTCTCGTCGATTTCTGGGCGCCCTGGTGCGGTCCCTGCAAGCAGCTGACCCCTGTCATCGAAAAGGTGGTCACGGAAGCCGCAGGCCGCGTCAAGCTCGTCAAGATGAACATCGACGATCATCCCTCGATCGCCGGCCAGCTCGGCATCCAGTCGATCCCGGCCGTCATCGCCTTCGTCGGCGGACGCCCGGTCGACGGCTTCATGGGCGCAGTTCCGGAAAGCCAGATCAAGCAGTTCATCGAAAAGATCGCCGGTCCCGCCGTTGACGACAGCAAGGCCGAGATCGAGGCGGTTCTCGCCGACGCCAAGGCGCTCATCGATGCCGGCGATGCCGAGAACGCCGCCGGCCTCTATGGCGCCGTGCTGCAGGCCGACCCGGAAAATGTCTTGGCGATCGCCGGCATGGTCGATTGCATGATCGCGCTCGGCCAGCTTGCCGAGGCCCGCGAGGCGCTGTCCAGCCTGCCGGAAGATCTTGCCAAGGACGCCGGCATTGCCGCCATCGGCAAGAAGCTCGACCAGATCGAGGAAGCCCGCAAGCTCGGCGATCCCAACGAGTTCGAACGGCGCCTCGCCGCAAACCCCGATGATCACGAGGCGCGCGTGCTGCTCGCCAAGATCCGCAACGTCGAGGGCGACCGGATGGCTGCGGCCGACCATCTGCTCACGATCATGAAGCGCGACCGGGCTTACGACGACGACGGTGCGCGGCGCGAGCTGCTTTCGTTCTTCGAGGTCTGGGGCCCGAAAGACCCGGCAACGATCGCCGCGCGGCGCAAGCTCTCGTCGATCCTGTTCTCCTGAGCCGTCAGACATGTCTTTGAAAGGGGCGCTATCTGCGCCCCTTTTCGTAAGCGGATCCGATCACGATCCATCTTCACCTGTGAAGATCGACGAGCTCGTCCCTTGAGATTTTCAAGCAGCGCACCATCTTTTGATCTGGTTGACCACGCTTCCTTGGCGGGGCAAAGCGAATACCGGCAGGGTCTATCGGAAATGCACGTCGGAAATGCACGCTATCTCGGTCCGAAGGACTTGCCGGAGATCATTCCGGTGTTTCCGCTGACCGGTGCATTGCTGCTTCCCGGCGCCCAGCTTCCCCTCAACATCTTCGAGCCGCGCTACCTCGCCATGCTCGATGACGCCCTTTCCGGCAACCGCCTGATCGGCATCGTACAGCCGTCCTTCTGCGAGGGTCGCAACGACACCGCCACCGGACCGATGCAGGCGCTCTGCGAGGTCGGCTGCATTGGTCGCATCACCTCCTTTGCCGAGACCGGCGACGGCCGCTACATCACCTCGCTCACAGGCGTCTGCCGCTACCGGTTGTTTTCGGAAGTCGGGGGCACCCGCGGCTACCGTCGCTTCCGCATCGGCCCCTTTGCGGCAGACCTCGAAAACCGCGACGACGAGACCCTCGTCGACCGGGCAGCGCTTCTGGCCGCCTTCAAGGCCTATCTCGAAGCCAACAAGCTGAAAGCCGACTGGGAAAGCGTCGAGCGGGCGAGCAACCGCACGCTCGTGAACTCCATGGCGATGATGTCGCCCTATGGCCCGGCGGAGAAACAGGCGCTGCTCGAGGCCCCCGATCTCAAGACCCGCGCCGAAACCCTGATCGCCATCACCGAAATCGTGCTTGCGCGCGACTTCGGCGATATGGACAGCATTTTGCAGTGAGCGACGAATAGATGGATATCAACGCCAGCAAGGTCGATCCGAAACTGCTCGAACTGCTCGTCTGCCCGCTGACCAAGGGACGCCTCAGCTATCACGCCGAAGCCAATGAACTGATCTCGGAAAAGGCGCGCCTCGCCTATCCCATCCGCGACGGCGTACCGATCATGCTGATCTCGGAAGCACGCAAGATCGAGGATTGAACCGGCGTCGGCCCGTTACCCGTACAGTTCTCGACTGCCCCTCATCCGGCCTGCCGGCCACCTTCTTCCCGCAAGCGGGGCGAAGGAAACCCGTGGCAAGCTCGGCGCCAAACTTCTCGTTCCTCCATCGTGAAACGAAACATGTGCAAACGCAGCGAGGCGTCCCCTCTCCCGCTTGCGAGGAGAGGGTTAGTCCTCGGGTTAAACCCGAGGAGAGGGGCAAACTGCAGCCACAAAGGCCTAGATCGGCTGACCCGACAACAACCGCGGATCGGTCTCCCCGGCAATACCGGCCGCCTGGCGGATAAAGAAGCTCTTGAGAGATGGCAGCCGGTCGACGAGGCCCAGGCCGAAATCCCTGGCGATCCGGACCGGGGTGATGTCGTTGGAAAACAGCCGGTTGAGCACGTCGGTCGTAACACCCATGCGGAACGTGTCGAAACGCCGCCAGCTCTGGTAGCGCTCAAGCACCGCGAGCGAACCGATGTCGAGCCCGAGACGATCCGCCTCGACGATGGTTTCGGCAAGTGCTGCCACATCCTTGAAGCCGAGATTGAGCCCTTGCCCCGAGATCGGGTGAATGCCATGGGCGGCGTCACCGGCAAGCGCGAAGCGTGGTTTCACGAAATCGCGGGCAAGCGTCAGGCCGAGCGGAAAGGCCCGCCGTCCGCCGACCACCTTCAGGTGACCAAGCTTGTGGCCGAAGCGGCGCTCCAGTTCTTCCTCGAACAGGAAATCGTCGCCCTTGACCAGGCGTTCGGCGTCCTCGGTGCGCTCGGTCCAGACCAGTGACGAGCGATTGTTCTTGAGCGGCAGGGTGGCGAAAGGCCCGGCCGGCAGGAAATGCTCCTCCGCCGTGCCCTCGTGCGGCCGCTCATGCTCGACGGTGGTGACGATGCCGGACTGGCCATAGTCGAATTCGACGGTCTTGATGCCGGCGGCATCGCGCAGCTTGGAGCGCACGCCGTCACAGGCAACCAAAAGACGGGCCTCCAGTTCTTCGCCGCCGGCAAGCGTAACGGCAACTGCGTGGTCGCCGCTCTTGAAGCTCTCGACCATGGTCGACTGGCGATTGACCACGCCGAGCGCCGAGCAGGCACCGCGCAGTGCGCCGACCATCGCCGTATTAGGCACCATATGGGCAAACGGACGACCCTCGCCGCCGTCACCGTCGAAGGTCAGGAACACAGGCCGCACCGGATCGGCCGCCTTCGAATCGGTAATCACCATGCGGCGGATCGGCTCGGCCTCCGGCGCGATCTCATCCCAGACGCCAAGCACGTCGAGCATGCGCTCGGCCGCGGACGCAACGGCGGAAGCGCGCTGGTCCTTCTTCCAGGCGCCTTCCGGCGCGCCGTCGATCACCATCACGTCGAGATGAGGCGCCGCCTTCTTCAGCGAAACCGCGAGCGAAAGGCCGACATAGCCGCCACCGGCAATCAAGACATCGAGCATCGGCTTTCTCCGTCGCACTTGAGCATCGTTTTATGTCTATATAGATCAATGCCATCGACGTTCCTACCATCGGAGAAAGCCGAAATGTCGCGCCCCACCGAGACCTCCACCCCCATGGATGCGCTGCTGGCCATTCTCGATCTCGAAAAGCTCGAGGAAAACCTGTTCCGCGGCCGTAGCCCGCAGGTCGGCTGGCAGCGCGTCTTCGGCGGCCAGGTGATCGGCCAAGCGCTGGTGGCAGCGCAGCGAACCGTTGATGAGGGGCGTTACGTGCATTCGCTGCACGCCTATTTCATGCGGCCGGGCGATCCTTCCGTACCTATCATCTATGAAGTCGACCGCATCCGCGACGGTTCGAGCTTCGCCACCAGGCGGGTGGTCGCCATCCAGCACGGCAAGGCGATCTTCTCGATGTCCGCCTCTTTCCAGTATGACGAGGACGGTTTCGACCACCAGATCGACATGCCTGATCTCGCCATGCCCGAGACGCTTCCGGGCGAACAGGAACTCAAAGAGAAGTTTCTCGTCCACGCGCCCGAAGCAATCCGGCGCTATTGGGAAAGGCCGCGGCCGATCGAGATCCGGCCGGCGTCGCTGCAGCACTATTTTACCCGCAACGACGGCAAGCCGATCCAGGATGTCTGGGTCAAGGCCGTCGGCACGGTTCCGGACGAGCGCCATATCCAGGCAGCGATCCTTGCCTATCTCTCCGACATGACCCTGCTCGACACCTCGCTCTATGCGCACGGCACTTCGGTCTTTGACCGGAACCTGCAGGTGGCGAGCCTGGATCACGCCATGTGGTTCCACCGCCCCTGCAAGATGGACGACTGGCTGCTCTATACCCAGGACAGTCCGAGTGCACATGGTGCCCGCGGGATGACCAGAGGCAGCCTTTTTACGCGTTCCGGTGTGCTGATCGCCTCTGTCGCCCAGGAAGGGTTGATCCGGAAAAAGGCATCTGAATAGGAAATAAGCAGAATCTTCGTTCTGCCTATTTTTTAATCTTATAAAGTGACGATTTTTTGATGCGCCGCAGCAATCGTGCTGCGGCTTTCTTTTTTTCTATTTGTTTTCATTACCTTAAGTCGAGCGTCAGAATCTGGCACGCCCCTTGAATGTCATGGTTCGGTTGCACGGCGCTCTGGCGCTCCGCAGCAAGGAGAGACGGCCTCCGCCGGAGGCGAACAAGGATGAAACCAGATGAAAATTGTGATGGCCATTATCAAGCCGTTCAAGCTCGATGAGGTTCGCGAAGCCCTCACTGCTGTCGGCATCCAGGGCCTGACCGTGACCGAAGTCAAAGGCTACGGCCGCCAGAAGGGACATACCGAAATCTACCGCGGTACCGAATATGCCGTGAGCTTCCTGCCGAAACTGAAGGTCGAGATCGCCGTTCCTTCAGAACTCGTCGACAAGGCCGTTGAAGCGATCGCCGCAGCCGCCAAGACCGGCCAGATCGGCGACGGAAAGATCTTCGTCTACGCCATTGACCATGCGGTGCGCATCCGCACCGGCGAAACCGATTCAGAAGCGTTGTAAACCACGCCGTTCAGGGAGCACTACCTCGATGTCATCACTTAAGCTTTCCACCTCTCTTGGACGCCTGGGCGCAATGACCGCCGCCCTGCTTGCGCCGGCCGTGGCCTTCGCGCAGGAAGCGGCACCGGCGGCGGCCGCAGCCGCAGCCGTGCCGGTGCCGGACAAGGCCGATACCGCCTTCATGTTCATCTCGACGCTTCTCGTCTTCTTCATGCTGATCCCGGGCCTCGCGCTGTTCTACGGCGGCCTGGTGCGCGCCAAGAACATGCTGTCGGTGCTGATGCAGTGCACCGTGATCGGCGCAACGATGATGATCGTCTGGGTCGTCTACGGTTATTCCTTCGCCTTCGGCGGCTCGACCAGCCCCTATTTCGGCGGCTTCGCCAAGATGTTCCTCGCCGGCGTCACCACTGAGAGCACGTCGGCCACTTTCTCGGAAGGCGTCGTCATTCCGGAATACATCTTCATGCTGTTCCAGATGACCTTCGCGGCACTGACCCCGGCGCTGATCGTCGGCGCCTTTGCCGAGCGCATCAAGTTCTCCGCAGCCGTGCTCTTCTCGGTGCTCTGGGCGACCTTCGTCTATTTCCCGATCGCCCACATGGTCTGGGACGGCAACGGCCTACTCTTCGGCATGGGCGCGCTTGACTTCGCCGGCGGCACCGTCGTTCACATCAATGCCGGCGTGGCTGGCCTGATCGGCGCGATCATGGTCGGCAAGCGCACCGGCTACGGCCGCGACATGATGGCACCGCACTCGATGACGCTGACGCTGGTTGGTGCTGCCATGCTCTGGTTCGGCTGGTTCGGCTTCAACGCCGGCTCGAACCTCGAAGCCTCGGGCGGCGCCATGCTCGCGACCGTCAACACCTTCCTTGCAACCGCAGCCGCCATCCTTTCCTGGTCGGCCGTCGAAACCTTCACCCGCGGCAAGGCCTCGATGCTGGGCGCCGCCTCGGGCATGATCGCCGGTCTCGTCGCCATCACGCCCGCCGCCGGCATTGCCGGCCCGATGGGCGCGATCGTCATGGGCGTGCTCGTCTCGCCGCTCTGCTACTTCTTCGTCTCTGTCGTGAAGAACAAGTTCCACTATGACGACACGGCAGACGTCTTCGGCGTCCACGGCGTCGGCGGCTTCTTCGGTGCGCTTGCCACCGGCATCTTCGCCTCCTCGTCGCTCGGCGGCATCGGTTATGCCGACGGCGTCACCATGGGCGGCCAGTTCATGACCCAGCTGACCGCGGTTGCCATCACCATCGTCTGGTGCGGCGTCGTCTCCGTCATCCTCTACAAGCTGGTGGACTCGATCGTCGGCCTGCGCGTCTCCGTCGAAGCCGAACGCGAGGGCCTCGACCTCTCGTCGCACGGTGAAGCCGCCTACCACAGCTAAGCGGATCGCGGCGCCGGCAATTCGGCGCCGCCTACAGTCCCGTCGCGATCCGCCCCACGCGGATCGCCCTTGGCCCGGATCGGAAGCTCCGGGCCTTTTTTCGTGCCGATCGGTCCGGCTGCGACTGCTATTTTAGCGCCAACTACGCATGGTTAATGTCGCATTAACCGTACACCGCTTAGGTTGATTCCATGGCGCGCAATGCGCCGTGAAGATCGAGACGGGCAGCAGGCAACATGAGCAGAAGCAATCCGGCAGCGCTTGACAGCCGTTCCAACCGGTTCGTGCTAACCACCTTCGTTTGGCGACAGATCGCGTCGCTGGCGGGCTTTGCGCTGTTCGGCGCATTGGCGCTGGCCGTCGCAGCGCTCTCGACGTGGAACGTCGCCGATCCCAGCTTCTCCTACGCCACGTCACAAGCGCCGACCAACGTGCTCGGTTACACGGGTGCTGCCTTTGCCGACATCTTCATGCAGTTCTTCGGGCTGGCCAGCGTCGTCGCCCTCCTGCCGGCCGTCGCCTGGGCCCTGGTGCTGATCGGCGGCAAACGTTTCGACAAGGTCTTCAAGCGCCTCGGCCTCTGGTTCGTCGGCTCGGTGCTTGCCGGCGCAGCACTCAGCTGTGTTCCCGCCCCCATCACCTGGCCGCTGCCCAACGGCCTTGGAGGCGTCTTCGGCGACATGATCCTGCGCTTCCCCGCGCTCTTTACCGGTGCCTTCCCGACCGGCACGCTTGCGACCATTCTTGCCTGCATCTTCGCCGTCCCCGCCGCCTGGTGCCTGGTCTATAGCGCCGGCCTGATCGGCGTCAGCGACGAGGAGGAGGAAGAGGAAATTGCCGAGCCGACGCCGAGCAAGGCGCGCACCGTGCGCGACGAACTGGACGAGGACGACAGCGAAGGCCCCTTCACCCTGCTGATGGGCTCCTTCGCCCATATGCGCTACACCATGCACGCGCGCATGCGCCGCATTTTCGGCATGAGCGGCACCCGAGCCACGCCCAAGCGCCAGTACGACGAACCCTATGATTTCAACAACGACGAGTTCGGCACACTGAACGAGCCCGCCCGGCCGAAGCCGATGGCCGCCGGCGACCGCATCGAGCCCTCGCTCGACCGCTCCGAGCGCCGCATCCTCACCCCGCCGCCGATCATGGCCGACGACGAGGACGACGATCTGCCCTTCGACATCGACGAGCGCCGCCCCGCCGGCATTCTGCCCGACGACGAAGACTACGATGCAGCCGCCGACTGGGCGCCGAAGGCGGCACCGCCGAAGCAGGGCCTGCCCAAGGGCGGCTCGCGCGTTTCGACGCCTGCTCCTCGCCCGAAGACGGGCCAGCGCGTCGAGCGCGAAGCCCAGCGCTCCTTCGTCGACGACAACGATGGCGACTTCACGCTGCCGCCGATGCATTTCCTTGCCGAGCCGAAAAACGTCGGCCGCGACGCCTCGCTCTCGCCCGATGCGCTGGAGCAGAACGCCCGCATGCTCGAAGGCGTGCTTGAAGATTTCGGCGTCAAGGGCGAGATCATCCACGTTCGCCCTGGCCCGGTCGTTACCCTCTACGAACTGGAACCGGCACCGGGCATCAAGTCCTCCCGCGTCATCGGCCTTGCCGACGATATCGCCCGCTCGATGAGCGCGATCGCGGCTCGCGTCGCCGTCGTTCCCGGCCGCAACGCCATCGGCATCGAACTGCCGAACCAGCGGCGCGAAACCGTCTATCTGCGCGAACTCATCGGCTCGCGCGATTTCGAGACCTCCAAGGCCCGCCTTGCCATGGCGCTCGGCAAGACGATCGGCGGCGAGCCCGTCGTCGCCGATCTCGCCAAGATGCCGCATCTGCTCGTCGCCGGCACCACCGGTTCGGGCAAATCGGTCGCGATCAATACCATGATCCTGTCGCTGCTCTATCGGCTGAGCCCCGATCAGTGCCGCCTGATCATGATCGACCCGAAGATGCTCGAACTTTCCGTCTATGACGGCATCCCACACCTGCTTTCGCCGGTTGTGACCGACCCCAAGAAGGCGGTCGTCGCACTGAAGTGGACGGTGCGCGAGATGGAAGAGCGCTACAAGAAGATGTCGAAGATCGGCGTGCGCAACATCGACGGCTTCAACAGCCGCGTCGAGCAGGCGCTTGCCAAGGGCGAACAGATCACCCGCACGGTGCAGACCGGCTTCGACCGCCAGACCGGCGAAGCCATGTACGAGACGGAAGAATTCGATCTGGCGCCAATGCCCTACATCGTCGTCATCATCGACGAAATGGCCGACCTGATGATGGTCGCCGGCAAGGACATCGAGGGCGCCGTGCAGCGGCTCGCCCAGATGGCCCGCGCCGCCGGCATCCATGTCATCATGGCGACGCAGCGCCCCTCGGTCGACGTCATCACCGGCACGATCAAGGCAAACTTCCCGACCCGCATCTCGTTCCAGGTGACCTCGAAGATCGACAGCCGCACCATCCTTGGCGAACAGGGCGCCGAACAGCTGCTCGGCATGGGCGACATGCTCTACATGGCCGGCGGCGGCCGCATCCAGCGCGTCCACGGCCCCTTCGTCTCCGACACCGAGGTCGAAGAGGTCGTCGCCTACCTGAAGACGCAAGGCGTACCGCAATATCTCGATGCCATCACCGAGGATGACGACGAGGATGGCGAGGGCGGCGGCCCGGCCGGCACCTCCAATCTCGCCGATTCCGACGATCCTTACGACCAGGCGGTTGCGGTCGTCCTGCGCGACGGCAAGGCCTCCACCTCCTACGTGCAGCGACGCCTCGGGATCGGTTACAATCGTGCCGCATCGCTGATCGAGCGCATGGAGCAGGAGGGCATCATCGGGCCGGCGAACCACGCCGGCAAACGCGAGATCCTCGTTCCGACCGAAGAGTAAGTCACCGGACCACAGGGCAATTACCGCAGATTCGCGTGAGGCGAATGCATTGATAGAAAAGACGCCCGGCGGATGCGGGCAGAGGCCCTGGATAAAGGGCCAAACCGGTAACAGTCATGTGAGAGCGCGAGCGAAAAAGCTCGAAAATGGCGCCTTGAAGGCGCCGCACTTGCGCTCCAGATGATTCGTAAATGAAGGAGACCGAGATGACAGAGACTAAGACTGGCGAGCGCAACCACCCGGTAATGTCGCGCCGCCTCTTCGTGTGCGGGCTTGCGGCACTTGGCGGCATCGGCGGCACCGGTCTCGACCTCGGCCAGGCCTTCGCCCAGGCCCCGAGCGCTGCCCAGAAGATCGCCGACCATTTCTCCTCGGTGAAGACCATGGCCGGCGAATTCGTCCAGTTCGGCCCGCGCGGCGAGCAGACCGGCGGCAAATTCTATATCCGCCGTCCCGGCCGCATCCGCTTCAACTACGAGGCCCCCTCGCCGATGCGCGTCATCGCCGACGGCAAGTCCGTCGTCATCGGCAACATGAAGCTCAAGACCTGGGACATCTATCCGCTGTCGAAGACTCCGCTCAACCTGCTGCTCAGCGAGAGGATCGACCTGACCGGCAAGATGGTGCGCGACGTCAAGGAAGAGTCCGACCTCATCACCATCGTGCTTGGCGACCGTTCGATCTTCGGCGATTCGACCATCACCATGATGTTCGACCCGAAGACCTACGATCTGCGCCAGTGGACCATCACCGACGCGCAGAAGAAGGACACCTCGGTCATGATCTTCAATGTGAAGACCGGTATGGCGCTGGACGACAAGGTCTTCCAGATCCCCTATGACGAGGTCCGCAACAAGCGCGGCGGCTGAGCGACATCACGCGCCAAGCCGACCTTCGCGCGTCCATAGGACGCGCGGTTTTTAGTGCGGCCTCGTTCAGGCATTCCTTGTCCCGGCGCGCCGGACCTGCTTAAAGCTCGGGTCAAACATCCATCCCGAGCCGGCCTTCCCTTCGCGAGCGTCCGGCCCCAGCCGATCAGGGAATGACGCATGGCCCTTTCCGTCGCCACTTGGAACATCAACTCCGTTCGCCTGCGCATGCCGCTGGTCGAGCATCTGCTGCAGACCTGGCAGCCTGACATCCTCTGCCTGCAGGAAACCAAGTGCCCGAACGACCAGTTTCCGTCCAAGCCCCTGAAGGCGCTCGGCTACAATCATATCGAGATGCACGGCCAGAAGGGCTATCACGGCGTGGCGACGATCTCGCGCCTGCCGCTGCATGAGCTTAGCGATCGCCGCGACTATTGCGGCATCGGCGACGCCCGCCATCTCTCGGTCGTTTTCGAGGCCGGCGGCAAGAAGATCCGGCTGCATAATTTCTACGTGCCTGCCGGCGGCGACGAGCCGGACCGCACCATCAATCCGAAATTCGGCCACAAGCTCGATTTCGTCGAGGAGATGAAGCTGCTGCACGCCGAAGCCGAGGCCGGCATTTCCTCGATCCTCGTCGGCGACCTCAATATCGCGCCGCTGGAAGACGACGTCTGGTCGCACAAGCAGCTCCTGAAGATCGTCAGCCATACGCCGATCGAAACCGAGGGGCTGACCACGGTCATGAACGGCGGCGGCTGGGTCGATCTGATGCGCCAGCACACGCCATCCCCGACCAAGCTCTACACCTGGTGGAGCTACCGGGCGAAGGACTGGGAAGCTGCCGACCGTGGCCGCCGGCTCGACCATATCTGGTCGTCCGCCGACCTCGCGCCGGCGCTCAAGAACGTCGACATCCTGCGGGAAGCGCGCGGCTGGGAGCGCCCCTCAGACCACGTGCCCGTCATCGCGCACTTCGACATCTAGGACGTCATTTTCTGGGCGGCGGCACGCGCCTTCGGCGCCCGCTGTTCCATCAAGATAAACATGACTAAAAGAATCATATTTTTCTTGATGCGCATTTCCAAACGGACTATCCCTCTTGTCGGGCGGCGGGGACACCGCCTCCGATGGCCGCTCAGCCGTCGTTTTCACTGATATTCGGGTGCTTTGCTCTGGCTTTGGCCGGAGGGTTTTCGTGCGCCCGCAAGAGGGCCAGAGATGCCAAAGACCTTGCCGACCACCTTCCTGCGCGCCTCACGCCGCGCGCTGTCCGCAACCACCGTGCTCGCCGCAAGCGCTGTCGCCGTGATCCTTTCGCCGACAGCGACCCATGCGCAATCGGCCGAAAGCCAGAAGACCACCCGTCTGGAAAAGATCGAAGCGACGGCCGGCAAGGCAGCTGCGACGATAGCCGAGGATAACGACACGATCGTGCCGACACGCAACGTCTCGGCGCTGAAGACCGACACGCCGCTGATCGAAACGCCCCGCTCGGTCTCGGTGGTCACGCGCAAGGAGCTCGAAGAACGCGGCGTGCAGGACATGATCCAGGCAACGCGTTATGCCGCCGGCGTCACGACCGGCGCCTTCGGCTTCGATCCGCGTTTCGACCAGATCTATATCCGCGGCTTCGAGACGACGACGACCGGCGATTTCCGTGACGGCCTGCGCCAGCCCTACATGAACTACGGCACCTTCCCGACGGAGGTCTACGGCCTCGAGCGGATCGAGATCCTGAAAGGTCCGGTCTCGGTCATGTACGGTGCTGCCGGCGCCGGCGGCATCGTCAACCGCATCTCGAAGATGCCGGAGGAGGAGCCCCACCGCGAGGTCGAGCTGCAATATGGCACGATCGGTCGCGCCCAGGCCGCCTTCGATGTCGGCGGGCCGGTAACGGCTGACGGCGACGTCCTCTATCGCATCGTCGGGCTTCTGCGAAACGGCGAGACCAACTACGACGTTGCCGACGATCGTTACCTGCTGCAGCCCTCCTTCACCTGGAAGCCGGACGAAGGCACGTCGCTGACGGTCTACGGCCTGGGGCAGAAGGGCGAAAGCGACGCCAGCCCGCGGGTGCTCGAGCATGACGGCCGGCTGCTGCGCTACAGCGACCCGGACTATGACTACCAGAAGGTCGGCCAGGTCCAGGCCGGTTACAAGTTCGAGCACGAGTTCGACAACGGCCTGACCTTCCGCCAGCACGGCCGCGTCAGCGATCTGGACGTCAAGGCCCGTTACCTGCAGTTCGGGACGGAGGTCGCGCCCGGCGTCTTTGACCGCTCACCCGTCGCCATCAAGGACGACCAGCGCGCCTACCAGATCGACAACCAGCTCGAAGCCAACTTCGACACCGGTGCGGCCTCGCACACGCTGCTGACCGGCCTCGACTACACCTGGATCACCGCGGACTTCGGCCTCGGTTTCGGCGCCGTCGATCCGGCCTATCGCTTCGATCTCAACAATCCGACCTTCGGCGTCGGCGGTCCGACGCCAGCGCTTACCAGCTTCAGCGGGCGGGACCTGCGGCAGACGGGCATCTATGTCCAGGATCAGCTGGAGGTAGGCAACTGGCGCGCCGTTGGTGGCCTTCGCTACGACTGGGTCGACCAGACCAGCACCAACAAGAACACCGGCGTCTTCGATCGCAAGGACGATGGCGAGCTCAACGGGCAGGCCGGCCTGCTCTACCTCTTCGACAACGGCATCGCGCCCTATGCCAGCTACAGCACCTCCTTCGTGCCGCGCACAGAGCTTTCGGCCGATGGCCGCGTGCTCGATCCGACGACCGGCGAGCAGGTCGAACTGGGCGTGAAGTACCAGCCGGAAGGCGAAGCCTATTCACTGAGCGCGGCCTATTACCGGATCGTCGAAAGCGGCGCGCCGCAATACGTGTCCGACCCGTCCCTTCCCGTCGGCTACTACTACAAGTCGGCCGGCGAGGTGACGACCAATGGTTTCGAGGTGGAAGGACGCCGGGAGTTCGACAACGGCCTGAGCTTCATCGCCGCCTATAATTACAACGACGCTGAAATCACCGGAAACGTCGATCCGTCGCTGATCGGCAACGTGCCGTCGACGAAGCCGCGCCATGTCGCATCGCTGTGGGTGAACTATCTTTTGCCCGAAGACACGCAGCTTGCGGGCCTCAGCCTCGGCGGCGGCGTACGGCTGGCGTCAAGCTCCTACACATCCGATGCCAACACCGCCAAGAACGGCGGCGCCGTCTACTTCGACGCCTCGATCGCCTACGACTTCGGCGTCAAGAACCCCGAACTCGACGGACTGTTGCTCGCCGTCAGCGCTACCAATCTCGGCGATCGCCGCGAAGAGGTCTGCACCGATGGCTACTGCTATTTCGGCCAGGGCCGCACCGTGCTCGGTTCGCTGAAATATCGGTGGTAGCGAGAAACCGTAGCGCGGTTCAAGCAAAACGGCCGGCGAGCGCGCCGGCCCGGCGGATCATCGCCTGCAGGTTTTCGCGGATGCGCGCTTCGACGAGCTCGGCCACTTCAGGATATTCCTCCAGCATGCGGCGGAAGAGCGGCCGATTGATGCGAATGACTTCGCTGTCTTCCTCGGCCGTTGCCGTGAACTTACGCTCGACCATCGAGATCAGCGCCAGTTCCGACAGAAGCGCTCCGCGACTGACGGTCGAGACCGTCGTCTCAGAACCGTCGAAACCGGCCTTCGACAGGGACAAGCTGCCGCTGGCGATCGCATAGGCGCAATCGGCCGGCGCCCCCTCGCGAAACAGCTCCTGTCCCTTGAAGATGCGGCGCCGCTCCGCGCCGAAGGCGATCAGCCTCAGCTTGTCCTCGCTGATATCGGCAAACAGCGGCACGTTGGACAGAAGCACGATATCGTCGTTGAGCGCCAAGCGGCTAACCTCCCACGGTCACGCCAGTGCCGGTCCCGATGGACCGGATCGCGCACGCGACCCATGCAAACAACAGTCTACGGAGAACGCGCGAGAAGTGGATTGCCACCCTGCGCACCCCGGCTACGGAACGATCTTGTAGCCGCCGTTCTCTGTCACCAAAATCTCGGCATTGGAAGGGTCCCGCTCGATTTTCTGGCGCAGACGATAGACGTGGGTTTCGAGCGTGTGGGTGGTCACGCCGGAATTGTAGCCCCAGACTTCTTCCAAGAGCACGTCGCGCGTCACCACCTTCTGGTCGGCGCGGTAGAGATAGCGGATGATCGCCGCTTCCTTTTCGGTAAGCCGGATCTTCTGGCCGTTTTCGAGCGTCAGCAGCTTCTGGCTCGGCTTGAACGTGTAGGGCCCGACACTGAAGGTTGCGTCCTCGCTCTGCTCGTGCTGGCGCAGCTGCGCGCGGATGCGGGCGAGCAGTACGGCGAAACGGAACGGCTTCGTCACATAATCGTTGGCGCCGGCCTCAAGGCCGAGAATCGTATCGGAATCGGTGTCGTGGCCGGTCAGCATGATGATCGGCGCCTTGAAGCCGCCCTTGCGCAGCAGCTTCACCGCTTCGCGACCGTCCATGTCCGGCAGGCCGACATCCATGATCAACAGGTCCACCTGCTGGGCACGCGCCGTCTGGATGCCCTTGCCGGCAGTCGCTTCCTGGATGAGGTCGAATTCCTCGTAGAGCGAGAGCTGCTCGACCAGGGTCTCGCGCAGGTCATTGTCGTCATCGACAAGAAGAATGGTACGGGTCGCCATGGGACAATTCCTGTTTGCTTCCGTTTTCAAACTAGCTCAAATGCCTGTGTTGGCAAGCGAACCAGCGTTGCTACCTCTTTATATCCGTAACCGTGCTTATGGTGCCCCCCAAATCACGGGCAAAGCAAAAATCCGTGAGAATGATGCTCAAGAAAACGTCGGGAAGAAGACCAGCCAAATCTGTCATCACCGTGCGCGCCGCACCGCGCGATCGCAAGCGAGCACTTGTCTCGTTCGACGGCCGCGTCGAGCACGCCGCCATCGGGCGAAGCGGCATTACCAGCCTGAAGCGCGAGGGCGATGGCGCCACGCCACGCGCCGCGATGAAGCTGATCGGCGGCTATGTCAGGCGCGACCGCCTCCTCCTGCCGCCGACGCCGCTGCCGACCCGGACGACGCGCACGGGCATGCTGTGGTGCGACGCGACACGCCACGCGCTCTACAATCGCCCGGTCAAGGCGCCCTTCCAGCCGAGCCATGAGGAATTAATGCGTGACGACGGGCTCTACGACATCTGCCTGGTGATGGACTGGAACCTGCTCGCGCGCCGGCGAAATGCCGGTTCGGCGATCTTCTTTCACCTGATCCGGCCGGGCTACGAGCCGACGCAGGGCTGCGTCGCCGTCAGCCTGCCGGCGATGCGTCGGCTGATCCCGCATATGCGCCGCGGCACCGTCGTGAAGGTAATCTGACCTCGACGTCCGATCGGCTCAATCGAGCGAACGCGGCGTCACGAAGCGCGCGAGCCTGGCCCCGCCGGACAGAAGCTCACGCCAGCCAGTCGCTTCGAATTCAAGGACGGCAAGCGCCGCCGTCGGAAACTTGTCCGCCATGCGCATACGCAGATCCGCATCGCCGGAGCCGACGAGTTCATGCGCCAGGTCCTCCATGCCGGGATTGTGGCCGACGATCAGCAGCGTCCTGATGGCCGGGTCGGTTGCACGAAGCACGCTGAGGATCTGGGCGGCCTCCACCTCATAGATCGCCCGGGTGTTTTCGACCGTGATGCCGGGCGGCAAGGCAGCGGCTACCAGTGTCCAGGTCTCCTGCGCCCGTTTCGCGGTCGAGACGAGGGCGAGATCCGGCACGAGCGCATGCCGAGCCATATAGCCCCCCATCAGTGGCGCCGCCTTGCGGCCTCGCTCGCCGAGCGGTCGGTTGATGTCGGCGACGCCGTCCGGCCAGGCGGACTTGGCATGGCGCAACAGCAGCAGACGGTAGCGTTGCACAGGCAGATCGTCGCTCATCCCATCATTCTCCCCAAGGTGCCTCGGCCCGCACAGCTTAACCCATTTCAGGCGCGCGGGTGGGGAGAGCGCCAAATAAAAAAGGCCGCCCCGAAGGGCGGCCATTGACGCCGGAAAAGCTCAGACCCGGCCTATTTCCATTCGCGGATATCGACGAAATGACCCGCGACCGCAGCGGCTGCCGCCATCGCCGGCGAGACCAGATGCGTGCGGCCCTTGAAGCCCTGACGGCCCTCGAAGTTGCGGTTCGATGTGGAGGCGCAACGCTCGCCGGGCTTCAGCCGGTCGTCGTTCATCGCCAGGCACATGGAGCAGCCCGGCTCGCGCCAGTCGAAGCCCGCTTCGCGGAAGATCTTGTCGAGGCCTTCGGCCTCGGCCTGTTCCTTCACGAGGCCGGATCCCGGAACGATCATCGCCGAAACGGTCGAGGCGACCTTGCGGCCTTCGACCACCTCGGCCACGGCCCGGAGGTCCTCGATGCGGCCGTTGGTGCACGAGCCGATGAAGACGCGGTCGACGGCGATGTCGGTGATCTTCGTGCCCGGCTTCAGGCCCATATAGTCGAGCGCGCGCCACTTGGAGGCCCGCTTGTTCTCTTCCTGGATCTCATCCGGATTGGGAACGATGCCCTGAACCGAGATGACGTCTTCCGGCGACGAGCCCCAGGAGACGATCGGCGGCAGGTTGGCGGCGTCGAGCACGACGACGCGATCGTAATGCGCACCCTCGTCCGTGTGCAGCGTCTTCCAGTAGTCGAGCGCCATGTCCCAGGCCTTGCCCTTCGGTGCGCGCGGCTTGTCCTTGATATAGGCGAACGTCGTTTCGTCAGGCGCGATCAGGCCGGCGCGGGCGCCGCCTTCGATCGTCATGTTGCAGATGGTCATGCGGCCTTCCATCGACAGCGAGCGGATCGCTTCGCCGGCAAACTCGATGACGTGGCCGGTGCCGCCGGCAGTGCCGATCTCGCCGATGATGGCGAGGATGATGTCCTTGGCGGTGACGCCCGGCGGCAGCTGGCCGTCGACGCGCACCAGCATGTTCTTCGCCTTCTTCTGGATCAGCGTCTGGGTCGCGAGCACGTGCTCGACTTCCGACGTGCCGATGCCGTGGGCCAGCGAACCGAAGGCGCCATGTGTCGAGGTGTGGCTGTCACCGCACACGATGGTCATGCCCGGCAGGGTGAAGCCCTGCTCGGGGCCGACGATGTGCACGATGCCCTGGCGCTTGTCGTTTTCCGAGTAGTATTCGACGCCGAAGTCGGCGGCGTTCTTGGCGAGCGCCTCGACCTGGATGCGGCTTTCCTCGTTCTTGATGCCGAGGTGACGGTCGGCCGAAGTCGGAACATTGTGGTCGACGACAGCGAGCGTCTTTTCAGGCGCACGGACCTTGCGGCCGGCCATGCGCAGACCTTCGAAGGCCTGCGGACTCGTCACTTCGTGAACGAGGTGACGGTCGATGTAGAGAAGACAGGTGCCGTCGTCCTGTGCGTTGACCAGGTGATCGTCCCAGATCTTGTCATAGAGGGTACGCGGTGCGCTCATGGCGGTATATCCATCGAGTTTTCAAAAAAAGTAGGAAAGCCGGCGGCAAGGCGGCCGGAAGCACTGATCAGGAGATCAGGATAGGCGGCTTGTAAGCGCCCCGTGGACGCGCGCAAAGAAGCGTGCCGGCAGGCGCTTGTGGTCCTGCAGCACGACGATTTTCTGCTCGCTACATCCGAATTTGGATTCCATGGCCGTGTTCATATCAATTTTCTGACAGGTCGGCAATTGCCGGAAACGGACTCAGCGCTGCTCCGCGCGCCTGAGCCGCCGCTCCAGCCCCCGCAATCCCAGCGACAGACCGATGGTCAGCACGAGATAGACATAGGCAACGATCGAATAGGTCTCGAAGAAGCGAAAGGAGCCGGAGGCATAGACCTTGCCCATCTGCGTGATGTCGGCGACGCCGAGCACCGAGACGAGCGAACTGTCCTTGACCATGGCGATAAAATCGTTGCCGAGCGGCGGCAGGATCACGCGGATCGCCTGCGGAAAGATGACGAGACGAAAGCGCTGGTAGCGTGAAAACCCCAGCGCCTTGGCGGCTTCGACCTGCCCCTTGTCTACCGAGAGGATGCCCGCCCGGAACACTTCGGCGATGAACGCAGAATAGCCGATCATCAGCGCCAGGATCGCCCGCCACATCAAGGAGATGTCGCGCACGACAACCGGCTCCATCCAGCCGGCGCTGATCAGCGGTGCTGAGATGAAATTGGCCGCGACGACGAGCCCCGGCGCGCCGACGAAGGCAATGTAGAACAGAAGCACCAGGATCGGCACGCCGCGGATGACTTCCGTATAGAAGCGGGCGATCTGCCGAAGGGACGAGTGCTCGGAGAGCGCCATCAGCGCGATGCCGAGGCCGAGCGTCGTCGCCAGCACGAAGCCCATGAGGGTCACGAAGACGGTGACGCCAAGGCCCTTGAAGACGACGGTGAAGACTTCCGAGAAGATGTCATTGCTGATGATCACGGCGGCGAGCGCCACAGCGATCACAACAAGGGCGACCAACCACCAGGGATAGTCGCCCTTGCCGGACATGTCTGAAGATTGTGGAGCGGCCATAGCCTGCTATCAGCCGCCCATCTTGTATTCGAGGAACCACTTCTTATCGAGGGCGTCGAAGGTACCGTCTTCCTTCAGCGCCTTGATCGCGGCGTTGACCGGAGCCACGAGATCCGAGCCCTTCGGGAAGATGAAGCCGAAATCCTCGGTGCCGAGCGGCCCACCGACGACCTTGAGCTTGCCTTCGGAGGAATCGACATAGCCCTTGGCGGCGACGCTATCGGTCAGGACCACATCGACGTCGCCGGCCTTCAGCGCCTGAACGGTCGCGCCGAAGGTCTCAAACAGCTTGATGCGCGGGTTCTGCTCGTTGCCGTCGAGCATTTCGTAGACGGCGGTGTAGAACGGCGAGGTACCCGGCTGTGCGCCGACGAGACCGTCGGCAAAGGCGCCGAAGCTCTTGCCATCGTTGAAGCGGGCCTCGTCGCTGCGCACCAGCATGAACTGCTGCGAGCGCATGTAGGGGTCCGAGAAATCGACCTTTTCCTTGCGGTCGTCCTTGATGGTGATGCCCGTCATGCCGATCTGGTACTGACCGTCATGCACCGCCTGGATCATCGCGTCCCAGCTGGTGTTCTGGTATTCGACCTTGAAATTCAACCGCTTGGCGATCTCGTTCATCGCGTCGTATTCCCAGCCCTTGGCTTCGCCGGACTTCGGATCGACAAACTGCAGCGGCGGGTAGGCGTTCTCCGTGACGACGACGACCGTCTTGCCGCCGAGGTCAGGCAGGTCGGCGGCCAGCGCCGGTGCAGAAAACGCAAAAGGTGCTGCAAGTGCGGCTGCGATGCCCGCAAGCACGTGGCGACGGATTGTCATTGGAGGAGCTCCCGAAAAGTGTGGCAGCGGAAAATGTCACAAATTCCGTCGAAAAGACAAGCGGATAGTACCAAAAAAGAAAGGCGGCCGAGGCCGCCTTTCCAACAATCCCTAGGGATTGAAATGTTATTCTGCTGCGGCTTCCGCTGCTGCCTTTGCTTCGGCGGCTTCGGCTGCTGCCTTCTCGGCGGCGAGCGCCTGAGCTGCTGCAACCTTTTCAGCCTCGATGCGTGCCTTTTCCTCGGCAATCGCCTGACGCTCGGCTTCGTTCAGCTTGCGGGCGCGCGTGCCGGTGTTCTCGACGATACGAGCCGACTTACCGCGACGGTCGCGCAGGTAGTAGAGCTTGGCGCGACGGACCTTACCGCGGCGAACCACTTCGACGCTCTCGACGAGCGGAGAGTAAACCGGGAATACGCGCTCGACGCCTTCGCCGTAGGAGATTTTGCGAACGGTGAAGCTTTCGTTGATGCCGCCGCCCGAACGAGCGATGCAAACGCCTTCATAGGCCTGGACGCGGGTACGGTTGCCTTCGACAACGCGGACGTTGACGCGGAGCGTGTCGCCTGCGGAGAATTCCGGGAGCGTGCGCTTGGCGGCGATCTTGGCGGCCTGTTCGGCTTCCAGCTGCTGGATGATGTTCATCGGTCTAACCTTTCAAGTTCTTCTGAAACAGCCAGAGCGCTCTCGATGAACCTGTCGGGCCAGCCTTCAGGTCTTGCCGGATACCGGCAGGAGCGGATTCGCCATTCTTTGTTTTGGTCGGCGGGCATGGAACCCGAACCGGGCCGGCACTTACACCAATCGCACTGCCTTGTCATCCCCGAAGGCCATAATTTCTAAGGCATCCGCGCCAGGAAAGCCGAATTTATCAGAAAATACGCAAACACGCGCGTGATGATTGTCCGATGCAACGGACTTGCGGCCGGCACAACCACCGGCTATCCCGAGCATGAGGGGTCGGGGGAGACCATGAACATCTTCGAAATACTCATGCTGTTTGCGGCCGGCTTCCTGTCCGGCGTCGTCAATGCCATTGCCGGCGGCGGAACCTTCCTTACCTTCGGGGCGATGACGCTTGGCGGTCTCTCGCCAATCGTCGCCAACGCGACCTCGTCGATCATCCAGTTTCCAGGCTACATCACCTCGGCGCTCGCCTATGCCAAGGAGATCCGCGCCGACAAGCGCTATGCGATCCTGCTCGGCGTCATCTCCGCACTTGGCGGTCTGGCCGGCGCGCTGCTGCTCATCTCGCTCTCCAATGCCTCCTTCCGCGCGCTTGTGCCCTGGCTGCTGCTGGCGGCAACGGCGATCTTCGCTGCCGGGCCGCTCCTGAAGCCCAAGGCCCGCGTCGACGAGCATGCGATCAATCCGGTCGGCATCGGCGCCCAGTTCGTCACCTCCATTTACGGCGGCTTCTTCGGCGCCGGCATGGGCATCATGATGCTGGCAGTGTTGGGGCTTGCGACCGGCGGCGGCTATCACCGGCTGAACGCGCTCAAGAACTTCATCTCGATCGTCATTGCCGCGATCGCCATCGTCGTCTTTGCCGCCGGCGGAGTCGTGTCCTGGCTGCACGCGGCAATCATGGTGCCAGGGGCCGCCCTTGGCGGCTACAGCGGCGTCTGGGCAGCAAGACGCGTGCCGCAGGCGGTCATCCGCGCGCTGGTCGTCGCCGTCGGCCTGCTGCTTGCCGCCTATTACTTCTTCACGGGCTGATTAAGAAGATCGGGCCGGCGCTCGGCGGTCAGCCGCCGCGCCTCCGCCTCGCGCCATTTGGCAATGGCGCCGTGATTGCCCGAGGTCAGCACTGCCGGGATTTCGCGGCCTTCGAAGACCTGTGGGCGGGTGTAGTGCGGATGCTCGAGCAGCCCGCCTTCGAAGCTCTCATGCACACCCGAAAGCTCGTTGCCCATGACACCCGGCAGGATGCGCACCACGGCATCGAGCAGCGTGAGGGCCGCCGGCTCGCCGCCCGAAAGAATATAGTCGCCGATCGAAACCTCTTCGAGGCCGCGGGCGTCGATCACCCGCTGATCGACACCTTCGAAGCGTCCGCAAACGATGACGACGCCGGGGCCGACGGCGAGTTCACGCACCCGCTCCTGTGTCAGCGGTCGGCCACGCGGGCTCATCAGCAATCGCGGCCGATCGTCGTTCTCCGAGACACGATCGATCGCGCGCGCGAGCACATCCGGCTTCAGCACCATGCCGGCGCCGCCGCCAGCCGGCGTGTCGTCGACAGTGCGATGCTTGTCCTCGGCGAAATCACGGATCTGCACCGGCTCGATCGACCACTGGCCACGCTCGAGCGCCTTGCCGGAAAGCGAGGCGCCGAGATGGCCCGGAAACATTTCGGGATAGAGCGTCAGGATGGTGGCGCGAAACGTCATGGCCGCAACGCTCACTTGCGCTTCGCGGAAAACGGGCTACCCGGATCCTGGTCCTTGTCGTCGGTCAGGCCGGCCGCAACCGGATCGACCAGCAGCCGCCCCGCTTCCAGATCGATCTCCAGCACCGACCATTCGGTAAACGGGATCAGCACCGGACGTCGGCCTGGCCCCTTCAGCTCAAGGAGATCGCCGGCGCCGAAATCGAAGACACCGCTGACCTTGCCGTAGCTCGTGCCATTGCCGTCGATCGCTTCCAGGCCCTCGAGATCGGCATAGAAGAACTCGTCCTCGTCGAGATCGTCGTCGGGCAGGTTGTCGCGCTCGATGAACAGGTCGAGGCCGTTGAGCGCCTCGGCGGCATTGCGGTCATTGACGCCGCGAAAGCGAACGATGACGACGTTTTTCGCCTCGCGAATCTCCAGCACCTCGAACACACGGCCGTCTGCGCTGTGCAGATTGCCATACTCGCCGAGCGCCGTCGGATCATCGGTAAAGGACTTGACCCTGACCTCGCCGCGCAGGCCCTGCGCCGCGCCGATCGTCGCCATCAGAACCGGGTTTTCGAGTTTGCTCATCGTCCGCGTCCGTTTCGGTATATCTCGGTGCACATAACGGAAAACGGGCGGCATGGAAATGCCACCCGTTTCCTTAAGTCACGGCCAGCCGGAGAGCTGCGTCGGCAGATGCCCGCCGATCACTCTCCGGACCGTTCGCCGGCTGTTATTCAGCAGCAGCAGCAGCGGCGTCTTCAGCCTTCTGCTTGGCTTCAGCAGCGCGCTCCTGAGCCTTCTTGCCCGGGGCACCCTTGGTCGGGTTGCTGCGAGCCGGGCGCTTTGCGAGACCGGCCTGGTCGAGGAAGCGCAGAACGCGGTCGGTCGGCTGGGCGCCCTGGGCGATCCAGTGGTTGACGCGCTCGGCGTCGAGCTCGACACGCTTTTCGTCGTCCTTGCCGAGCATCGGGTTCCACGAGCCGATCTTCTCGAGGAAGCGACCGTCACGCGGGCTGCGGGCGTCGGCAACGACGATCTGGTAGTAAGGACGCTTCTTGGAACCGCCACGGGCGAGACGAATTTTCAGTGCCATTTGAGTAACTCCTTGCAGGCTTTCTTGACCGCTTGGTTCAAGCGGAATGGTTTGTGCCGGCGTTGCCCGCGGAATGCGAGCGATCGGCGGCGATGGCTTCATGATGCCGGATGACTTCCTTGATGATGAAGTTCAGGAACTTCTCGGCGAAATCCGGATCCAGATTGGCATCCTTAGCCAGGCGGCGCAGGCGTTCGATCTGGTATTCTTCGCGCGCCGGGTCGGCCGGCGGCAGTTCGTGCTTGGCTTTCAGAACGCCGACTGCCTGGGTGCAGCGGAAGCGTTCAGCCAGCATGTGGACGAGCGCGGCATCGATATTGTCGATCGACTGCCGGTAGCCCGCCAATTCCTTTTTGATTTCGGGATCAATCATCTTTTAAGCGATCCTCACTTCTTCTTCGGCAGGCCGGGAAGGCCGGGGAAGCCGCCACCAAGACCCGGAAGCTTGGCGCCGCCCAGACCTGGCAGGCCACCGCCGCCAAGGCCCGGCATACCGCCCGGCTTCAGACCGGCGGCTTCCGCCTGCTTCTGCAGGGCTTCGAGCTGCTTCGGGTCGAGCTTCGAGAGATCAGGCATGCCGCCGCCACCGAGGCCGCCAAGGCCCATCTTGTTGGCAAGGCCGCCCATCATCTGCTTCATCATGCCGCCTTTGCCCTTACCGCCCATCATCTTCATCATGTCCGCCATCTGGCGGTGCATCTTCAGAAGCTTGTTGATGTCGGCGGCATCGGTGCCGGAACCGGCGGCGATGCGCTTCTTGCGCGAGTGCTTGAGCAGATCCGGGTTGGCGCGCTCGGCCTTGGTCATCGACGAAATGATGGCGAGCTGGCGCTTGAACAGGCTGTCGTCGAGGCCGGCCGCGGCCATCTTGTCCTTCATGCCGGCCATGCCGGGCATCAGGCCCATGATGCCGCCCATGCCGCCCATCTTCTGCATTTGGCCGAGCTGGTCTGCGAGGTCGTTCAGGTCGAACTTGCCCTTGGCCATCTTGGCAGCCATGGCGGCCGCCTTCTCGGCGTCGATGTTCTCGGCAGCCTTCTCGACGAGCGAGACGATGTCGCCCATGCCGAGGATACGGTCGGCGACCCGGCGAGGGTGGAACTCTTCGAGTTCGCCCATCTTTTCGCCGACGCCGATGAGCTTGATCGGCTTGCCGGTGACCGCACGCATCGACAGCGCTGCACCGCCACGGCCGTCGCCGTCCATACGGGTGAGCACCAGGCCGGTGATGCCGACGCGTTCGTCGAAGTTGCGGGCGAGGTTGACGGCGTCCTGACCGGTCAGCGCATCTGCCACGAGCAGGATTTCATGCGGATTGGACTTCCGCTTGATCTCCGCCATCTCGATCATCAGCGGCTCGTCGATATGGGTACGGCCCGCCGTGTCGAGAATGACGACGTCGTGGCCGCCGAGCTTGGCAGCCTGAACGGCGCGCGCAGCGATATCGGTCGGCGACTGGCCGGCAATAACAGGCAACGTGTCGACGCCGGTCTGCACGCCGAGCTGGCGAAGCTGCTCCTGGGCTGCCGGACGACGCGTGTCGAGCGAAGCCATCAGGACCTTCTTCTTGTCCCTGGTCTTCATCCGGCTGGCGATCTTGCCGGTGGTCGTCGTCTTACCGGAGCCCTGCAGACCGACCATCATGATGACGACCGGCGCCGGCGCATTGAGGTCGATCGTTACGCCCTCGGAGCCGAGCATCTCGACGAGCTGGTCATGGACGATCTTGACGACCATCTGGCCGGGCTTGATCGACTTCAGGATCTCGGCGCCGACGGCCTTTTCACGAACCTTCTCGGTGAAGGAGCGCACGACGTCGAGCGCGACGTCGGCTTCGAGCAGCGCACGGCGAACCTCGCGGAGCGCAGCGGAAACATCGGCTTCCGACAATGCGCCGCGGCCGGTCAGTCCATTCAATATGGAACCAAGGCGGTCCTGGAGGCTCTCGAACATTCTCACTTCCTTCTGGTTTCCGGTGGCGATCAACTCGCCGGAAACGTGGGTTCCTTCGCGCAGAAAACAAGGCGCAAAGCCAAAAACCACCCGAGGGCGCCACGCGCTGTCGGGTGTTGACCTCCGGGTTCTCTTTATACCTTTACGGGACCCGGTCGGTGGCTTCGAAGACTTGAGCTTGCGAAGGAATTGGCGCGGATAAACAGGAAAGCGCGGCAAAAGTCAAGGACGGCAGGCAAATGAGGCGCTTTCGGCTCAGAGCGCCTCGTCCTTGCCGGCGTCGTCGAGTTCGCCAGCCAGCTGCTCGAAGGCGGTCGACACCCGCGTCATCACCCGAAGTGCGGCCACCACTTCGGTCTGGTTGATATCGCCGAGCAGGGCATGCAGCAACTCCACCTCGCGGCGATGGATTTCCGCGAACAGATCACGCCCGGCCGCCGTCGGCGCGCAAAGATAGGCGCCGCGGTGTTCCGGGTTCGGCCGTCTTTCCAGCAACGTCTTGTCCATCAGCCCGTTGACGACCCTGAGCACGAACTGCCGTTTCATCGACAGGCGCCGTCCGGCTTCCGGCACCGTCAGCGGCGTTTCGCAAAAAAGTTCGAGAACCGCCCGCTCCGCCACTGATATGCCGGCACCGTCGAGCATATGTTCTGCCGAGCGCTGCATATTGAGATGGATGGAGCGGACCAGCTTCAGGGTCTTGTAGAGACGTTCTTGCGGGTCGAATCGAACGAGCATGGAACCACGATAGCAATCCAGTTGCTGTCTTCAAGAATTTATTAAACCTTGACCTTTCAACCAAGGCGAACCGCCCGGATGAAGACACGCAATCCCTATTACCAAGGTCCCGTCACCGATCATTTCGACGGCACCAGGTTCTTCAATCCCGACGGCAAACCGCCCAAGGGCGCGGCAGATCTCCTGCGCTGGCAGTTCGGCAGCGGCAAGGTGCGCTGGCCCGCGCACAATCCAAGCCCGTTCGCGCCGGTGAAGCCTGAACTCAGCGTCGAAGGCGATCGCCTGCGCGTGACGATGGTCGGACACGCGACGCTGCTCATCCAAGTGCATGGGCTCAACATTCTCACCGACCCCGTCTGGTCGCATCGCGCCAGCCCGTTTGCCTTTGCCGGCCCGCAGCGCCGCAACGCGCCCGGCATCGAACTCGACGACCTGCCGCCGATCGACATCGTGCTCGTCACCCACAATCACTACGACCACCTCGATGTCGAGACGCTGGCAGCCCTTCACGAGGAACATGCTCCCCGCATCGTCACGCCGCTCGGCAACGACACGATCATCCGCCGCGCCGTTCCCGACGTCGAGATCGACGTGGTCGACTGGGGCGACCAGCTCGATTGCGGCGATGACGTCATTCTTCACGCCGAGCCCTGCCACCACTGGTCGGCGCGCGGCTCGCGCGACCGGCGCATGGCGCTCTGGGCCGCCTTCGTCGTGGAGACGCCGGCCGGCAAGATCTACCACGTCGGCGATACCGGCTTTCACGACGGCATCAACTATCGCGCCGCCCGCGAAAAACACGGCGCCTTCCGCCTCGCCAACCTGCCCTTCGGGGCCTACGAGCCGCGCTGGTTCATGCAGGACCAGCACCAGAACCCGGAGGAAGCCGTGCGCGGCATGGTCGATTGCGCCGCCGCCCATGTCGCCGGCCACCATTGGGGTACGTTTCGCCTGACCGACGAAGGCGTCGAAGAGCCGCGACAGGCGCTGGAACGGGCGCTCGATGCGGCGGGCATCGCCCGCAGCCGCTTCCGGCCGCTTCGCCCCGGCGAAATCTTCGATGTACCGACCGGCGGCGAGGGAGCCGAATAAAGGCGGCACTGGTATTTTCCGGGCTTTTCCGCCATATACAGCCCGAATGAAGGATGGCCCGCCCGGAGCGGGCCCGTTTGGACAATCGCGACATGACCGACAACGTGCAATTTGCCAGGATGAACGGGCTTGGAAACAAGATCCTCGTCGTTGACATGCGCGGTCGGAAGGATCGGGTGACGCCGGCCGCTGCGATCGCGCTCAATGCCGATCCGGCAACCGCCTTCGACCAGATCATGGCGATCCACGACCCCAAGGCTCAGGGCACCGACGCCTGGATCGATATCGTCAATTGCGACGGCTCCATGGCCCAGGCCTGCGGCAACGGCACGCGCTGCGTCGTCCAGGCACTGGCCGCCGAAACCGGCAAGAAGGTCTTCACCTTCCAGACCATTGCAGGCATCCTCAACGCCACCGAGCATGAGGACGGCACGATCTCGGTCGACATGGGCAAGCCGGTCTTTGCCTGGGACAAGATCCCGCTTGCCGAGGAATTTGCCGATACGAGCCGCATCGAACTGCAGATCGGACCGATCGACAATCCCGTCCTGCACTCGCCCTCGGCCATGTCGATGGGCAATCCGCACGCCGTCTTCTGGGTTGACAAGGACCCGATGTCCTTCGATCTCGATCGCTTCGGCCCGCTTCTTGAAAACCATCCGATGTTCCCCGAGCGCGCCAACATCACGCTGGCACAGGTGCTTTCGCCCTCGTCGCTGCGCACCCGCACCTGGGAACGCGGCGCCGGGCTGACGCTTGCCTGCGGTTCGGCGGCTTGCGCGGCTGCGGTCAGCGCCGCGCGCACCGGCCGCACCGGCCGCAAGGTGGCGATCGACGTCGCATCCGCCCCTGCCCCGGCAAAGCTTACGATCGAATGGCGTGAGCACGACGATCATGTCGTCATGACGGGACCTGCCGAATGGGAATGGTCCGGCACGCTGAACCCGACGACCGGCACCTGGCAGCGCGACGAAGCCGAAACGGGCGGAGCCCGAGCGCTTTGAGCGGCGTCGAGGTCATAACCTTCGGCTGCCGACTCAATACCTACGAATCCGAAGTGATGCGGGCGGAAGCCGAAAAGGCGGGGCTGAACAACGCCATCCTCGTCAACACCTGCGCCGTCACCGGCGAGGCGGTGCGCCAGGCGCGCCAGGCGATCCGCCGTGCCCGGCGCGACAATCCGCATGCCCGCATCATCGTCACCGGCTGCGCGGCGCAGACCGAAAAGGAGACCTTTGCCGAAATGGCCGAGGTCGACGCCGTGCTCGGCAACGAGGAGAAGCTGAAGAGCGCCTCCTATCGTTCACTGCCGGATTTCGGCGTCTCGGCTGAAGAAAAGCTGCGGGTCAACGACATCATGAGCGTGCGCGCCACCGCGCCGCAGATGGTCAAGCACATCGATGGCCACGTGCGCGCCTTCATCCAGGTGCAGAACGGCTGCGACCACCGCTGCACCTTCTGCATCATCCCCTATGGCCGCGGCAATTCCCGCTCCGTGCCGATGGGCGCCGTCGTCGACCAGGCGCGCAGGCTGGTTGAGAGTGGCTATTGCGAGATCGTCTTGACCGGCGTCGATGCCACCAGCTACGGCGCCGACCTGCCGGGCACGCCGACCCTCGGGCTGCTGGCGAAGACGCTTCTGAAACAGGTTCCAGAAATCCGCCGCCTGCGGCTTTCCTCGATCGACGGCATCGAGGCCGACGAACACCTCTTCGACCTGATCGCCGACGAGGCGCGCTTCATGCCGCACCTGCACCTGTCGCTGCAGCATGGCGACGACCTGATCCTGAAGCGCATGAAGCGCCGTCATTCGAGCGCCGACGCCCGCGCCTTTGCCGATCAGGTCCGGCGCTTGCGCCCCGATATCAGCCTCGGTGCCGATATGATCGCCGGCTTTCCGACCGAGACCGAAGAGATGTTCGAAAATGCCGCGAGCCTCGCCGAGGACTGCGGCATCGCGCATCTGCACGTCTTTCCCTACAGCCCGCGTCCCGGCACGCCGGCGGCACGCATGCCGCAACTCGACCGGGCGCTCGTCAAGGATCGTGCTGCGCGGCTTCGCGCCGTCGGCGCGACGCTCTACGCCCGCCACCTCGAAGGCATGGTCGGCAGCGAGCAGACGATCCTGGTCGAGAACAACGGGCTTGCCCACACACAAAACTTCACGCTCGTCGACGCGGCTGACCTGACGCCCCGTGCGCTTGTCCCGGTCTCAATCACCGGCCACAATGGCAAGCATCTGACGATGCAGGTAAAACAGATGGCTGCGGCCTGATTTATGCGGAATTCCTGAATGGCAATGGGTTTCATCAAGAGGATCTTCACCTTCGGCAAGGGCGCGGTGGAGGAAACGAAGCCGCCGGAAGGTGTACCGGAGGAGACGATCGTCTCTGCGCCCGAAGTCGAGGCGCAGCCGGAGCCGAGCGCCGAGGCGGTCGAACCGCCTGCCGCCGTTGCCGAGGCAGAGATCGTCGAAGAGAGCCCGGAAACCGCCTTCGAACCACCTGTCGACATCGAGACCCTGCCGTTGTCCGACGACGATCCGGTGCTTGAGGCCGAGATCGAGACGGCCGGTGGCCCGGCCTCCGACGACGCCGAAGAGCTGGCGCGCGACGAAGCCGCCCCGGTCGAAGCTGTGGTAACGCCGGCCGAGACTGAAGCCGCGATACCCCCCTCTGTCCCTTCGGGACATCTCCCCCTCAAGGGGAGAGAGCAGACGGAGACCGAGGCCACAGCTGAGGAAGCAACAGCTGCCACCGAGACTGCGGCGCCTGTTGCGCACAAGGCGCCTGCTCCCTCCGATGAGATCATCGTAGCCTCCCGCGAGGCCGAAATCGTCGAGAGAATCGAGGAAGCTGCTGACGATGCCGAACCCACGGCAAGCGACGTCACGACTGCCGAAGCAGACGAGGTCACGCCAACCGAAACGCTTGCTTCCGAACTCGAGAGCGAGCCCAGCGTGATCTCCGCCCCTGTGGGGGAGATGCCCGGCAGGGCAGACGGGGGTGAAGCCGCAGCCCTCCGCGAAAGCATCGAGACCGCAGAAGCCAACGCAGCAGAAGCCGCCACCGACGTCGCGCCGACCGAGACAGCCGAGGCCGAGCCCACTGCTACGCCCGCTTTGCCCAAGGGCTTCTCCGCCACAGAGCGCAAGCCCAAGGAAGAACTCGTCGCCGCGCCGAAGGAAAAGCTCAGCTGGTACCAGCGCCTGCGCCGCGGCCTCGCGCGCACCTCGTCGCAACTGACCGGCCAGATCGCCAGCCTGTTTACCAAGCGCAAGCTCGACGAAGCGACGCTGCAGGATCTCGAAGACCTTTTGATCCAGGCCGACCTCGGCGTCGAAACGGCGATGCGCATCACCGACACGCTCGCCTCGGAACGCTACGGCAAGGATGTCTCGGGCGAGGACGTGTCGCGCATCATGGCCGGCGAGATCACCAAGGTGCTTTCGCCCGTCGCCAAGCCGCTGGAACTCGATCTCAGCCACAAGCCGCACGTGATCCTGGTGGTCGGCGTCAACGGCACCGGCAAGACCACGACGATCGGCAAGCTCGCCGCCAAGCTTTCCGGCGCGGGCCTGAAAGTCATGCTCGCCGCCGGTGACACCTTCCGGGCCGCGGCGATCGAGCAGCTGAAGATCTGGGCCGAGCGCACCAACTCCGAAATCGTCTCGTCCAAACTCGGCGCCGATGCCGCTGGCCTTGCCTATGAGGCTTTCCAGCAGGCGCGCGAGAAGAAGTCCGACGTCCTGATCATCGACACCGCCGGCCGCCTGCAGAACAAGGCGGAACTGATGGCCGAACTCGAAAAGATCGTGCGCGTGCTCGGCAAGCTCGATCCGGATGCGCCGCACACCGTGCTGCAGACGCTCGACGCCACGACCGGCCAGAACGCGCTGCAGCAGGTGGAGATCTTCCGCAACGTCGCCGGCGTCAGCGGGTTGATCATGACGAAGCTCGACGGCACGGCGCGCGGCGGCATCCTCGTCGCCATCTCCGCCAAGCACAAGTTGCCGGTCTATTTCATCGGCGTCGGCGAAGGGATCGACGATCTCGAGCCGTTCGAAGCCAAGGATTTTGCCGAGGCGATCGCCGGCGTTGCCGCCTGACGGGGCGATCGGGCCTGCGCGTAGTTACGCCGGCCCGTTGCCTTGATATGGTTTTGCCGCAAAGCTGGTGTTATGAGCAGCAGGTACATGCAGAAACAGGACCCCCAGATGTCGTCGATCGAGGCTGCCAAGCCGCAGAAGGAAGTCAGCCCCTTGCTCAAGTTGGTGCTGGAGCTTGGGCCGCTGATGGTCTTCTTCTTTGCCAATTCGCGTGGCGAATGGTTGGCCGGGCATTTTCCGGCGCTCGCCGAACTCGGCGGTCCGATCTTCATCGCCACCGGCCTGTTTATGGCCGCGACCGCAATCGCGCTTGCCGTCTCTTGGGTGCTGACCCGCACCCTGCCGATGATGCCGCTGATTTCGGGCATCGTCGTCTTCGTCTTCGGCGCGCTGACGCTCTGGCTGCAGAACGACACCTTCATCAAGATGAAGCCGACGATCGTCAACACGCTGTTCGGCACGATCCTGCTCGGCGGCCTGCTGTTCGGCAAGTCGCTGCTCGGCTACGTCTTCCACTCCGCCTTCAAGCTGGATGAGGCCGGCTGGCGCAAGCTGACGCTGCGCTGGGGCCTGTTCTTCCTGGTCCTCGCCGTGCTCAACGAAGTGGTCTGGCGCTCGTTCACGACCGATTTCTGGGTCGCCTTCAAGGTCTGGGGCACGATGCCGATCACCATTCTCTTTACGCTCGCCCAGATGCCGCTGATCATGAAGCACTCGCTTGACCAGGAGAACGCCGAGTGAGCACGATGCTCGAGGAGAATGACAGCCGCAACCGGCACGCACTCCTCTGGCTCGCCGCCTGTTTTGCTGTTCTCATCATCCAGATCGTCACCCAGCATCTGATGGGTCGCCTCTGGATCTGCGAATGCGGCTACGTCAAACTGTTCGAGCCCGTGGTCAAATCCAGCGGCAACTCGCAGCATATCGCCGACTGGTACACACCGTCGCACATCATCCACGGCTTCCTGTTCTACGGCCTCGGCCATCTGCTCCTGCGGGGCAAGCCGCTGACGGCAAAGCTCCTCCTTGGGACCGTGATCGAATCCGCCTGGGAGATCGCCGAAAACACGCCGATGGTGATCAACCGCTACCGCTCCGCAACGATTTCGCTCGACTATTTCGGCGACAGCATCCTGAATTCGACGATGGATACACTGGCCATGGCCGCCGGCTTCCTGTTTGCCGCCCGCATGCCCGTCTGGCTGACCGTAACGGTCGCCATCGTCTTCGAGCTCTTCACCGGCTGGCTGATCCGCGACAATCTCACGCTCAACGTACTGATGCTCGTCTGGCCGCTGGATGCGGTCAGGGACTGGCAGGCGGGGATTTAAGCGGGCTTCGGTCGCCGTCGCAGCCCCTCATCCCGCATCCGCGACCTTCTCCCGCAGATGGGGCGAAGGGACTTGAGGCACTCACTTCATTCCACGACTGCCCGGCAGGGAAGCACGGTTTTATGCCGTCGATGCGATGCGAGAGTTTAGGGCAACCGAGCGCTACGTGTCTTCTTCGCCCCGCTTGCGGGCAGAAGGAGCCGGCAGGCGGATGAGGAGCAAATCCCTCCCATCCGAATGAGAGCTAATGCCGGGAGCGGTTACGAACCCGCAGTCGCCTTTTCGATCGCCGGCAGCAGACCCGTCTTCACGCTGTTTTCGTCGAACGGGCCGACGCGCTTGTAGAGGATCGTGCCGTCAGCGCCGACGAGATAGGATTCCGGAATACCGTAGACGCCCCAATCGATCGCCGCCTTGCCGCGCGGGTCGACGCCGATGGCGGAGAAGGGATTGCCGAGTTCGCCGAGGAACCTGAGCGCGTTTTCGTTCTGGTCCTTGTAGTTGATACCGACGACGGTCAGCCGCGGATCCTTCGACAGTTCCAGGATGAAGGGATGCTCCTGCCGGCAAGGCACGCACCAGGAGGCCCAGACGTTGACGAGCGTCAGCTTGCCCTTGATCGCCGCACCGGTCAAAGCCGGCATCGGCTGGCCATCGCGCGTCGCACCTTCGAGCGCCGGCATGTCGAGTTTTGGCGCCTTGGTGCCGATCAGCGCGGAGGGGATTTCGCTCACGTCCTTGCCGGAATTGAGCTGGCTCCAGAAGATCGCCGCAAGCCCGGCGAAGATGACGAGCGGCAGCGCCGCCAGCACGAAACGCATGGGGCCGGGTTTGCGCTCCTCGTTACCCGGAGCGGGTGCGTTGCTCATCGTGTTTCTCCGGAAGCCGGTTCGGCCGAGCGCCGGCGGATGCCTGCGGCTTCGAGTTCGGTGAGTTCACGCCGGCGGGCACGACCGTCGAGCACGACCCAGGCAATCAGACCGAGGACCGTCAGCGTGGCTATTCCATAGCTCGTGAAAACGTAGGCGGCGTGGCTCATCATTGTGCGCGGGCTCCCCGTCCGGCAGCACGGGCCGCAAGGCGCCTGAGCGCCGTGACGCGCCGGCGCAGGATTTCGTTGCGCATGGCGGCGATGTGCAGCGTGAAGAACAGCAGCGTGAAGGCGACCGCCATCACGATCAGCGGCCACAGGAACTCCGGATCAATCGTCGGTCCGTCGAGCCGCATGACGCTCGCCGGCTGATGCAGCGTGTTCCACCACTCGACCGAGAACTTGATGATCGGGATGTTGACGAAGCCGACGAGAACCAGAATGGCCGAAACCTTGGAGGACCGCGCCGGGTCGTCGATCGCGCGGTTGAGCGCCATCAGTCCGAGATACATCAGGAACAGCACGAAGACCGAGGTCAGCCGCGCGTCCCAGACCCACCAGGTGCCCCACATCGGCTTGCCCCAGAGCGAGCCGGTGACGAGCGCCAGGAAAGTGAAACAGGCGCCGATCGGGGCTGCCGCGCGCGAGGAGACGTCGGCAAGCGGATGGCGCCAGACGAGCGTACCGAGAGCTGCCAAGGCCATCACCGAATAGCACATCATCGACAGCCAGGCCGCGGGCACGTGCACATACATGATGCGCACCGTTTCGCCCTGCTGGTAATCACCTTCCGTCGTGAAGGAAAGCCAGACGCCGGCAACGAAGAACAGCGCCGTCAGCCCGGAAAGCCAGGGCAACAAACGGTCGGCCAGCGCCAGGAACCGCGTCGGGTTGGCGAGATCGCTGAATTTGCGGATGGCCAGGCTGTTTTCGCTCATGGTCGCTCTTTAGCGCTTAAGGCGCCCGCCTGCAATTGATCCGCGTCAATCGCCCGATCACGATCGAGTTGGAACGCGGATCATAAATGTTATCGATCTGAACGGCTTAGCGACAAATCCATGGGAATGCCGCAAACACTTTCGCCCGTTCTGACCCGATTGCGTCAATCGGACGCGTGCCGAAGTGCTGCGGCGGCGGCAACCGGGCCGATGACGGCGAAGAACAGGGTGATTGCCGCAAGGATCATCAAAGGTGGCAGGAACGGCGCCGGATCCTCGATCGCCGCATAGACAGCGCTGACACCGAAGATCAGCACCGGGATCGCCAACGGCAGAACAAGGATCGAAACCAGCAGCCCGCCACGCGGCAGCGACACGGCAACGGCCGCCCCCACTGCACCGATGAAGGTGATCGCCGGCGTGCCGATCAGAAGCGTCAGCATGGTGGCGCCGATGGCGATCTCGCTCATGTTCATGAAGAGGCCGAGCAAGGGCGAGGCAATCACCAGCGGCAGGCCGGTCGCCGCCCAATGCGCCGCACATTTGACGAAGACGGTGAAAAGCAGCGGCGTTTCCTGCATCAGCATCAGGTCGAGCGAGCCGTCGTCGCGCTCCGCCTGGAACAGCCGGTCGAGGCCGAGCAGCGAGGCGAGCAGCGCGCCGATCCACAGGATCGCCGGACCGATGCGCGAAAGCAGGTTCAGGTCGGGACCGACACCGAAGGGAATGACTGCCACCACAGTCATGAAGAAGAGCACGCCGATCATCGCCCCGCCGCCGGCGCGGATCGACAGTTTGAGATCGCGGAAAAAGAGCGCGATCATAGCGGCAACCTCCGGATCGGCACGCGCGCGTTTTCCGGCAATGGGCTTCCAGGCATTGCGACCCTATGCATCATGCCAGCGATCTCCTGCCAGATGCTCGAACCCCGTCATGTGCAGCTCCTTCGTGCGGTCGAGCCCGAGTGGCTGGTGGGTCGCCGCAATGACGATGCCGCCTTTGCCAAGATGCGCCTTCACCAGATCGGCAAACAGCCGGTCGGCGCCGGCGTCAAGCGCTGCGGTCGGCTCGTCGAGGATCCAGATCGGGCGATAGGCAATGACCAGCTTGGCCATCGCCATGCGCCGCTGCTGGCCGGCCGAGAGATAACCGAAGGGCAGATGGGCGATATCCGGCAGGCCGACCGCTTCGACCGCCTCGGTGAGCGCGGCGCCGCGCCCCCCGGGCGAATCACCCATGAAGTCTCGCCAGAAGGAAAGATTTTCCGCGACGGTCAGTTCGCGCTTCATCGCGTTGCGGTGTCCGAGATAGTGGCTGAGCTCGGATGGATGGGCGATTTCCGAGGGGCCATTCTCAAGTTTCAGGTGCCCGCTTTCGGGCCTCAACAACCCCGCCAGAACCCGCAGCAAAGTGGACTTGCCGGAGCCGTTCGGACCCGTCACGACAAGGGCTTCCGAGGCGTCGAGAATAAAGGAAATATCGTTAAAAATCAGGTCCTCACCGCGCGTCGCGCTCAACCCTTCAGCCATGAGGCGCATGAATTTTCAGCTTCCCTTCACTCTCTTTGTCGCAGGGCAAAAAAAAGTCCCGTTTCGACCTTCGTTGCTCTGGCACGTTTTGGAGAAATTATCTATAAGGCGGCCAACACGCCAGCGGTCGGCGTGAATTTCATCCTAGCGCCGAACATGGAATGAATTTCCACGTACGGACAGCGGAAATGGCCGCACCCGCATCCCAATTCGCGCTTCACAGGCGCTCGGGCGTTCGTACGTCAGTTTTTGGCGATCAGACGGAACGGGGTATTATCCAGTGTCCAAATCCCTAGACAGCTTCAATTGTCGCTCCACGCTCACCGTCAACGGTGTCGACTACGTCTATTACAGCCTGCCCAAGGCTGAGGCGAACGGTCTCGCCGGCGTTTCCAAGCTGCCCTATTCGATGAAGGTTCTGCTCGAGAACCTGCTGCGCAACGAAGATGGCCGCTCCGTCACCAAGAAGGACATCGAGAACGTTGCCGCCTGGCTCAACGACAAGGGCACGGCTGAAAACGAAATCGCCTACCGTCCGGCCCGCGTTCTGATGCAGGACTTCACCGGCGTGCCTGCTGTCGTCGACCTCGCGGCGATGCGCGACGCCATGGTCTCGCTCGGTGGCGACCCGGAAAAGATCAACCCGCTCGTTCCCGTCGACCTCGTCATCGACCACTCCGTCATCGTCGACGAATTCGGCACCCCGAACGCCTTTGCCCGCAACGTCGAGCTCGAGTACGAGCGCAACGGCGAGCGCTACCGCTTCCTGAAGTGGGGCCAGCAGGCGTTCAAGAACTTCCGCGTCGTTCCGCCCGGCACCGGCATCTGTCACCAGGTCAATCTGGAGTATCTGGGCCAGACCGTCTGGACCCGTGAAGAAGATGGCGTCGTCACCGCCTACCCGGACACCTGCGTCGGCACCGACAGCCACACCACCATGATCAACGGTCTCGGCGTTCTCGGCTGGGGCGTGGGCGGCATCGAAGCGGAAGCTGCCATGCTCGGCCAGCCGGTCTCCATGCTCCTGCCTGAGGTCATCGGCTTCAAGCTCACCGGCAAGCTCAAGGAAGGCGTCACCGCGACCGACCTCGTGCTTATGGTCGTGCAGATGCTGCGCAAGAAGGGCGTTGTCTCGAAGTTCGTCGAATTCTTCGGCCCGGGCCTCGACAACATGACGCTCGCCGACCGCGCCACCATCGGCAACATGGGTCCGGAATACGGCGCCACCTGCGGCTTCTTCCCGGTCGACAGCGAAACCATCAACTACCTCACCATGTCCGGCCGTGAAGAGCAGCGCATCGCGCTGGTCGAAGCCTATTCCAAGGCTCAGGGCATGTGGCGTGACGGTGACGGTTCCGAGCTCGTCTTCACCGACACCCTCGAACTCGACCTCGGCGACGTCGTTCCGGCCATGGCTGGCCCGAAGCGTCCGGAAGGTCGCATCCCGCTCGAAAGCATCGCATCGGGCTTCGCAACCTCGCTTGAAGGCGACTACAAGAAGCCGGGGCAGCTTTCGAACCGCTATGCCGTCGAAGGTACCGATTTCGATCTCGGCCATGGCGACGTTGCCATCGCTGCGATCACGTCCTGCACCAACACCTCCAACCCGTCGGTCCTGATCGCTGCCGGCCTGCTCGCCCGCAACGCGGTCGCCAAGGGCCTGAAGTCCAAGCCGTGGGTCAAGACCTCGCTCGCACCGGGATCGCAGGTCGTCGGCGAATATCTCGCCAAGTCCGGCCTGCAGAAGGACCTCGACGCGCTCGGCTTCAACCTCGTCGGCTTCGGCTGCACGACCTGCATCGGCAACTCCGGCCCGCTGCCGGCGCCGATCTCGAAGACGATCAACGACAAGGGCCTGATCGCCGCCGGCGTTCTCTCGGGCAACCGTAACTTCGAAGGCCGCATTTCGCCGGACGTCCAGGCGAACTACCTCGCTTCGCCGCCGCTCGTCGTCGCCTACGCGCTTGCAGGTTCCGTCCAGAAGGACCTGACCAACGAGCCGCTCGGCGAAGACCAGGACGGCAAGCCAGTCTTCCTCAAGGACATCTGGCCGACCTCCAAGGAAATCCAGGAGTTCATCTTCAAGTACGTCACCCGCGAACTTTACGCGACCAAGTACGCCGACGTGTTCAAGGGCGACGAAAACTGGCAGGCCGTTCAGGTTCCTCCGGGCCAGACCTATGCCTGGGACGACGGTTCGACCTACGTGCAGAACCCGCCCTACTTCGTCGGCATGGGCAAGTCCGGTTCGGGCATCTCCGACATCAAGGGCGCCCGCGTGCTTGGTCTCTTCGGCGACAAGATCACCACCGACCACATCTCGCCGGCCGGTTCGATCAAGGCGGCCTCGCCGGCCGGTGCCTACCTCATCGGTCACGGCGTCGGCGTTGCCGACTTCAACCAGTACGGCACGCGTCGTGGCAACCATGAGGTGATGATGCGCGGCACGTTTGCCAACATCCGCATCCGCAACCACATGCTCGGCCCGAACGGCAAGGAAGGTGGCTACACCATCCACTATCCGTCCAAGGAAGAGATGTCGATTTACGACGCCGCCATGCAGTACAAGGAAGAGGGCGTTCCGCTCGTCATCTTCGCCGGCGTCGAATACGGCAACGGTTCGTCGCGCGACTGGGCTGCCAAGGGCACCAACCTGCTCGGCGTCAAGGCCGTCATCGCGCAGTCCTTCGAGCGTATCCACCGCTCGAACCTCGTCGGCATGGGTGTCATTCCCTTCGTCTTCGAGGAAGGCACGACCTGGGAATCGCTTGGCCTCAAGGGCGATGAGATCGTCACGATCGAAAATCTCGCCAATGTCCAGCCGCGCGAAAAGCGCGTTGCCAAGGTAACCTACGGCGACGGCAGCGTGAAAGATGTGCCGCTCGTCTGCCGTATCGATACGCTGGATGAAGTGACCTACGTCAACAACGGTGGCATCCTGCAGACGGTTCTGCGCGACCTCGCCGCTTAATCGCGCGAGCGCATACAAGGCTCTGGAGCCGGGACGCCGAAAGGCGCCCCGGCTCTTTCTTTGAGGTGCACCGGCCAACGATCGGGTGCTGGATCGCGCTCACTTGCCATCTCACTCCAACGTGACTTCCCGTTGATGCAGGGGCGTCGTATGTAGTGAACTCCCCCACAAGGAGTAGGCCGCCGGCCGGTAACGAAGTGACGCCATGACATCCGCAGACCGTTCTTTCATTCGCCCTGTTGCACTGGCTTTCGGGCTGCTCGCAGCCGCCGGTGCCCCTGCCGGGGCGCAGGAGAAACAGGCGGTCAAGGGCGTTGTCGAACTGTTCACCAGCCAGGGCTGTTCGTCCTGTCCGCCGGCGGATGCGGCGCTGAAGTCGCTGGTCGACGAGGGCGATGTGGTGGCGCTCGCCTATCACGTCGACTACTGGAACTATCTCGGCTGGGCCGACACGCTGGCATCGAAGGAAAACACCGAGCGGCAATATGCCTATGCGCGCATGCTCGGGCGCAACGGCGTCTACACGCCCCAGGCGATCCTGAACGGCCGCGACCACTTGAACGGCGGCAACCTGCAGGCAATCAAGACGCGGCTGGAAACGATGAAGGCGGAAGGCAAAGGGCTTGCCGTTCCCGTCGACGCCAAGATCCTCGGCGAAGAAATCCAGATCACAATCGGTAGCGGCATCGGCAAGGCCAATGTCGTCGTCGTCTATTTCGACCGCGCCAAGATCGTGAAGATGGAGAAGGGGGAGAACAGCGGCAAGGAAGTCCCCTATTGGCATGCGGTGCGGGACATACAGACGATCGGCATGTGGGACGGCCAGCCCGCGTCCTTCACGCTGCCGGCGACGGTGCTGACCGAGCGCCCGGGAAACAGCGGCTGCGCGATCCTGCTGCAATCGATGAAGGACAAGGAAACGCCGGGTGCCATCATCGGCGCTGCGGCCGTGCTCGCCGGCCCTCAGGGCAAATTGTAGGGACGGCGAAGCGCAAGGGGTTGGTTCGGCCCGGCAGCATCGAGGGGCTGGGGCTGAGGGTTCGAAGTTACCGGACCGAACCGGCCATAACTGCGTTCGGTGAACTCCCGCAGCATGACGATCTGACCGGACATACGGTGGCAACGACTCTGTCCGTCAGCGCCCGCGAGTTTTGCGATGAATTGGGGCGCCGGTTTGACTGAAATGGGGCAGAGGCAAGAAATGACCTCATCGTCCCATGGCTTCCGGCTTGCTTTTCGGCTCGTGTCAGGCACACTGTAATCGTTCTGTCACAACAGAAGGCCGGATTGCCGATGACCGATGAGCCGGATTTGCCGCAAGGCGAGGCGCGCCATCAGCGCGAAACCACTTCCGAAGTGGTCGTCGATCTTCACGAATACAAGAACGCCAAGAACGCTCCCCCCATCACTTTCCATCGCCGCGAATTGGATCAGATCCTGTGGGTCTACGGCCGTATGGTCGGCGAAGGCGAGTGGCGGGACTACGCGATCGACCACCTGAGGGACCGCGCGGTCTTCTCAGTGTTCAAGCGTTCGGGCGAAATGCCGCTCTACCGGATCGAGAAGAACCCGAAACTGGCCGCGAAACAGGGCGCCTATAGCGTGCTGAACATTCACGGCACGATCCTGAAGCGCGGTCACGAGCTCGCCCAGGTGCTCAAGGTATTCGACAAGGTGCTGAGGCTGGTGGAAACCTGACCAGCGGGAAAGGGTGCCATCAGGAGACGCACGCCGACGTCACGGGCAGCAACGGCACGACCTGCCTACGGCGCGCTGCGAGGCGCTTCGCCGACTGACATTCTTCAGCAAGCGATGGTCACTGGTAGAGGGTGTCCGGATAGACGTCTTCCGGCGGGTCGGTCGCCTGGCCCTCGCCGAGCGCGAGCTGCATGATCGTCGTGTCGAGCCAGCGGCCATGCTTGAAGCCGGTCGCTTTCATCGTGCCCTGGAGTTCGAAGCCGAGCGACCGGTGCACGGCGATCGAGGCTGGATGGGCACCGCCGATCACCGCGACCATCTGGCGGAAGCCGAGTTCAGTGCAACGCCGGACGAGCTCGACCAGCAGCGCCTTGCCGGCACCTTTGCCGCGCGCTTCCGGCGCCAGGTAGACGGAATCCTCGACCAGGAAACGATAGGCCGTGCGCGTGCGGAAGCCGGATGCGTAGGCATAACCGATGATCGTCCCGCCCGCGTCTACCGCAACCATGTACGGGTAGCCGCTGCCGATGATCGTTTCGAACCGGGCCCGCATCTCCTTTTCGGATGGCGGGTTGATCTCGTAGGTCGCAACGCCGTGCAACACGGATTCGCGATAGATCTCGGTGATAATGGGAAGATCGGCCAGGGTGGCGTCGCGCAGGGTCAGGGACATGGCTAAAGACTTTGATCCCAAGGTTTCGTCGTCCTTTCACTCCCACGGAGTCCGGACGCTTTCAAGCTGCTTCAGCAAACAAAAAAGGCGGCCGAAGCCGCCTTTTCCGTGTGCTGTTCAGACTTAGTTGTTCCGGTTGCCCATGAACTGGAGCAGGAACATGAACAGGTTGATGAAGTCGAGGTAGAGCGTCAGCGCGCCCATGATCGCCTTGCGGCCGGCAACGGTGCTGTCATCGGCTTCGTAGTACATTTCCTTGATCTTCTGCGTGTCGTAGGCGGTGAGGCCAGCGAAGATCAGCACGCCGATCACGCTGATCGCGAAGGCGAGCGCCGAAGAGGCGAGGAAGATGTTGACGATCGACGCGATGATGACGCCGAACAGACCCATGATCAGGAACGAGCCCATGCCGGACAGGTCCTTCTTCGTGGTGTAGCCGTAAAGCGACAGGGCGCCGAACGAGGCGGCCGTCACGAAGAACGTCTGAACGATGCTCTGGCCGGTGTAGATCAGGAAGATCGACGACAGCGACAGGCCCATCAGGGCCGCATAGATCCAGAACGTTGTCTGCGCGGCAGAAACGCTCATGCTATTGATGCGGAAGCTCATGAAGAACACGAGCGCCAGCGGCGCCAGCATCACCACCCACTTCAGCGGGCTCGTATAGATCGCAGCACCGAAGGCAGTCAGCTGGCCATCCGAAAACGCCATCTGGAAGGCCAGGTAGGCCGCGACGCCAGTGATCGCCAGACCAAGCGCCATCAGGTTGTAGACCTTCAGCATGTATGCGCGAAGGCCTTCGTCAATCACGGCACCCGCCTGAGCGCCGGCGGGCGACATTCGGGTTTGGTAATTTCTCAGATCAGCCATTGTTTCCTCATTCAAGCTCCGGTGGAAGTTACGGTGTCGGGCGGCGAGTATCGCCCTGGAAGATGAGCTTCCACGCCCAGGCGCCGCTGCGGAGCTCCAGCATGCCTGTGGACAAATATGATGCCGAAACCCGCTGCACACAAGACCCGGCACTCCCGGATTCCGTTGCACCGGGCCGATTCAGGCCGGCGCAATAGGGATTTACGGTTAACTCGGTCCGGTCAAAGTTCGCGCAGGACCGGCGCCGCCTTCTGCCCGAGAATGCGCCATGTACCGGCAAGTCCGATGCCGACCGTCATCACCAGCGCTGCCACAACCGTCACGATCGCCACGTCGGGCAGGAAGCTCGACGGCAGCGTCATGATGCGGTTGACGACGAACCAGGCGGCGATACCACCGGCGAACAGCGCAAAAACTGCGGTTGCAAGACCGAGGATCGCGTATTCGTAGCTGAACGCCTTGATCAGCGTCACCCGCGTTGCCCCCAGCGTCTTCAGGACCACCGCATCATGGACGCGCGCCCGGTTGCCGGCCGCAAGCGCGCCGGCCAGCACCAGCACGGAGGCGACGAGCGCCACGGGCGGCCGCCCGGATCGCCGTTGCCAGCTGACCGAGCAGCCCATTCACAATGTCGAGAGCGTCCTTCACCCGTACGCTGGTGATCGTCGGATAGGCATTGGTGACGGCCTTCAGGACCGCCGCCTCCTCTTCCGGCGTCGCCGACGGATCGATCACAGTCGCCAGCCAGGCATGCGGCGCGCCGGCAAAGGTGTTCGGCGAGAACACCATGACGAAGTTGATCGACAGCGATTCCCACTCGACATTGCGGAAGTTGGCAATCTTGGCGGTGATGTTGCGGCCGAGCACATTGACGGTGACCGTATCGCCGATCTTCAGGCCGAGTTCGCCGGCCTCCTCGGACGAGAACGAAACCAGGGGTTCGCCGCTGTAGTCGGCCGGCCACCAGGCGCCTTCGGACAGCGTCGAATTCTCCGGCTTGTTTTTGGCGTAGGTGATGCCGCGGTCGCCGCGCAGCACCCATTGGCCCGCAGGCGGCACGTTGCGGCTGTTCACGTCCTCACCGTTGAAGGCGGTGATGCGGCCGCGCAGCATCGGCACCTCGATGACCTTGCCCTTCGGGATCGCCTGGTTCAGCACCGAGCGGAAACCTTCAATCTCGCTGCCCTGGATATCGACGAAGAAGAAATTCGGCGCTCGCTCCGCCATGCTTCCGGTGAGTTCGCGGCGCAGATTGCCGTCGATCAGCGCCAGCGTCACCAGAAGCGCCAGACCGAGCCCAAGCGACAGCACGACCGAGGAGGTCAGCGCACCCGGACGGTGAATGTTGCCGATCGCCAGTCTGAGAGCCGGCGAATTGACCCGCGGGCTGCAGCGCGCGAGCCAGGCGATCGCGAGCGCAACGGCCCTGAGCACGATGAAGGCGAAGGCAATCGCGCCGAGGAAGACGAGCGAAATATAGCGGTCGTAAGCCGTAAAGATCGCCAGGCCGGCGAGCGCGGCAAGACACGCGACGGCGCCGAGCAGATAGGGCCAGGCCGGAAAACCCGAGGGATCGAAACCCTGCTGGCGGAAGAGTGCGGTCGCAGGAATGGCGCGCGCCCGTCCGAGCGGCAGGATGGCGAAGGTCAGCGCCGTCAGCACGCCGAACAGGGCGGCAAGCCCGAGCGCGCCCGGATAGAGATGGAAGGCGGTCGAAATCGGCAACAGGTCGGCCAAAAACTGCGCCGCGACAAAGGGGATCAGAGCCCCGATCACGAGCCCGATGACGATGCCGATCAAGGCGATCATCAGGATCTGTGCGAGATAGATCATCGCCACCAACGCCGCGGGCGCGCCCAGGCATTTGAAGGTCGCGATCACGCTGCGCTTGGCATCGAGATAGGCGCGCACCGCATTGGCGACGCCGACGCCGCCGACGATCAGCGCCGTCAGGCCGACAAGCGTCAGGAACTGCGAGAAACGCGTGATGTTGGCCGTCAGCGCCGGTGCTGCGTTGCCGCTGGTGCGGATCGACCAGCCTGCTGCCGGCTGGCTTTTCTCCGCCTCGGTGCGAACGGCCGCGACCCCTGCCGGATCGGCGAGCTTCACCTTGTATGTGTGCTCGACGAGGCTTCCGGTCTGCACCAGTCCCGTCGCCGCCAGGGCTTCGTCCGAGACCATCAGGCGGGGCGCGAAGCCGAAGCCGTCGGAAAGCGCATCCGGCTCGCGCGTGATCGTGCCGGCGATCCGGACACGGGCGTTGCCGAGAAGGATTTCGTCTCCGACCTTAACGTCCAGGCGGTCGAGCAGCAGAGGCGCCACGACCGCACCGAAGACGTCGCCATCGCGTGCGATGAGGTCGTGCAGCGGCCTGTCGGGTTCGCTTTCCAGCGTGCCATAGAGCGGATAGGCCGCATCGACGGCCTTCAGTTCCACCAGGGCTTGATTGGAACCGTCGGGCAGCCGCGCCATAGATCTCAGGCCAGCGGAAACCGCAACGGTTCCAAGACCATCGAGATAGGCGCGCTCTTCGGTCGTTGCGACACGATTGTTAAGCTCGAAGCGAATATCGCCGGCGAGCAGTTCCTGACCCTGCGATGCGATCGTCGCTGTGATCGATTGCGACAGCGAGTTGACGCCGGCAATCGCCGCCGTACCCAGCGCAATGCAGGCGAGGAAGATGTAGAAGCCCTTGAGCCCGCCGCGCATTTCACGCAGCGCCAGCCGCAGGGCAAGCAGCGGCCGCAGCCGTACCGAAGGCGCGCCGATCATGCCGAGGCCGCCTGCTGGACCGGCGCCACGGCCACGGGGTCCGCGGCGCCGCCGGCAACGATCTCGCCCGAGCGCACCCGCACCTGCCGCGCGCAGCGGTCGGCAAGGGCGGCGTCATGGGTCACGAGCACGAGTGTCATGCCGCGGTCACGCTGTTCGGCGAAAAGCAGATCGGCGATCTGCCGTCCGGTTTCGGCGTCGAGGTTGCCGGTTGGTTCGTCGGCGATCAGAAGCTTCGGCGAGGGCGCAAGCGCCCGGGCGATCGCCACCCGCTGCTGCTCGCCGCCCGAGAGCTGGCCGGGATAATGGCTGAGCCGCTCACCGAGGCCGACGGCGACAAGCTCCTTGCGCGCGATCTCGAAGGCGCCCGACACATTGGCCAGTTCGAGCGGCACGGCGACGTTTTCGAGTGCCGTCATGTTGGGAATGAGGTGGAAGGACTGGAAGACGATGCCGATGTTGCGCCCGCGAAAGTCCGCCACCCGGTCCTCGTCGAGCCGGTGCAGCGGCGTGCCGTCGATGACGATCTCGCCGCAATCCAGCCGCTCGAGCCCGGCAAGCACCATCAGCAAAGTCGACTTGCCTGAACCGGACGGGCCGACGATGCCGACCGATTCTCCTGCATTGATCGTCAGGCTCATGCCTTTCAGCACATGCACCGAGGCGGCCGCCTCGCCCAGCGTCAGATCCGCGTTTTTAAGTTCGATGATGGTGCTGGCCAAGCGAAACAACCCTATATGAAACGAAGTGGGGAACAGAAACGGCATTCGGGATTTAGGAACAGGCCCATGGCATTAAAAGGATTTCAACGGGTTTTCTTGGCACTGATGATGACATTTGCGTTATCATGGACGGCACGCGCCGAGACGATCAGCCTCATCGGGTTCGGCGACAGCCTGATGGCGGGTTATCAGCTCCCGCCGGAGGACGCCTTCCCGGCCCGGCTCGAAAAGGCGCTGAAGGAAAAGGGCTTCGACGTGACGATCGCGAACGCCGGCGTTTCCGGCGACACGAGTTCCGGCGGTCTTGCCCGCATCGACTGGTCGGTGCCGGATGGTACCAAGGGCGTGATCCTCGAGCTTGGCGCCAACGACGCGCTGCGCGGCATCGCGCCTGAAGAGACCCGCAAGAACATCGAGGCGATGATCACCCGGCTGAAGGACCGCGGCATCGCCGTGCTGCTCGCCGGCATGATGGCGCCGCCGAACATGGGCGCCGACTACGCCGCCCGCTTCAACCCGATCTATCCGGAACTCGCCAAAAAATATGGGCTGGAACTCTATCCGTTCTTTCTCGACGGCGTGGTGACGGAGGCCAAGCTCAAGCTCGAAGACGGCATGCATCCCAATGGCGACGGCGTCGGCGTCATGGTCGAGAAGGCCCTGCCCGTCGTCGAGCGGTTTCTGGCAACGCTGAACAAGACGGAGTGATGACATCGTCCACAGTTAAGGCAACGTTAATATTCTGAAGCGTCAAATACCAGTTGCGTGCAGATGCGATGCGTGATTCGCTAAGACATCTGCAAGAGATTCGGGGAGCTCGCCATGCCGAGACTATTCACCGCCCTCGAAATTCCGCGCAATGCTGCAATGAGTCTTTCATTGCTGCGCGGAGGTCTTCCCGGAGCTCGCTGGATCGATGTGGAGAACTACCACATCACCCTGCGCTTCATCGGTGACGTCGACTGGCGCACCGCCGACGAGATCATCGACAAACTCGATCGCATCGAACGTCCTGAATTCCAACTGCAACTGAACGGCACCGGCGCCTTCGGCTCGAAGAAGCCTCACTCGGTCTGGGCCGGCGTTACCAACCATCCGGAAATGTATGCGCTGCAGGCCGAAATCGAGCGCATCTGCCAAAGGCTCGGACTGGGGCCGGACCCGCGCAAGTTCACCCCGCACGTGACGCTGGCGCGGCTGCGCTCCAGCCGTGTCGAAGACGTGGTCGAGTACCTCTCGGGGCGCGGCAACTTCATGACCTCGCTGTTCACGGTCTCCCGCTTCGTGCTGCTCTCGTCGCGCGATTCAGTCGGCGGCGGACCGTACCTGACGGAAGAGGTTTTCCCGCTTCACGAGGTGCGTTCGCCGAGCCTTTCGAGCAACGACGAACATCCGGCCTCCAGCATCTGGTAAAGCGCCTCGAAGGCTTCCCGCCCTTCGTAATAGGGATCCGGCACGTCCCGCAGGTCGCCTGACGCATAATCGAGAAAGAGATGCACCTTCTGCGCCGTGCCATCCGGCGCGAGCCTCTTCAGCGTGCGGACATTGTTCTCGTCCATGCCGAGGATGAGGTCGAAATCACTGAAATCTGCCTCCGCCACCTGGCGTCCGCACAGTGTAGAAATATCGATGCCGTGCCGCCGCGCCGTCTCTATCGATCGCCGGTCCGGCGGATCGCCGATATGCCAGGCGCCGGTTCCGGCCGAATCGATCTCCAGCGCTAGAGCCAATCCCTTTTGCTCCGCCAATGCGCGCAACACGCCCTCGGCAAGCGGCGACCGACAGATGTTGCCGAGACAAACGAAAAGAACTCTGACCGGTTTCATGCTATTCAGATTCGAAGGCTGGAGACAGTTGACGCTTATACGCGACAGCTCGGGCTTCGAACAGGCGCATGGGAGGAGACAAGCGATGGCAGCGGAGAGACTGGACGAAGCGACGATTGCCGACAACCTTCACAAGATGGAAGGTTGGGTGCGGGCCGAAGACGGCAACTCGATCTGGAAGGCGTTCCGCTTCAAGAACTTCGTCGAGGCCTTCGGCTTCATGACCGAATGCGCGATCGTCGCCGAGAAGCTCAACCATCACCCGGAATGGTTCAACGTCTACAATCGCGTCGACGTGACGCTGACGACCCATGACGCCGGCGGATTGAGCGAACTCGACTTCAAGCTGGCGACGCGCATGGACAAGGCTGCGGCAGGCCGCATGCCCGATCATTTGAAATAGGACGCGGAATTCCCATATTGAAAGCGCCGGAGCGCCGCGCGTTCACGAGAACGCCTGGCGCCCGAGAATATAGCGGAAGCGGGACGATGGACGACATCAAGATTGGTGAAATTCTCTTGCCTGGCGAAGAATCCGAGCAGGAGCGGCGGGAAAAGCGCGTGAAGCGCCGCTTCTGGCCGACCTTTCGCCGAGCTGCCCGCCAGATCCCATTCAGCCGCGACCTGGTTGCCGCCTATTACTGCGCCATCGATCCGAAGACCCCGACACGCACCCGCGGCATCCTGCTTGCAGCCCTCGCCTACTTCGTGCTGCCGATCGATATCATCCCCGACGTGCTGGCCGTCGTCGGCTTCTCCGATGACGTTGCCGTCTTGACCGCGGCCTTTGCTGCCATCAGCGGGCAGATCAAGGAAACGCACTATACCAAGGCCGACGAGACGCTGGCCGATACGCCGGAGAGCTGACGCCGGACGCCGCCTGTCCGGTTGTGGCGCCGCATTCCCGCCCGAAAGTCAAACTCTTGCCCAATTCTTTGTGGCATAGATCTGCAAGTGACGCTGGTCGCGCGCATTGGTGCGGCTGACGCCATGCAATGGCTTGGGGCAGGAAACCTTCTGGAACGGGCATTCCGAGGCAACGCGCATCCTCGATCGAGCCCGGTTCGGCGAAGGCGCGAATCGGCGGTCGAAAGGCACTGTGCGATGGGGCAAACCGCTCCATTTCGGGGCTAAAGCCGCGGTTTTCGGCCACCGTTGACGGTTTGGTAACCTGAATTAAGTCAAAACAAATCAAATCATGACTACGCGTCGCCCGTCTGACCTGTTTCGGGTGATCGAAAAGCAAGAAAAGCGGCAGGACCTCATGTTTGTAAGAAAGATCGCAACCGCAATCGCACTCGTTCTGGCCACCGCCAGCATGGCTGCCGCCCAGTCTCCGACGCGCATCCAGCAGTTCAACGCCTGGGGCGCCTATTCCTACAATGCCGGCGGCGGCAAGGTCTGCTACGTCCTTTCGGTTCCGAAGGAAAAGAGCCCGGCCGGCGTCGACCATGGCGACATCTTCTTCCTCGTTTCCCAGCGCCCCGGCCAGAACATCAGCTACGAGCCTCAGGCAATGATGGGCTATGCTCTGCAGGAAAACTCCAAGGTCAACGTCGTCATCGACGGCCGCACCTTCGTGATGTTCACCAAGGGCAATTCGGCCTGGGTCGAAAATGCTGCCGAAGAGCCGGCACTGGTTGCCGCCATGAAGAACGGCAAGGCCATGTCGGTCAACGCCAAGTCGCGCAAGGGTACCGCGACCTCCTACTCCTACTCGCTCTCGGGCATCTCCGCTGCGCTGAAGCAGATCGAAGCCTGCAAGTAATCGCGAGACCGAAAGTCACGCGTAGGGGCCGGCTGCAAAGCCGGCCTTTTGCGTTCAAGGGGCCTGCCTCGTGACTCCCAGCCAAAACAATGCTAAAGGGCGGCCAACTTGAGAGCCTCCGCGCCCCGATAGGCCGCTTTCGATGGCTCGACCGATTTCAATTCGCGCATCAGGACGATTTCCGGACCCGCTCTCCGGACGGCCTCTCGCCGTATGACAGGACATCATGAGCATGGCAGCCACTGAAATTCTGAACCGGGTGGAAATCGCCAAGGCGCCGCAGGTGCGCGCAGCCGTAGAGGCGGAAAAGCCGTCGCTGATCGGACTTCTGCGCGGGGACATGGCCAAGGCACTGGTCGAAAAGGGCGTGCCAGAACGCCAGGTCAAGATGCGCGTCAGCCAGCTCTGGCACTGGCTCTACGTGCGTGGCGTCTCCGACTTCGATCACATGACGAACGTGTCCAAGGACATGCGCGAGATGCTGAAGCAGCATTTCACCATCGCGCGCCCGGAGATCGTCGAGGAACAGATTTCCGGCGACGGCACCCGCAAGTGGCTGTTGCGCTTCCCGGCGCGCGGCGCCGGACGACCGGTCGAGATCGAGACCGTCTACATTCCCGAGGAAGGCCGCGGCACGCTCTGCATTTCGAGCCAAGTCGGCTGCACGCTCACCTGCTCCTTCTGTCACACCGGCACGCAGAAGCTGGTGCGCAACCTGACGGCCGAGGAAATCCTCGCGCAGCTGCTGCTTGCCCGCGACCGGCTCGGCGACTTCCCGGAGCGCGACACCCCGCAGGGCGCGATCGTGCCGGCCGAAGGCCGCAAGATCACCAACATCGTGATGATGGGCATGGGCGAGCCGCTCTATAATTTCGAGCAGGTCAAGACCGCCCTTCTGATCGCCTCTGACGGCGAAGGCCTGTCGCTGTCCAAGCGCCGCATCACGCTGTCGACCTCAGGCATCGTGCCGGAAATCTATCGCACCGGCGAAGAGATCGGCGTCATGCTGGCGATCTCGCTGCATGCCGTGCGCGACGACCTGCGCGACATGCTGGTGCCCATCAACAAGAAGTACCCGCTGAAGGAACTGATGGACGCCTGCCGCGCCTATCCCGGCCTTTCCAACGCCCGCCGCATCACCTTCGAATACGTGATGCTGAAGGACGTCAACGACAGCCTCGAAGACGCCAAGCAGTTGGTGAAGCTCCTGAAGGGTGTGCCCGCGAAGATCAACCTCATCCCCTTCAACCCCTGGCCGGGCACCAACTACCAGTGTTCCGACTGGGAGCACATCGAGAAGTTTGCCGACTTCATCAACCAGGCCGGCTACGCCTCGCCTATCCGCACACCACGCGGCCGCGACATCCTTGCCGCCTGCGGCCAGCTGAAGTCGGAATCCGAGCGCATGCGCAAGGTCGACCGCCTCGCCTTCGAAGCGATGATGATCGCCAATCACGGCGAAGATTGAGACGAAGCGCCTCCTCGGGTCCTTCGTTCCTCGCCCATCACCCATCGATGAAGAACTTTGATGGGTGATGCAGTTCCTATCGATTGATTTCATGTCATCGGTTTCCTAAGAAAGCGGGACATCAATTGGAGGACAACCCATGCGCTCACTTCTCATCGCCCTTGCCGCCACGGTGGCATTCACCCTGCCCGCCCGTGCCGATGAGGTGACCGTCGCCGTAACCGCGATCGTCGAGCATCCGGCACTCGACGCGGCACGCGACGGCGTGAAGGACGCGCTGACCGCCGCCGGCTACAAGGAAGGCGAGAACCTCAAGTTCATCTACGAGTCGGCCCAGGGCAACCCGGCGACCGCCGCGCAGATCGCCCGCCAGTTCGCAGGCGAAGCGCCGAACGTGATCGTTCCGATCTCGACGCCGTCGGCACAGGCGGTCGTCTCCTCGACCCGCGATATCCCGGTCGTCTTCACCGCCGTTTCCGACCCGGTCGGCGCCCAGCTGGTCAAGGACATGGACAAGCCCGGCGGTAACGTCACTGGCCTCTCCGACATGTCGCCGGTTGCCGAACACGTCGCCCTGATCAAGGAAATCCTGCCGAACGCCAAGTCGATCGGCTACCTCTACAATTCCGGCGAAGCCAACTCCGTTTCGCTGCTCGCGGTGCTGAAGACCGAGGCCGAAAAGGCCGGCCTGACCGTCGTCGAGTCCGCCGCGACCAAGTCGGCTGAAGTCCAGGGTGCTGCCCGTGCCCTCGTCGGCCGCGCCGATGCGATCTACGTACCCACCGACAACACGATCATCTCCGCACTTGAAGGTGCCGTCGCCGTCGCCGAAGAAGCCAAGCTGCCGCTCTTCACCGCCGACACGGACTCGGTTGCCCGCGGCTCGCTCGCAGCCCTCGGCTTCAACTACTACGACGTCGGCAAGCAGACTGGCGAAATCGTCGTTCGCATCCTCAAGGGCGAAAACCCGGGTGATATCGGCGTCAAGGTTGCCGCCGGTTCCGACCTGGTGATCAACAAGAAGGCCGCCGAGAAAATGGGCGTCACCCTTCCGGAAAGTGTCGTAAAGCGCGCAACCCGCGTCGTTGAATAAGGCTTTAGGCCTTTTCAGGTTCAAGTTTGTTGCGTTTTGCCCGCCTCCGTTCCATACGGGGGCGGTTCGCTATGAGGGGCCCGGAATACCGGAGGCCGCTCCAAGTTTCTAAGCCGCACATGCGCCCGGCCGTGCGCCCCATGTGCCAAGCGGGAGCGTCGCGCTCATAAGCACAATCAGGCGCGACAGGTAGAAAAGAGGGTCTGGGGTTGAGTCTAATTGCTTTCTGGGGAGCCGTGGAGCTGGGGCTGGTCTATGCCTTCGTTGCCCTCGGCGTCTTTCTCGCATTCCGGGTTCTCGATTTTCCCGACCTCACGGTCGACGGATCGTTTCCGCTGGGCGCCGCCGTCACCGCAGTGCTGATCATCGCCGGCGTCAATCCGTGGCTTGCCGCCTGCGTGGCGATGGTCGCGGGTGCCGCAGCCGGCATCGTCACGGCGATGCTCAACGTGCGCTTCAAGATCCTCAACCTGCTCGCCTCGATCCTGACGATGATCGCGCTGTTCTCGGTCAACCTGCGCGTCATGGGCAAGCCGAACGTCGCGCTGATCAACGCCGACACGATGCTGTCACCCTTCTACGGCCTCGGCTTGCGCGATTTCTACGTCCGGCCGCTGTTTATCGGCGTGCTCGTGGTCGTCGCCGTCATCATCGTCTGGCGCTTCCTTGAGAGCGATGCCGGCCTTGCGATGCGCGCCACTGGCGCCAATGCCCGCATGGCCCGCGCACAGGGCGTCGACACCAACCGCCAGATCTATCTCGGCATGGCGATCTCCAACGCGCTCGTCGCCTTCGGTGGCGCGCTGTTCGCCCAGACCAACGGCTTTGCTGACGTCACCTCGGGTGTCGGCACCATCGTCGTCGGGCTTGCGGCGGTCATCATCGGCGAGACGCTGCTCGGTGCCCGCGGCATCCTGATTGCGCTGATCGGCTGCGTGCTCGGCTCGATCCTCTACCGCATAGCGATCCAGCTGGCGCTGTCGACCGACATGCTCGGCCTGCAGGCCTCCGACCTCAACTTCGTGACCGCGGCACTCGTCACCTTCGCCCTCGTCCTTCCCCGTCTGCGTCGTGGAGGTGCGGCATGATCAGCGTCAACAACATCGAGGTCATCTTCGGCAAGGGCACGCCGCTGCAGAAGCAGGCGCTGAACGGCGTCAGCCTGACGATCGAGCAGGGCTCCTTCGTCACCGTCATTGGCTCCAACGGCGCCGGCAAGTCGACGTTGCTCGGCGTGCTCGCCGGCGATGTGCTGCCGAGTGCCGGCCAGGTGACGATCGGCAAGACAGACGTCAGCCGCAAGGGTACCGCTGCGCGCGCGGGCCTCGTCGCTCGCGTCTTCCAGGATCCGCTGACCGGCAGCTGCGGCGCGCTCTCGATCGAGGAAAACCTGGCACTCGCCGCCAAGCGTGGCGAAGCCCGCGGCCTCACAGCCGCCCTCGGCCCGAAGCGCCGCGAACATTTCCGCGAACGCATCGCCGAGCTCAACCTCGGCCTTGAAAACCGCATGGGCGACCGCATGGACCTTCTGTCCGGTGGCCAGCGCCAGGCGGTCTCGCTGGTCATGGCGACGCTCGCAGGCTCCGAAGTGCTGCTGCTCGACGAGCATACGGCAGCCCTCGACCCTGGCATGGCCGAGTTCGTGATGAACCTGACGCAGAAGATCGTCTCCGAGCGCAAGCTCACGACGATGATGGTCACCCATTCGATGCGCCAGGCACTCGACTACGGCCACCGCACCATCATGCTCCACGGCGGCGAGATCGTGCTCGACGTCGCCGGCGACAGCCGCAAGGAACTGCAGGTCGAGGACCTGATCGCCATGTTCCGCCGCATCCGCGGCCAGACGCTCGACGACGATGCGCTGCTGATCGGCTGAGTACAGAAGACTAATTCACAACAAGGCCCGGGCATCCAAGATGTCCGGGCTTTTTGTTTTTGTTTACCGAGCCGTCGTCATGAAAATCTTCACCGCAAACACCGAGAAGACGCCGGCGAAGCTGAAATCAAGTGCCCGCATCACGCCCTTGTTGCGCTGCAGCCAGGAGGCAAGCCAGTTGGCGGTGAAGACGACCAGCATGTTCACCGGCATGCCGATGGTGATGAAGAACAGGCCGAGGAACAGAAGCTTGCCGGTGACCGAGGGATCATCGGCGCTGACGAACTGCGGCAGGAAAGTCATGAAGAAGATGATGACCTTGGGGTTCAACAGGTTCACCCAGAAGCCGGCCGAGATGTTGGCAAGCGCCTTGCCTTCCGCCGGCTCGACCTTCTGCACCGAAATGCTGGAGCCGAAGCGCATCGCCTGCACCGCAAGCCAGAGCAGGTAGGCGGCACCGCCGGTCTTGAGGATGGTGAATGCGGTTGGCGAGGCGGTGATCAGCGCAGAGATGCCGAACGCGACGAGCAGCGTATGCACGACGATGCCGAAGCTGGTGCCGAGCACGACGAAGAGCGCGGCCTTCTTGCCCTGGGCGAGCGCCCGGCTGATCGAAAGCGTCATGTCCGGGCCGGGTGTGGCCGCCAGAAGCAGCGTCGCAGCGGCAAAGGTCAGGAGGGTCGGCAGGCTGGGAATGAAGTCCATCGTCGTTTCCTCGGCACGGGGGTCGCCTCCAGTAATCCTGCGCCTGCGCTTTTGCCAGCGGATTCGCATCGTCAAGCGTTCTAGCGCTTGTATCGCCGCAGGTTCTGGCTAAAGTGCCGCAGATTTGCACGCGGCATCGCCGCCCTCCCCAAGACCAGACGGACGGAAACCATGGCATCGCATAAAGACGTGAAAAAGGTCGTTCTCGCCTATTCGGGCGGTCTCGACACCTCGATCATCCTGAAGTGGCTGCAGACCGAACTCGGCGCGGAAGTCGTCACCTTCACCGCCGACCTCGGCCAGGGCGAAGAGCTCGAGCCGGCCCGCAAGAAGGCCGAAATGCTCGGCATCAAGGAGATCTACATCGAGGACGTCCGCGAGGAATTCGTCAAGGATTTCGTCTTCCCGATGTTCCGCGCCAACGCCGTCTATGAAGGCGTCTACCTGCTCGGCACCTCGATCGCCCGCCCGCTGATCTCCAAGCACCTGATCGATATCGCCAAGAAGACCGGCGCCGACGCGATCGCCCATGGCGCGACCGGCAAGGGCAACGACCAGGTTCGCTTCGAGCTTTCCGCCTATGCGCTGAACCCGGACATCAAGATCATCGCGCCGTGGCGCGACTGGTCGTTCAAGAGCCGCACCGACCTGCTCGAATTCGCCGAGAAGCACCAGATCCCGGTTGCCAAGGACAAGAAGGGCGAAGCGCCGTTCTCCGTCGATGCCAACCTGCTGCACTCCTCCTCCGAGGGCAAGGTTCTCGAAGACCCGGCACTGGAAGCCCCTGAGTACGTGCACATGCGCACGATCTCGCCGGAAGCCGCTCCCGACCAGGCCACCGTCATCAAGATCGGCTTCGAGCGCGGTGACGCCGTCTCGATCAACGGCGTACGCCTGTCGCCGGCAACCCTGCTTGCCAAGCTCAACGAGTACGGCCGCGACAACGGCATCGGCCGTCTCGACCTCGTCGAGAACCGCTTCGTCGGCATGAAGTCGCGCGGCGTCTACGAGACCCCCGGCGGCACCATCCTGCTCTCCGCGCACCGCGCAATCGAGAGCATCACGCTCGACCGCGGCGCCGCCCACCTCAAGGACGAGCTGATGCCGCGCTACGCCGAGCTGATCTATTACGGCTTCTGGTTCTCACCGGAGCGCGAGATGCTGCAGGCCGCAATCGACAAGAGCCAGGAGCATGTCGAAGGCGAAGTGACGTTGAAGCTCTACAAGGGCAACGTCATGGTCATCGGCCGTGAGAGCGACAAGTCGCTCTACTCCGACAAGCTCGTCACCTTCGAGGACGACCAGGGCGCCTACGACCAGAAGGATGCCGCCGGCTTCATCAAGCTCAACGCGCTGCGCCTGCGCACGCTGGCCGCGCGCAACCGCTAAGACGACGCGTTCTGAAAAAAGAAGCCTCCGCGACCCGTTCGCGGAGGCTTTTTCATATGCAGGCCGAAGCGGTATCGATGCCGATGCCGCACCAGATTTCTACTCCGCCGCTTCCGAAAGCGGATCCTTGACCGGCACGGCGAGCGGCTGCGAGCGAACATTGCGGCTATACCAGACATAGCTCAGGATGCAGACGAGGCCGAAGCATGGAATGATCGTGCCGAGCGCCAGCACCGGAGCGCCGACCGCAGCGGCGATCGCGCCACCAAGCAGCCCCGAGCCCATCTGTACGAAACCCATCACTGCCGACGCCGTGCCAGCGATGTCCGGAAACGGCGCCATCGCCGCCGTCATCATATAGGGCATGACGAAGGCGATGCCGAAGGCATAAATCCCGATCGGCAGCATGACCGAGAGGAAGCTCGGCTGCAGAATGTGCATGGTGTAGGCAAGCGCGAGGCTGGCCGCACCGATGAAGACGAGGCCGGCCGGCACCAGCGCCTGCGGCGTGAAACGCCGCATCAGCAGCCGCACCACCACGGTTCCCGAAAAGAAAAGGCCCGACTGCATCAGCATGCCGACGCCGAACTCGGTCGGTGTCAGCCCCACCGCATTGATCAGTACGAAGGGCAGCATGGTCGCCCAGGCATAAAGTGCGCCGACCGCTCCGCCGATCACAAGTGTCGAGGAAACGAAGCGGCTGTCGCTCACCAACCGCCGATAGGCCGCAAGGATGGGCTTCAAGTGGCCCTTGGCCGGATCCGGGGTCGCGGTCTCGGCCATGAAAAACTGCACGGTGAGACAGGCCATGGCGGCAAAGCCGACCATCAGGAAGAAGATCGACTGCCACCCGAAGAGACCGAGCGCCAGGCCGCCAAGCGTCGGGGACACGGCGGGTCCGAGGGCCAGCATCATGCCGATCATGTTCATGATGCGTGCGGCCTCAGTCCCGGTGAACTGGTCGCGCACGATCGCCCGCGCCACGGTCATCCCGACGGAGGCGCCGATGCCCTGCACCAGGCGGCCGGCCAAAAGCACCGCGACGGAAGGCGCAAAGGCCGCCATCAGGCTACCGACGAGGTAGATCGCCATGAAGATCAGCGTCGCGCGGCGGCGACCGATGACATCGGAGAGCGTGCCAGACACCAACTGGGCAAAGGCGAAGCCGGCGAAATAGAGCGACAGCGTCATCTTGATCGCCGCTTCGCTGGAGGAGAAGGCGCGCACCAGTTCAGGCATCGCCGGCGTATACAGCGCCATGGAAACGGGGCCGAGCGCCACCAGGAAGGCACCGATGATGCTTGTGCGCCGCTCGCTCATGCGACGCGTCATTGCGCGGCTCCGACCCGGACTTCGGCCTTCTCCGCTGTCTCCTTACCGGCAAGGCACGGATCGAGCTGACGCAAATTGTCACGCAGGATGCGCAGGTTGGAACAGAGAAGCGCGCGCGCTTCCGAGTCCAGCCCTTCCGTATAGGCATCCATCATTTCGCGAAGACCGGTCATCAGCTCGTTGAACAACGGACCGGCCTTTTCGGTGATGACGACATTCTTGGCGCGGCGATCCGCCGGATCGGGAACGCGGGCGACGAGCCCGTTCGCCTCCAGCCTGTCGAGATAGGCCGACAGCGTCATAGGCTCAATGCCCATGCGTGTGGCGATTTCGGCCTGTTTGATGCCCTCGGTGAGCGCCACCTGGATCAGCGTGCGCGCCTCGCCAGGCGTGATGCCCAGATCCATGGCATTGACCTTGCGGTCGAAGGCCCCGCGCAAGAGGCGCGAGACATCGGTCAGAAGCATTCCAATGGTTTCGGATTCTAGCTTGAAGGGCATCATGATCGTTCACAGGTGATATAATAAGTTTTACTTATCATACCCTGTGAAAACGTTCAACGCGGAAGGCCATCTTTCCCTTGCCAGTTTAACGGTAAAACTCGCAAGGATTCAACGTATTACCTTCGCAATCCCGCGCGGGACCGTCTTTGTTGTGTCTCAGCCCTCAAGCTCCTCGCGCAGCATTTCGAGTTCCAGCCATTCCTCTTCCATGCGAGCGAGGTCGGCACGCAGCTTTTCCAGCTCCTGCGCCAGCTTCGCAAAAGCATTTGGATCTTTTGTGAAAAGATTGGGGTCCGCCATCTTTTCTTCGCGCTTGGCAGCCTCGGCTTCCGCCTTGGCAATCTCTTTCGGCAGGTTTTCGAGCGCGAATTTCTGCTTGTAGGAAAGCTTACCCTTGGCAGCCTTCGGCGCTTCGGCGGCCGGTGCGGCTGCATCGGCCTTGGCCTTTTCCGCCTTCTCGGCCTTGCGCTTCTCCTCGATCGCGCCCTTGCGCTGCGCCATCATGTCGGAATAGCCGCCGGCATACTCGATCCAGCGTCCATCCGGCGCCTCCGGATTGGCCGGCGCAATCGTCGAGGTGACGGTGCGGTCGAGGAAGTCGCGGTCGTGGCTGACGAGGATGACAGTTCCGGCAAAACCGGCGACGATCTCCTGCAAAAGGTCGAGCGTCTCGATGTCGAGATCGTTGGTCGGCTCGTCGAGGATCAGAAGGTTGGTTGCTCGCGCGAGGATGCGCGCCAGCATCAGCCTTGCGCGCTCGCCGCCCGAAAGCTCGCGGATCGGGGTGCGCGCCTGCTCTGGCTGGAACAGGAAGTCCTTCATGTAGCCGGTGACGTGGCGCTGCTCGCCATTGACCAGCAGGTTGTCGCCGCGCCCGTCCGTCAGGTAGTGCGCCAGCGTGTCGTCGAGATTGAGGTCTTCGCGCTTCTGGTCAAGCGTCGCGATTTCGAGATTGGTGCCGAGCTTGACCGTGCCCGTATCCGGCTCGATCTGTCCGGTCAGGATCTTCAGGAGCGTCGTCTTGCCGGCGCCGTTCGGGCCGACCAGACCGATGCGGTCGCCGCGGTGCACGCGGATCGAGAACGGCGCGACGATGGTGCGCTCGCCATAGGCCTTGGTGACCTTCTCCGCCTCGATCACCAGCTTGCCCGATTCCTTGGCGTCGGCGGCCGTCGCCTGTACCGTTCCCTGCGGCCCCTTGTGGCCGCGATAGGTCGCCCGCATGGTCTGCAGCTCACCGAGGCGGCGCATGTTGCGCTTGCGTCGAGCGGTCACGCCGTAGCGCAGCCAATGTTCCTCGCGCTCGATCGCCTTGCCGAGCTTGTGCTGTTCCAGCTCCTCGGCCTCCAGCACCTCGTCACGCCAAGCCTCGAAATGGGCAAAGCCGCGGTCGAGCCGCCGCGACTGGCCACGGTCGAGCCAGACGGTCGCGGTCGAGACCTTCTCCAGGAAGCGCCGGTCGTGCGAGATCAGAACGAGCGCCGAACGGCTGCGGATCAGTTCGTCTTCCAGCCATTCGATCGTCGGCAGATCGAGATGGTTGGTCGGCTCGTCGAGCAGCAGGATATCCGGCTCCGGCGCCATGACACGGGCAAGCGCCGCGCGACGCGCCTCACCGCCCGAAAGGCGCTTCGGGTCTTCCTCGCCGGTCAACCCCAGGTGCTGCAGCAGATAGGCGACGCGATAGGGATCGTCACTCGGGCCGAGTCCTGCCTCGGCATAGGTCTGCACCGTGTCGTAGCCGTCGAAATCCGGCGCCTGGTGCAGATAGCGGATGGTCGCGGAGGGATGGCGGAAGATTTCGCCCGACTGCGCCTCGGCCAGGCCCGCGGCAATCTTCATCAGCGTCGACTTGCCCGAGCCGTTGCGGCCGACCAGACAGATGCGGTCGCCCGGTTCGACTTGAAAATTGGCGCCGGCTAGCAGCGGCGCGCCGCCGAAGGTGAGGAAGATGTCGTCGAGTTTCAGAATGGGAGGCGCCAAGGCTCAGGCTCCGGAAAGATCATAGGGGCGGGCGAGCACAATGGCGCGACCGCTCTGGAGAGTGAAGCGAAGGGGACCCTCCGCAACGTTGGAAACGGTTCGGGACGAGCCGAACGGCAAGGTGAAATCGTCGAGCGGATAGCGCGCATTGACGATCGAAAGACCGGTAAGCTCGGTCAACCCGAGCACCGAGAAGAGGCAGCCCTTGGGTAGGTCGAGGTCGAGCGAGCCGGCCAGCAGCGGATAGGCCTCTTCCTCGCCCGAGGTCATCAACACGGAAAGGCCACGCTCGGCAAGGGCGACGGCATGCAGCAGGTGCATGAAGGCGTGATCGCTGCGGGTACCGCCGAGGGCGCCGGCGAAAATCAGGCGATCGGCTCCACGCGACAGCGCCGCCTCGACCGCGATCTCCCCGTCCGTCGCGGCCTTCGCCGCCGGATAGGGCTCGCGCGAGACGGAGGCGTAGTCCGCAAGAAGGGCTTCCTCGGTCGAGTCGAAATCACCGACCCAGACATCCGGCACGATGCCGAGCAATCGGGCATGGCGCATGCCGCCGTCAGCCGCAATGAAGCGACTTGCGGCCAGCTGGTGAGCCAGCCGGTCGGTCAGCGAAAGGGCGCCGCCAAGCAGAATGGTGAAGGTCGATCGAGCCATGGCAAAGCCCATAGCGCAAAGGACCGCCGAAGGAAAACGAAGAAAACCGTCGAACGAGCGGTTCTCGATATTTTGGTCAGACCATCAATGCCCCTCGGGCACCGGATCGGGAAAAAGCATGCCGGCATAAATGCCGGGGGTCGAATCCGGAATTTCGACGGCGCCGGCCACCCGCTCGTAGAACTTCGCCGGCCCGACGCCGCCGATAATCGCGTAGCCATAGCCGGCCTCGCGCATGGCCGTGAGGCTTGCAAGCAACAGTGCCTCACCGATCCCCTGCCCGCGCATGCTTTCGTCGACGCCGGTCGGACCGAAGAAGCCGAGTGCCGTTACGTCGTGGCAGGAAAAGCCGACGATCTTTTCGTCATGGACAGCGACGTGCATGCGCGTCGGGGTGGAGGAAAAGGCGGCTTCCGCCTCGCCCGCCCATCCGGCACCGAAAGTCTTTTCAATCCAGGAAACGACCAGGCGGCGCTCCGGCGCCATGGCGCGGCGAATGCTGATGCCAAGGCCAAGCTTCGACTGAGGTTCAGCCGGCAGGGCATAAAGTCGAACAAGCATATCGGGCATGACATTTCCTCCTCGCTGCCGTTGTGTAGCGCAGTTGGCGGCATACGCAAACACGAGCCATTGTGCTGGCCAGGCGTCCCCTTGCTTCGCCGTAAACATCGCTTGCCATGGGACCGAGGCAGCGGTAAATCTCTTGCCGCTCTAACGGGGTGCCTCCCGACCGCATTGCGGCCGGAGGCTGAGAGGCGTCAAAACGCCAACCCGCGGAACCTGATCCGGCTCATACCGGCGGAGGGATTAGACGCGATCGGATCGATACGCCCTTTTCCCATGCAACAACGAACTTTGGGAGAGAGGTCCTCGCCATGTCCAATTCATCGCAACTTAAATTCTTTAGCCGGCTAGCCCTTGCGACGGCCGCGAGCCTTGTTTTCTCCGGCGCCGCGACCGCCGCCGACAAGACGCTGACGGTGTACACCTATGAGAGCTTTATCACCGAATGGGGCCCGGGCGCCAAGGTCGCAGAAGCCTTCGAGAAGACCTGCGAATGCAAGGTCAACTATGTCGGCGTGGCCGACGGCGTCGAGCTGCTCACCCGCCTGAAGCTCGAAGGCGAGGCTTCCAAGGCCGACATCGTGCTTGGCCTCGACACCAACCTCGTTGCGGAAGCCAAGGCAACGGGCTTCTTCGCGCCGCACGGCGTCGAGGCAACCGGCGTCACCGTTCCCGGCAACTTCTCCGACGACACGTTCCTGCCCTATGACTACGGCCACTTCGCCGTCGTCTACGACACCGAGACGCTGAAGACGCCGCCGAAGAGCCTGAAGGAGCTGGTAGAAGGCGACCCGTCGCAGAAGATCGTCATCGAGGATCCGCGTACGTCGACGCCGGGCCTCGGCCTCCTGCTCTGGGTCAAGGCCGTCTATGGCGATGAGGCGGGTGCCGCCTGGACGAAGCTGAAGGACCGCGTTCTGACCGTCACCCCCGGCTGGTCGGAAGCCTATGGCCTCTTCACCAAGGGCGAGGCGCCGATGGTGCTGTCCTACACCACGTCGCCGGCCTACCACATGGTCGCGGAAAACACCGAGCGCTATCAGGCCGCTGCCTTCTCCGAAGGGCACTACATCCAGATCGAAGTCGCCGGCATGACCAAGAACGCCAAGGAGCCGGAACTGGCAAAGCAGTTCCTCGCCTTCATGACCGGTCCGGACTTCCAGTCGATCATCCCGACGACGAACTGGATGATGCCGGTCGCAGCGACCAAGGAGCCGCTGCCGGACGCCTTCAATAAGCTGGTCAAGCCGGAAAACACCTTCCTCCTGCCCTCGGAGGACGTCGCCAAGAACCGCAAGGCCTGGATCGACGAATGGCTTGCCGCCATGAGCAAGAACTGAGGCCGGATTGTTCGCACTGCGCGAAAATCGTATGACAGTGGTCGCCGGGGCAGCCTGCCTCGGCGTCTTCGTCCTTTTCGTCGGTCTTGCGATCGTCGCCTTGCTGAGCCAGACGGGCGGCGCGAGCGACGATGCGCTGTTCGACGCCTACATCTGGCGCGTCACCCGCTTCACGCTGCTGCAGGCGACCCTCTCGACGTTGCTGTCCGTGCTCTTTGCCATCCCCGTCGCCCGGGCGCTAGCGCGACGACCGCAGTTCCCCGGCCGCATCTGGCTGCTGCGCTTGATGGCGCTGCCACTCGGACTGCCGGTTCTGGTTGGCGCACTCGGGCTGATCGAGATCTGGGGGCGGCAGGGTTTCCTCAATTCCGGCCTGCGCTGGCTCGGCCTCGCGCAGCCCGTCAGCATTTACGGCCTGTTCGGCATCCTGCTTGCCCACGTCTTCTTCAACATGCCGCTTGCAGCGCGCCTGTTCCTGGCCGGGCTCGAGCGCATCCCCGCCGAATACTGGCGCAGCGCCGCCAATCTCGGCATGCCGTCACGCGCACTCTTTCGCTTCATCGAATGGCCCGTGCTGCGCGGCCTCCTGCCGGGTGCCGCCGGCCTCGTCTTCATGCTCTGCGCCACCAGCTTCACCCTCGTGCTGACGCTCGGCGGCGGGCCTGCGGCCAGCACAATCGAAGTGGCGATCTACCAGGCGCTGCGTTTCGATTTCGATCCGCCGCGCGCGATCGCGCTGTCAGCCCTGCAGATCGCCATGACCGGCCTGCTGCTGCTCCTGCTTCGTCATCTGGCGACCGAGCCGGAAGAGGGCATGACCGGTGGCCGCACTGTGCGCCGTTTCGATGGCGCGTCAAGGATCGCGCGCCTGAGTGATGGCACCTGGATCACGCTTGCCTTTCTGTTTCTCGGCGCGCCGCTGGTCGCGGTTCTCATCTCCGGACTCGAAGCCGATCTGCTGAAGCTCGCCCGCGATCCGGCGGTGCACCGGGCGCTGCGGACGAGTGCGGCAATCGCGCTCGCCTCGGCACTCGCCTCCGTCACCATGGCAGCCGTGATGATCCGGGCGGCGGCAACCGCCACCGCGCCGCGTCACGCGACGTCGCTCTCCCGCGGCTTTGCCGGTGCCATCGGTGCCAGCACCTCGCTGATCCTCTTGGTGCCGCCGGTGGTGCTCGGCGCCGGATGGTTTCTGCTTTTGCGTCCCTTCGGTGACGTCGCGCGCTTTGCACCTGCCATCGTCGTTGCGATCAACGCGCTGATGGCGCTGCCCTTCGTCCACCGCATCCTCGCGCCGGCAATGGCGACCCATGCGGCACGGTCCGAACGGCTGACGGCAAGCCTTGGCATTCGTGGTTTTGATCGTCTGCGATGGATCGACTTTCCGGCGCTGCGCAAGCCGCTATTGATGGCCCTTTCCTTCGCCATGGCGCTGTCGCTCGGCGACCTCGGCGCCGTCGCTCTCTTCGGCAGCCAAGACATGGTGACGCTGCCGTGGCTGCTCTATAGCCGTATGGGCAGCTACCGCACCGCCGACGCCGCCGGTCTCGCCCTTTTCCTCGGGCTTCTCTGCCTGATATTCACCATCCTCGGCACGGCCAATGACAGCCGGCCGGAAGGACGCAAAGCATGATCGATCCCGTTCCCGCGATAGAGTTGCGCGATGTCGAGGTCCGTTTCGAAACGGCCAAGCTCACCTTCGATTGCACCATCGCCAAGGGGGGCATCGTCGCTGTCGCCGGTGCCTCGGGCTCCGGCAAATCGACGCTGCTCCACCTCATTGCCGGGTTCGAGGATCCCGATCGCGGCGAGGTGCGCATTCTCGGCGAGAACGTTGCCGATCGGGCGCCGTCGGAACGGCCGGTCTCGATGATCTTCCAGGACAACAACCTCTTCGCCCATCTCGACGTCGCGACCAACATCGGACTCGGCATCGACCCGGCGCTTCGGCTGAGCGCAACCGACCGCGAGAAGATTGAAGACGCGCTCCGCCGCGTCGGGCTCGAAGGCTTCGGGAAAAGGCTGCCGCCGACGCTTTCAGGCGGCGAGCGCCAGCGCGTCGCCCTCGCCCGCGCGCTTGTGCGAAAGCGCCCCCTGCTGCTGCTCGACGAGCCCTTCGCAGCGCTTGATCCCGGCATGCGCGCCGGCATGCGCACGCTCCTGCGGGAACTGCACGAGGAGGAAGGCAACACGATCCTGGTGATCACACACCATCCCGAAGACGTGAAGGCCCTGGCCGACGGCGTGCTTTTTCTCGACCAGGGGCGTATCATCGCAAACGACACCCTCGACCGCTTCCTGGCGCGGCGGGACAATGCGGCGATCGACCGCTTTCTCGGCAATACTTGAAGGACGGATCGGATTCTCCACGCCCTTGGCCGATTGCCACAATTTGACCGCGGCGCCATGCGACGCGCGAAATATCCGGCAAGGGCGCGAATATTCCCGCATCCGTTGCCGTGATACCACGGGGCAACTATTTCTACCGAGACAAACTAGGCAGGTGGCGCTGAAATCAGATACAGCAAGACCAGGACTGAGAGGTCGCGGCAGAGCAACGCTGCCGGGCTGAAAAAGTAGGACTTTCAACGCTGTCGTACCACTTGTCCGCAGGATGCGGGCGGAGCGATGGATGGGAACGGGCTGAGGCATGGAGAGGCATACAGTCACACACGACCGGTTCCCGCCGAAGGGCGGACGGCTGCGTGGACGCGCCGTGGTTGCATTGCTTGCGACCACGCTCCTTTCCGCATGCCAATCCGTGATCGAGCAGACCTACCAGCCGACCGTTTCGCCCTCCTCCAATCCGCAGATCGTCGAGGAAGTCCAGAAGAACGATCCGCGGGCGCAGCTGGGCGCGCGCGAACATCCGCGCATCGTCGCAAGCTACGGCGGCGAGTACAAGGACGCCAAGACCGAGCGCCTGGTCGCGCGCATCACCGGCGCGCTGACGGCGGTCTCCGAGAATCCGCAGCAGTCCTATCGCATCACCATCCTGAACTCGCCGGCGATCAACGCCTTCGCGCTGCCCGGTGGTTATCTCTATGTCACCCGCGGCCTGCTGGCGCTTGCCAACGATGCCTCCGAGGTCGCAGCCGTGCTGTCGCACGAGATGGCGCACGTCACCGCCAACCACGGCATCGAGCGTCAGCAGCGCGAGGAAGCCGAAGTGATCGCCAGCCGCGTGGTCTCCGAAGTCCTCTCCTCCGATATCGCCGGCAAGCAGGCGCTCGCGCGCGGCAAGCTCCGGCTCGCGGCCTTCTCGCGCAACCAGGAACTTCAGGCCGACGTGATCGGCGTGCGCATGCTCGGCGAAGCCGGCTACGACCCCTATGCAGCGGCGCGCTTCCTCGATTCGATGGCCGCCTATAGCCGCTTCACGGCGGTCGATCCGGAATCCGACCAGAGCCTCGACTTCCTGTCAAGCCACCCGAACGCGCCGCAGCGTGTCGATCTCGCGCGTCGGCACGCCCGCGCCTTCGGTCCGGAAGGCACCAGCGGCGACCGCGGTCGCGACTATTATCTCGCCGGCATCGACGGCCTGCTCTATGGCGACAGCCCGCAGGAGGGCTACGTGCGCGGCCAGACCTTCCTGCACGGCCAGCTCGGCATCCGCTTCGACGTGCCCGCCGGGTTCCAGATCGACAACAAGGCCGAAGCGGTTCTGGCGACCGGCGCCGGCGACATCGCCGTGCGCTTCGATGGCGTCGCCGACACGGGCGGCCGAAGCCTGACGGACTATATCGCCAGCGGCTGGGTCACCGGCCTGAAGCCCGACACGATCCGGCAGATCAGCGTCAACGGCCTGGAAGCCGCAACCGCGCGCGCCTCCGCCGACCGCTGGGATTTCGACGTGACGGTCATCCGCATCGACACGCGGATCTACCGCTTCCTGACCGCCGTGCCCAAGGGGTCGAGCGCACTCGAGCCGACCGCAAACCAGTTGCGCAGCACGTTCCGCCGCATGACGGCCGCTGAGACGCAGTCGCTGAAGCCGCTGCGGATCCGGGTGGTGACGGTCCGGCCCGGCGACACGATCACCACGTTGTCGGCCCGCATGATGGGAACCGATCGTAAGCTCGACCTCTTCCGGGTGATCAATGCGATGCAGGTCAGCTCGACGGTGAAGCCGGGCGACAGGGTGAAGATCGTTTCCGAATAGGATTGAGACAGGCGCAGCTGAAGCGCGTTCGGTTGCGGGCGTGAATTGCCTGCCATCTGCTAGGCAAGCACGTCGCGAGGCGCCTGAACGGTCACGAACGAAAGCACGCTGCGCCAATCGTCATCGCCAAATTGACAGCGGACAGTGCCGCTTCCCGGCGCAATGCGGGGTTCCGGCGAATAGTACGGGCATGGCGGCAGACGGTCGGCGTCAGGCGGTCAATGAATGCCTGCGGTCAGCGCCGGCGCTCGCGTCGCCAAGGCCGCCCGGAGCTTCTCCAGCGCCCGAGTTTCGATCTGGCGCACACGTTCCTTGGATATGCCGAGATCGATGCCGAGCTCTTCGAGCGTCGCTCCTTCTTCCGTCAGCCGCCGGGCGCGGATGATGCGCATTTCGCGCTCCGTCAGCGCGCACAGCGCGTCGCGCAGCCACACACGTGCCCGTTCGCCGTCGATCATCTCGCTCACCTGCTCGTCCGGCAGCGGCGCGTCGCTGGCGAGGAAATCCAGCCGTTCACCGCCATCGGAATCACTGCCGCCGACCGGCGCCTGCAGCGAGGTGTCGCTGCCGGAGAGACGTGCATCCATCGTCTGCACGTCGGCGATACTGACGCCGAGGGCAGCCGCAATCTCCTCATGCATAGCCTGCGATGTAAGCTGCCTGTCGCCCTGGGCAAGCCGGGCGCGAAGACGCCGAAGGTTGAAGAACAGGGCCTTCTGCGCCGAACTGGTGCCACCGCGGACGATCGACCAGTTGCGCAGGACATAGTCCTGCATCGACGCTCGGATCCACCAGGTGGCATAGGTGGAGAAGCGGACCTCGCGGCTCGGCTCGAAACGGGCCGCCGCCTCCAGGAGACCGATATGGCCCTCCTGGACGAGATCGCCCATCGGCAGCCCGAAATTGCGAAACTTCGCGGCCATCGAGATTACCAGACGCATATGCGACATGGCGATCTTGTTGCGGGCTTCCTGATCGTTGTCGTTTCGCCAGGCTTGCGCCAGCTTGTGCTCCTCGTCGCGCTCGAGATAGGGCGCCTCCATTGCGATCTTGATCATCCGCCGGTCTGCAGTGAGAGTCTTCATCGATCACTCCGTGACTGGCGCCGGGCGCCATTGCGTGTGAAGTCCAAAAGGCCGGACGGATGCAGTGTCCGGCAGCAGGGGGCGTCTCGCGCCGCGATGTCGAAACTTGAAGAAACGACGCGGCGCCCTAACTTCGAAGTCACGAACCTGAACGGTGACGGGATCACAGAAGCAAGATCGCCCGGCGCGAAAGCGGCGCACTTCTGCCGGCCTTTATAAATGCGCCCGGACGGCAAAAGTTCCATGCGATCAAAGAAAAAGCCCGGCGCGATGGCCGGGCTTTTTGGTAGTCTCAGTGCAGTCGGACAGCTTATGCAGCTTCGTCCTGAGCGTCGTCTTCGTCGATCGCCTTGCCGCGCTTCGGACCCTTGCTGAGGTTGGCCTCGACGAGGCGAACAGCTTCGGTTTCCGACATCTTGTTGACGGCAGCGATTTCGCGCGCCATGCGGTCGAGGGCAGCTTCGTAGAGCTGGCGTTCGGAATAGGACTGTTCCGGCTGGTTTTCGGCGCGGTAGAGATCGCGCACGACTTCCGCGATGGAAATCAGGTCGCCGGAATTGATCTTGGCATCGTATTCCTGGGCGCGGCGCGACCACATGGTGCGCTTCACGCGAGCCTTGCCCTGCACAACCTTCAACGCGCGGTCGACGAAATCGGTTTCGGAGAGCTTGCGCATGCCGATGCTGACGGCCTTGGCCACTGGCACTTTCAGGCGCATCTTGTCCTTCTCGAAATCGATGACAAAAAGCTCAAGCTTCATGCCGGCGACTTCCTGCTCTTCGATCGCCACGATCTGGCCAACGCCGTGGGCCGGATAGACGATCGATTCACCGGTCTTGAAGCCCTGGCGTGTCGAAGATTTTTTCTGCTGGGTCGTCATTCGTTTCAAAAACTCCCTGTTTCGCGCCGGCCATTCTGGCCGGGGCCGGGTCAGTGAGGCCCGGGATAGACGGGGATACCGCCGGGTGGGTACATCCTGGTCCGTCCAAGGAATGCAAACAGCCTCATAAAATGCGGTCACAACAGAGCAACGCCATGTTGCGTACTAGGGAGAAACCGCGTTTTGGAGATCGTTTGCTTTCGTGATGGTTTTCGGGCGCGCAAAAACACCCTCTGTGGATCAGTAGAAGGAACCTATCACAAAAAAGTGCCGAAATCAATAATTTGCTGCATGGCAGCCATCAAGCCACCATTCTCGCAACTGCGAGCGCGGCTCGTGTTTTCCCCAGCTTTGCGCCCCGGGGGCAGCTTTGCTTCGTCAGCCTCGACGAACGGCGGCGACCGCTTCGTCTCAGTCGCCCTGGCCCGGCTCGGTCGAGAAGAACTTCTCGTACTTGGCTTCGACGCCGTCCATCTCCTTCGCTTCCGGCATCGGATCGCGCTTGACGGTGATGTTCGGCCACTTCGAAGCGAAATCCGCGTTCAGTTTCAGCCACATATCAAGACCCGGCTCGGTATCCGGCTTGATCGCCTCGGCAGGACATTCCGGCTCGCAAACGCCACAATCGATGCACTCGTCGGGATGAATGACGAGGAAATTCTCACCCTCGTAGAAGCAGTCCACGGGGCAGACTTCAACACAGTCGGTATACTTGCAGCGAATGCAATTGTCGGTCACGACATACGTCATGAGGTACTCCAGCCAATGCTCACGTTTGATGGCAGACGGCAATCAATGGTGATGCTCGTCGTCCGCGCATGCTAGGAATGTCCGGCGCGCATAGCTGCCGAAGCAAACCCGATGCACCCAACGTGGGTCTGTCAGGTAAAGGCTTTATGGACCCTTTGCAAGAATATTCAATGCGCGAAACGCCACGGCAAAGGCAGAGTTTTCTAAAGGCTGTCGCGCAAAAGCGCCTCGTGTTTTACAGCCAGCGGCGGGCAGGGTTGGCGGCGCCTATCAGTCCTCGCGCGGATCGAAATCGGGCTTTAGCCGATCGGTTTCCCGCCGCTCCTTCTTCGTCGGCCGGCCCGCTCCGCGCTCGCGCGTGGCAAGCTCGTAGGCCGACAACTTCTCCTTCGGCTGCTCTGGCGTCAGATCGTCGTAAAGCAGACGCGCTTCCTCATAGGGACCGCGCCGCTCACCCGGGCCCACGACCCGGACGATCAGACTGCGCCGGTCGAGCGCAAGTTCGAGCATATCGCCCGTCTTCAATTGAAACGACGACTGCGTCACGCGCTCGTCGTTGACGGCGACACGGCCACCCTCGATCGCCTTTTGCGCAAGCGATCGGGATTTGATCAGCCGCGTGAAAAACAGCCACTTGTCGAGACGCTGGCGCGATGCCGGGTTGGACGCAGGCTGTTTTTCCATGGTCTACCTTACTTCTTCATCTGCTCCTTGAGAGCAGCAAGCTTGGCGAAGGGCGAATCCGGATCCACCGGCTTTTCGCGACGCGGCGGACGCGCCTCGAATTTGCCCTGACCCGGCTTGCCGCCGCGGTCGTGACGATCATGACGCTCGCCGCGATCCTGGCGCAGGCCGCCTTCCGGCTTGCCACCGTCATGGCGCTTGCCACGCGCCTGCTGACCACCCTTGCGCCCGCCTTCACGTCCTTCGCCCTGGCCCTGGCCCTGGCCACGCCCGTGGCGCTGACCGCCGCGACGCTGGTCGCCCTCGTGGCGGCCACCGCCCTGGCGCTGGTTGTCCTGACGGGTGCCAGGACGCCAGAGCAGAACGGGCTTGGCTTCGACCGGCTCGCCGGTCTCCGTCACTTGGGTCTCGGTCACCTGAGCCTCAGCAGGCTGGGCCCCGTCGGCAGCGACGGCAACGTCAGCTTCGGCCTTTTCGGCCTCGGCAGCAGGTGCCTCGACGACTGCAGTCTCGGCTTCTGCCGCACTGTCGCCGGCATCGGCGTCATCAACGGCAGCGACCGGTTCGGAAGCGGCGGCAGCAACGGCAGCACCACCATCCTGACCCATGAGGAAGGCCTGGGCCTCCTCGGCCTTGACGCTGTCTGCGCGGTAGCCGAGGCCCTTCAGGATCTCTTCCATGTCGTCGGGCGTTGCACCGAGGATCGAGAGCATGGAGGTGGTCGCGGTAAAGCGGCGGCCGTCATAGGCGCCTTCCGGACGCGGCTGCGTGCCCGGCTTCCACTGAAGGAGCGGTCGGATGAGGTCAGCGAGGCGCTCGAGGATATCGATGCGCACCGCACGCTTTCCGAGGAAGCGGAAACCGGCGAGCTTGTAGAAGGTCCGCTCGAAAGACGGATCGGTAACGACAGACGTACGGCCGGCGGCGAGCATCGGGATGAGGTCGCCATAGCCGGGCTTGTCGAGGCCGTCGTTCTTCAACGCCCAGAGGAGCGTGATGAGTTCAGCCGGAGCCGGCTTCAGGAGCGCCGGCAGGAAGATGTGGTAGGCGCCGAAGCGAACGCCGTACTTGCGGATCGAAGCGCGACCGTCCTGGTCGAGCGACTTGACGTCGTCTGCGACATCGCGGCGGAACAGCACGCCGAGGTTTTCGACGAGCTGGAAGGCGAGGCCCTTGGCGAGACCTTCGAGATCTTCAGCGCGCGAAATATCGTCGAGCGGCTTCAAGACCGTTCCGATGTGATGGTTCACGAAACGCTCGATGCGCGCCAGAACGTGCTCGCGGGCGTTCGCCTGCAGCTGATCGTCGGCCAGCAGGATGACGCGCGGGCGCATGACGTGGTCGCTTGCCGTCAGACGGGCGACGGGATCGCCGAGCCAGCGCACAAGACCATCCGACGAAAGCGCCAGGTCGTTGTTGCCGGAAGCATGCAGCCGCGCGGCGCGTGCCTCAAACTCGAGCGCCAGCGCCTTCTGGGCAGCACCCTGCACAGCCTTGGCATCCGGGCCATCGCCGCCGGTCGCCAGCGTAAACCGGAAACCGGTTAGTTGTCCTACGTGATGACCTTCAACGAAGACATCACCATTCACACTGATTTCAGCTTCCAGCATAGCATTCTCTCTCAGGCGCTTCATGAGCACAGATGTCCTGCGATCAACAAAGCGTTTCGTCAACCGTTCATGTAGTGCGTCGGATAATCGATCTTCAATTTCCCGCGTCTTTTCTTGCCAGTGTGTCGGATCGGCCAGCCATCCCGGCCGGTTCGACACATAAGTCCATGTCCTGATCTGCGCGATTCGCGCCGAAAGTGTGTCGATCTCACCGTCCGTATGATCGGCCCGCCTGACCTGCTCGGCCATGAAATCTTCGTTTACGGTACCGCGGCGGACAAGATCCGCGTAGATCGTCGAGATCAAGTCGGCATGTTGAGCCGGTGTAATGCGCCGATAGTCCGGCAGCGCGCAGGCTTCCCACAGTTTTTCCACCCGCTCCGCATTGGTCGTGATGTCGACGACCTCAGGGTAGCGGGCCAAATGCTCGAACGCCTGCTGGTCTACTGCAGGTAGCGCCCGGGCAAGGCCGGGAACCGTCGGCGCGGCCTCAAGACTCTTCTTCAGAGCGGCAATCGACGCGTAGTCGAACGCCTTCGAGCGCCATTGCAGCACCTTCACCGGATCGAATTCATGCGCCTCGATACGGTGGACCAGCTCGTTGTCGAAGGGATCGACGCGGCCGGTCACACCGAACGTACCGTCACGCAAGTGCCGGCCGGCGCGGCCGGCGATCTGCGCGAGTTCGGCCGGGTTGAGATTGCGGAACTGATAGCCGTCGAACTTGCGGTCCTGCGCGAAGGCGACATGGTCGACGTCGAGATTGAGGCCCATGCCGATCGCGTCGGTCGCGACCAGGTATTCGACGTCACCTTCCTGGTAGAGCGCCACCTGCGCATTGCGCGTGCGCGGCGACAGCGCGCCGAGCACGACGGCGGCACCGCCACGCTGGCGGCGGATCAGCTCGGCGATCGCATAGACCTCGTCGGCAGAGAAGGCGACGATTGCCGTGCGGTGCGGCAGGCGGGTGATCTTCTTCGAACCGGCATAGAGCAATTGCGACATGCGCGGCCGCTCGACGACGGTGATGCCGGGCAGCAACTGCTCGAGGATCGGCCGCATCGTTCCGGCACCGAGCAGCAGCGTCTCGCCGCGACCGCGCAGGTGCAGGATCCGATCGGTAAAGATATGGCCGCGCTCGAGATCTCCGGCAAGCTGCACTTCATCGATCGCGACGAAGGACGCCGTCGTCTCGCGCGGCATGGCCTCGACGGTGCAGACCGAATAGCGCGCGCGATGCGGGGTGATCTTTTCCTCGCCGGTGATCAGCGCGACGTTGTGGTGGCCGACCCTTTCGACCAGGCGCGTATAGACCTCGCGCGCCAGCAGCCGCAGCGGCAGGCCGATGACGCCGCTGTCGTGCGCAATCATGCGCTCGATCGCGTAGTGCGTCTTGCCGGTATTGGTAGGCCCGAGCACCGCGGTGACACCGCGGCCGCTCAGGATCATGGGGTGAACGGACACGTCATCGATCCCGGGCATTCAGAAATTACGGCAGCGTCTTTTCACGCTGGCGGCAAACACATGCCCACGCACCGAGCCAAACGCAAGGGGCGCCGACAACTAAAACCATCGCTTGGCATCTCTCAGCCCATTGCACCACCTGTTGTGGTCGGCGCAATCGACAATTGGAACAGCCGTGGAACGAATCGGCGACGAATCGACGACTCATTGTGATTCACTGTATGTTCACGACTACATATAGATTTCAACGCCGAACGTTGCACCACATGCTGAATCTGGAGCTGATTCCGCGCATCAGGCCCTTTGGCGCGCAACAATCCCGGCTCTGCCATTGCCTGACAGGTCCAAGGATTCCGAATCCAAGACTCTGGAAAGCCTGGAAAATTTTTCACGAAATTCGTCAGGGATTCACCCAAGAGAGAGAATGAGAATCGCAGTTTAGAGTCGCGACCAGTGCGGGAACATTCGGCAGCGACTCGCAGACCGCGCGTCATTCCACCTTTGTTCTCCACAAGATATAGTGTCTACGCCCCCCTCCGGCAACGGAACTGCCAGCGCAACTTCAGGATTTCGAGCGGGATTCTCAGCGCTGCCGCCGCATGGAAACGGCGCCTCGAAAGGCGCCGTCTGGTAATGTTCGGCTTGTCTGATGCTCAGACGAAAAACTGTCCGCCGTTCGCCGAAATCGTCGAGCCGGTGATGAAGCCGGCATCGTCGGAGGCGAGGAACACCACGCAGCGGGCGATTTCTTCCGGTTCGCCGAGGCGGCCAACCGGGATCTGCGGGATGATGCGCTCGTTGAGCACCTTCTCCGGCACCGCCCGCACCATCTCCGTGCCGATATAGCCGGGGCAGATCGCGTTCACGGTAATGCCCTTGGCAGCCCCTTCCTGGGCGAGCGCCTTGGTGAAGCCGAGATCGCCGGCCTTGGCCGCCGAATAGTTGGCCTGACCCATCTGGCCCTTCTGGCCGTTGATCGACGAGATGTTGATGACGCGACCGAAGCCACGGTCACGCATGGCCGACCAGAGCGGATGCGTCATGTTGAAGAGACCGGTGAGGTTGGTGCCGATCACCTCACCCCATTGCTCCGGCGTCATCTTGTGAAACATGGCATCTCGGGTGATGCCGGCATTGTTGACGAGCACATCGACCGGACCGAGATCGGCCTCGACCTTGGCGATGCCCTCGGCACAGGCCTGATAGTTGGAAACGTCCCATTTGTAGACCGGGATGCCGGTTTCCTGCTTGAAGGCCTGAGCCTTCTCGTCATTGCCGGCATAGTTGGCAGCCACCTTGTAGCCGGCATTCTTGAGTGCGATGGAAATTGCCGCACCAATGCCGCGCGACCCACCCGTGACCAATGCTACCCTGCTCATATGCGCCTCCCACTTGATCAGTTCAGTTTTTCGAATGCCTTCTGCATCAGCTTTTCGCCGACCTGTTGCCCGTAGAGCCCGGCGGCCGCTTGAAACTGCGGCGTAGCCAGCGCGGACAGAGCCACCTCGCACTTCTCCAGCGCGAGACCCATCATCACCGCGGAGAGCTGCTCCAGCGACACCTTCAATGCGCCGCCGTCATCGTTCAAGGCCGCGACCATCACGTCCTTGAAAACGCTCTCCTCGTCGGAAGTCGTATGTTCCAGCATGCACTCTACCAGCCGCGCCTCGTTAAGAGGCGCGGGATTGGCATGTGCAGAAACGATCGGCGAACCGGCCAGAAGCAGGGAAAATGGAACCCACCTGGCGCTGTTCATGCCGCCAGACCGATCAGAGCCGCTCGACGCACATGGCGACGCCCATGCCGCCGCCGATGCAGAGGGTTGCAAGCCCCTTGGAAACGCCGCGGCGCTTCATTTCAAACAGCAGCGTGTTGAGCACGCGGGCGCCGGACGCGCCGATCGGGTGACCGATGGCGATCGCGCCGCCATTGACGTTGACGATCGACGGATCCCAGCCGAGGTCTTTGTTGACCGCGCAGGCCTGGGCAGCGAAGGCTTCGTTGGCCTCCACCAGTTCGACATCGCCGATCGCCCAGCCGGCCCTTGCCAACGCCTTGCGCGACGCCGGGATCGGGCCGGTGCCCATGACCTGCGGATCGACGCCGGCGGTTGCCCAGGAAACGATACGGGCGAGCGGCTGGATGCCGCGCTTGGAGGCCTGCGCCTCGGTCATCAGCAGGGTGGCTGCGGCGCCGTCATTGAGGCCGGAGGCATTGCCGGCGGTGACCGTGCCTTCCTTGTCGAAGGCGGGGCGCAGCTTCGTCATCTGATCGAGCGTTGCGCCGTGGCGGATATATTCGTCCTGGTCGACGGTGACGTCGCCCTTGCGACCCTTGACGATGAAGGGAATGATCTCGTCGGCAAAGCGCCCGGCCTTCTGGGCGGCTTCGGCCTTGTTCTGCGAGGCGAGCGCGAACGCATCCTGCTCCTCGCGGCTGAGCTGCCACTGGCGAGCGACGTTCTCGGCAGTGATGCCCATGTGATAACCGTAGAAGGCGTCGGTCAGGCCGTCCTTGATCATCGTGTCGATCATCTTGAAGTCGCCCATCTTCACGCCGCCGCGAAGATGCGAGCAATGCGGCGCCATCGACATGGACTCCATGCCGCCGGCGACGATGATCTCAGCATCACCGGTTGCAATCTGCTGCATGCCGAGCGCGACGGCGCGCAGGCCCGAGCCGCAGAGCTGGTTCATGCCCCAGGCGGTCTTTTCCTGAGGAACGCCCGCCTTCATCGCCGCCTGGCGCGCCGGGTTCTGGCCTTCGCCTGCCTGCAGCACCTGGCCGAGGATCACCTCGTCGACCTCGGCAGCCTCGACGCCTGCGCGCTCGAGCACGCCCTTGATGACGGCAGCGCCAAGTTCATGCGCCGGCGTATTGCCAAAGGCACCGTTGAAGGAACCGACCGCGGTGCGGCCGGCGCTGGCGATCACGATGGAGGGATTGCTCATGGGACGTTTCCTCAGATCTTCTTGCCTAATGCAGGCAGACTGGCAAAGCGCGCGACGCAAGTCAAACGCCTTGATGCAGTGCCACAAAAGCGTCACCTAAAACGCAACCGCAAGATTTTGCACTTGCGTCGCCGCAACGCACAAAGACATTGTCAGCGGCGCGCTTTTGCGGATACTCTGAAAAACGCAATAAAGACGGGATGATGGGGGAGAGGAGACCCTGATGGCGAAGCACGAAGGCCAGATCGTTATCAAAAAATATGCGAACCGGCGGCTCTACAACACCGGGACCAGCACCTATGTCACGCTCGACGACCTGGCTGTGATGGTGAAGAAGGGTGAGGACTTCATCGTTCAGGATGCAAAATCCGGCGAGGACATCACCCATTCCGTGCTGACGCAGATCATCTTCGAGCAGGAGTCCAAGACCGGCAACACGCTGCTGCCGATCTCCTTCCTGCGCCAGCTGATCTCGTTCTACGGCGACCAGATGCAGATGGTGGTGCCGAGCTATCTCGAACACTCGATGCAGGCTTTCACCGAGCAGCAGTCGCAGATGCGCGAGCAGATCAACAAGGCCTTCGGCGACACGCCGCTCGGCAAAAACCTGCAGGTTCCGCTGCAACTTGTCGAAGAGCAGGTGCGTCGCAACACCGAGATGTTCCATCAGGCCATGCAGATGTTTTCGCCCTTCATCACCGCGCCGCCCGTGAAGGAAACAAAGAAGGCCGAAGCCAAGGATATCGACGAGCTGAAGGAGCAGCTTCGCGCGCTCCAGACCAAGCTCGACAATCTCGGCTAAGCAGGACCACCAGGCAGGAATACGGTTCCTGCCTTCACCTCACCTGAACAGAGATCGCGGAAATCGGGGCGGCGTCGCCCCGAACCGTCTGGACCTAGAGGCCGATCGACACGTCCCGGCCGGCCGAGCGCATCGAGACGGCAAAGCCGGCGATAACATCGATGAAGCTGATGGTCATCAGGATGAAGAAGAGCTGCGTTGCCGCCGGTGCGAGCAGCAGAAATTCGATCAAAAAGACGATGAACAGGATCATCGAGAGCAGATGATCCATCAGTGCGCGGCTGCTCGTGCGCGTCGCTTTCAGCAATTCGACGAAGAGCAACAGCAGGGCGCCGACGATCAGAAGGTCGCCGAAGCGCATCGTCCAGGTCGCGCCTGATAGCATGGAGAGCGACACCATGTCGGCGTTCAGGCCGGCGAGGCCGCCGAACATTCCGATCATCGCGAGATTGTAGATTGCAAAAGGCAGGATCAGCAGCGGTATGGCAGCAAGCATCAGAACTCCTTGACCGCGTTTATGGTGGACCATGTTTATGCGGCGTCGTCACGCAAGGCGCCAGCGATACCACGGCGTCCAAGCAAGATCATGTCAGATGCAAAACAAAAGGGCCGGCAGAGCCAGCCCTTTGAACCTAATCCGCGAACGGAAACGCTTATGCGCTTTCCTTCGGGGTCAGAACCTGACGGCCACGGTACATGCCGGTCTTCAGGTCGATGTGGTGCGGGCGACGCAGTTCGCCGGAGTTCTTGTCTTCGACGTAGGTCGGGGTCTTCAGAGCGTCAGCCGAACGGCGCATGCCACGCTTGGACGGGCTCGTTTTTCTTTTAGGTACAGCCATTTCATTCTCCACTTATCGGGCAAACACTGTTCAGCAGCCGAAATGGCCGTGTAAAACAGATGTTAATCACGGAAATTTGGCGCGCTTATACATGGACAACTGCCGTTTGACCAGTCCCCACGGGCAATTTTTCGACTCGACCTTTTCAGACCTCGTCTTCGGCGACGACCCACGGCTCTGCGCGGGCGGCCTCCTCCCATTTCAGAAACGCCGGATGTGCCTTCACGCGGTTCATGTAGCCGAGCGTTTCTCGATCCGCAACGAGATCGTAGACGTCGAAGCGGTTGACCACAGGCGCGTACATCGCATCGGCCGCGCTGAAGGACCCGAAGAGGAACGGGCCACCGGAAAGCACAAGCGCCTCCGTCCAGATCTGCTCGATACGCGCCACGTCCGCGCGGACGTCCGCGCCAACGTCCAGCGCCTGCTTTGGCCGACGGATGTTCATCGGGCAGGCACCACGCAGAGCGCGGAAACCTGACAGCATCTCCATCGAATAGCTGCGAGCCCGGGCGCGCGCCTGAGGGTCGGCCGGCCACAGCCCGGCGTCGGGAAAGAGTTCGGCGACATATTCGATGATCGCCAGTGATTCCCAGATAAGCAGGTCCCCGTGGCGCAGCAGCGGCACCTTTCCGGTCGGCGAGATTGCCCGGATCTCCGGATTGCCGGCCGCGAAATCGAACGGAACGACCACGTCCGAGAAATCGATGCCGGCTGCCGTCATCGCGATCCATGGCCGCATCGACCAGGACGAATAGTTCTTGTTGCCGACATAGAGTGTAAGTCCGGTCATTTCTGTTCCTTGATTGCTGGTCTCTCCGAGAAAACGATCAGTTCCTCGAAATGGTTCATGTCCTCGAACGAGCAGAAGGCCGGCGGATCGAGCGCGATCACCGGCGCCTGCTCGCGCAGAAAAGCGAGCTGCTCGTCCAGCATCGCCTGCCAGCGCGGCAGCGCCGCATCGTCGAGCCAGTCGACGGGGTAGGCATAGGTGATGTGGAATTGGTAGTCGTCATGATCCGGATGGCGATAGCCGAAGGCTTCCGCGAAAGCGTCGCGCCAGGCCTTGAGACAGGCGCGGTCGGCGGCACCGTCGCCTTCGAGTGCAAGGCCCGTCGGCGTAATCTCGGTCACGCGGGCGCGGAACTGCTCCAGCGGCGCAAAATGCGCAAGGCGTTCGCAATAGTGCGCCGTCATCACCGCGATCGGCGTATCGAGCGGCATGTCAGCCGGCCAGTAAGGGAGCTTCCGGCGGTGTTCGATGATGCCCTGGAAGATCGTCATGTGCAGGCTGGACGGTTGGGTAAAGGCGAACTGCCGCGCCTCGGGCATCGCCATCAACCGGTCGCGCACCGCAAGCACGGCGGCCTCGGACGGCGATCCGGCGGCAACGTGAGACACGACCGTGTTGCCCGGTTCCAGCAGGAAGAGGCCTTGGGTGTTGTAGCGCGTGCCGAGATGTCTCGGCGGGACATCGTTGGCGCTGCGGCCAAGGGCGAGAAGCGAGGGGGAAATCAAGGTCATGGAGCAATCGGGCCTTTCGAAGGGAGAGAGGCCCAGATGGCAGAACTCTACAACGCGAGCATGACATCGCCCGACGAGCCCATCCAATGAAAAGGTCTGATCCTAATTATAAAGGCAGGTGATGTAACCGCCGGAGCGGCTGGCGCGGCGCTCGATCAGGTTCGCCAGGCGCTTGAGCCCGCGGCCTGGCTTTCCGGCGATGCGCTCCTTCGGATTGGGCAGCGACACCGCAAGCAGCGCCGCCTGCCGGCGCGAGAGCTTCGACGCTGAAACCCCGAAATGATGGCGGGCGGCCGCCTCGATACCATAGATCCCGTCGCCCCATTCGGCGATATTCAGATAGATCTCCATCATCCGCCGCTTGCTCCACACGAAGTCGGCGGCGACCGCCAGCGGCAGTTCCATGCCCTTGCGCAGGAAGGAACGACCGTTCCAGAGATAGAGGTTCTTGACCGTCTGCATCGGAATGGTGCTCGCGCCGCGGGTGGATTCCCCTTCGAGCGCATCCTCGACCACGCCCCGCATCTGGCCCCAGTCGACGCCGTCATGGGCGCAAAACTGCCCGTCCTCCGACATCATCACCGACTGCACGAGAACCGGGGCGATATCATCGAACTCGACCCATTGCCGATCGTAGCCGCGCAGCAGCACGAGATCGCGCAGCATGAGCGTCGAGACGGGATGGATGAACTCCACCAGGTAGAGAACGATCAGCGCGTAGGGAAGGACGAGAAAGCCCAGGACAGCCAGGACGATCTGGCGGCGACGCGTGCGCAACGTCCGGCGAAGCGAAGACCAGCGACTGGAAGGCAATTCGCCCTCCTCGCGCGCTTCCGGAACGACGTTCGCGGCCTGACTGTTCACCTCGCTGTCCATCCGCTTCTCTTAGTGCATGCGCAGGCAGAGTTGAACGGGCTTTCTGGCAAAAGGCAAGGCGCGGAGAAGGCTGTCCCAGGGAAAGCGCGCGGCTGCGACACGAATCCCCGTTGAAAGCCCTCTTCGCCCATGTCAAAGAGCGCGCATGAGCCAGGACACATCGCCTTTTACCCGTCGCCTCGCCACCAATGCCCGCACCGTCGAGGGTCTGCTGGAACGTCTGCTCGGCCAGACGACGGAAGCCGACGAAATCGCCCGGCCGGCAAACCTGCTCGCGGCCATGCGCCACGGCGTGCTGAACGGCGGCAAGCGTCTGCGCCCCTTCCTGGTGATCGAATGCGCCGATCTGCTCGGCGGCAATCGCGATGCGGCCTTGCGCGTCGGCGCGGCACTCGAATGCGTGCATTGCTATTCGCTGGTCCATGACGACCTGCCGGCGATGGACGACGACGACATGCGCCGCGGCCAGCCGACCGTGCACAGGGCCTTCGATGAGGCGACGGCAATTCTTGCCGGCGACAGCCTGCTGACCTTCGCCTTCGATATCATCGCAGCACCCGAGACAGCGCTTTCGGATGCGCAGAAGGTGGAACTGATCCTGGCGCTCGGACGCGCCGCCGGCCACGGCGGCATGGCCGGCGGACAGGCGCTCGACCTGGCCGCGGAAAAGTCGCCACCGGACGAGGCCGGGATCGTCACGCTGCAGGCGATGAAGACAGGTGCCCTGATCCGCTTTGCCTGCGAGGCTGGCGCCATCGTCGCCGGCGCCGCGAAGGAGGACCGCGCGCGGCTTCGCGCCTTCGGCGAAAAGATCGGCCTTGCCTTCCAGCTTGCCGACGACCTGCTCGACCTTACCGCGGATGCTGAGACCATGGGCAAGGCAACCGGCAAGGACGCCGCCCGTGGCAAGGGCACGCTGGTCGCGCTCAACGGCCAGACCTGGGCGGAAGACCGGCTGGAGCAACTGGTCGCCGAAGCCGAAGCGCTGCTTGCGCCCTATGGAGTGCGCTCGGCCATTCTCGTCGAAGCCGCCCGTTTCATCGCCAATCGCAGGAGCTAGATCCATGAGCAAATACTGGTCGCCGATCGTCTCCAAGCTGAAGCCCTACGTGCCTGGCGAACAGCCGCGCATCGCCAACCTGGTGAAGCTCAACACCAACGAATGCCCCTACGGCCCGTCTGAGAAGGTGCTCGACGCGATCGCCGCGGCAGCGAGCAGCGATCTTCGCCTTTATCCGGACCCGCTGGCGCTGAAGCTGCGCCAGGCCATCGCCGTACGCTATGGCGTGACCGCCGAAGAAGTCTTCGTCGGCAACGGCTCGGACGAGGTGCTGGCGCACATCTTCGCCGGCTTGCTGAAGCACGACGCGCCGCTGCTCTATCCGGATATCTCCTACAGCTTCTATTCGACCTATGCGCGGCTCTTCGAGATCGACACGGTCGAGATCCCGCTCAGCGATCGCTTCGAGATCGATCTCGCCGACTACGACCGGCCCTGCGGCGCGATCATCCTGCCGAACCCGAATGCCCCGACCGGCATCGCTTTGCCGCTCGCCGACATCGAGCGGCTGGTCGCAAGCCATCCGGACCAGCCCGTCGTCATCGACGAGGCCTATGTCGATTTCGGCGGCCAGTCGGCCGCAGAACTGGTCTCGAAATACGAGAACCTCTTGGTCGTCCAGACCTTCTCCAAGTCGCGCGCGCTTGCGGGCTTGCGCGTCGGCTTCGCCATTGGCCAGCGCCCGCTGATCGAGGCGCTGGAGCGGGTGAAGGACAGCTTCAACTCCTATCCGCTCGGCCGCCCGGCCCAGGCCGGCGCCATCGCCGCGATCGAGGATGAAGCCTGGTTCGAGGAGACTCGCGCCAAGATCATCGCGTCGCGCGACCGGCTCACGGCCGAACTGACAGCGCGCGGCTTCGAGGTGCTGCGTTCGTCGGCAAACTTCGTTTTCGCACGGCATCCCGGCCATAGCGGAGAAACGCTGATGAAGGCGCTCCGCGAGCGCGCCGTGCTGGTGCGCCATTTCGCCAAGCCGCGCATCTCCGATTTCCTGCGCATCACCATCGGCACCGATGCCGAATGCGCGCGCCTGATCGAGGCGCTAGACGAGATCCTCTAAGTTGTCTCGGTGACATTTTCGCCGTTTCAAACAAGCGATGGACTGATCTAGCCTCCGGCGACCGAGCCGGAGCTTGTCTTACATGTTCGACCTGACGCCCTATCTGCCGCAGCTTCTCATTGCCTGGACCGCCTATCTGATCGCGACCGCATCGCCGGGGCCGGCGATCCTGGCGATCATCACCACCTCCGTCAGCCAGGGACGAAAGGCGGGCCTGGCGCTTGCCCTTGGCGTTCTGACGGGAAGTTACACCTGGGCAATGCTGACGGCCTCCGGTCTCTCGGCGCTGATCCGCGCCTATGGCCACGCGATCATCGTCTTGAAGATCGCCGGCGCCTGCTATCTCTTCTGGCTCGCCTATAACGCGCTACGCGATGCCATGCGCAGCGACAAGAGCGCGATCGTGCCGACGGCAAAGGTGCAGACCTCGCTGAAGCGGCTCTATCTCAAGGGGCTCGGCATCCACCTGACGAACCCCAAGGCGATCTTCTCCTGGATCATGCTGGTGTCACTCGGCATGCCCGCGGGCGCGCCGGTCGGCGTTACCGCCACTTTTATCGGCGGCTGCATGGTCTTGGGTCTGATGACCTTCTGCGGCTTTGCGATCGTCTTCTCGCTCACGCCGGTACACCGCGCCTATCTGAAGTCCAGGCGGCTGATCGAAAGCCTGATGGCCGGTTTCTTCGCCTTTGCCGGCTTCAAGCTGCTGACATCACGGCTCTGAGGCCACAGCGTAGACAAAGCGCGGCTGCTTACTCAGCGGCCGCCTGACCGCGGCCGTAGCGCTTCTCGATATAATCGGAAACCAGCGTCTCGAAGTCGCCGGCAATGTTGGGGCCGCGCAGCGTCATTGCCTTCTCCCCGTCGATGAATACGGGGGCGGCCGGCATTTCGCCGGTGCCGGGCAAAGAGATGCCGATATCGGCATGTTTGCTTTCGCCCGGGCCGTTGACGATGCAGCCCATGACCGCGACCTTCAGGCCCTCGACGCCGGGATACTTCTCGCGCCAGACCGGCATGTTGCGGCGGATGTCGTCCTGGATCTTCTGGGCGAGTTCCTGGAACACCGTGGACGTGGTGCGTCCGCAGCCGGGACAGGCGGCAACAACAGGGATGAACTGACGGAAACCCATGACCTGCAGCAATTCCTGCGCCACCTGCACCTCGCGGGTGCGGTCGCCGCCGGGCTCAGGCGTCAGCGAAATGCGGATCGTATCGCCGATGCCCTGCTGCATGAGGATGCCGAGCGAAGCGGACGAGGCGACGATGCCCTTCGTGCCCATGCCGGCCTCGGTGAGGCCGAGATGCAGTGCGTGGTCCGAGCGGGCCGACAACATGGCATAGACGGCGATCAGGTCCTGAACGCCGGAAACCTTGGCCGAAAGGATGATGCGGTTGCGCGGCAGACCGATCTCTTCGGCGAGTTCCGCCGAGAGCAGCGCCGACTGCACGATCGTCTCGCGCGTCACCTCTTGCGCCGTCAGCGGAAAACCGTTCGCCTTGTTCTCGTCCATCAGCCGCGTCAGCAGTTCCTGGTCGAGCGAACCCCAGTTGACGCCGATGCGCACCGGCTTGTCGTAGCGGATCGCCATCTCGACGATCTCCGCGAACTGCTTGTCCTTCTTGTCCTTGAACCCGACATTGCCCGGATTGATGCGATACTTCGCCAGCGCCTCGGCGCAGGCCGGATGATCGGCAAGCAGCTTGTGGCCGATATAGTGGAAGTCGCCGACGAGCGGCACGTCGAGACCAAGGCGCTCGAGCCGCTCGCGGATCTTCGGCACCGCCGCCGCACTCTCGTCGCGGTCGACGGTGATGCGCACCAGTTCGGAACCGGCCTTGTGCAGCGCGGCCACCTGGGCCACGGTCCCATCGATATCGGCCGTATCGGTGTTGGTCATCGACTGGACCACGACCGGTGCGCCGCCCCCGACGATGACGCCGCCGACATCGACGGCGACAGAGGCGCGGCGGGGCTGCGGATCGAAATCGAAGGCGGAAGACATGAAGGCCTCTTCGTGGGTCACTGAGCCGGGCGAGGATGCGGGCAGAACCCGCATGGACTTTTCTCAACTCGCCCTGGCCATTTGCCCATCAGGTGGATGAGGAAAGCCTGATTGTCAACGGCGACATCATGCCCTGACGGCGATTTGATGGCGCCGTTCCGTCTCAGTGCCCCTTAGCGTGATCCGCATGGATCGCATGGTGCGACAAGAGAAGCACGACGATGAAGAGCAGCGGCACCGAGGCGAAGATGATGGCAAAGCCCGTATGCTCGGCAACGAAGCCGATCAGCGACGGTGCGAACAGCATGCCGGAATAGCCCATGAAGGTCGCGACCGAGAGCCCGATGCCCGGCTGCAGGCCCGGCATGTTGCCGGCGGCCGAGAACGCGATCGGCACCATGTTGGAGATGCCGATGCCGGCGATCGCAAAACCGAGGATGGCGATATAGGCATTGGGCGCCGTGCCCGCGACGATCATGCCGACGAGTGCCGTGACGGTGCAGATGCGGAGCGTCCGTTTGGCGCCGAAGCGATCCCGCACGAAATCGCCGGCAAAACGCATGGTCGCCATGGTGGCGGAGAAGGCGGCAAAGCCGAAGCCGGAAAGCTCAACGGAGGCGCCAAGCTCGTTGCGCAGATAAAGCGCACCCCAGTCGAGCACTGTGCCCTCAGGCACCATCGAGAACAGCGCCATGATGCCGATCAGCCAGGGGAGCGGCGTCATCGGCAGGCGCAGCTTTTCCTTGGCTGCGCCTGGATGCGGCTTGTCAGCCAGGATCATCGGCCAAGCGGCGACGATCAGTACCAGGCAGATCGCAGTGACGACGAGGACATGCGGCAGCACACCGAAGCGGGCCATGAGGAAGCCGCCGATACCGGCACCGATCAGGCCGCCGAGGCTCCAATAGGCATGGCAGGACGACATGATCGCCCGACGCATGGATTTCTCGACCTCGACGGCATTGGCGTTCATCGCGACGTCCATTGCGCCGGCAAAACCGCCAAGCAGGAACATGGCGACAGCCGCCGTCCAGACATCGGGGACAAGCGTCAGAAGCAGAAGCAACGGCGACAGTATGATGGCGGTGACCTTGACCACCTTCTGCGACCCCACACGGGCGATGTAGCCGCCGGCAATCGGCATGAGCACCAGCGAGCCAATACCGAACATCAGGATCAACAGGCCGAGCACGCTTTCGCTGATGCCGAGCCGGTCCTTGAATTCCGGGATCTTCGGCGCCCAACTGCCGATGACGAAGCCGTTCAATAGGAAGAGCAGCGAAACCGCCAGCCGGTTGCGGGTCATGTAGCCCTGGCGGACGGTCGCGGAAGGAGAACGTTGGTCCATGGTCTTGCCTCTGTGCCGGGTCGCCCGGCTCAAATTGTGATTTCGATCAGATTTCCATCGGGGTCGCGAACAACAGCCTCATAGAAGCCATCGCCGGTCCATCGCGGTTTTGCGACCAGAATGCCCTTAGCCTCGGCGCGCGCGGCCATCGCCTCGACCGCCTGCTCGCTGCCGAGCGACAGCGCCACATGGGCAAGGCCGGTACGTTCTTCAGCCGGATCGGCCTGCCCAACCCAGGGGCCTTCCATGATCTCGAATGCCGGCCCGTCGCCAAGCGTCAGGAACCGCGAGCGAAAGCCCGGCCGCCGTCGGCTTTCATAGATCTCGCCGACTTCAGCGCCGAAGAAGGACGACCAGAAGCTGGCAATCGCCTCGAGGTCCCGCGTCCAGAGCGCCACATGCGTGATCGTCGTCATTCCGTCTCTCCCGCCATCAGGACCTCTGCCCTTGTCGCCTCGAAGGCCGACCGATGCTCGGCCGACGCATCCGCCTCGAGCAGCAGCGTCACCTTGTCATTGATATCGACGACCCCGTGCGCGGCGGCCGTACCGAGCTTGTCGCTGGTGACGGCGACAACCAGGCGCCGGCTGCGCAACGCAATGAGCCGCTTGAATTCCGCATCCTCGAAATAGATCGCCGTCAGGCCCGCAACGGCGTCGGCGCCGCACGTGCCGAGAAAGCAGAGATCGGGTCGGAGCAGCTCCGCATCGCGCTGAGCCCGCGCGCTGATCGCCGCACCGACGGCACGGTTGAGCGGGCCGCCGAGCAGGATCAGATCGACGCCCGGCTTCTCCATGAGCGCGACGGCAATCAGCGGTGTGTTGGTGACGACGGTGACCGGCAGCTCCGGCTCGATCAGTTGCGCGATCGCAAGATTGGTCGAGCCGGCATCGAGGAACACGGTCATATCAGGCTTGATCAGGCCGACCGCCGTGCGCGCCAGCGCCGCCTTGCGTTCCGGCGCCATCGCCACCCGTTCTCGCAATGTGCTGTGGGCCGCCGGCGCGACCGGAAGTGCGCCACCATAGACGCGCTCGCACAGTCCTGCCGCCGCCATTTCCCGGAGATCGCGGCGGATCGTGTCTTCGGAAACGCTGAGCTCGGCCGCAAGATCAGCAGCCAGCACCCGGCCATTGGCCTTCAACCGCTCCTGGATCAGCGTCTTTCGCTCACGAAGAAGGAGTTCCCCTGACATTTTCACCAACCGTGCATAAACGTGCATGAATCGCCATAAATGCGCATAGCAACTTTTGAAACCGTTTTCAAGCCGGCGTAGCGCCCAAATCGGAGCGGCGCGCGAATTTCGACAAACCGTGGCTTTTGCGCGCAATCGGGGTCAATTCGAGGAAAATTCTTCATCAAAACGCTCAGGAATTGGTGTTTTATACGCTCAGATCGCCGATTTTTTATGCGATTGTCCGCTCAATCCGGACGACGGGCCGGGCAAGAAAGAAGATGGAAAATCACGATGAAACTCCTCCCCACGCTGTTTGCCGCCGCTCTGATGCAGGTTGCCGCACTTGGCTCCGCTGAAGCCGGCGAGAACCTCGATGCGATCAAATCTGCCGGTGTCTTGAAGATCGGCACCGAGGGCACCTATGCCCCGTTCACCTATCACGACGCCTCCGGCGCGCTTGTCGGCTTCGACGTGGAGATCGGCCAGGCCGTCGCCGAGAAGCTCGGCGTCAAGGCTGAATTCCTCGAAGGCAAGTGGGACGGCCTGATCGCCGGCCTCGACGCCAACCGCTACGACACGGTCATCAACCAGGTCGGCATCACCGAGGAGCGCAAGAAGAAGTACGACTTCTCCGAACCCTATATCGCCTCCAAGGCTGTGCTGATCGTCAAGTCCGACAACGAAGAGATCAAGGGCTTTGCCGATCTCAAGGGCAAGAAGTCGGCCCAGTCGCTGACCAGCAACTTCGGCAAGCTCGCCTCCGCGTCCGGCGCCGAACTCGTCGGCACCGACGGCTTCGACCAGTCGATCCAGCTCGTCTTGACCGGCCGTGCCGACGCGACGATCAACGACAGCCTCTCCTTCCTCGACTTCAAGAAGAAGAAGCCCGACGCCCCGGTCAAGATCGCCGCTGAGCAGGCCGATGCCGACTTCTCCGGCATCATCATCCGCAAGGGCGAGCCGGAGCTTCTCGAGGCGATCAACAAGGCGCTCGTCGACATCAAGGCCGACGGCACCTACGACAAGATCTCGCAGAAGTACTTCGGCGCCGACGTCTCGAAGTAACCCGATCACTGGGCCCTCGGCCAGTTTCTCAGCCGGCCATTCTCGGCTATGAAAAGCGATCCGTTCCGGACCCCGGGGCGGATCGCGCTTTTTGAAAGGCTCGCCCTTGACCACCTGGCTCCCACTGATGCTGGAATCCTTGCCGTCCCTGCTCTGGGCCGGCCTGACCTTTACCATCCCCCTGACGCTGCTTTCCTTCATCTTCGGCCTGATCCTGGGGCTCGTCACCGCCGTCGCCCGGCTCTTCGGGCCGGCACCGGTCGCCTGGATCGCGCGCTTTTACGTCTGGGTGATCCGCGGCACGCCGTTGCTGGTCCAACTCTTCGTGATCTTTTACGGCCTGCCGAGCGCCGGCATCCTGCTCGACGCCTTCACCGCAGCGCTCATCGGCTTCTCGCTGAATGTCGGCGCCTACACCTCCGAGATCATTCGCGCGGTGATTTCGTCGGTCCCGCGCGGACAATGGGAGGCAGCCTATTCGATCGGCATGAGCTGGAGCCAGGCGATGCGCCGCACGATCCTGCCGCAGGCAGCCCGCGTCGCCGTGCCGCCATTGTCGAACACATTCATCTCGCTGGTGAAGGATACGTCGCTTGCCGCCGCCATTACTGTGCCCGAGATGTTCCAGACAGCGCAGCGCATCGTCGCCACCACCTACGAGCCACTGATCCTCTACATCGAGGCGGCGCTGATCTATCTTGCCATGAGCTCCGTTCTTTCCGCCCTGCAGGTCAGGCTGGAGCGACGCTTCGCCCGCTATGGCGGCTTCCTGGAGGCACGCACATGATCGAGCTCTCCCACATCGAAAAGCGCTTCGGCGACAATCTCGTGCTGAAGGATATTTCCGTGACGCTCGCCGAGGGCACTGTGACCGCGCTGGTCGGCCCGTCCGGCGGCGGCAAGAGCACGCTGCTGCGCTGCATCAACCTTCTGGAGATCCCGACCTCCGGATCGATCAAGCTTGGCGACGAGAAGCTTGAATTCGCCCCTGGCCGCAAGATCGGCTGGACGGCGATCCAGCGTCTGCGCCGGCAGACCGGCATGGTGTTCCAGAACTTCCAGCTCTTCCCGCACCAGACCGCACTCGGCAATGTCATGGAAGGCCTCGTCACCGTGCTGAAATGGCCGGCGGACAGGGCAAAGACCCGGGCAATGGAACTGCTCGAAAAGGTCGGCATGGCGCACAAGGCCGACGCCTGGCCGGCAACACTTTCCGGCGGCCAGCAGCAGCGCGTGGCGATCGCCCGTGCCCTTGCCCCTTCGCCGCGCGTGCTTCTCTGCGACGAGCCGACCTCGGCGCTCGACCCTGAACTGGCGGAAGAAGTGGTCGAAGTCCTGAGCCGGCTTGCCCGCGAAGGCACCACCATGGTCATGGCCACCCACGACCTCCGGCTCGCCTCGCGCGTTGCCGACAAGGTGATCTTCCTCGACGGCGGCCTCATCGTCGAAAGCGGCGCGCCAAAGACGATCTTCTCGGCGCCCGAGCGCGAGCGAACGAAGAAGTTCATTGCCTCGCTCAGCGCTCCGCACGACTACGAGATCTGAAGGGAAGCATTGGGACCGGTTCCATTGGCCTAGGCGCTAAGCAGCCGTCGTCTCATCCATCGCAAAACAAAAACGGCCGGATTCGCATCCGGCCGTTTTTGTCTGTCCGTGTGGCAAACGCTTACGCGTCGAAGACGATCAGCAGGTCCTTGGCGTCGATCTGGTCGCCGGCGCGCACCAGAACTTCGGCGACCGTGCCGTCCTTCTCGGCATGCAGCGCCGTTTCCATCTTCATCGCCTCGATCGAGAGTAGCACGTCACCGGCCTTAACCGCCTGGCCCGGATGAACCGCGACGGTCGAGATGACGCCCGGCATCGGCGCGCCGAGCTGGGCGGCGTTGCCGCCCTCGGCCTTGCGGCGCACGGCGCTCGTCGCACTGCGGTTGCGGTCCGGAACCTTGATCAGGCGCGGCTGGCCGTTGAGTTCGAAGAACACCTTGACCATGCCCTTCTCGTCCGGCTCGCTCTTGGCCTGGTGCAGGATAACCAGCGACTTGCCGCGCTCGATCTCCGGCTGCAGCTCCTCGCCCGGTCCAAGCCCATAGAAATAGGCCGGCGTCGGCAGCACGCTGACCGGACCATAGGTGTCGGCCGCGACCGCGTAATCGGTGAAGACCTTCGGGTACATCAGGTAGGAGGCGAACTCGAAGTCGTCGACCTTGCGCTCGAGCTTGTCCTCGATCGCCTTGCGCTCCGCGTCGAGATCGGCCGGCGGCAGCAGCGAGCCGGGAACGGCGGTGTAAGCCTTCTCGCCCTTCAGCGCCTTCTTCTGCAGCGCTTCCGGCCAGCCGCCCGGAGGCTGACCGAGATCGCCCTTCAGCATCGAGACGACCGAATCCGGGAAGGCGATATCCTTGGCCGGGTTCTCGACGTCGGCAACCGTCAGGTCTTGCGAGACCATCATCAGCGCCATGTCGCCGACCACCTTGGAGGACGGCGTCACCTTGACGATGTCGCCGAACATCTGGTTGGCATCGGCATAGGCCTGGGCAACGCGGTGCCACTTGGTTTCCAGCCCGAGCGAACGGGCCTGTTCCTTGAGGTTGGTAAACTGACCGCCCGGCATTTCGTGCAGGTAGACTTCCGACGCCGGTCCCTTGAGGTCGCTTTCGAAGGCGGCGTACTGGTAACGCACTGCTTCCCAATAGAAGGAGATGCGGCGGATCCATTCGGGATCGAGGCCCGGATCACGCTCCGAGCCGCGCAGAGCCTCGACGATCGAGCCGAGGCAGGGCTGCGAGGTGTTGCCGGAGAGTGCGTCCATCGCCGCATCGATCACATCGACGCCGCTGTCGACGGCGGCAAGCACGGTCGCAGCCGCAATGCCCGAGGTGTCGTGGGTGTGGAAGTGGATCGGCAGGTCCGTCGCCTCGCGCAGCGCCTTGAAGAGCACGCGCGCGGCGGCCGGCTTCAACAGGCCCGCCATGTCCTTGACGGCGATCATGTGCGCGCCGGCCTTTTCGAGCTCGGCCGCCAATGCCGTGTAGTACTTGAGATCGTACTTCGGGCGGGCCGAGTTCAGGATGTCGCCGGTGTAGCAGATTGCCGCCTCGCAGATGCGGTTCTCTTCAGCAACGGCCTCCATCGACACGCGCATGTTGTCGACCCAGTTGAGGCAGTCGAAGACGCGGAAGACGTCAATGCCGCCCTTCGCCGCCTGGCGCACGAAGTACTTCACGACGTTGTCGGGGTAGTTCTTGTAGCCGACGCCGTTGGCGCCGCGCAAAAGCATCTGCAGCAGCAGGTTCGGCGCGTCCTCGCGAATGCGGGCGAGACGATCCCACGGGTCCTCGGTGAGGAAGCGCATGGAAACGTCGAAGGTCGCACCACCCCAGCATTCGAGCGAGAACAACTGCGGCAGGGCACGAGCATAGGTGCCGGCGACGCGGGCGATGTCATGCGTACGCATGCGGGTCGCAAGCAGCGACTGATGGCCGTCGCGCATCGTCGTATCGGTCAGGAAAACCTGCTTTTCACCGCGCACCCACTCGGCGAATTTCTTCGGGCCGAGCGCGTCGAGCTTCTGCTTGGTACCGGCGGGGATTTCGCCCTGGATGAACGGCACGACGGGCTTGGCCGCATCCGCCGGCGGCTTCGGACGGCCCTTGGCCTCCGGATGACCGTTGACGGTGACGTCGGCGAGATAGGTCAAGAGCTTCGTCGCACGGTCCTGGCGCCGGACCTGCTGGAAGAGTTCCGGCGTCGTATCGATGAAGCGGGTGGTGTAGGTGTTGTTGCGGAACTGCTCGTGGCCGATGATCGCCTCGAGGAAGGTGAGGTTGGTCGCCACACCGCGGATACGGAATTCGCGCAGCGCCCGGTCCATGCGGCTGATCGCTTCCTGAGGCGTGCTGCCCGAGGCCGTGACCTTCACCAGCAGCGGATCGTAGTAGCGGGTGATGTAGGCGCCGGTATAGGCCGTGCCGCCGTCGAGACGGATGCCGAAACCGGCCGCCGAACGATAGCCGGTGATGCGGCCGTAGTCGGGAATGAAGTTCTGTTCCGGATCTTCCGTGGTGATGCGGCACTGCAGCGCGTGGCCGTTGAGGCGGATGTCAGCCTGGTCAGGCACACCCGATTGCGGCGTACCGATCGCCTCGCCGTCGAGAATGTGGATCTGCGCCTTGACGATGTCGATGCCGGTCACCACTTCGGTGACGGTGTGCTCGACCTGGATGCGCGGGTTCACTTCGATGAAGTAGAACTTGCCGGTATTCACATCCATCAGATACTCGACGGTGCCGGCGCCGATGTAGTTGGTCGCCTTGGCGATCTTCAGCGAGTAGTTGGCCAGTTCCTGCCGCTGCGCATCGGAGAGGTAGGGCGCCGGCGCGCGCTCGACGACCTTCTGGTTACGGCGCTGGATGGAGCAGTCGCGCTCGAACAGGTGCACGACATTGCCGTGGGTGTCGCCGAGGATCTGGCTTTCGACGTGGCGGGCGCGCTCGACCAGCTTTTCGAGATAGACCTCGTCCTTGCCGAAGGCGGCCTTGGCCTCGCGCTTGGCTTCCGTCACCTCGCGGATCAGATCCTTCGGATCGCGAATGGCGCGCATGCCGCGTCCGCCGCCGCCCCAGGAGGCCTTGAGCATGACCGGGTAGCCGATCTCGGTGGCCAGGCGATGGATTTCCTTTTCGTCGTCCGGCAGCGGATCGGTGGCCGGCACGACCGGAACGCCGACGGAAATGGCGAGGTTGCGGGCTGCGACCTTATTGCCGAGCTGGCGCATCGTCGCCGGGCGCGGACCGATGAAAATGATGCCGGCGGCGTCACAGGCATCGACGAATTCCGGGCTTTCCGACAGCAGGCCGTAGCCCGGATGAATGGCGTCGGCACCCGAGAGTTTGGCGACGCGGATCACTTCCTCGATCGACAGGTAGCTTTCGATCGGGCCGAGGTCGCGCGCAAGATGCGGGCCGCGGCCGATCTGGTAGCTTTCATCCGCCTTAAAGCGGTGCAGCGCGAGTTTGTCCTCTTCCGCCCATATCGCGACCGTTTTCAGACCGAGTTCGTTTGCAGCGCGAAAAACGCGGATGGCAATTTCAGAACGGTTGGCAACAAGGATCTTCGAGATAGGCAAGTCGGTCTCCTCAATGACTTGATATTGCGGGAAATGCTGCACCCGCGAAATAAAGTATTAGCGGGTCACCGGGCAGAGCGCAATTTCAGATGCGACAGGAAACCGAATGCCTTTCGACTTTAGGAAATTAGGCCGAGACGGAAGGCGATCGCCACGACGTGGTGGCGGTTCTTGGCCTTCAGCTTTTCCTGGATTCCGTTCATGTACCAATCGACCGTGTGGCTCGAAATATCCAGCACCTTGCCGATGTCGTTGGAGGTCAGTCCGTCGGCGAGATAATTGAGGGCTTCCATTTCGCGCCGCGTCATTTGCACTTCGACGCGCGAACCGAGCTCGGCCGAAACCTCGGGGTCGGTCAGGTCCAAGAGCTTCCAGAACAGCCGCTTGGCGATCGAGTCGAACAGGCTGATCTCGACAGGGCTCAAGTCGACGACGCGGCCGCCGACCGTCAGGTTGCCGAGCAGACCGCGCCGGCCGTGCACCGGGAAGATGTAGCCGTCGTAGAGACCGTGGTTACGGGCCTCGATCATCATGCTTTCCATGCGCTTGCGATGCGGATCGGAGCGGAAAGCAAACAGCGTATCGCGCCAGCGGAAACCGCGCTGGGCATGGCCGAGATAGCGGATGGTCGGGTCGATCACCACGAACTTTTTGCGGATATAGATCTGCGGCCAGCCCTCGGGCCAGCGACCGGCAAGCAGCAGCCTCAGCGGGTTGTCATGCGGCTTGGGCTGGCGCACGACGCCGTAGAAGTCGAAGCCGCAGCGATCGAGCAGGCGCTCGAATTCCGGGATGATTTCCTCGCGTGTCTTCATCTCCTCCAGAAGCGCGAGAAACTGTACGAGCAGCGTAATGTTCATGGATCACCTTCCAGGTCGATGCATATGGTCGCATTTCCGAATCCGGACATAAAGGCACCGTTCAGCGACCATTCATGTTGCACCCGCGATAATCCGTCATACCACGCCCGGTCTTATGCGAAATATGCAAGAAATCGGAGTTGGCACGACAGATAGCAGACTATGAATATTCTCGCCAAGCTCACAGACGAGCGAAACGGGAAAACGAGTGGCTGTCCTGCGTCCGGCTACGGCTTCCCATTGCCGCAAAAGACCGTCTCAGCGCGGCCCCGAGTGCTCTAACGGCGCGAGGCTTTAATGCTCGCCATGAGGAACCTCGAGGACGCGGGTGCATCCGCCGCAGAAGGTCTGCGGCGCGTCAAATCCGGTACCCGGAAGGGGTGAGACAGTGTCATTGTTCCAGGTGTATGCAAGAGCGCTCCAGTATCTTGCGGTTCACAAGTTTCGCGTCTCAGCGATCGTGCTTGCCAACGTCGTTCTGGCAGCGATCACAATTGCCGAACCGATCCTGTTCGGTCGTATCATCGACGCCATCTCGTCGAAGGGCGAAGTCACGCCGATGCTGCTCATGTGGGCAGGCCTCGGCGTCTTCAACACCGTCGCCTTCGTGCTCGTCGCCCGCGAGGCCGACCGGCTGGCCCATGGCCGCCGCGCCACACTCCTGACGGAAGCCTTCGGCCGCATCGTTTCCATGCCGCTTGCCTGGCATAGCCAGCGCGGCACGTCCAACGCCCTGCACACGCTGCTTCGCGCCTGCGAAACCCTCTTCGGTCTCTGGCTCGAATTCATGCGCCAGCATCTGGCGACCGCCGTCGCCCTCGTTCTGCTCGTTCCGACCGCCTTTGCCATGGACGTGCGCCTGTCGCTCGTGCTCGTCGTTCTCGGCGCGCTCTATGTGGTGATCAGCAAGGTGGTCATGAGCCGCACCAAGGAAGGCCAGGCTTCGGTCGAGAACCACTACCACACGGTTTTCTCGCACGTTTCCGACGCGATCAGCAACGTTTCGGTTGTACACAGCTACAACCGCATCGAGGCTGAAACCCGCGAGCTGAAGAAATTCACCGAGCGGCTGATCTCGGCCCAGTTCCCGGTACTCGACTGGTGGGCACTCGCAAGCGGGCTGAACCGCGTCGCCTCGACCATCTCGATGATGGCGATCCTCGTGATCGGTACCGTGCTGGTGCAGCGCGGCGAACTCGGCGTCGGCGAAGTCATCGCCTTCATCGGCTTTGCCAACCTGCTGATCGGCCGCCTCGACCAGATGAAAGCCTTCGTCACGCAGATCTTCGAAGCTCGTGCCAAGCTCGAGGACTTCTTCACCCTCGAAGACGCCGTGCGCGAACGCGACGAGCCGGCCGGTGCGACCGAGCTGCCGCCGGTTGTCGGCGAGGTCGAGTTCCGCAACGTCTCCTTCGACTTTGCCAACACGAACCAGGGCGTGCACAACGTCTCGTTCACCGCCAAGGCCGGCCAGACGATCGCCATCGTCGGCCCGACGGGTGCCGGCAAGACGACGCTCGTCAACCTCTTGCAACGCGTCCACGATCCGCGCGACGGCCAGATCCTGATCGACGGCAACGACATCTCGAAGGTGACGCGCAAGTCGCTGCGCCGTTCGATCGCCACCGTCTTCCAGGATGCGGGCCTGATGAACCGCTCGATCTCGGAAAACATCCGGCTTGGCCGTGACGACGCGACGATCGAGGAAGTCATGGCTGCCGCCGAAGCGGCTGCTGCCTGCGACTTCATCGAGGGCCGCACGACCGGTTACGATACGGTCGTCGGCGAGCGCGGCAACCGTCTGTCGGGTGGCGAGCGCCAGCGTGTGGCCATCGCTCGCGCCATCCTCAAGAACGCGCCGATCCTGGTGCTCGACGAGGCGACCAGCGCGCTCGACGTCGAAACCGAGAACCGCGTCAAGGATGCGATCGATGCGCTGCGCAAGAACCGCACGACCTTCATCATCGCCCACCGCCTGTCGACGGTGCGCGAGGCCGACCTGGTGGTCTTCATGGACCAGGGCCGGATCGTCGAGATGGGCGGTTTCAACGAGCTCAGCCAGAGCAACGGCCGCTTTGCAGCCCTGCTCCGCGCCAGCGGCATCCTGACGGACGACGACGTCCGCATGAGCCACACGGCAGCGTAACGCTCGCCCGACGTCAGGCAAATCGTACATCAAGCCACCCGCGGTCAGCCGCGGGTGGCTTTTCTTTTTGGACAAGCGCCGCATCAGGAAGTCTTGTCATTCACCAAATTGTTGGTAGACGGGAATTCCGGCTTCAATTCCAAGGGAATCACCAATGCCGGATATCTCCACCATCGCTCTGTTTGCCGCCGCAAGCCTCGTGCTGACCGCAACGCCCGGCCCTGACATGCTGCTGATTGCGTCTCGCAGCCTCAGCCAGGGCCGTGCCGTCGGGTTTCTCACCTATGCCGGCATCGCGCTTGGCACCTACTGCCATGCGCTCGCGGCGGCGCTCGGCCTCTCGCAGCTCTTCCTCACCGTACCGGTTGCCTATGAGATCGTGCGCTGGGCGGGCTGCGCCTATCTGCTTTATCTCGCCTGGAAGACGGTACGTTCGCATCCCTCGGGCGCGTCCCCGACGTCGACGCTCAAGCGGCTCTCACGCCGGCGGGTCTTCGGCGAGGGACTGATGACGAACCTGCTCAATCCGAAGATGGCGCTGTTCGTGCTGGCCCTGTTTCCCCAGTTCGTGCACCCGAATGGCGGGTCGATGGTCCTGCAGATGCTTCTGCTTGCGACCATCCTTAACGGGATCGGCCTCCTCGTGAATGGCTCGGTCATCCTTGTCGGCAGCCATCTGCGCGCAAGACTTTCCGGCTTCCGGCGTTTCCCGAAAATGCCGCAATACCTTCTCGCCGGCGTGTTCACGGGGCTTGCCTGCCGCCTGGCGCTGGGTTCCCGAACCTGATGCTGACGCGCGGTCAAGGGCGGCGTTTGCTACGCCGCCCTTAGCGGTTTGGCAGACGCGATGCCGCGCAGCCATTCAAGATAATAGGCATAGGCAAAGTGCAGGCCGATGCCGGCGAGCACGAAGAGGCTGCCGAAGACCGGGTTCTTCCCTGTCACGAACAGCAGCACCTGGCCGGACATCGCCAGGATCGTGCCGAAGATGAAGATCGGTAGCGAATGCCGGCCGACCACCGCCAGCGGATGGTCGCGGTCGAGTTTGGCGAGGTTGCTGATCCGAGGCGTCACCGCGATGACGTAGCCGAGCGCCAGCACATGCAGCAATCGCGGCGTGGACAGGAAGGTCTTATCGAAGCCTGTCAGAACGGCCGGAAGACCGAAGGAGAGGTCGATGCTCCAGAACGAGAACAAGACCCAGACGGCGGAAACGGCAAGATAGGCACAGGACAGCATGACCAGCCAGGGCCAGCGCGGCAGCGATCCGCCATTGCGCACATAGGTCATCATCACCACGCCGATGACGAACAGGAACTGCCAGGACCAGGGATTGAGAAACCAGTAGCCCTCGTCGAGGAAGTTCGACGGCACGAACTTGAAGATGCCCGCGGCGAACCATAGCGCGGCCGAGAGCAGAAGCAGCAGTTTCTTGCTGACGCCGTTCAGCCAGAGGATGCCCGGCAGCAGCAGGAACAGCGCCGCATACATCGACAGGATGTTGTTGTAGCCGAGCTGATGTCCCAAGAGCACCATGGCAACGATGCCCTGCTCCGTCTGCTCCACCATCGGGCGGATGTTGATCTCGCCGATCAGGTCTTGCCTTCCGAAGTAGATCGCGCCGCCGGCAAAGATCGCCAGCGTTACGATGCTCGTCATGATGTGGGCGACGTAAAGCGCCAGGGCCCGGCGCCAGATTTTGAGCGTCATAGCCAGCCGACCGCCGGAGACGAACTTGCCGCCATAGGCGATCCCGACCGAGAGGCCCGAGATCAGGACGAAAGCTTCAGCGGAATCGGAAAAGCCGAAGTTCTTGTGGGTCAGGTATTCGAGATATTGCCCGGGAACGTGATTGACGAAAATCGTCAGGAGACACAGCGCCCTGAACACATCAAGGCGTGTGTCACGCTCCTTCGGAACCAATCGGGCGGACATCGGGTCGACGCCACCCTGAAAAGTCTTTTGCAGCATGCGGTCCGTTTTCCAGGATTTGGCGCCCCTGCCCCATCCCTGTTGAAACGGGTACCGACGTCCCGCCTTTCGCGCGATGCCCGGCACCATGAAGGAGAGCGGGAGGCCATCTGCAGGCGGTTTCCCGCCCGGCACCCCGCTCACGAAATCTACAGCGCCGCGCGTCTTATCAGACGCGCAAAGGTCGCTGCAGGACTTTGAATTCCTGCACGACGCTCAGCCGTCGAGGTCGCGCCGCCGGCAAATCCGCAAAGAAAAACCGGCCTTGCCCTTGCGGGAACAAAGCCGGTTTCATCCTGTCTTCAATGCCGGCCGTTACAGCAAAATGCCTTCATGCGCGTTTTTTGTGACACTATTGTTGACGCTGACGATCGGCTCGCCACTTTTCTTGTCGCGTTCGACCGAAATCTTGTGCCGCGCGCCATTGAGCGTCACTTCGGCCGAGTAGCCGTTCCAGGCTGCCGGCAGCACCGGACGGATGACCAGCCTGTCGCCCTGCCGGCGAATACCGAGGATGCCCTCGACGCCGACACGGTAGAGCCAGCCGGCAGATCCCGTATACCAGGTCCAGCCGCCACGCCCCGCCAGATCGCCTTCGCCGTAGATATCTGCGGCAACGACATAGGGCTCGACGCGATAGTGTTCCGCCGCTTCGCGGTTTTCGGCATGCGAGATCGGATTCAGCATCTGGAAGACCCGCCAGGCCTCTTCCGCCCTGCCCTGTTCGGCAAAGGCCAAGGCGACCCAGGTGGCGGCGTGAGTATATTGCCCGCCATTCTCGCGCACGCCCGGCGGATAGGCCTTGATGTAGCCCGGATCCTGCGACGTCCGCTCGAGCGGCGGTGTGAACAGCCGCACGATGCGCTGGTCGGGGTCGACCAGTTCAGCCATGACTGCGTCCATCGCCTTCAGCGAACGCTGCTCATCGCCTTCGCCCGAAAGCACGCTCCAGGACTGAGCGATCGAATCGATCCGGCACTCCAGAGCCTCACTGGTGCCAAGCGGCGTGCCATCGTCGTAATAGCCGCGACGGTAGTAGTCGCCATCCCAGCCGGCAGTCGCGAGCGCCTTCTTGAGCGCTTCGAGATGCGCCTCCCAGCGCGTGATGCGCGCCTCGTCCTTGCGCTCGCGCGCGAAGGGCAGGAAGCCACGCAGCGTGCCGGCGAGGAACCAGCCGAGCCAGGTGCTCGTGCCTTGCCCCTTCTCGCCGACCCGGTTCATGCCATCGTTCCAGTCGCCGGCAAGGAACAGTGGCAGGCCGTTCTCACCGGTCCGCTTGATCGCAAGATCGAGTGCACGGGCGCAATGCTCGTAGACGTCGCCGACCTCTTCGGAAATCTCCGGCTTGTAGAAGGCGTCGTGCTGCCCCGCTTCGAGCGCCGGGCCAGTGATGAAGGCAAGCTTCTCGGCAAGGAGATCGGACGTGCCGGTCACCGTGCAATAGCGGGTCACGGCATGGGCGAGCCAGACGACGTCGTCGGAGATCATCGTGCGCACGCCGGCGCCTGTTCCCGGCAGCCACCAATGCTGCACGTCGCCTTCGGTAAACTGGCGGGAGGCAGCGTTGAGGATCTGTGCCCGGGCGAGTTCCGGACGATGGATCAGGAACGCCAGCGTATCCTGCAACTGGTCGCGGAAACCGAAGGCACCGCTTGCCTGATAGAAGGCCGAGCGCGCCATGATGCGGCAACCGAGGCTCTGATAGGGCAGCCAGTTGTTGATCATGGCGTTGAAGGCCGGATCCGGCGTTTCCACCTTCACGATGTCGGTGAATTCGCGCCAGAACGTCTTGTTCGCCTCAAGCACCGTGTCGAACGCGGTCTCACGCAGTTCGCCGATGATGGCTCGAACCTGATCGTCCGTATCGGTATCGCCGAGGATGAACGTGACCTGCCGTTCGGCACCGGGCTCGATCGAAATGTCCGTTGCGACCACGGCGCAAGGATCGCCGTCGACATCGACGGAGCCCGAAAGATCGGCACCCGAAGTGACCGCCTGCGGCGCCAGAATGCCGCCGATCGCGCCCAGGAACTCCCGGCGGCTGGCGGTGTAGCCGGCCGCATCGCCGCCATCGACGGCGAAGAAGGCGGATCGGTACCGGCAAAATCGATGCTGTAAGGGTTGGTCGCCACCAGCGCCTCGGCCGTCTCGTCCCATTTCGAAAGGACGAAGGGCGCCGAACGGGCACGGTTGTTGCCAAGTACCCACTCGTTGTAGCCGTAGAGCCTCAACTGCCGCGCAGACGCCGCACGGTTGCGGACAGACACGCGGACGAGCTTGGCCGGCAGGTTGCGATGCACCGTCTGGACAACCTCGATCTCAAGGTCGTCCTGGGTGCTGCGGAAGATCGAATAGCCAAGCCCGTGCGCCGTCTCGAAGACGACGGAACGGCGGCGCGAGAGCGCCGCATAGGGCGTGGCGACCGTGCCGCTTGCCATGTCGCGGATGAAGATGGCTTCGCCCGGCCGGTTGACGACCGTATCATTGGTCCAGGGCGTCAGCTGGTAGTCGCGCGAGTTGCGGCTCCAGGAATAGGCCGCACCCTCGGCCGAGATGTGGAAGCCGAAAGCATCATTGGAGATGACATTGATCCACGGCTGCGGCGTCGCTTCGCCGCCGCGCAGGCGCACGACGTATTCGCGACCGCCATCGGCGAAACCGCCGAAGCCGTTCCAGAAGGAAAGGCCATCGCCCTTGATTTCCGCCGGAGCGGCATCCCCGTTCTCCTGCGGCGCTGCCAGCAGCGGGCCTGAGAACTCGGCGCTCTTTTCGGAGCCTTTCACCGGTGCCGGCGAATAGAGCGAGTTGGCGCGGGCGATCTGGTCGGAGATCGTGCCGTTGCGGGCATGGAAGACCGCGCGCGAGGCCGACAGCAAGGTCGACCACGTCTCCGCCTCCATCAGGTCGCGGCGCACCGAGAAGATGTGCTGGCGCGGACCGTCCGAGAGACCGCGAAGCCTCAGGTTCTCGCACATGGAGTCGAGCGCGTGCTGCATGTCCTGGGCATAGGACGAGGCGCGCTCGTTGATGATCACGAGATCGGCGGTGATGCCGCGGGCGCGCAGGTATTCCTGGGCGCGCAGCGCCTCACGGGCGATGCCGAGATCGCCGTCGTCATTGATGCGCAGGCAGAAGATCGGGTAGTCGCCCGAAATCGCGAGCGGCCAGAGCTTCGACTGAGAATCGAGGCCGGCCTGAACCGTCGCCGAATCGGCGCGCAGATGCATGTCCGGATAGACGAGGTAGCGGCCGAGCATCTGGAAGCTTGCCGCTTCCTGCGAGGTCACGCCGACATGGCGCATCTGCACCTGGCTGCGGGTCCAGGCGTGGATGAGCTCCTGGTTGAAGGTCTCCGGATGGCGGTAGCGGTCGATCGCGCGATCGACCTCCTCGCGACTTGGGGCGGCGATCGTCCAGAAGACGACGCTGACCTTCTTGCCGGCGGGTACGCGCACAACCCGGCGCAGCGACATGATCGGATCGAGCGTGAAGCCGTCCGTGCCGGAAAGCACCGCATCCGTATCAAAGGCAGCGGCTTCGGCAAGCGTGCGGCCCGGGCCGATGAAGCGGCGACGGTCGGTCTCGGCTTCCGTATGGCGGTCGCTGCCGGCATTGTCAGTGACGAGATGCGCCACTTCCATGTCCGGATCGCCGGAGCTGCGCTTGTTGCGGCTGACGCGGATGACATCGCCGCGGCGGCTGATTTCCGTGCGCAGGAACATCTTCGAAAACGCCGGGTGTGCGCTGTCGGCCTCGTCTGTCGAAAGCACAGGCTCGGCATAGGAGGTCACTTCGATGAAGCGGTCCTGGGTGCCGGTGTTGAGCAGCATGACCCGGCGCCCTTCGGCATCGTGTTCGGTGGCGACGATGCATTCCACCTCGCTGGTGAGATCACCGACGGTCTTGACGAATTCCGCCTTGTCGTCGCCGAAGCGCGTCAGCATCTTCTCACCGGCCGCGCGTCGCGGCTCCGACGTCGCCGACCACCAGTCGCCGGTCGTCGTATCGCGCAGGAAGATGAAGGTTCCGGTACGGTCCTCGACCGGATCCGGCTTCCAGCGGGTAACCGACTGGCCGTTCCAGCGGGCGTAACCGGCGCCGTTGGCCGTCAGCATCACCGAGTAGTGGCCGTTGGAGAGAAACACGGTCTCGCGGTCCTGCGAAAGCGGGTTCTCGATGATGCGGACCTCAGGGCGCAGGAGATCGTCCTGGCCCTTGCCGACGGATTCCGGCTCGCGCTTGGCATTCATGATCGGAATGTCGCGCGGCGCCTTTTCCTGCAACAGCAGTTCGGCGGCTTCGATCACCGGATCGGCGTGGAACCACTCGCGCAGGCGGCCGTTGAAGACGACGTTGGCGACAGCCGCGATCGACATGCCATGGTGGTGGGCATAGTAGTTGCGAACCACCGCGCACTTCTGGCCCTCAGGCACGCGCGTCGGCGTGAAGTCGACGGCGTCGTGGTAGCCGTATGCGCCGAGCGCGCCGACCTCGCGGAGACGCCCGAGGTTGGCGAGCGCCGACTTCGGATCGTACATGCAGGCGAGGATCGAGGCGTAGGGCGCGATGACCGCGTTCTGGCCGAGACCACGCTTGAGACCGAGCGTCGGCACACCGAAGTTGGTGTATTGGTAGGTGAGCTCGTGGTCACGCGCGTTGAAGGCGGCTTCCGAGATGCCCCACGGCGTGCCGAGGCGACGGCCGTGGTTGATCTGTTCCTTCACGACCAGATTGTTGGTCTGGTTGAGGATACCACCCTGACGCTCCTGCATGACCAAAGGCGGCATCAGGTATTCGAACATCGAGCCGGACCAGGAGATCAGCGCACCGCGTGCGCCGATCGGAACGATCGGCCGGCCGAGCTTGTACCAGTGCTCCGTCGGAAGATCGCCCTTGGCGATGGCAAACAGGCTGGTGAGACGAGCTTCCGACGCAAGAAGATCGTAGCAGGCCTCGTCGAGCTCGTTGGCGTTGACGCGGAAGCCGATCGACAGCAGGCGCCGCTCCGGACGGAACAGGAAACCGAAATCCATCGAGAAGGCGATGTCGCGTGCCCGGTCCTTCATCACCAGCAGGCGCTGGCGCAGCGATTCGATTGCGCCGAGATCGAAGACGCCATCGGCGATATGGGCTTCGCAGGTGGTGACGAGCGAGTTGGCCCACTTCGTCACTTCGCTGCTTTGCGGCGTGCGCACCTCATGGTCGAGATTGACGGTGAGCTTGTGCATGTCGCGCGCCAGAACGGCCAGGTTGATCACCCGGATCGAAGCGAACTCGTGTTCGCGCATGATCGCAGCGAGCGCGTTCTGGAAGCCGACGATGCGTTCTTCGATCAGGCGACGCAACGGACGCACCGTCTTGCGGTCGTCGGGCAGGTCGCGCAGCACTTCCTGAAGGATCGCAGCGACGTCGCCGATACCGGTGAGACTGCCCTGGACATGCGCCGACGGCGCTTCGGCCCAGTCGCGACACATCGACGACACGGCGATCAGATGACCGGCCAGATTGCCGCTGTCGACCGACGAAATGTAGCGCGGCTCCATGGTTTCGAGCGTATTCGTCCGGTACCAGTTGAACAGGTGGCCGCGATATTTCGGCATCCGGTCGATGGTGGCGATCGTCTGCTCCAGCCGGTTGATCGTCTCCTCGAAGCCGATCCAGCCGAAATCGCGCGCCGACATGACGGAGAGCAGGTAGACGCCGATATTCGTCGGTGACGTCCGCTCGGCGAGAACCGGCTGCGGCGTTTCCTGGAAGTTGTCCGGCGGCAGGAAGTGCTGCTCGGCGGTGACGAAGGTCTCGAAGTATCGCCAGGTGCGGCGCGCGATCAGGCGCATCTCGTCGATCGCCTCATCGGAAACGACAAGCTGGTCTTCGGTTTCGGCCGACTGGCTGACGAACCAGGCAACGGCTGGAGACAGGGCCCACAGCAGCGCAAAGGGAATGCCGATGAAGGGCAGGCCGGTGTCGGAAATCGCCGCAAGGGCCAGCGAGATCGCCGACAGCGCCGGCGCAACCCACATGGCGCGGTAATAGTCGCCAATGGTGCCGTGGCCGGCGCTCTGCACCTGCGCGGCCGTGCGCCATTCCAGCATCAGTTTGCCGCTGACAAACGTGCGGTAGAGCGAACGCACGATGGCGTCGCCCATCATCGCCGCATTGTGGGCGATGAAGACGATGCGCAGCGCGACCTGCGCGTTGGCGGCACGGACTTCGTTCAACACCGCATGCAGGTGCGCTCGGGCAACGATGTCGTTGCGGCGCGGCAGGAGGCCGTTGATCAGCGACAGCGTCGGCGCCACGAACAGGCTGAAGATCAGCACGATCTGCCAGATCAGCGCTTCGGTCGGCTCCATGTAGTACCAGCCCATGACCGAGGCGACGAGCCAGGCAAGCGGGATCAGCGAGCGGCGCAGGTTGTCGTACATCTTCCAGCGTCCGAGCATCGACAGCCCGTTCGACAGATTGAAGATATAGGGCAGCAGCTGCCAGTCGCCGCGCGCCCAGCGATGCTGGCGCGACATTTCCACCTCGTAGCGGGTCGGGAAGTCCTCGACGAGTTCGACGTCGGTCACCAGCGCGCAACGCACGTAGGAGCCTTCGAGCAGGTCGTGGCTGAGAACGGCGTTTTCCTGGATGCGCCCCTTCAGCGCCGCCTCGAAGGCGTCGACATGATAGAGGCCCTTGCCGGTGAAGCTGCCTTCACCGGCAATGTCCTGATAGACGTCCGAAACGGTGAAGACGTAAGGATCGATGCCGCGGTTGGAGGAGAAGATGCGCTGGAAGGCGGAGGCTTCGCTGCCCGTCGTCAGCGACGGCGTGACGCGCGGCTGCAGCAGGCTGTAGCCGGCGATTACGTTCTGCGTCTTCGGATCGACGACCGGACGGTTGATCGGATGGTACATCTTGCCGACGAGCTTCGTCACCGCATCGCGCATCAGGCGCGTGTCGGAATCGAGCGTCATCACGTACTGAACGTTGTCCGGCACCGTGTTGGCGCCCTGCAGGAACGAGGTGTCGCGGTCACCGCGCAAGAGCATGTTCAGCTCGTGCAGCTTGCCGCGCTTGCGCTCCCAGCCCATCCACACGCCTTCCTGCTCGTTATACAGGCGGCGGCGATGCAGCAGGTAGAATCGGGTCTTGCCGTCATAGGCATAACGCGCCGAAAGCTGAGCGATCTCGCGCTTGGCATAATCGAGCACATCGGCGTCGGTACTCGATTCCTCGTCCTTGCTATCAGCCCAGTCGCTGACCAGCGCAAAATAGATCTCGCCGCGCGGGTTGGCGAGATAGTGGACCTCGAGATTGCGCACCAGTTCGTCGACGTGATCGCGCTTGGAAATCAGGCACGGCACCGCAACGAGCGTTCGGGCGTCCTCGGGGATCCCGTCGAGGAACTCGTAGCCGACCAGCCGCGACGGTTTGACGAACAGCGTCACCAGCGTGTTGAACAGGCCCATCGCGCCTTCCGAGGCCGGCAGCGCGAAAAGCAGCAGCATGATCAGTTTCGCGCCACTCGGGATCGCCATCGGGCTGACGAAGGAGTAGACGGCGATCATCGCCAGGATGGTCAGAAGGATGTTCGGCCCGGCGATCGCAAACCAATCGAGCCTGCGGCTGAGGCGAATGATGGTCTGCAGCACCGACGGCCGGTAGCTGATCTTCTTTTCCAGAAGCTTGCGTTGCTTGCCGACGAGGAAGGATCCGACATTCGGCTGCTGCAGCGGCGCTTCCGTCTCGGCCGCGACTTCCGCCTCGCGCACCATCTGGATGGCGATTTGCGTCACTTCGAATTCGCTATGCCCCGAACGGCGCGCCAGCTTTTCGATCGTGTCGCGATACTTGTTGCGCGACCCGAAATCGAGCGCCGCATAATCGGAGCCTTCACGCAGCGCCGCATCGATCTTGCTGACGCTTTCGAACCAGACGGCCCAGTCGGTGTCGTCGATCTCGCGCAGGCTGCGGATGATGTTGCTCATCGTCGCATTGCCGGACGACAGACGGTTCTGCTCGGCGACCAGCGCGCTTTCGACATCGCTGCCGCGCTTCTCGAGCTGATCCTCGATCCAGCCGATCACGGCGCCCGAGGTCTGCGACCCGTCACGCATGCGGTAGAGCAGTTGCGCGACGAAGGTGTTGTCGGCCGCCAGCGCTTCCGATTCCGCAAGCAGCGTGCGCGACTTTTCCGGATCGCTGAGGCGAATGATCTGGTCGGCGACGTCGTTTGCCTTGCGCCGCATGCCGCGCGAGCGTTCGACGCGGATGGCAATCCGCCGCAAATTTTCGATCAGCACGAAGCGCAGGATCGACGGCAAGGCCCAAAGTTCGCCGATCTTGAAGGTCTCGTGCTTCTGGAAGCCCTCGACCATCGCCGTGATGCTTTCGCGCGTCACCGTGCTGTGGGTGTGGGCAGCGTAGAGCCAGGCGAGCGCCATGGTGCGCGGGATCACCGTGCCCGAAACCGAAATCGTCGGGAGCTGGCGATAGAACCGGCGCGGGAAATCGCGCCGCACTTCCTGGATCGCCTCTTCGACGACGTGATGGTTGTCGAGCAGCCATTCGGCGGCCGGCGTGATCGTTGCCCCGGCCTCGACGTCCGCGGCCGTCGCCCGGTAGACGCGCAGGATCTCGTTCTCGTTCTCGCGATGCCGCGGACGGAACTCGAACGGGAAGAAGCCCGGCAGCGAGGAGACACCCTTTGCCGCGAGATCCTCGCCGCATTGCCGGAGGTCCTCCATCGAAAAGAAGGTGGAGCGGATCGAATCGTTGTAATCGATCTGCTTCGCTTCCGGTTCGCGCGGTGAGGTGGGCGGCGTAGTTTGGAGCTGCATGGGTACGGGTTCTGAATCCAACCGGGGTTGATCGGCCCGGCCCTCGTCGGGGTGCCGGGTTGGCTGCGGTCCTGAGAAATCAGGCTGAGCCGGCGCGTTGCTAGACACGGTCATGTGTCCTCCCATCCACCGTCATTTCCCGGGAAACCGGGATCTGGCGGTAACAGGCACCGCCCTCGACTGGGCATCGGAGATCGCAAAGCCGGCGGCGCATTGGTTTTCAAGGCCGCGGTGATGCATGAAAATGGCATTTTTTAGCCGTGGTGCCAACAGCTTGCAAGGATTGCTCATACAAGATCGGACGTTTTGCGCACAGCCGAATCAAGCCGGAACCGGCCGCTGTGCGCGCCCCCAGTGGCAGTTCGATACAACTCTTTCAAATGCCCTCTTTCAAGCTTCATCGCGGGTGGCAGACGAGGCGAAACGTGATGGGGCGAGGAAGGTTCCCACGAATTTTCGACAAAAGCACCGCAGGTCAGCCCACCTGCTCGGTGATCCACTCGCGAAACGCCAGGCTGATCGGGTTTTCAAGCTTGCCCTCGGGCACCGCGAGGTAATAGCTGTTTTCCGTCTGCATCGGCCGGTCGAGCACGATCTGCAGCGTGCCGGCGGCAATTTCCTGCTCGATCAGGTAGCGTGGCAAAAGAGCAAAGCCGAGCCCGGCGGTCGCCGCCTCGATCACCATGGAAAACTGATCGAAACGGTTGCCGCGATAAGCGCCGCGCCCGTCCATGTCGTTGGCCTCGAACCATTGCGCCCAGAGTTTTGGCCTTGTGGCGAGATGGAGCATCGGCCCCGTGACGATATCTTCAGGGGAGGCAACCGGATGGGTTGCCAGCATGGCGGGACTTGCGGCGGGCACGATGATCTCACTGCAGAGATAGCTGCAGGTGGCGCGCGCCCAGACCGGCTGCCCGTAATGGATAGCCAGATCGAAATTCTGCTCCTCGAAATCGAACGGCGCAGAGCGCGAGGCGATGTTGATCACCGTGTCCGGATGGCGCTTGAGGAAATCGGGGAGACGCGGCACCAGCCAGCGGCTGCCGAAAGTCGGCAATGACGCGATCGAGAGCGTCGAATCCGCCCGGGCAGACGCCATCGCCCGCACCATCAGTTCCTCGGTCTGGTTGAGCAGGCGGCGCACCTCCGGCAGAAACTTCTGCCCGGCATCCGACAGGATCACACGCTGGCGCACACGCTCGAACAGGAGTACCCCGAGCTGGTTTTCGAGATCCTTGATCTGGCGACTGACGGCGCTCTGCGTAAGGTTCAGTTCGGCTGCGGCCTGCGTGAAGCTGCCGTGTCGCGCCGCACATTCGAACGCCTGCAGCGTAGTCACGTCGGGAACCAGTCTTCGGCTCAACTTCATTCCGCCCTCGCATCAACATAGTCAGAAGCAACGCGATCAATGGCCAGTTCGATCGGATATGATCCGAAATGAGAATGACCTTGTCCTTCACCCATAGCGCGAGGCGAGCCCCAGTGAAAGAGAATAGTTTCGTATCCGCCGACGACATCCGCTCGGCCTTTTCCGCAGCCATGTCGGTCATGTACCGCGAAGAGGTGCCGGCCTACGGCACGCTGATGGAGCTGGTCGCCAAGGTCAACGACGATACGCTCGCCGCCGACCCCAAGCTGAAGGAGCGCCTCGACGCGACGGACTCGCTCGACCGCATCTCCGAGGAGCGCCACGGCGCGATTCGGCTCGGCACCCCCGCCGAACTCGCTATGATGCGCCGCGTCTTCGCCGTCATGGGCATGTACCCGGTCGGCTACTACGATCTCTCGACCGCTGGCGTTCCCGTGCATTCGACCGCCTTCCGCCCGGTCGGCGACGCCGCGTTGAAGCGTAATCCGTTCCGCGTCTTCACCTCGCTGCTCCGTCTCGACCTCATCGCCGATGAAGCGCTGCGTGCCGAAGCCGAAGTTATTCTGGCCGCGCGCCAGATCTTCACCGCCGGCGCCGTCGAACTCACGGAAAAGGCCGAGCGCGACGGCGGTCTCGACAAGGTGGATGCAGAGCGATTCGTCTCGGAAGTGCTCGAAACATTTCGTTGGCACGACAAGGCCAATGTCAGCCCCGACATGTACAAGCGCCTGCATGACGCCCATCGCCTGATCGCCGACGTCGTCTCCTTCAAAGGCCCCCACATCAACCACCTGACGCCGCGCACGCTCGACATCGACAAGGTGCAGGCGCTGATGCCGGCATACGCGATTGCCCCGAAGGCCGTCGTCGAGGGCCCGCCGACCCGCGAGTGCCCGATCCTGTTGCGCCAGACCTCGTTCAAGGCGCTCGAAGAGCCGGTTTCCTTCAAGGATGCCGACGGCATCTGGAAGGAAGGTTCGCACACCGCCCGCTTCGGCGAGATCGAACAGCGCGGCATCGCGCTGACACCCAAGGGCCGCGCGCTTTACGACGAACTGCTCGACGCCTCGCGCAAGATCGTCCGCCCGGCGGCCGACGGTTCCAACGCGCGCGAATACGAAGCGGCACTTGCCGGGGCTTTCGAGCCTTTCCCGGACACCTGGGCAGGCATCCGCGAAGCCGGGCTCGGCTACTTCAGTTATTCGCTGACGGAAAAAGGCCGCAAGGCCGGCGTCTCCGGCAAGCACGACATCGAAGCGTTGATCGCCGCTGGCCTCGTCCAGTTCGACGCGATCGTCTATGAAGACTTCCTGCCGGTCAGCGCCGCGGGCATCTTCCAGTCGAACCTCGGCGACGGGGCGCAGCAGGATTTCGTCGCCAGCCCGAACCAGAAGCGCTTCGAGGCCGATCTCGGTGCGACCGTGCTCAACGAGTTCGATCACTATGCCGGTATTGAGCAGGCTTCGATCGAAAGCTGCATTCAGGCCTTGACCGGCGCCATCGCTGCGGAATGATGTTTCCCTGATGATCGACCAACTGCACATCGACGCGCTCACCGACATCCTTGGAGACAAGGGTGTCGTCACGCGTCTGGAAGACCTGGAAGCCTACGAGACCGGCGCGCGCTATGATCGCGGCCGGACGCCGCTCGTGCTGCGGCCGGCGACGACCGAAGAGGTTTCCGCCGCTGTCGCCTATTGCGTCACCAACGGCATCGCGCTGATCCCGCAGTCCGGCAACACCGGCCTCGTCTCCGGCTCGACGCCGGATCAGTCGGGCGACGAAGCCATCCTCAGCCTCGACCGGCTGGCAAAACGCTTCGAACTCGACCTCGACAACCGCTCGGTTCGGCTCGACGCCGGCTTCCGGTTGTCCGATCTCAACCGGCGGCTGGAAGAGCACGGCCTGTTCTTCCCGATCGATCTCGGCGCCGACCCGCGCATCGGCGGCATGATCGCCACCAATACCGGCGGCTCACGCTTCCTGAAATACGGCGACGTGCGCCGAAACACGCTCGGCCTCAAGGTGGTGCTGGCCGACGCGGACGGCACCGTGCTCGACCTGCAATGCGACTTGCGCAAGAACAACACCGGCGTTGACTGGAAGCAGATCTTCGTCGGCACCTCGGGCGCCTTCGGCATCGTCACCGAATGCGTGCTCAACCTCGAGCGCCTGCCGCAGCAGACGGCAACGGCACTGCTGGTTCCGGCGAGCGGCGCCCATGTGATGCCGCTGCTGCGCGCCATGGAAGAACGCCTCGGCGCCTACCTTTCGGCCTTCGAGGGCATGTCGAGCAATGCCGTCAAGGCAGCCTTTGCCCACGTGCCGTCGCTGAAAAACCCGTTCCAGGCTGGCCAAGTCCCCGACTACGTCATCCTCGCCGAGATCAACCGCACCTGGGCACCGCGCGAAGGCGAACAGTCGCTCGACGCCGTGTTGGAAACGGCGCTGGCCGAAATCTGGGAGATGGAGGAGGCACCGCTCGCCGACGCCTTCGTCGGTCCGCCGCACGAAATCTGGGCGCTACGCCACGCGCTGTCTGAGGGCGTCAAGCACCTGGGCAAGCTGATCGCCTTCGATGTCTCCTTCCGCCGGGGTGACATCATGGCCTTCTGCGACCATATGAAGGCCGAAATGCCCTCGAAATTCCCCGACGTGACCGTCTGCGATTTCGGCCATATCGGCGACGGCGGCGTGCACTTCAACCTCGTCGTGCCGAAGAACAGCGATCTTCTCAAGGACGAGACTTTCGAACCCCGGCTACGCGAATGGGTTTTCGCCGTCGCCGTCGAGGAATATCACGGCAGCTTCAGCGCGGAACATGCGATCGGCCGCCGCAATCAGGCCTACTACGACTTTTATACACCAGACAAACTCAAGGACATGGCCGCGGGCCTGAAGACGCTGACCTCGCCGGGAAAGCTCGGCAGTGTGCGTTTCGGATAGGCCAGAGCGGAATGAGGAAAGTGTGTGCGGTCTTCCGCCGACATTTCGCTCCAACGAATGATCTAAACCAATAAAACGGGAGTCAGACCATGAACATCGCAACCAAGAAAGTCGACGTGACCAAGGAAGCCGCAGCGCTTCTCGAAAAGATGGGCGTCGCCAAGGAACTCTACACCGGCGGCGACATGCCGTCCTATAGCCCGGTTACCGGCGAGAAGATCGCGGCCCTCAAGACGGTTTCGGCCGCTGAAGCCGCCGCCAAGATCGACCAGGCCCATGAAGCCTTCAAGGCCTGGCGCCTGGTTCCCGCCCCGAAGCGCGGCGAACTGATCCGCCTGCTCGGCGAAGAACTGCGCGCCTTCAAGGCCGACCTCGGCCGCCTGGTTTCGATCGAAGCCGGCAAGATCACCTCCGAAGGCCTCGGCGAAGTCCAGGAAATGATCGACATCTGCGATTTCGCAGTCGGCCTTTCCCGCCAGCTCTACGGTCTGACAATCGCCACCGAGCGTCCCGGCCACCGCATGATGGAAACCTGGCACCCGCTCGGCGTCGTCGGCGTCATCTCCGCCTTCAACTTCCCGGTCGCCGTCTGGTCGTGGAACACCGCACTGGCGCTCGTCTGCGGCAACTCCGTCGTCTGGAAGCCGTCTGAAAAGACCCCGCTCACGGCGCTTGCCTCGCAGGCGATCTTCGAGCGCGCGCTCGCCCGCTTTGGCGACGCGCCGGCAGGCCTGTCGCAGGTCGTGATCGGTGACCGCACCGTCGGTGAAGTTCTCGTCGACAACCCCAAGGTTCCGCTCGTATCGGCCACCGGCTCGACGCGCATGGGCCGCGACGTCGGTCCGCGCCTCGCCAAGCGCTTCGCACGCGCCATCCTCGAGCTCGGCGGCAACAATGCCGGCATCGTCTGCCCGTCGGCCGATCTCGACATGGCGCTGCGCGCCATCGCCTTCGGCGCCATGGGCACCGCCGGCCAGCGTTGCACCACCATGCGCCGCCTGTTCGTGCATGAAAGCGTCTACGACCAGCTCGTTCCGCGCCTGAAGAAGGCCTACGGTTCGGTCTCTGTCGGCAACCCGCTCGAAACCACCGCCCTCGTCGGCCCGCTCGTCGACAAGGCTGCCTTCGACGGCATGCAGAAGGCAATCGCTGAAGCCAAGTCGCATGGCGGCACCGTCACCGGCGGCGAGCGCGTCGAGCTCGGTTATGACAACGGCTACTACGCCAAGCCCGCTCTCGTCGAAATGCCCAAGCAGGCCGGACCGGTTCTCGAAGAAACCTTCGCGCCGATCCTCTACGTCATGAAGTACAGCGACTTCGACGCCGTCGTTGCCGACCACAATGCGGTCGCAGCCGGCCTGTCGTCCTCGATCTTCACCCGCGACATGCAGGAATCCGAGCGCTTCCTCGCCGTCGATGGCTCGGATTGCGGTATCGCCAACGTCAACATCGGCACCTCGGGCGCCGAAATCGGTGGCGCCTTCGGCGGTGAGAAGGAAACCGGCGGCGGCCGCGAATCCGGTTCGGACTCGTGGAAGGCCTACATGCGTCGCGCCACGAACACGGTGAACTATTCGAAGGCTCTGCCGCTGGCGCAGGGCGTGTCGTTCGACATCGAATAATCGGCGCACCCAGGTAGGTAGAGACCATGACCATCAACGCAACGGTCAAGGAGGCGGGCTTTGAGCCCGCCTCGCGGATCTCCTCGATCGGAGTGTCCGAAATCCTGAAGATCGGCGCCCGCGCGCAGGCCATGAAGCGCGAAGGCAAGCCGGTCATCATCCTCGGTGCGGGCGAGCCGGATTTCGACACACCCGACTTCGTCAAGGACGCCGCCTGCGAGGCGATCAAGCGCGGAGACACCAAGTACACCGCCCTCGACGGCACGCCGGAACTGAAGAAGGCGATCCGCGAAAAGTTCCAGCGTGAAAACGGCCTTGCCTACGAGCAGGACGAGATCACGGTTTCGACCGGCGCCAAGCAGATCCTGTTCAACGCCATGATGGCGTCGATCAATCCGGGCGACGAGGTGGTCATCCCGACGCCCTACTGGACCTCCTATTCGGATATCGTCCAGATCTGCGAAGGCAAGCCGGTTCTGATCCCCTGCGACGCCTCCTCCGGCTTCCGGCTGACCGCCGACAAGCTCGAGGCCGCAATCACGCCGAAGACGCGCTGGGTGCTTTTGAACTCGCCTTCGAACCCGTCGGGTGCCGCCTACAGCGCGAGCGACTACCGGCCGCTGCTCGACGTGCTCCTCAAGCATCCGCATGTGTGGCTGCTGGTCGACGACATGTACGAGCACATCGTCTATGACGGCTTCCGCTTCGTCACCCCGGCCCAGCTCGAGCCCCGCCTCAAGGACCGCACGCTCACGGTCAACGGCGTCTCCAAGGCCTATGCCATGACCGGCTGGCGCATCGGCTATGCCGGCGGTCCGCGCGACCTGATCAAGGCGATGGCTGTCGTCCAGAGCCAGGCGACCTCCTGCCCCTCCTCCGTCAGCCAGGCCGCTTCGGTTGCAGCGCTGACCGGTCCGCAGGAGTTCCTGAAGGAACGGACCGCCAGCTTCCAGCGCCGCCGCGATCTCGTCGTTACCGGCCTCAATGCCATCGACGGTCTCGATTGCCGCGTCCCGGAAGGTGCCTTCTACACCTTCTCCGGCTGCGCCGGCATGCTCGGCAAGGTCACGCCCTCGGGCAAGGCAATCGCAACGGATACGGACTTCTGCGCCTACCTGCTCGACGACGCCCATGTCGCCGTCGTTCCGGGCTCGGCCTTCGGTCTGTCACCGTTCTTCCGCATTTCCTATGCGACCTCGGAAGCGGAACTGAAGGAAGCGCTCAAGCGCATCGCCGACGCCTGCGCTCGGCTTTCTTGACGAACTCCGGACGGCGCCTCGGCGCCGTCCGCTCCTAGAACGTCGGCGGCGTGCAGGCGCTGATCACTTCGCAAGGCACCGGCCCGACGCAGCGGAAACGATGCGGCCGCCGGCTTTCAAAATAATAGGCATCCCCCGGTCCCAGGATCCGCCGCTCATCGTCGACGGTGACCTCGATACGGCCCGACAACACGATGCCCCCTTCCTCGCCGTCATGCACCAGCGGTACCTTCCCTGTGTCGGCGCCCGGCTGATAGACCTCTTTCAGGATCTGCAGGCTGCGGCCGAAGAGGTTTTCGCCGATCTGCCGGTAGGAAATCGGCCCCTTGCCGATCTCGACCAGTTCCTCCGCCGCATAGAACGCCTTGCGCGGTCGTTCCGGTTCGAAGGAGAAGAATTCCGCAAGCCCAATCGGAATGCCGTCGAGAATACGCTTCAGCGCACCGACGGAAGGATTGGAGGCGTTCGACTCGATCAGCGAGATCGTCGAATTGGTGACGCCGGCGCGCTTGGCCAGTTCGCGCTGCGACAGATTGTGCATCAGGCGGAGATGACGAAGCCGGCTTCCGATATCGACGGTCATATGATCCGAACCCTTGGTGTTCAGGTTGTTCGAAATAGCGCAAAAACGCTACAACGGTACAATAAATTTCAATGACTTAACTGACATCAGAAAAGGACTTGTTTGGCAAATCAAATCATGGCGTCAATCGCCGAACTCAGGAGGATGCCATGAACCAGCACACCAAACCCAACGCCCCCGTTCTCGACAGCTATTGGATGCCGTTTACCGCCAACCGGCAGTTCAAGCAGGCTCCGCGCCTGCTCGCGTCCGCCGAGGGGATGCACTACACCAGCACCGATGGCCGCACGATCCTCGACGGCACTGCCGGGCTCTGGTGCGTCAACGCTGGCCATGGCCGCCGTCAGATCGCCTCGGCCGTCGAGCGCCAGCTGTCGACCATGGATTTCGCCCCGTCTTTCCAGATGGGCCATCCGATTGCTTTCGACTTCGCCGAGCGCCTCGCCGAAATCGCGCCGGGTCCGGAAGGCCAGAAGCTCGACCGCGTCTTCTTCACCGGTTCGGGTTCTGAATCGGTCGACACGGCCCTGAAGATGGCGATCGCCTATCAGCGCGCGATCGGCCAGGGCACCCGCACGCGCCTGATCGGCCGAGAACGCGGCTATCACGGTGTCGGCTTCGGCGGCATTTCGGTCGGTGGCATCCTCAACAACCGCCGCGTCTTCCCGCAGCTTCCTGGCTCCGACCACCTGCGCCACACGCATGACCCCGCGAAGAACGCCTTCGTCAAGGGCCAGCCGGAACACGGCGCCGAGCTTGCCGACGATCTCGAGCGGCTGGTGGCGCTGCATGGCGCCGAAACCATCGCCGCCTGCATCGTCGAGCCGGTCGCTGGCTCGACCGGTGTCCTCATCCCGCCGAAGGGCTACCTCGAACGCCTGCGTGCCATTTGCGACAAGCACGGCATCCTCCTGATCTTCGACGAAGTCATCACCGGCTTCGGCCGCCTCGGCGCCGCCTTTGCCACCGACTTCTTCGGTGTAACCCCGGATATGGTGACGGCGGCCAAGGGTCTCACCAACGGTGCGATCCCGATGGGCGCGGTCTTTGCCAGCCGCAAGGTGCATGACGCGCTGATGCATGGGCCCGAAAACGCGATCGAGCTCTTCCACGGCTACACCTATTCCGGCCATCCGGCCGCCTGCGCTGCCGGTATCGCCACGCTCGACATCTACCGCGACGAGGGCCTCATGACCCGCACCGTCGAGCTGCAGGACGCTTGGCACGACGCCATGCACTCGCTGAAGGGCCTGCCTCATGTCATCGACATCCGCACGATCGGCCTGATCGCCGGCATCGAGTTGCAGTCGCGCGACGGCGCAATCGGCGCCCGCGCCTACGACGTCTTCGTCGATTGCTTCGAGAAGGGCCTGCTGATCCGCGTCACCGGCGACATCATAGCCTTCTCGCCGCCGCTGATCGCCGAAGAGAAACATTTTGGCGAGATCGTCTCGATCCTCGGCGATGCGCTGAAGCGCGCCAAGTAAGCCCACGCGACGCACGACAAGGCAACGCCGCCGCCGAAGATCTCGGCGGCGGCGTCTGCATTTCGATTGCACACCTGAATCCGGCTAACGTCTCTACGCGCGAGGCGCGTCCTAACGAATCAACAGCGCCCGGAAATCGTTGACGTTGGTTCCGGTCGGTCCCGGCACGAAGAGATCGCCGCTCACGTCAAAGGCCGACCAGGCGTCGTGCCGGGTAAGATGTAGACGTGGATCGATGCCAGCCGCCCGCATGCGGGCAATGCTCTGCCCATTTGCAAAGGCACCGGCATTGTCTTCGGAGCCATCGATGCCGTCCGTATCGGCGGCAAGCGCATCGATCCCGGCCACACCGTCGATATCGAGCGCCAGTGACAAGAGGAACTCGCTGTTGCGCCCGCCCTTGCCATGATCCTTGCCGGAGATCGTCACCGTCGTCTCGCCGCCGGACAGAAGCACCACCGGCTTGCCGAAGGGACGATCTTTCAGCGCCACCTCCCGGGCAAGGGCGGCATGCATGCGACCGATGTCGCGCGCCTCTCCTTCGATCGCGTCGGAGAGGATACGAGCCTCGATCCCGAATTCACGCGCCTTGGCCGCGGCCGCTTCGAGCGAAACGGCAGCCGAAGCGATGACGTGGCATTCATGCCGGGCAAACCGTGGATCGTCCGGGGTGGGTGCCGCAGCCCCCTCCGAGCGCAGATGCACCATCACGGCATCCGGGAGCTCCATGCGGTAACGGGCAACGATCTCGAGCGCTTCTTCGGCGGTGCTCCGATCGGGAACGGTCGGCCCCGAGGCGACGAAGGCCGGGTTATCGCCCGGCACGTCGGACACAACGAGGCTGACGACGCGCGCCGGGAACGCGGCGGCAGCGAGCCGGCCGCCTTTGATCCGCGATACGTGCTTCCGCACGACGTTCATCGCCGAGATCGGCGCGCCCGAGGCAAGCAGCGCCCTGTTGACGGCGATCTCGTCGGCGAGCGTCAAGTGGGCGGGCGGCGCTGGCAGCAGAGCGGAACCGCCGCCAGAGATCAGCGCGATGACAAGGTCGTCGGACGTCAGGCCGGAAACCGCCTTCAGCAATGCATCCGATGCGACAAGCCCCGCTTTATCCGGCACGGGATGGGCCGACTGCAGCACCGTGATATGGTCGCATCGCTCCACCGGTCCGTGGCGCGCGACAACCGTGCCGCTGAAGGGATGGTGCCAGAGCTTCTCGAAGGCGGCTGCCATCTGGCTTGCAGCCTTCCCCGCACCGACGACCACGGTCCTTCCCTTGGGCGGTTCGGGCAGACGCGCCTTGATCGCTTCATAGGGGTCGGCGGCGCGAACGGCTTCCTCGAAAAGCCGGGTCAGGAAGAGGCGCGCATCGATCATGGCGTCCCTCAGCCGGCGATTTCGAGATCGTAGACGAAGATGCCGGCAATGCCGCCCTCGGCCGCAGCAACGATCTTGGCGCCGGTCTTGCGGTGCTCCTCGTCTTCCAGATAGGCATCGCGCGCCGCCGCGTCAGTGAAGTCGACGATGAAGCCTTCGGCAAAGCCCTTGTCCATGCCCACTTCCGGGCTGACATTGGCGCCGATATGGGCGGCAAGAAATCCCTGTAGCCGGGCCTTCAGCGCGGCAATCTCCCCGAAGATCACCGCCTTCTCCTCGCTGGAGATTTCGGGGCGGAAGCGAATGAAGACACAATGGCGGATCATGGGGACCTCAACGGATATCGGCGCGGGCGCGCGGGCGGCTGTCGTTGCGTTCGTGGGCGAAGATCGCCGGCGGCAGGGGCTGGCGCTCGCGGATGATGTCGGCGCCCTTCTCCCCCATCATGATCGTCGGCCCGTTGGTGTTGCAAGAGGGAACGCGCGGCATCACCGAGCTGTCGCAGACGCGCAGGCCTTCAAGGCCACGCACCTTGAGATCGAGCCCGACCACCGCCATCGCGTCCGTGCCCATCTTGCAGGTGCCGACGGGGTGATGGTCGGTCTTGGCGTTGGCGCAGCCGTAGTCGAAGAACTGCTCATCGCTGACGACCGAATTGCCCGGCAGGCGCTCCGCCAGCACGAAGGGCTTTAGCGCCGCCTGCTGCATGATCTCGCGGGCGATCTTCAGGCCTTCGATGGACATCCTGCGATCATGCGGATCCTCCCAGTAGTTGGGATCGATCAGCGGCGCTGCCGCCGGATCGGAGGAGGAAAGCCGCACCGTTCCGCGCGAGCGCGGATGCAGATAGGCGGAGTTCAGCGTCACGCCGGCATTCTTCAGCTTTTCGACGCCCGCCTCGATGCCCGAGCCGAGACCGAGATGGAACTGGATATCGGGCGAGCGGGCGTTCGGATCGGCATACCAGAAGCCACCGGTCTCAAACAGCGACGACGCCACCGGGCCCGAGCGGAAGAGTACATATTGCAGGCCGGCCCATAGCGTACGATGGAGTTTTGCGACGCCATCATACGTGTGGTCGCCGGTGCATTCGGAAATGACAAAGAGATCGAGGTGATCCTGCAGGTTGCCGCCGACACCCGGTAGGTCATGTTTTACCGCGACACCCACCGATTTCAGGTGATCGGCAGGCCCAATGCCGGACTGCAACAAGAGCTTGGGCGAACCGATGGCGCCGGAAGTTACCAGCACCTCGCGCTCCGCCCGGATGATCTCGCTGCCCTTGGCCGTGACGACTTCGACGCCGACGGCACGTGTACCCTCAAGCAAGATCCGCGCCACGCGCGCGCCGGTGCGAACCGTCAGATTGCGGCGATCCTTAATCGGCGAAAGATAGGCAAGCGATGCGCTCGAGCGGCGGCGATTGCGCTGGGTGAGCTGATAGAAGCCGACGCCCGCCTGCTGGCGACCGTTGAAATCATGATTGTAGGGAATGCCGAGCTCCTGACCGGCGCGGATATAGGCGTCGCAGATCGGCAGCGCCGCCGTAGGCATCGAGACACCGAGCGGGCCGCCATAGGCGTGATAGTCGTCGGCAAAGCGCTGGTTGTCTTCTGAGCGCTTGAAATAGGGAAGCACGCTGCGATAGTCCCAGCCGGTGCAGCCGTCTTCGGACGCCCAGAGGTCGTAGTCGGCGGCGTTGCCGCGGGTATAGAGCTGGGCATTGATCGACGAGCCACCACCGATGACCTTGGCCTGGGTATAGCGTAGCACCCTGCCCTTCATGTGCTTCTGCGGCACGGTCTCCCAGCCCCAGCTGGCAACGCCCTTGGTCATCTTGGCAAAACCGGCCGGCATGTGAAACAGCGGATTCCAGTCGCCGCCACCGGCCTCCAGCAAAAGGACACGGACCGATGGATCCTCGGAGAGGCGACTGGCGAGAACGCAGCCGGCCGGGCCGGCGCCGGTGATGATGTAGTCGTAGCTCATTCCCTGTCTTCCCTCCGCCGTCACCAATTTGGAACGTTCCAAATTTTCGACGTGTTCAATTCAAACCCTGCCCGCTTGCGAGCCTCAAAAATCCTGCGCGTTTCCTAGAGACGGCCGATCGAAAGCCCGCCATCCGCCTGGATGACCGAGCCGGTGGCAAAGGCGAATTTGCCGCCGGCAAGCCCGGCCGCGATATTGCCGATGTCATCGGGCTCGCCCCAGCGCCGCATCGGCACCAACCCGCCGTCAATCAAGCCATCGTATTTCGCCGAGACGCCGGCGGTCATGTCGGAGCGGATGATACCCGGCCGGATCTCGAAAACCGAGATGCCGGTATTGGCAAGCCTGAGCGCCAGCCCCTGGCTGAAGGCGGCAAGGCCGGCCTTGGTCATGCAATAGTCGAGCCGCTCGGGCGACGTCATCGTTGCCGAAACCGAGGTGATGTTGATGATCGACCGCGGTGCTACATCAGCCGGATCCGTCAGCATCGAGACGACCACGGCCTGGGTGAAGAACACCGTTCCCCGCAGGTTGGTGGCGACGATCGTGTCGAAATTTTCCGGCAGCAGATCGAGGAAATCACCCCGCATCACCGAGGCGATGCCGGCATTGTTGACGAGGCAGCGGATCGGACCGAGCTCGGCGCGAACACGCTCGACAGTCGCCGCATGGCCGCTGATATCGGCAAGGTTCGCTTCGATGTAGATCGCCCGGCCGTGGTCGCCGGAAAGTTCCGACAGCGTCTGGGCGGTCGTCGCGTCCGCCGCACCGAGGCCGGTGAGCGCAATATCGAAGCCCTCGCGGGCGAGCGCACGGGCGACGCCGAGACCGATGCCGCGGCGGCCGCCGGTGACGATGGCGACGGGGCGCGTCGATGACATCATGATCGAAACTCCCTAGTGGCGATATGGTCGGCGACCCTGAGCGCCTGAGCGGCAACGGTCAACGCCGGATTGACGGCCGCCGATGTCGGCAGGAAGCTCGCGTCGACGACGAAGAGGTTCGGGTGGTCGAAGGCGCGGCAATAGGTGTCGAGCGGTGCGTCTTTCGGGTCTTTGCCCATCCGCACCGTTCCGCACTGGTGTGACGGCGTACGTTTGTCGAAAGCCTGGGACAGCACGATCGGATAGCCGGCCGCCTTGAAATGCGCGCGCATTTTCGTTTCGAGCCCGGACAGCGCTTCCATGTTCGAGCGTCGCCACTGCATGATGATGCCGTTGCCGTCGACCATGATGCGGCTTTCCGGGTTCGGCAGGTCCTCCGTCATCATGTACCAGTCGACCGCACGGCCGGCCATGAAATCGAAGGCAAACCGCGGCGCCCAGAGGGGCGCATTGGCCTTGAGGATGTCGCCGTTGATCTTGCCGAGCAGCTGGACGTTGCCGAGCGGCAGGCCATCCCTGCCGCCGGTGAGGTAATAGTCGTTCAGCATCAGCGTCTTCTGGTAGATGCTGTCGTTGCGCTTGAACGGGTTGATTGCCAGCATGGCGCTGCAATTGTGGTTCATGAAGTTGCGGCCGACCTGGTCGGAGGCGTTGGCGAGCCCCTTGCCGTCGCCGGAGCGCAAGAGGATGGCGGCCGAATTGATCGCGCCCGCCGACAGGATTACCAGCTTCGGCGACAGCTTCTTCTTCTCGCCCCTGTGGGTGTAGTGGATCGCCTCGATCCGGCCGCCGGGTCCCGCCTCCAGCGTGTCGACATGCGCCGAGGTGATGAGCTCGATATTGGGATCCTTCAGTGCGGAAGCGAGCGATGCGGTTTCAGCGTCCATCTTGCCGTTGCCGGTGTTCGGAAACCCGTCCCAGGGCGTGCGCCCGCCGGCAAGCCAGGCGTCGATGTCGACGCCGAGCGGCAGCGTTGCCGGATTGAGCCCCTGCGCCTTCAGCTCTGCACGGGCCCGCGCAATCGCCGGCTCGTCCGGCACCGGGCCGAAAGTGTAAGGCGAGCTGTGGAACGGCTCCGTCGGGTCGTCGCCCAATTCGCCGCGCACCTCGAACAGCTGCTCGGCCTTGCCGTACCAGGGCTCCAGCTCCTCGTAAGGAAAAGGCCACGCCGGCGAAACGCCGCCGAGATGCTGCATCTCGGTGAAATCTTCGGCCCGGTAGCGCAGGAGCACCGCACCGAAGAGCTTGGAATTGCCGCCGACGAAGTAGAAGTTTCCGGGGTTGAACTCGGTGCCGTCGGGTTCGCGCCACATCTCCCTCGGGCGGAAGTGGCCCTTGACGAAGATCGAGCTGTAGCTGCGCGCCTCCGGCGTATCGGGCAGGCGCTCGCCGCGCTCGAGGATGGCGATGCGGGCACCGGAGCCGGCAAGCCCCGCCGCAAGCGTGGAGCCGCCGATCCCCGACCCGATAATGACGATGTCCGGCTGCTCCTGCATCGTTGGTTACGCGATCCGCTGCTGGCTCTGCGGATCGAAGAACACCGCCTTGTCGAGATTGAAGGCAAGGCGCGAGGTCTGCCCGGGCGCGATGCGGGCGTCGGCCCTGAGCCGGGCAACGATTTCCTTGCCGCCGAGACGGGTGACCGCAAAGGTATCGGAGCCGGCCGGCTCGACCACCTCGATCAGGCACTCGCCCTCGGCGACCACCTTGGCATTGCGGTCGGCGCCATCAGGATCGGTCAGCGCTTCCGGACGGATGCCGAAGACGACGTCCTTGCCGGCATAGGCAGACAGTGCGCCGTTGGCCTGAGGCACCGCAAGCTTCAGCGGCTCGGCATTCGGACGCGTCAGCGTGACCGCAATGTCGGAGCCGCTCTTTTCGATCCGCGCCGTCAGCAGGTTCATCGCCGGCGAGCCCATGAAGTCGGCGACGAACATGTTGGCCGGGTTGTTGTAGATCTCGGCCGGCGTCCCGAACTGCTGCAGCACGCCGTCCTTCAGCACCGCGATCTTGGTCGCCAGCGTCATCGCCTCGATCTGGTCGTGGGTCACGTAGACGATCGTCGTCTTCATGCGGTTGTGCAGCCGCTTGATTTCGGTGCGCATGTCGACGCGCAGCTTTGCGTCGAGGTTGGAGAGCGGCTCGTCGAACAGGAAGACCTGCGGGTTGCGCACCAGCGCCCGGCCCATGGCGACGCGCTGACGCTGACCGCCCGAGAGCTGGCTCGGCTTGCGATCGAGCAGATGGCCGATCTGCAGCATTTCCGAGACCTGCTTGATCGCCTTTTCGCGCTCCTCCTTCGGCACGCCGCGGATTTCCATGCCGAAGGCAATGTTTCCGGCGACCGTCATGTTCGGGTAGAGCGCGTAGGACTGGAACACCATGGCGATGTCGCGCTTCGAGGGATGCAGATCGGCAACCGAGCGGCCGTTGATGGCGATCTCCCCTGAGGTGATCGGCTCAAGCCCGGCGATCGTGTTGAGCAGCGTGGACTTGCCGCAGCCGGAGGGGCCGACCAGCACCAGGAAGCCGCCTTCTTCGATCTCCAGGTTGATATCCTTCAGGATCTCGAGCGAGCCGTAGGATTTGCGCAGGTTGCTGATTTTCAAGAAAGACATGAGCTTATCCTTTCACGGCGCCCGACATCAGTCCGCGAACGAAGTAGCGGCCGGACACGATGTAGACGATGAGCGTTGGCAGGGCGGCGAGGATCGCGCCCGCGAAGTGGACGTTGTATTCCTTGACGCCTGTCGAGGACGAAACGAGGTTGTTCAGCGCGACCGTCATCGGCGTCGAATAGGGTCCCGAGAAGGACGCGCCGAACAGGAAGTCGTTCCAGATGTTGGTGAACTGCCAGATGACCGAGACGACGATGATCGGACCGGAGGACGGCAACAGGATGCGCCAGAAGATCTGGAAGAAGCTGGCGCCGTCGATCTGCGCTGCGCGCACCAGTTCGGTCGGGAAGGCCTCGTAGTAGTTGCGGAAATAGAGCGTCGTGAAGCCGATGCCGTAGATCACATGGACGAAGATCAGGCCCCAGATCGAACCGGCTATCCCAAGGATGCCGAGGATGCGTGCCATCGGGATCAGCACGATCTGGAACGGGATGAAGCATGAGAGCAGCAGCATGCCGAAGAAGATGTTGGCACCGGGGAAGCGCCACTTCGTCAGCACATAGCCATTGAGTGCGCCGATGATCGTCGAGATCGCCACGGCCGGCACGACCATCAGGATCGAGTTGATGAAGAAGGGTTTCAGGCCGGTCGGCTGCACGCCGATCTGCGCCGTCGACCAGGCCTGAAGCCACGGCTCGACCGTAAAGGTCTGCGGCAGGTTGAGCATGCCGCCCTGGCGGATCTCGTCGAGCGGCTTCACCGAGTTCACCAGCATGACGTAGAGCGGCAACAGCGAATAGAGCGCAAAGAGGATCAGCGCGGTGTAGATCAACGCGCGGGTGAGGCGGTTGTGCGAAATGATGTTGTCTGGGCTCGGAGCGCTCATCAGCGTCGTGCTCCCCGGATTTCGGAATAGAGATAGGGAACGATGATCGAGAAGATCATCACCAGCATGATGATCGCCGAGGACGCGCCGATGCCCATCTGGTTGCGGGTGAAGGTGTAGGAATACATGAAGGTCGCCGGCAGTTCGGTCGCCTGGCCTGGTCCTCCACCCGTCAGTGCGATGATCAGGTCGTAGGCCTTGATCGCCAGATGTGCGAGCACCACGAAGGCGGAGAGAAACACCGGCCGCATCAGAGGAATGATGATCCGGCGATAGATCGTCGAGGTCTTGGCGCCGTCGATCTGCGCTGCCTTGATGATCTCGTTGTCGACACCGCGAAGGCCTGCCAGAAACATCGCCATGATGAAGCCGGTCGACTGCCAGACCGCGGCAATGACGACGCAGTAGATCGCGTAGTTGCGGTCCTTGATCCAGTTGAACGAGAAGCTCTCCCAGCCCCAGAGGTGCATGGTGTTCTCAAGGCCGATGCCGGGATCGAGGAACCACTTCCAGGCCGTTCCGGTCACGATGAACGAGAGTGCCATCGGGTAGAGGTAGATCGGCCGCAGGAAACCTTCGGCCCGGATCTTCTGGTCGAGCAGGATTGCCAGCCCAAGGCCGAGCACGGAGCAGATGGCGATATAGAGCGCGGCGAAGATCGCCAGGTTGCTCACCGCCCGCCACCAGTGCGGCAGCGCCCACAGCTTCGAATAATTGCTTAACCCGACGAAATTGTAGGACGGCAGCATCTTGCTGTCCGTCATCGACAGAAAGCCGGTATAGGCAATAAAGCCATAGACAAAGATCAGGACGATGAGGAAGCTCGGGGCAAGCACCAGCTTCGGTATCAGGTCCTGCAGGCGACTGCGGCTATCCATGAACGTTCACCACTTCTGGCGCGGCCGTCGGGAAATCCCTGATATCGGCATCCGCGCGAGGTTCTGGGTATCAAAGCGCCCCTCCCCGCGTCCTGTTGGCCACGGCGGTTCGACGGCGCCTGCATGTCGGAATGGGGTGTCCGGGGCGCCTAGAGTGCGCCCCGGAGCGAGCCCGTTACTTCGCGGCCTCGACGGCCGAGACCAGTTCCTTGACGGCCTCTTCGGACGTCAGTTCGCCGTTGAACTCGCGCGTCACGACGTCGTAGATCGCGTTCTTGACGGCAGCCGGGTTGGCATGGCCATGGGCCATGGAGCCGAAGAGCTTGCCGTTGGTGTTGGCTTCTGCCAGGTCCTTGATGCCCTTCTTGCCGCAGGCGTCGAAGTCCGTGTCCGGAACGTCGGTGCGGGCCGGGACCGAGCCCTTGACCACGTTGAAGGCCGACTGGAAGGTCGGGCTTTCGATCGCCGAAGCCATGGCGAGCTGGGCCGGAACCTTGTCGTCGGCAACCTTGAACATCGCGAACTGGTCGGAGTTGAAGGTCACGGACCCTTGCGTACCCGGGAAGCGCATGCAGACGAAATCGGTGCCTGGCACCTTCTTGGCCTTCAGGAATTCGCCCTTGGCCCAGTCGCCCATGAACTGCAGGCCGGCCTTGTTCTCGATAACCATGGCGGAAGCGAGGTTCCAGTCACGGCCCGAGAAGTTGTCGTCGACATAGGAGCGCAGCTTCGTCATGCGGTCGAAGGCTTCCTTCATCTTGTCGCCGCCGAGCGCGGCCGGGTCGAGATCGATGAAAGCCTGCTTGTAGAAGTCGGTGCCGAGCGAAAGCACGACGGCGTCGAAGATCGTCGCATCCTGCCAGGGCTGGCCGCCATGGGCGATCGGGGTGATCCCCTGGGCCTTGAAGTTGTCGAGCAGGGCAACCAGTTCGTCCCAGTTGGTCGGCTCCTTGCCGCCAGCCTTGTCGAGGGCGGCCTTGTTGATCCAGACCCAGTTGGTCGAATGCACGTTGACCGGCGCTGCGATCCAGTGGCCGTCATACTTCGAGAATTGCTGCAGGGCGGTCGGGATCACCTTGTCCCAGCCTTCCTTGGAAGCGGTCTCGTCGAGGTTGCCGAGTGCGCCTTCCTTGGCCCAGTCGAGAATGTCGAAGCCGAGCATCTGCACGGCGGTCGGAGCGTTGCCCGCGGTGACGCGAGCGCGCAGAACCGTCATCGCTTCCGTACCGCCACCGCCGGCAACCGGCATGTCGGTCCAGGTGATGCCCTTGCTTTCCAGGTCCTTCTTCAGAACGTCGAGTGCGGCGGCTTCGCCACCGGATGTCCACCAGTGCAGAACTTCCACATTTTCGGCTGCGCGCGCGGCGGTGGCCGCCATCATCAGCGCCACAACGGCCGTCGTCGTCATCAACTTGCGCATCGTTTTCCTCCCGTTTGCAAGTTAACGAGGCGGAACCTCCTCCACCCCGGAATTCGCGCCGCTTCAGCCAGCGGCTGGCCATTTAAAACGTTATAAATTCAGCAAGTCAAGCATTCCGCCATTTTGTATTTTAGCACCTTCGGAACCGTTTGAATTTACTGAATTATATAGCTCACATTAGCTATTGCGGTGCAGCAAGCCATGCCGCAATGCGAGATTTAAAACGTTTTCATGATTCGATTGCCTATGCCCTCGCACCACGATACAAACACCGCTCCCGCCCGCGTTCAGAAAGACTAGCATTGGCCGATCCCTCCAAGCCCGCCCACGCCGAAGACATTGGTTCTGCCGTCAAGCGCGGCAAGCCGACCCTTCGCACGATCGCGGAAATCACCGGCCTTGCGGTCACCACCGTTTCGCGTGCCCTTTCCGATGCTCCGCAGATCTCGCTCGATACCCGCAAGCGAGTGCGCGAGGTCGCAGACGAGATCGGCTATTCGCCCGACCGCGCCGCCCAGCGCCTGAAGACCGGCCGCACCAATGTCATCGGCGTGCTGCTCGACCCGCACGAGGAAATCCTCGGCTACGGCACCTCGATCATGAGTGGCATCGCCAAGGCACTTCAGGGCACGGCCTACCACCTGATCGTCATGCCGAACTTCCTGAACTCGACCAATGTCGAGGCGGTCAACTACATTACCCGCAACGCGATGGCCGATGGACTGATCTTCTCGCGCACGGAACCGCTCGATCCCCGGGTCCGATTGCTGTCCGATCTCGGCTTTCCCTTCGTCACCCATGGGCGCACGGAGCTTTCCACCCCACATCCCTATGTCGACTACGACAACTTCACCTTCTCGTACCAGGCGACGAAGCGCCTGATCGCCAAGGGCAGGCGCAAGCCCGCACTGATCAGCGGTCCCGCCGATTTCACCTTTGCCGGCCATCTTCAGCACGGCTTCATGACCGCCGTGCGCGAGGCGGGCTGCGCCTATGAAATCCTCTCGGGCATCGATCTCGACAGCCCGGCAGGCGCCATCCGCGACCGCGTGCGCCAGCGCTATGCCGAGCCCGATCCGCCGGACAGTTTCATGTGTGGCGGCGAAGTCTGCGCGCTCGCAACCATCACCGGCATGAGCGATTGCGGGCTGACGCTCGGACGCGAATACGACATCGTCGCCAAGCAGACCTCGCATCTCCTGAGCGCCATCCAGCCGCAGGTCGAGACGATCTACGAGGACCTGACGGCGACCGGCGAGGACATGGGCCGGGTGCTCCTGCAGAAGATCGGCGGCGAAAGCGACGTCAGCAAGCTGCAGCTGCTGCTCTGTCCGCAGATCCCATCGAGCTTCGGCGCGGCCGGCTGAGCGGGCGAACACGGCACGCAAGGCGGCGTCACGTGACGCCGCCTCCTGCCCCAATGTTCTCCCCATCGTCCGCATGTCCTCTCCTCCCCTGTTTCAGCCTTAGCGCGGCATCCACCAGCCGGTACGCGGCCCCATATGCATGTTGAGCGTCTTGGTCTCGGTGTAATCCTCGACCGAATGCCGGCCGAGTTCGCGGCCGAGGCCGGACTGGCGGTAGCCGCCGAAGGGCAGTTCCGACGCGCCATCCATGAAGGTGTTCATCCAGATGGTGCCGGCGCGCACGCGGCGGCCGATCGTCAGGCAGGTGTCGAAGTCGCGGCTCCACACACCGGCCGAAAGACCATAGTCGATCGCATTGGCGATGCCGATCGCCTCTTCCGTCGTCTCGAAGGTCAGCACCGAGAGAACCGGGCCGAACACTTCTTCGCGCGCCACCGCCATGTCCGGGCGCACGGAAGAAAGGATCGTCGGCGCCATGAACTGGCCCATGCCGAGATCGAGCGCGGCGCCGCCATGGGCAACCGCAGCGCCATCCTTGGAAGCAGCAGAAACATAGCTGGCGATCTTTTCCAGATGCTGCGGCGTGATGATTGCGCCGACCTGGGTTTCCGGATTGAGCGGATCGCCGACCTTCACCTTGGCCGAGAGCTCGGCGATGCGGCGCGTCACCTCGTCGGCGATGTCACGGTGCAGGATCAATCGCGAGCCGGCATTGCAGCATTCGCCGGCATTGAAATAGGCGCCGAAGACGGCGGCATCGATGAACTCGTCGAGATTGGCATCCGGGAAGACGATCTGCGGGTTCTTGCCGCCGAGTTCCAGCGAGACCTTCTTCAGCGTCTGGGCAGCATTGGCCATGGTCAGGCGGCCGACGCCGGTCGAGCCGGTGAAGGACACCATGTCGACATCCGGATGCGTCGTCATTGGCGCGCCGACCTCCGGCCCTGTGCCGGTGATGATGTTGACCACGCCGGCGGGAACGCCGGCGGCTTCGAGGATTTCACCGAGCAGCAGCGTCGAGGCCGAGGTCAGCTCGGACGGCTTGACGACAGTGGTGCAGCCAGCGGCCAGCGCAAAGGGCAGCTTCTGGCTGACGATCAGGAACGGGAAATTCCAGGGCGTGATGATCGAGACGACACCGATCGCCTCGCGCAGCACGACGCCAAGTGTACCGTCACCGAGCGTGTTGTAGCTTTCGCCATGCAGATCGCGGGCGAGAGCCGCGGCGTAGCGCCAGATATCGGCGGCACCGCCGAGTTCGCCCTTGGCTTGGCTGATCGGCTTGCCGGATTCGATCGCATCGAGATAGGCAAGCTCATCGGCGCGCTCGGCAATGATATCGGCTGCGCGCAAAAGCACCAGCGAGCGCTGCGAAGCGGTCATGCGCGGCCAGGTGCCCTCGTCGAAGGCACGGCGTGCGGCAGCAATCGCTTTTTCGGCGTCGGCCTTGGTGCCCGCCTGATAGCGGCTGACGACGACGCCGTGGCCCGGCGCCACGCGCTCGATCGTACGGCCCTCGGCGCTGTCCACCCATTTGCCGTCGATCAGCATCTGGAAGGCGCGAACCTTTTGGCCCTCGATCGGCTTGGGTTTCACGAGCACGGTCATTACCATTCTCCCTTGAATTGGGCTTCACGCTTTTCGGAGAAGGCGGCGACACCTTCCTTGAGGTCGCCGGTCTTGGCGACAAGGATCGAGCCGAGCGCTTCGACTGCGGATCCGTTGTCTTCGCCATTCGCCGACGCGAGCATCAGTTTCGAAATCTCAAGCGCCGCAGGCCCGCGCTTGGCGACACGCGCCGCGTAATCGCGGGCAGCTGAAAGCACCGTGCCGGTCTCGACGACGGCATCGACCAGACCTTCGCGCAGAGCAGCCTCGGCGGTGAACATCTCGCCGCCCAGCACCATGCGCCTGACGATCTGGGCGCCAAAGCGAGAGACGAGGCGCTGCGTGCCCGACCAGCCGGGCACCATGCCGAGGCTCGTTTCCGGCAGGCCGATCTTGATCTGCGCTTCGGCCAGCCGGATATCGGCCGCCGCCGCCAGTTCCAGCCCGCCGCCAAGCGCATGGCCGTTAAGAGCGGCGATGACGGGCATGCGCAGCGTCGCCAGCCGCTCGAACACGCGATGACCGAACCGTACCCAGTCATGCCCGAAGGCAGGCGCATCCATACCGCCCCAGGCTTTGATGTCACCGCCGGCCGAAAATGCCTTGCCCTCGCCGGTGAGGATGACGACACGCACATTGCGGTCGGCTTCAATCTCGTCGCAAGCCGATGCCAACGCCTTCAGCATGTCGATATCGAAAGCGTTGAGCTTTTCCGGACGGGCGATCGTCATGATCGCGATCGGTCCATCAACCTCGATGCGGATACGGCCTTCAGCCACGGTCGCCTCCCTGAAGCCGGCGCGCCGGCTTCTTCGGCAGTTCAAGACCAAGCAACGCATCCTGGAACAGACCCGCATCCATGGTCTTCAGTCTGTCGGAAACGATCAGTGGGAATTCCGACTGGTCGAGAATATGCGCCTGCAGGTCGACGCCCGGCGCGATCTCGGTCAGCATCACGCCCTCGGGCGTCAGCTTCATCACGCAGCGCTCGGTGATATAGGTGATGTCCTGGCCCTGCTCGATGCCGCGACGGCCTGAGAAGGTGACGTGTTCGACCTCGTTGACCAGCTTCTTCAGCTTGCCTTCCTTTTCGATCACCAGTTTGCCGTCGGCGACCGCGAGCTTGGCGCCGGCATTGAACATGCCGGAGAAGACGATCTTCTTCGCCCGTGCCGTTATGTCGACGAAACCGCCGGCGCCGGCCGTCACATGCGGGCGGAAAGAGAGTTTCGACACGTTGACCGAGCCGTTGCGATCGATCTCAAGGAAGGAGAGCAGCGAGGCATCGAAGCCGGCGCCCTGGAAATAAGTGAACTGATAGGGCGAGGGCATGAAGGCATCGGCATTGGAGGCGCAGCCGAAGGCGAAGTCGAGCAGCGGCACGCCGCCGACAGCGCCCTGCTCGATCACCCAGGTGACCGCACCGTGCAGCCCCTCTTCGAGCAGGATGCGCGGCACATTGGCCGAAATGCCGAAGCCGAGATTGACGGCGCTGCCGGCTTCAAGCTCCTGCGCCACGCGGCGGGCAATGACCTTCTGGATATTGAATTCCGGCACCCGGAAACTGTCGAGCGGCCGGAAGATCTCGCCGGAAATCGCCGGATCGTAGAGCGTCTGGGTCGTCTGCTTCTGGTCGGGATCGACGATGACATAATCCACCAGCACGCCCGGCACGCGCACGTCGTGGGGTTTCAGTGAGCCTTCCTTGGTGATGCGCTTGACCTGGGCAATGACGATGCCGCCATTGTTGCGGGCAGCGAGCGCCTGGTCGAGACCACCGAGATAGGCGCCCTCGTGCTCATAGGTGAGATTGCCGCGCTCGTCCGCCGTCGTCGCGCGGATGATCGCCACTTGCGGCGCGATCGCCTTGAAATAGAGCCAGTCCTCGCCTTCGAACGAGACCTTCTTAACCATGGGCTCAGCCGCGGCCGAAGCATTCATGGCGCAGCCTTCGCGCGACGGATCGACGAAGGTGTCGAGGCCGACCTTGGTCATCACGCCCGGGCGCTTGGCCGCGGCCTCGCGGTGCATGTCGAACAGGATGCCGGAGGGCACGTTGTAGGCCGCCACCTCGTCAGCGCCGATCATCTGCCAGATCAACGGCGGTTCCGCACTCGACGGACCCGAGGGATAGGAGCCGCCGATGATCTTCTTCAGCAGACCCTTCTTGGCGATAAAGTCGACGCCCTTGATGCCGCTCATGTCGCCGGCGGCAATCGGATGCAGCGTCGTCAGGTCGCGCGGGTGGCCGGTCGTCTCGAACCGCTCGCCGATCGCCCTGAGCATCAGATCCGGGCAGCCGAGGCCGCTGGACGAGGAGACCGAAACCACCGCGCCATCCGGGATCAGGGCAGCCGCTTCGGCCGGCGAGATGTGCTTTTTCATCGACATGAGTTCAAAGTCCCGTTTCGATCGCCACGGCCTGGCCGGTGGCCGCCGCCTTGACGACGGCAAGGCCCGTTGCCAGCGACCAGACGCCATCCTCGCCCGTCGCAGATGGACGGCCGTTGCCTTGGGCAGCGGCATGGAAAGCGGAAAGCGCTGTTTCGTAGAGATTGCGGTGGTCGAGGGCGAGCTCGCTCTCGCCATCGGCGTTGCGCAGCGTCACCGTGCCTATCGGCTTCTGCGTCATCACGGTGCGGCCGATCAGCGATCCTTCGGTGCCATGCACCTCAAGACCGGTCTCTGCGTATTTGGTGGTGAAGGCATCGTGGAACTGAGCGATGACGCCGGAGCGGAAGTGGATGACACCCATGACACCATCCTCCAGGCCTTCCTTGCCCATGCCGGCACTGTGACTGATGGCAACGGCCTCGATCGGATCGTCGTTGAGGATGAAGCGCAGCGTATCGGCGTCATGCACGGTGATGTCGAGAATGACGCCGCCGCCGGCGTCCGGCCTCTCCAGTCGCCAGCCCTGGAGATGCGGCGGCAGATAGACGGCGTGGAAGACGCGGGCTGCAATCGGCCGGCCGATCCTGCCCTCGGCGATCGCATCGCGCATTGCGCGGTGGCTGGCGGCATTGCGCAGGTGGTGGTTGGTAGCAAGAACGACACCCGCCTCCTGCGCTGCGCTCACCATGTCACGCGCATCCTCCAGCGTCATCGCCAGCGGCTTCTCGCAGAGCACATGCTTGCCGGCAGCGATCGCCGCCAGCGTCTGCTCGCGATGGAGTTCGTTGGTGGTGGAGACATAGACGGCGTCGACATCGGGATCGCCGACGAGTTCGGCAACAGTGGTCACCGACTTGGCGATGCCGTTCTCCTCGGCGTAAGCCGCGCCGCGCTCCGCGCTCGTGCTCATGACGGAGACGACCTCGCCTCCGGCGGCGCGGATTGCGCCGATCACCCATTCGCGCGCAATCGTGCTTGCGCCGATCAGACCCCACCGTGTCATGCCAGTGCCTCCCTTTTTCTCTCGACTGCTGCGCCGCAGCTCTGGCGAACGACGAGACGAACCGAACCGACGATCGCTTCCGGCTCCGCCTTGCCGGCCTTGATCTGCTTCAACAGCAGTTCGGCCGCCCGTTGGCCCATGCCTTGCGGATCGACAGACACCGTCGTCAGCGCTGGAACTGCTGTCTTCGCCTCGATCACGTCGTCGAAACCGATAACGGCAAAATCGGCACCCGGCTCAAGCCGCCGGGCCCTCAGGCCATCGCAGACGCCGAAAGCGACCGCATCATTGAAGCAGAGTGCGGCCGTTGGCCGATCGGCGAGCATCATCGCCTGCTCCACCGCCGTCACCCCGCCGGCACGCGACGGCGCCGAACCGATGATCAGCGATTCCGAAACCGGCATGCCGGCCTCGACGAGCGCATCGCGGTAGCCGCGCATGCGCGCCTCGAAGACGGCGGTGTCGGAAAAGCCGCCGAGGAAGGCGATGCGCTGGTGACCACGTTCGATCAGATGACGCACCGCGGCCACGGCACCAGCGTGGTTGTCGGAGATCAGCGAAGAGACATTTGCACCGGCAATGTCGCGGACGACGAGCACGACGGGAATGCCGCTCTCGACCAAAGGCGCAAGATCGGCCGCTTCGGTGCCACGCGCCGGCGAGATGATCAGGCCGGAAACGCCATGCTCGCGCATCGACGCGACCACTTCGCGCTGGCGCTCGATCTTTTCGCCGGTATTGGCAAGAAACTGCACGAAGCCTGCCGATTGCACGACCGCATCGACGCCGACGGCGAGTTCCGCAAAGAAGCTGTTGGTGAGATCGTTGACGACGATGCCGATGATCTTGGACTTCGATTGCCGAAGATTGGCAGCGCCGCGATTATAGACATAGCCGAGATCGCGGATGGCGGCATTCACCTTGGCGCGCGTCGCCTCATTGACGAGCGAGCTGCCCTGAAGAACGAGCGACACGGTCGACTTCGACACGCCGGCAGCGTGCGCAATATCGATGACCGTTACCCTCTCCTTGACCACAGCATCCTCCCGAATTCTTCTGCCTGCTGTCTTCTTTCATAATTGGAACGTTCCAATTTCGTCAAGAGTTGGTTGATCACTTTTTTCCCGTCCAGCCGCGCTCGGTCTAGACAAAAGGCACCTTGAGAAGCGTCGCGATCTGCGGTTTGACGGATTATTTAATTGAATTTCAATGATATTATTGGAGATCCGCAATCGCCTGGAGGAGGATCGCCTCGCCTGAAAAACATTGCCGCTTGCCATTTGGAACGATCCAAAGTATTCCAGGACAAACGTCCGCGGAGGAGACCAACCCCAATGACAAGCCTGACGCTGCCGCGCCAAGACGGCTCGCTTGAACAGTATCGCCTGACCGGAACGCCGATCGAACGGCCCAACACGCCGCCGACCTTCAACCGCATCGCCTATGCGGCCGCCCATGTGGTCTCGGATCCGCTCAAGGATCTCGATCCCTGGGGCAACCCGGCGATCGACTGGGACGTGACGATGGCGTTTCGCCATCACCTCTGGAGCCTGGGTTTCAAAATCGCCGAGGCGATGGACACCGCCCAACGCGGCATGGGCCTTGCCTGGCCGGGCGCGCAGGAGCTGATCCGCCGATCGCTCAGCGATGCGCGGCAGGTAGCGGGCGCCGATCTTGCCTGTGGCGCCGGCACCGACCATCTTGCGCCCACCGATGCACGCTCGCTTGACGATGTGATTGCCGCCTATGAGGAACAGGTCGGCTTCGTCGAAGGCGAGGGGGGCAGGGCGATCATGATGGCAAGCCGGGCGCTCGCCCGCGTCGCGCGATCGGCCGACGACTATCGCCTCGTCTATGGCCGCATCCTCGGCCAGACCAGGCACAAGGTGGTGTTGCATTGGCTCGGCGACATGTTCGATCCGCAACTTCGGGGCTATTGGGGTTCGGAGAATTTCGACCAGGCGCTCGATACGGTGCTCTCGATCATCGAAGCCAACCGCGACAAGGTCGAAGGCATCAAGATTTCGCTGCTCGACAACGCCAAGGAAGTGGCACTGCGCAATCGCCTGCCCGAAGGCGTGCTCTGCTTTACCGGCGACGACTTCAACTATGCCGAGCTGATCGAGGGCGACGGCACGAAGTACAGCCACGCGCTGCTCGGCATCTTCGATGCGGTGGCGCCCTCCGCCTCCAAGGCACTCGCGGCGCTGGCGAAGGACGATCTCGCCACCTTCCGCGGCGTGATCGAGCCGACCGTGCCCCTGTCCCGCAAGATCTTCGAGGCGCCGACACAGTATTACAAGGCCGGCGTCGTTCTCCTCGTCTGGCTGAACGGCCACCAGCGCCACTTCACCATGCCCGCCGGCATGCAGTCCGCCCGCGGGGTGCTGCACTACGCCGATATCTTCCGCCTCGCCGACCGCGCCAATGTGCTCGACCGGCCGGAACTGGCGCTCCAGAGAATGAAAAGCCTGCTATCGACCCTCGGCGTGGACCAAAGCGCCTGAGAAAGAGCGGCGCTTGAGAAATGACAGACGGCGCCTTCCGGGCGCCGTCTGTTTTCGATCGGGAGCCGGGCAGGGGCCGGCCGGATGATCAGAATGTTGCCGTTAGGCTCATCCAGAAGCGGCGGCCTTCCATGACCGTGTTGAAATCGGTCTGCTCGACTTCCTTGTCGAAGAGATTGTAGACCGCGGCGTTCAGCGTCAGGCCCTCGCCGACATCATATTTCGTGCCGATATCGACCGTCGTATAGGCGTCGTACTTGCGGCCCTGCTGGCCGTTGATCGTCACCGGCTTGCCGTTGGTGCCGATGCGCGGGCCGGCGGCGATCTCTTCGCCGTGATAGTTGACGGAAGCCCAAGCTTCTAGCCCTTCGACCGGCGTGTACCAATCAGCCCTGAGATTGGCCATGTGTTCCGGCGTTCGCGCCAGCGGGAAGCCGGCAAAGGTGCCGGTCTTCTGTTCGGACTGCGTGTAGGTGTAGCTCGCGCGAAGTGTCAGATCCGGCGTCGCATTCCAGGTCGCGGTCAGCTCGACGCCCTGAATGATCGCGTCGTCGATATTGTAGTTGTACCAGAGGCGGTAGTTCGGGTCCTCGCTCCAGCGCACCGGATTGCCGGCCGAATCCAGCACCATCGAGTTGGAGATCTTGTCCCGGAAATCCGTATAGAAATAGGTACCGCCGAGAATGACGTCGCCATTGTCCCAAACCGCGCCGATTTCATAGCTCGTGCTCGATTCGGCCTTCAGGTTCGGGTCGGCGATGATCACGCCGCAGGTGCCGGTCGGACCATAGGAGCAACCGCCACCGCCGGTCGTATAGGCATAACCCGGCGCGATGCTGCGGATATCGGGCGCACGGAAGCCGGTGGAAATGCCGCCCTTTACCGTCAGCATGTCGGTCGCGTTCCAGACGCCGTAGATGCGCGGGCTCAAGTGGTAGCCATATTCCTCATGATGATCGAGACGCAGGCCCGTAGTCAGCGCGAAGTCATCGACCATGCGCCATTCGTCTTCGGCAAACAGCGCCCATTGCGTCGCCGAGAAGGTCTCGTTCAAGCCCGTGCGTCGACCCGGGTTCTGGTCGGAAAGCCGCGCCTCGAAATATTGCCCGCCAGTCACCAGCGTGTGGCTGCCGCCGAGATCGAAGGGGGTGGTGAACTTGCCGTCGATGACGGTGTTGCGCACCTCGGGCGCGCGCGGCTGCTTGACGAAGCGACCGTCTGCCTGGCTGTAGTTGTAGGTCCGGCGCTCCGCCCATTCCTGCAGGATGGAGAAGTCAGACGTCGTCGGTCCCCAGCGCCCCGTATGGGAGAACGACCAGTGATCGCGGTCGTTGTCGTTGTAGGTGCTGACCGCGCGCGGTCCGGGCTCGATCGTCTTGCCGACATTGGCATCGCGGCGAAGCCGTGCGGTCCCGCCTTCGAGGAAGAAGTCATGATCCTCGTTCGGCGTATAGGAAAGCCGCGCCGTCAGATCGTGTTCCTTCGAACCGGTGATGCCGGAAAGGAACCTGTCCTCACTGCGCTTCAGGCCGCGGCCCCAGATCTGTACGCCGAGCGTGTCTTTCAGGATCGGCCCGCTGGTGTAGAACGACATTTGGCCCGAATTGCCGAACTGCTTGTGCTGCTGCATCGTGCCGTCGGTGGTGAACGAGCCGGTCCAGCTGTCGGCGACCTTGCGGGTGATGATGTTGATGACCCCACCCATGGCATCAGAACCGTAGAGCGACGACATCGGCCCACGGACTATCTCGATACGCTCGATGGCGGCGGCCGGCGGAATGAAGCTCTGCTCGAAACCGGAGTTGCCATTGGTGCGCGCGTCACGCGTGCTCTGGCGCTTTCCGTCGACAAGAATCAGCGTGTAGGAACCCGGCAGGCCGCGGATGAAGATGTCGCGCTCGTTGGCGACACCTGTCACCGCAACCCCTTGCGCGTCGCGAAGCGCATCGGTGAGATCGCGGAACGACCGCTTTTGCAGGTCTTCGCCCGAGATCACCGTGATGCTCGCCGGCGCATCCTTGACGTTTTGCTCGAACCCGGTCGCCGTCACCACAATCTGCTCGAGTTCGGTCGCCTTCTCCTTTTCCTTGGCCTTCTGTGCCAAGGCTTCCGTCGGCGCCGTCAGCGCCGTGCCGGCGAGGCAGGCGCAGACGAAACGACGTGACCATCCGGCCGAGCCGCACCGGTTCCAACGGGCCCCTTGCCGCTGCCCCTCGGTTTCGGTCTCAGGCCCCATCCGCTTCATCATCTTCGCCCCGCATATATCTTGAGTAATGAACTCCACTTAGTTATTGGCGAGGGAGACGGTCAACGACGCTGTTTTGGAACCGTTCCAAATACGAAACGACGCAAAACAGCGCCCGCGAATATGCCGGATGAGACAGAAAGGCGGGACGGAACCATGGCGAAAGCAACGGCGAGCGTGACAGGAGGCGCGTCGGCCTCCAACGAACGTCAGACCGATCTGAGCAAGCTGCGCCTGCTCCTGGCGCTGGACGCACTGCTACGCGAAAACAGCGTCAGCCGTGCCGCTTCAAGCGTCGGTCTGCAGCCCTCGGCAATGAGCCGCTTGCTCGGTCAATTGCGTGAGGACTATGCCGATCCGCTGTTCCTGCGCACAGGTCATGGCCTGCGCCCGACCCCGCTTGCCGAGTCTCTGCGGCTACGCGTGCGCGCTCTTGCCGCAGAGACCGAAGCCCTGCTTGACGCACGCTCCGCTGGCTCTGCGTCCGCACCCACACAGACAGGTCACGCCGGCTGGGGAGGGCAGGCACTGACCGACGCACCACCGCTGGCGGCCCGGCCAAGCCGCCTGCTTGAGGGGGAGCCGGCACCGGAACAGTTCGCCGCAAAGCTGGCCGAAATCGGGGACGATGCCGCCCCTGAACGACGATTGGCTCGCTGCATCGCGACTGTCGGCACCGGCGCCGGCCGCAGCCGCCCCTTGAGCAAAGAGGAGGCCGAGGACGCGCTGGCGATCATCCTTGCCGGCGAAGCGGACCCGGTGCAGATCGGTGCGCTGATGACGGTGCTGCATTATCGCGGACCGACGGCGGTGGAGGTGGCCGGTTTCGTGCGCGCCATGCGCCGCCATATCGGCGCAATTGAACCGGGAAACGGCATCGCCGACCTCGATTGGCCCTGCTACCTCTCGCCCAAATTGAAGACTGCGCCCTGGTTCCTGCATGCGGCACGGCTTGTCGTCGATGCCGGGCATCGCGTCGTGTTGCATGGAAGTTACGGTGAAGAGGGTACGGATCGGCACAAGCTGGAGGTGGCCGCTTCCGCAGCCGGCATCCCGATCTGCACGTCGATCACGGCCGCCAAGACAGCGCTTCGGTCGGCAGGCATCGCCTATCTGCCGCTCTCGGCCTTTGCGCCGCAGGTCTATCGCTTGCTGGGGCTCTATCGGCTGATGGAGATGCGCATGCCGCTAAACGCCGCCATTCACCTCAGCAATCCGATGGGCGGACGGACAAGCCTGCTCGGAGTCGCCAATCCCTCGAGCCGAACGCTCAGCCGCGACATCGCCATGCTGCTCGGCACGAGAGAGTTGACGATCCTCGGCAATACCCGCGACCACGCTGAGTTCACGCCCTACCGCCAGACGCCCCTTTTCCGCCTTGTCGGCGGCGAAGCTTCCGACGTCATCATTCCCGCGAAAATCGCGCCGCCGGCCGAACCGCGCACCGGCTTGAGCAGCCGCGAATACTGGCAGGCGGTTTGGACTGGTGCTGCCCGCGACGAGCGCGCGGAAACCACCATCATTACGACGGCGGCTGCCGCCCTTGTCAGTCTGCGCAATCACGACGACTTCGAGGCTGCTTGCGAGACAGTGCGGGGACTTTGGAACAACCGATCACGCCGGATGGCGTGATCGGAGATCGGCGTGGCTCAGGCAGCCAGGCCCTTTTTCGCGAGCATCGCATCCGGGCTCGGCAGTTTGCCGCGAAAGGCCTTGTAGGCATCCTCCGGATCGATCGAGCCTCCGACCGAATAGATGTTGTCCTTGAGGCGGGCGGCCATGGCCGGATCGAAGGCGTTGCCGGTTTCCTCGAAGGCGGCGAAGGCATCGGCGTCGAGCACTTCCGACCACATGTAGGAATAGTAGCCGGCCGAGTAGCCGTCGCCCGAGAAGACGTGCAGGAAGTGCGGGCTGCGATGGCGCATGACGATGGATTTCGGCATGCCGATCTCATCGAGCTTCTTGGCTTCGAGCGCCATCGGTTCCGCCGTCACCGCGGCCGTATGATAGGCCATATCGACCAGTGCGGACGACGTGAACTCGACTGTTGCGAAGCCCGAGTTGAAGGTTCGCGCCGCCAGCACCTTGTCGAGCAGCGCCTGCGGCATCGGCTCGCCGGTCTGGTAGTGCACCGCATAACGCTTCAGGATCTCCGGCACCGTCAGCCAATGTTCGTAAAGCTGCGACGGCAGCTCGACGAAGTCACGCGACACACCCGTGCCGGACACCGAAGGGTAGGTGACGTTGGATAGCATGCCATGCAATGCGTGCCCGAACTCGTGGAAGAGCGTTCGGGCATCATCGAGCGACAGCAGCGCGGGCTTGCCCTCGGCGGGCTTGGCGAAATTGCAGACGTTGTAGATGATCGGCAGCTCGCCTTCGGCGCCATTCTTCAGCTTGAGCTTGTGCTGCGACTGGAACGAACTCATCCACGCACCGGAGCGCTTCGAAGACCGGGCGAAGTAGTCGCCAAGGAACAATGCCACCAGCTTGCCGGATGCATCCTTGACCTCGAAGACGCGCACGTCGGGATGGTAGGCGGCAATGCCCTTCTTCTCCGTCGCGGTAATGCCGAACAGACGCTTGGCGACATCGAAGCAGGCCTCGATGATCTTTTCGAGCTGCAGGTAAGGCTTGAGTTCGCCTTCGGAGAAATTGAACTTCTCGGCGCGGAGCTTCTCGGCGTAATGGCGCCAGTCCCAGGGCATGACGTCGTGATTGCGGCCCTCTTCGGCAACGAGCCGGGCAAGCTCGGCCTCTTCCTCGCGGGCGCGGGCAACCGCCTTTTCCCAGACTTGCATCAGCAGGCCGTTCACGGCAGTGGGCGTCTTCGCCATGGTATCGTCGAGCTTCAGCGACGCGAAGTTGTCATAGCCGAGCAGCTTCGCCTTTTCGGCCCGCAGCGCCAGCATCTCGGCGATCAGCCCGCGATTGTCGGTGTCGCCGCCATTTTCACCGCGCGCGATCCAGGCGCGGAAGGCCTGCTCGCGAAGCTCGCGATTGTCGGAGAAGGTCAGGAACGGTTCGATGATCGAGCGCGACAGGGTGACCGCATACTTGCCTTTCTGGCCGCGGTCTTCGGCGACCGCCGCCATGGCGTCGCGCAGGAAGTCCGGCAGGCCGGCGAGCTGTTCCTCGCTCTCCAGGAACAGAACCCAGCTCTTCTCATCGGCGAGCACGTTCTGCCCGAACCTGGCGCCGAGACCGGCGAGTTTCTCGTTGATCGCTGCCAGCCGCTCCTGCTCCGGCTTTGCGAGCTTGGCGCCGGATTTTACGAAACCCTTCCAGTGGCGCTCGAGTACGCGCGTCGCTTCAAGATCGAGGCCAAGCCCTGCGCGCCCTTCCCACAGCGTGTCGATGCGCTTGAACAGCGCCGCATTCATGCCGATTTTCGAATAGTGCCGGGACATCTTCGGCGCGATATCGCGCTCCAGCGCCTGGATCGTCTCGTTGGTGTCGGCGCCGGCCTTGTTCCAGAAGATCGAGGATACGCGCGACAGTCCGTCACCGGCGATCTCCAGCGCAATGATCGTGTTTTCGAAGGTCGGCGCCGCCGGGTTTTCGGCAATCGCGTCGATCTCCGCCTCATGTTCCCTGAAAGCCGCGTCGAACGCCGGAGCAAAATCCTCGTCCTTCACCAGGTCGAAACGCGGCAGGCCTTCGTGGCCGGTCCATGCGGTGAGCGCGGGATTGAGCGGGGTGCTGGTGGTCATCAGAAATCCTTTCGCATGCGGTCCGACGCGGGGCCGGGGAGGGCGTCGCTGATCTATGACATCAGGACGCGGAGGCAATGGAGGTGGTCGTGAGGGGGCTTGCCGTCAAGGCCTGCGCAAACCGAGAAGCCCGGGGGCAGCGTGCCAGACCGCCTGAACGGCAAAGCCGATGAACAGGAGACCGGAGAGCCGGACGATCGCGAGTTCGTGGCGTCGGTAGAAACGCCGCACGACGGAGGTGCCGATGATGACGATCAGGATCAGATCGGCCACGAGAAATCCGATCAGCGAGACGCCGAGCAGCGCCGGCAGCGCATCGAACTCGAGCGCGTTGGCCGAGCTGGCAAGCAGCGCCGTGAAGGTTGCGAGCGCTACCGGATAGCCCTTGGGATTGGTGAGTCCGAAAATCAGTCCGCGCCTCAAAGGACGCTCGACTGTCACGAACGCGCGGTTCTCGCCGGCGGGGCGTGCGCGCAATGCCGTCCAGCCGATCCAGCCGAGATAGGCGCCGCAGAAGAGACCGAGGATATCGAAAATCGTCGTGCCGACGGAGCGCGCGCCGACGATTGCGACCAGCGCCAGGGTCGACCAGATAACGTCACCGGCAAGGTGTCCGCCCATGAACAAGGCGCCTGCCTTGCGCCCCTGGCCGGCGCCGATGCCGAGCAGCGCCAGAAACGCCGGTCCGGGAATAAGGACGTAGGAGAGGGCGGCGAGAAAGGCTCCAATCAGCAGCGTCTCGGACATGGCGGGTTCCCAGTTGTGTTACCCGCATTCGATCCGGAGGCACCGTTTCAGTCAAGAGGAAAGCTAAGCCAACTATAGGACGACGCGGGTGAGCGCTTGCCGGAAGGCCGGCCAGTAAAGGTCAGGTTCTTGGTCGTGGCGCGGATATGGGCGGCGACGGCGTGAACAAAATTGCGCATGTTTTTCTCCTCGAGGGATCGACGGCCAGGCAGGTACGCGGCTTCTGGGCCATGATCGCAGTGCCCCGACCGATCAGCTGTTCCGTAGGGAACGTTCCGCTCGCGGGCGCGCACAAATCTTTCGTTTCGCCGATTTCCCTCGATACGAAGTTGCGCTAGAACGCGGCCGAGTTTTCCCCCGCGAGAAGGACTATCCATGACTGTGCGCAACCTCTTCCTTCTGCCCGGCGACGGCATCGGCCCGGAAGCCATGGCGGAAGTCCGCAAAATCATCGCCTACATGAATGCCGAGCTTGGTGCCGGCTTCGTGACGGACGAGGGCCTGGTTGGCGGTTCGGCCTATGACGCCCACGGTCAGGCGATCTCGGAAGAGGACATGGCAAAGGCGCTTGCCGCCGATGCGGTGCTGTTCGGCGCCGTCGGCGGTCCGAAGTGGGATGCGGTGCCCTACGAGGTTCGCCCGGAAGCCGGTCTGCTGCGCCTGCGCAAGGATCTCGAGCTCTTCGCCAACCTGCGCCCGGCGATCTGCTACCCGGCGCTTTCCGCCGCCTCGTCGCTCAAACCGGAACTGGTCGAAGGCCTAGACATCCTGATCGTGCGCGAATTGACCGGTGGCGTCTATTTCGGCGAGCCGAAGGAGATCGTCGATCTCGGCAACGGCCAGAAGCGTGGCATCGACACCCAGGTCTATGACACCTACGAGATCGAGCGCATCGCCGGCGTCGCCTTCGAGCTGGCCCGCACCCGCAACAACCGCGTCTGCTCGATGGAAAAGCGCAACGTCATGAAGTCGGGCGTGCTGTGGAACCAGGTGGTGACCGAGACGCACAAGGCGAAGTATTCCGACGTCCAGCTCGAGCACATGCTGGCGGACGCCGGCGGCATGCAGCTGGTGCGCCAGCCCAAGCAGTTCGACGTCATCGTCACCGACAACCTGTTCGGCGACATGCTGTCGGACGTGGCCGCCATGCTCACCGGTTCGCTCGGCATGCTGCCGTCGGCCTCGCTCGGCGCACCGGATGCGGTCAGCGGCAAGCGCAAGGCGCTCTATGAGCCGGTGCATGGCTCGGCACCCGACATTGCCGGCCAGGGCATTGCCAACCCGATCGCGATGATCGCCTCCTTCGCCATGTGCCTGCGCTATTCCTTCAACCTGGTGACGGAAGCCGACAATCTGGAGAAGGCGATCGCCACCGTGCTCGACCAGGGCATCCGCACCGGCGACATCATGGCCGAAGGCGCACGGAAGGTCGGAACCGTCGAAATGGGCGAAGCCATCCTTGCCGAGTTCAAGGCGCTGTCGGCGTAAGCGACAACCGATCCCGGATCGGCGTCACGCTGACGCCAACAGGCCTACGAAAACCAACACCTCCGGAGCGCATCCGGAGGTGTTTTGCATTTCACGGCCTTGAATTTGCCAAAAGAACCGACACATCGGGAAAAGACGGACCGGGGCCGTCTGGCGCGGGAAGCGCCCTGCATCGTGCCCCGACAGGAACAGACAATTGCCGCGCGACTGGGTGGCAGGATGGGAGAACCATGAACCGACCACTTGCGGCCACCGGATGGATCGTGCTGACAACAGCCATCCTCGTGTTCGCGCTCATCCCGCTCGATCCCTTCCTGTCGCAGCGCGCGCAAGGCCTGCCGGACAACATCGTCACCTTCAATGAAAGGATCACCGATTTCGGTACCTTTGGCTGGATGATCTATCTTTCCGGTATCCTGCTTGCGGGGGCCTTCGTGCTGCGCCGGGCGGCAAGCCAGGGGGCGCTTCAAAACAAGGCGCGCACTGCCCGCGACCTCGCCGCCTATTTCCTTTTGACGATCGGCACCGCCAGCGCGTTGGTGCATACGCTGAAGCTCCTGATCGGCCGGGCACGACCGGAACTCTTTGCCGAGCTCGGCGCCTACAGCCTGACGCCGTTCGCCGCCAGTGATCTCTATGAGAGCTTTCCGTCCGGGCACTCGACTGCGGCCGGTGCGTTTTTCGGCGTCTTCGCCATGCTGCTGCCGAGACTGAGGCCACTCTTTCTGGTCCTGGCGCTGACGATCGGTGTTTCCCGCGTCATCGTTGGCGCACACTATCCAAGCGACGTCGCCGCCGGGCTGCTGCTCGGCCTTTGGACATCGGTGATGATGGCGTTTGTCTTCGCCAAATACGGTCGCCTGTTTCGCCTCGGCCCGGGCGGTTGGCCGCTTGCCGGACGCAGCGAGCCGACCCAATAAAAAAGCCGGCGCGGAAGACCGCGCCGGAGTCAGGAGAGCCATAATAGCTCGGGGAAGATTTGAGGTGCTCCCGGGATTTGTTCTCTCCGGGAGCGCCGGGCTTAATCCATCGCGTGGATGTCGCGATCCTTCGTTTCCGGCAGGAACAGGAGGCCGATGACCAGCGTGATCCCTGCAAAGACGATCGGGTACCAGAGGCCGTAGTAGATATCGCCCTGGGCAGCACTCATCGCGAAGGCCGTTGCCGGAAGCAGACCGCCGAACCAGCCGTTGCCGATGTGGTAGGGCAGCGACATGCCGGTGTAGCGGATGCGGGTCGGGAAAAGTTCGACCAGCAGGGCTGCGATCGGGCCGTAGACCATCGTCACGTAGATGACGAGCACGGTGAGCACCGCGATGATTGTCGTCCAGTTGACGTTGGCAGGATCCGCGACCATCGCGTAGGTGCCGCCGCCGGCGATCGTGTAGACGGCCATTTCGGTGGCAGCGCCCACTTCATCCTTGGTCAGCAGCTTGTCGGCGATGAGCTTTTCGGCCGGAACCATGGTCTTTTCGCCGCCGCGGACAGCGGCTGCGTCAAGCGACAGTTCCGGGTTGGCGGTGACAAAACCGTCAAGCTTGGCGTCCGGAACCTTTGCCGCGCCACGAACCAGCGGGTAGCCGGCATTGTGGAGCGCCATGTTGGTCTGCTTTTCGAAGGCGGCGTTTGCGGCCTTGGCACCATCGCCAGCAGCGACTGCGTCGTAGCTGTTGATCGTGGTGTCGCCGACCTTGACCGTCGCGGCCGTGCCCGCTGCTGCCGTCGTGACGACGTCGTAGGGAACGGAGTTCTTGGTGAGGAACGCAGTTGCGATGTCGCACGAGGTGGTGAACTTCGCCGTGCCCGTCGGGTTGAACTGGAATTTGCAGTCGCCGGGAGCCGCGGTCACCGTTGCGCGAACGGTTGCCTGGGCTTCAGCGAGTGCAGGGTTACCGGCCCAGGTCAGCGCCTTGAACAGCGGGAAGTAGGTGAGCATCGCAAGCAGCAAACCGGCCATGATGATCGGCTTGCGGCCGATCTTGTCGGAGAGCCAACCGAAGAGCACGAAGAAGCCCGTGCCAATCAAAAGCGAGGCGGCGACCATGATGTTGGCCGACTGACCGTCTACTTTCAGGACGCCGGTCAGGAAGAACAGCGCGTAGAACTGACCGGAGTACCAGACCACGGCTTGTCCGACGACGGCACCGAACAGCGCCAGAAGCGCGATCTTGGCGTTCTTCCACTGGCCGAAGGCTTCCCGAAGCGGCGCCTTGGAGCCCTTGCCCTCTTCCTTCATCTTCTTGAAGGCCGGGGATTCGTTCATCTTCAGACGGATCCAGACGGAAATGCCGAGAAGCACGCAGGACAGCAGGAACGGAATGCGCCAGCCCCAGGCGGCGAAGGCTTCCTTGCCGAGCGCGAACTGCACGAGCAGGATCACCACCAGCGACAGGAACAGACCGAGCGTCGCCGTGGTCTGGATCCAGGACGTGAAGTAGCCGCGACGCCCATGCGGCGCGTGTTCGGCCACGTAGGTTGCCGCACCGCCATATTCGCCGCCGAGCGCCAGGCCCTGCAGCATGCGCAGCACGATGAGCAGGATCGGCGCGGCAATGCCGATCGAGGCAGCGCCGGGCAGGATGCCGACCAGGAAGGTCGACAGACCCATGATCAGGATCGTCACGAGGAAGGTATATTTGCGGCCAACGAGGTCACCCAGGCGACCGAAGACGAGCGCGCCGAACGGGCGAACCAGGAAGCCCGCGGCAAAGGCCAGAAGCGCGAAGATGTTACGCGTCGTTTCCGGGTAGGAACTGAAGAAGGTCGCGCCGATGTAGACGGCGAGCGAACCGTAGAGATAGAAATCGTACCATTCGAAGACGGTACCGAGCGACGAGGCGAAGATGACCTTCTTCTCCTCGCCGGTCATCGGACGCGTTTTTGCGTCGTCCGCTGTCGCGACATTTGCCATTTTGATAATCCTCCACTCCAAAGGAGCGCCCATTGGCTGGTCCAGCATTCCTCCCTCGAACGTCCGGACGTGGTGCGCCTGAAATGAGGATGTCAGAAAAGTGTCATCACAGGCAGAGATGCTTTCGGCTTATGACTTTCGTCTAATGCGGCGATCGATCGCGGGCAGGGCGGGGGCGTGCCGGCGCGCGGCAATGTCTTGACTCTTGCCCAAAACCGCGTAAGAGCAGCGACGAACGAGGAAATCACCACCATGCGACCGATCGGTCCAGCCATCGCTGCTTTGATCCTGCCGGCTCTTGCCGCGGGGCAGGATGTCGATTTTTCGTTCGCTTGCAAAACAACGGCCAAAACGACGACGAAAACCGTCTGACGTCTCTGGCCCTCCGCTCTCTCCCCGGTTTGGCCGGGGACAGGAACCCTCGCGGCAGGTCGCGCGGTTTCCCCCTCACCCGACGAGGAGAGACAGAAAAGAGAGCTTAGATCATGGGTTTCAAGATTGCAGTCGCAGGCGCCACCGGCAATGTCGGCCGGGAGATGCTGAACATCCTTTCCGAACGCGGCTTTCCCGCGGATGAAGTGGTCGCCCTCGCTTCCGCCCGCTCCCAGGGCACCGAAGTTTCCTTCGGCGACAAGACCCTCAAGGTCAAGAACCTCGAAAACTACGACTTCTCCGACACCGATATCTGCCTGATGTCGGCTGGCGGCGCCGTATCGCTGAAGTATTCGCCGAAGATCGGCCAGCAGGGCTGCGTCGTCATCGACAACTCCTCGGCCTGGCGCTACGACGCCGAAGTGCCGCTGATCGTTCCGGAAGTGAACCCGGACGCGATCGCGCAGTTCACCAAGAAGAACATCATCGCCAACCCGAATTGCTCGACCGCCCAGCTCGTCGTCGCGCTGAAGCCGCTGCACGACCACGCCAAGATCAAGCGCGTCGTCGTCTCGACCTACCAGTCGGTTTCCGGCGCCGGCAAGGACGGCATGGACGAACTCTTCAACCAGACCCGCGCGGTGTTCGTCGCCGACCCCATCGAATCGAAGAAGTTCACCAAGCGCATCGCCTTCAACGTCATTCCGCACATCGACGTGTTCATGGAAGACGGCTACACGAAGGAAGAGTGGAAGGTTCTCGCCGAGACCAAGAAGATGCTCGACCCGAAGATCAAGGTGACCTGCACCGCCGTGCGCGTTCCCGTCTTCATCGGCCATTCCGAATCGGTGAACATCGAGTTCGAAAACGAGATCACCGCTGACGAAGCGCGCGACATCCTGCGCGAAGCGCCGGGTTGCCTCGTCGTCGACAAGCACGAGAACGGCGGCTACGTCACGCCTTACGAGTGCGCCGGCGAAGATGCGACCTACATCTCGCGCATCCGCGAAGACGCAACCGTCGAGAACGGCCTCAACCTGTGGGTCGTTTCCGACAACCTGCGCAAGGGTGCCGCTCTGAACGCGATCCAGATTGCCGAGCTGCTGGTCAATCGTGGCCTCATCAAGCCGCGCAAGCACGCTGCCTGAAAACGGCATTAGAACCACTCACTCCCGCCAGGCTCTTTCGAGCCTGGCGGGTTTCCTGTTTCACGAGGGGCCGATCCTTCCCGGATTCACGTGAAACCACGATAAAGTTACCTGCCGCTTGCGGTAGGTGACACGGCCGGCGAAGGCTGGCATTTTTAAGAGCAACGAGATTCGGGCTATGACGGGGTATTTCATGCACAGGGCGAAGTGCGCAGCAGTGGGGCTTGCCGCCCTGATTTCGACTGCAGTTTTTCCGGCGGTGGCATCGGCCGCCCAATGCGGCAATGATGGAAGCGGCTTTGAGGCCTGGGTGCAGAACTTCAAGCAGCAGGCCTCCGGCAACGGCATCAGCCCGCAGGTGCTCGACCGTGCACTCTCCGGCGTCTCCTACAACAAGGCGACGATCCGCGCCGACCGCGGCCAGAAGAGCTTCAAGCTGTCGCTCGAGCAGTTCATGCAGAAGCGCGGCGGCCAGGTGATCATTTCCCGCGGCAAGAAGATGAAGCAGCAGAACGCCGCACTCTTTACCAGCATCGAGCGGCGCTACGGCGTGCCGGCTGGCCCGCTGATTGCCATCTGGGGCATGGAAACCGGCTTCGGCGGTTTCATGGGCAAGGAGCACACGCTCTCGGCCGTTTCGACGCTGGCCTATGACTGCCGTCGCTCGGACTACTTCACCAACCAGCTCTATGCTGCCCTGCAGCTCGTGCAGCGCGGCGATCTGAGCCCGGATGCGCGTGGCGCCGCCCACGGCGAAATCGGCCAGACCCAGTTCCTGCCCGCCAACGTCCTGAAATACGGCGTCGATGGCGATGGCAACGGCCATGTCGACATGGTTCGCTCCAAGGCCGACGCGCTGGCATCCACCGCCAATTTCCTGCGCGGCCATGGCTGGCAGCCGGGCGCCGGCTATCAGCAGGGCCAGGCGAACTTCGCTGCGATCCAGGGCTGGAACGCCGCAAGCGTCTACCAGCAGGCGATCGCCATCATCGGCGCCGAGATCGACGGTCTCTAGGATTTTCGTCCTTCGGAACGCATAACCAACCAGACAAAGGGCCCGGTTCGAAAGAGCCGGGCCTTTTTGCTGACCGCTTACATTCCCGGGCGGGAAAAATCGCCCGTCACCGGGTCCATCACCCAAAGTTCGCCGGTCGAGATGTCGAACCAGGCGCCGTGCAGGTGGAGCTTGCCCTTGGCCTCGAGGATCTGGACGCACGGGAAAGTGCGCAGATTGGCAAGCGAGTTGCGGATCGAAACCCGCTCGAGCGCACGCTGGCGCTCCGCCTGCGTCATCACGTCGTTGCTCTGGATTTGTTCAGCCGCAGGCCTCAGCAGATGCATCCAGCGACCGATGAAATCGCCCGGTGACAGAGGCTCCGCATCGGGATCGAGTGCCGCTTTGATACCACCGCAGCGGCCATGGCCCATGACGACGATGTCGCTGACGCGCAGTGACTGCACGGCGAACTCGAGGGCTGCCGAAGTGGAGTGGTAGTGACCATCCGGCTCGTAGGGCGGCATGAGATTGGCGACGTTGCGCACGACGAAGAGTTCGCCCGGGCCGCTGTCGAAGATCGTTTCCGGCGCAGCACGCGAGTCGCAACAGGCAATCACCATCGTCTTCGGCTTTTGACCGGTTTCCGCCAGCGCCTTGTAGCGTTTCTGCTGCTCGCTGAAGCGACCGTTCATGAAGTTGTGGTAGCCGTTCAGAAGATAGTCCGGAAAACGCTGCTGCTGCTTGTCCATCGATTGCTCCGCTCGTGCTTCAAGGCGGCATGGCCGGCTTTCGCCCACCTGCGCCTCCGTCATGAAAATGATCGCGATCTAAAATTCAATCCACGATGCCATAGGGGTGGCGGTCCGTGAACAGCTTCTTCACTTGCGCCGCATCTGATTCGGATGAACCAGTCGGCGCATCTGCACCATCGCCATTGGCGTCGATAGGCTCGACGCGTCCTGCTCGATGGTCAATTCATCAGCGCCGCGCTTGACGCTCCGCGCGATGATCTCAAATACGCTCGCAGTCGCCATCTGCAAGGCGCGTTCCTCTGACAGTCCTTCAAGGATCCGGGCGAGAAACACCGCCGCCAACAGGTCGCCCGTACCATTCGGCGGGTTTTCGACCAAACGATGTTCGGCAAGCAGGGCGTGGTTGCCCGAGAGAAAGAGATTACCGGTCCCGCCGCTCATCATCGGCACGGCAGACGTCACCAAAACGCGGGCCGGACCGAGACCGAGCGCTGCGTCAAGGATCGCCGTGTTCGTCTCCAACGTCGCCCCGGCAAGCCAGGCAAGCTCGTAACGGTTCGGGGTCGCGAGATTTGCAAGCGGCAGCAACCGGTCGCGAATGGCAACCGCCGTGGTTTCCGGCACATAGAGACCGCCAGCATCGCCGATCACGGGGTCGCAGGCGTAGATCAGTTTGGGATTGCGCTCCTTCAGCGCCGTCACCAGCCGGGCCACGCTTTCGGCCTGTCCGGCCGAGCCGAGGTAGCCCGAAAGCACGGCACGCACCTCTCCGGCCCAGGGTGCTGCCATGAGGTCATCGATCACCGACCCGAAATCCTGATCGGAAATGGTGACCCGCGTCGAGCGACCGTGGCCCGGATGCCAGGGGAGGATGACGGTCGGCAGGGCCCAGACTGGATGCCCCAGAGTTTCAAGCGCGAAGACCACGGCCCTGTTGCCCACCTTGCCGCGCACGACATGGCTCGAGATGACGATGACGGCGCCGGGCAGGGAAGGCATTTCGGGCATCGACCAGTCCAATCCTACGATCTCGAAACTCTGTTCACCCGACTGTCACCCCCCTGTCAACAGCCGATGGCAGATAGGCTCCGGAGAAGCCTCTGGCGTTTTCGTGCTTTTTCTTCGATTTTCGAGCAATTTTCGCGAAATTACCTTCGATTTAAATGGATTTAAGCTGTTTTCACGTGAAATTCTCCGATTTTGGGCTCGATTTTGCCGAAATCAGCGTAAAAAGCGGTCGCCATTAGCCATGGTTCTGATAGGGTTTGGCCTATCATGAATGGGAGAGACTTCATGGGCGTGAAATACAATCCGAAGCGGGACAGACACATCGACGCAGCGAAGGCGGCCGCCATCAAACTGGGCGTCGAGGCGCTGGCGCCGGAGATCCTCTTCGGTGGGGCCAGCAACGATGACCTCGATCTCTATTCGGCGGACATGCTGGCGCTGACGGCCGCCCATGCCTATCAGGAACTCGCCCGCTGGGATGGCGGCAAGCCGCAGGTTTCCGTCGAAACCGTCGCCGGTGTAGCACCTGGCGGCACCGAGGTGTCGATCATCGCGGTCACCGAACGCAACATGCCGTTCCTCTATGATTCGGTCATGGGGGAAATCACCAGCACCCACCGTGACATTCACCTCGCGATCCACCCCATCCTGGTCAAGGAACCGGGCAAGCCGGCAAAGCTCTTCGATCCCGAAGAGGAAAGCGATCCGTCGCACCGCGTCAGCCACATCCAGATCCATCTGACGAAGCTCGCGCCGGTCGAGGCCGAACAGCTCAGCAACCGCATTCGCGACGTGCTGGAGCAGGTGCACCAGGCTGTGCACGACTGGCCAGCGATGACCGCGCTGCTCGATCATGCGATGCAGGAGCTGGAGGAATATAACGCCTCGCGCAAGAAGAGCGACCGCGACGAGGCGCTCGCCTTCCTCCGCTGGCTGCGTGACAACAACTTCACCTTCCTCGGCATGCGCGAATACACCTATTCCGGCAAGGGCGGAAAGGCGATGGTCGAGCGCGGCAAGGGCAGGGGCCTCGGCATGCTCTCCAATCCCGATGTGCGCGTGCTGCGCCAGGGCAAGGACGCGGTGCTGACTACACCTGAAATTCTCGCCTTCCTCGAAAGCCCGGATTTCCTGATCGTCACCAAGGCCAACGTCAAATCGGTCGTCCATCGCCGCGCCTATATGGATTATATCGGTGTCAAGCGCTTCGACGCCGACGGCAATGTCGCCGGAGAACTGCGCATCGTTGGCCTCTTCACCTCCTCGGCGTATACCCGCCAGGCGGCCGAGATCCCGCTGCTGCGCCACAAGATCGAAAAGATCGTCGATCACTTCGGCTACGATCCGCAGAGCCATTCCGGCAAGATGCTCGACAACACGCTCGAATCCTATCCGCGCGACGATCTCTTCCAGATCGATGTCGGCCTGCTTGCCGCCTTCTGCGAACAGATCAACGAGCTCGGCGACCGGCCGCGCATCCGCGTGCTGCCACGCATCGACCATTTCGACCGCTTCGTCTCGGTCATCGTCTTCGTGCCGCGTGAACAGTACGATTCGGATGTGCGCGAAAAGATCGGCGACTACCTGAAGACGGTCTATGACGGCCGCGTCTCCGCCTACTACCCGGCCTTCCCGGAAGGGGGCCTTGCCCGCGTCCACTTCATCATCGGCCGCTCCGCCGGCAAGACGCCGCGCATTCCGCAGGCCAAGCTCGAAGAAGCCGTTCGCGGCATCGTCACCCGCTGGATCGACCGGTTCGACCTGCTTGCCCGCAAGGACGGCATCGAGCTCGATGTCGACAATGCCTACCAGTCGTTCTTCACGCCGGCGGAAGCCTATGCCGATCTGGCCGACATCGCCGCCTGCAAGGGCCCGGATCCGATCCGCATCGAGTTCTACCACTATCCGCGCGCCGTCTCGCGGCCGGACACCGCCGAGCTCAAGATCTTCCACGCCAGCGAACCCGTGTCGCTGTCGCGCCGCGTACCTTTGCTTGAAAACCTCGGCTTCCGGGTCATCAGCGAACAGACCTACGACATCGGCGTCAATGCCCATGGCGAAGAGAAGCGCAAGGTCGTGCTGCACGACATGGAGCTGATCCATCGCGATGGCCTTGCGCTGAACCTCGAAAAATCCGGCCCGGCGTTGGAAGAGGCGTTCCTGGCCGCCTGGAACGGCGCGATCGAGGACGACAACTTCAACCGGCTGATCCTACTTGCGGGCCTCAACGCCCGCGAAGTGACGGTGCTGCGCGCCTATGCCCGCTATCTGCGACAGGCCGGCATCACCTACTCTCAGGGCTATATCGCCGACACGCTGAACAAGTATCCGGCGATTGCCGCCGATATCTTCAAGCTGTTCGTGACCCGCATGGATCCGAAGCTCGAGGAAAAGCCGCGCGCCAAGAAGTGCAACGCGCTGCTGTCGGCGATCGAGGACGCGCTCTCGGCCGTTCCGAGCCTCGACGAGGACCGGATTCTGCGACGCTACGTCAACGCGATCGAAGCGACCCTTCGGACCAACTACTTCCAGCATGACGCCGACGGAAAACCGCGCGCAGTCCTCGCCTTCAAGCTGGACCCGAAGCAGCTCGACGGTCTGCCGGAACCGCATCCGTTCCGCGAAATCTTCGTCTACGGCACCGAGGTCGAAGGCGTGCACCTGCGCTTCGGCAAGGTCGCCCGCGGCGGCCTGCGCTGGTCGGACCGCGCCCAGGACTACCGCACGGAAGTGCTCGGTCTGGTGAAGGCGCAGCAGGTCAAGAACGCCGTTATCGTGCCCGTCGGCGCCAAGGGCGGCTTCTATCCGAAGCTGCTTCCGGTGGGCGGCACCCGCGACGAAATCTTCAAGGCCGGCACCGAAGCTTACAAGACCTTCATCCGCACGCTGCTGTCGGTCACCGACAACATCGTCGGCCAGGATGTTGTCCCGCCGGCCGACACGCAGCGCCATGACGGCGACGACCCTTACTTCGTCGTTGCTGCCGACAAGGGCACCGCGACCTTCTCCGACACGGCCAACGGCCTTGCACAGGAAGCGGGCTTCTGGCTCGACGACGCCTTCGCATCGGGCGGTTCCGCCGGCTACGACCACAAGAAGATGGGCATCACCGCCCGCGGCGCCTGGGAGACCGTCAAGCGGCACTTCCGTGAGATGGACACCGACATCCAGACGACGCCCTTCACCGTTGCTGGCGTTGGCGACATGTCGGGCGACGTCTTCGGCAACGGCATGCTTCTGTCCGAGAAGATCCGCCTCATCGCAGCCTTCGATCATCGCGATATCTTCATCGATCCGAATCCGGATATCGATGGGTCCTTTGCCGAGCGCAAGCGCATGTTCGACCTGCCGCGTTCGAGCTGGCAGGACTATGACCGCAAGACGCTTTCGAACGGCGCGATGATCATCTCGCGTGCCGAGAAGTCGGTGACGTTGACGCCTGAGGCGATGGCTGCCATCGGCCTCGACAAGCAGAAGGCAACGCCCTTCGAGATCATGAACGCGATCCTGAAGAGCCAGGTCGACCTGCTCTGGTTCGGCGGTATCGGCACCTATGTGCGCGGCAGCAACGAAACGGACGCCGAAGTTGGCGATCGCGCCAACGACGCCATTCGCGTGGCAGCCGAAGAGGTCCGCGCCCGCGTCATCGGCGAGGGCGCCAACCTCGGCGTCACCCAGAAGGGCCGCATCGGCTTCGGCCTCAATGGCGGCCGCTGCAACTCGGATGCCATCGACAACTCGGCGGGCGTCAACTCGTCCGACGTCGAGGTCAACATCAAGATCGCGCTGGCTTCCGCCATGCGCGATGGTCGCCTGACCCGTCCGAAGCGCAACACGCTGCTCGCCTCGATGACCGAGGAAGTGGGCCACCTGGTGCTGCGCAACAACTACGAGCAGTCGCTGGCGATCTCTCTGACCGCCATGCAAGGGCTCGGCAACCGCACGACGCTCGGCCGGCTCATGACCCGGCTGGAGGCCGACGGCCATCTCAACCGCAAGGTCGAGACGCTGCCGACCGACCAGGCCATGACCGAGCGTTACCAGGCGGGCAAGCCATTGACCCGCCCGGAGATCGGCGTGCTGCTCTCCTACTCCAAGCTCGTTCTCTTCGATGAGCTGATTGCGAGCGAGCTGCCCGACGATCCGTACTTCACGGCGACGCTCGAGCGTTACTTCCCGGGCAAGATGCGCAAGGCCTATGCCGGCGATATCCACGGTCACCGCCTGCGCCGCGAAATCATCGCGACGATCCTCGCCAACGAGGTCATCAACCGCGGTGGTCCGGCCTTTGTCTCGACCCTGACGGACGCCACCGGCTTCCTCTCGGCCGACGTCGTCAAGGCGGCGGTGCTGGCGCTCGACGGCTTCGACCTGCCGCGGATCTATGACGAGATCGACGCGCTCGACAACAAGATCGGGGGCGGCCTGCAGAACATCCTCTACCAGGAAGTCGGCCGCATCTTCACGCTGGTCACCGAGCGGGCGCTGCGCACCCATGCGGCGACCGGCTCGGTCTCCGAGGCCGTATCGCGCCTCGGCGACGGCCTGCAGAAGCTGCGTGCGACCATGCGCACTGCAGTGTCCGGCGAGAGCGCCGAAGAAGCCCGGTTGAAGACGGCAGCCTTCGTCGAGGGTGGCGTTCCCGCCAAGCTCGCCGAGGAAATCTCGGAACTGGCGCTGATGACGCTGGTGCCCGAGATCATGCAGATTGCCGCAGAAACCGGCGAGACGCTGAGCCGCACGGCGCAAGGTTATTTCGCCGTCACCGACACGCTTCGCATCAACCGCCTGCTGGCGGCATCCGATCGCGTTCCGGCAACCGAGCAGTTCGAGGCCATGGCTCTGTCACGCGCCGTATCCGATATCGCCGCTGCACGCCGGGATATCACCGCGGCAGCCCTGCGCGAACAGAAGAAGGAGCGCAACCCGGTTGCGGCCTGGGAAGAAAGCGAGCGCGTCCGTGTCGCCCAGGCGACTGGCCAGCTGCGCCTTCTGACCGAGAAGGGTGAAACGACGCTTGCCAAGATCACCGTCGCTGCAGGTCTCCTCAACGACCTGGCACGCGGAAGGGCCAAGTAACGGTGCAAAAGAGGATGCGGGCAGTTTTTTCGCCCGCGTCCGGTTCCAGACCTTTTGGAATCGGTTCAATTGAAGATAGGCTGCGCCGCGCGTTCGAGGGGACGCGTGGCGCAGTCGTTTCGGGAGGGGACTTTGCAGATTTCGGCCGGGGGGACTGAAGACCAGCCACGCACGTCCCGTGCGGGCATCGGCGGCTGGATGCTGTTCGACTGGGCCGCGCAGCCCTTCTTCACCGTCATCACCACCTTCATCTTCGGCCCCTATTTCGTATCGCGGCTGACGGAGGACCATGCGGTCGGCCAGGCGATGTGGGGCTACACGCTCACGGTTTCGGGCATCATCATCGCGGTTCTTTCGCCGGTGCTCGGCTCGATCGCCGATGCCACCGGTCCGCGCAAACCCTGGATCGCCTTCTTCGCCGTCATCAAGATCGCATCGCTGGCTATGCTCTGGTTCGCAGCCCCCGGCTCGCCGATCCTCTATCCGGCGATCTTCATGATCCTCGCGACGGTCGCGGCCGAGTTCTCGATCGTCTTTAACGATTCGATGATGCCCCGTCTGGTGCCGGAGAAGGACGTGGGGCGCATTTCCAACATCGCCTGGGGGCTCGGCTATCTCGGCGGCATGATCGTGCTGGTCGCCGTCGTGGCCTTGCTTGCCGGAAGTCCTGAGACCGGCAAGACGGCACTTGGCATCGACCCTCTGTTCGGCCTGGATCCGGCGAAGGGGGAGGATGCACGCATTACCGGCCCGATCTCCGCCGTCTGGTACCTCGTCTTTATCCTGCCGATGTTCCTGTTCACGCCGGATGCCACCAAGGCGGCGATGTCGCTCGGCAAGGCAACCGTCACTGGCCTCAGGGAGCTCAAGGGCACCCTCGTCGAGCTTCGGGAAAGGCGTGGGATCCTGCGCTTCCTGATCGCGCGCATGATCTTCCAGGACGGCGTCAATGGTCTTCTGGCACTCGGCGGCACCTTCGCGGCCGCGATGTTCGCCTGGCAGACCCTGGAGCTCGGCGTCTACGGCATCATTCTCAACATCGTCGCGATCGGCGGCTGCCTCTGCGCCAGCTGGCTGGATGCGCACCTTGGCTCCAAGGTGATCGTCACCGCCAGCCTCATCTGCCTGACGATTGCCACGATCGGCATCGTCTCGACGGGCCCCGGCTTCACGCTGTTCGGGCTGCTGCCGCTGTCGATGGAAGATACCGGCGGCCTGTTCGGCACGGCCGCCGAAAAGGCCTACATTCTCTACGGCCTGCTCGTCGGTGTCGCCTTCGGCCCCGTTCAGGCCTCGTCGCGCTCCTACCTCGCCCGCAGCGTCAGCCTCGACGAGGCCGGTCGCTACTTCGGCCTCTATGCGCTGTCCGGCCGGGCCACCTCGTTCCTCGCCCCCGCATCCGTTGCCACGATCACGCTTGCCACCGGCTCGGCACGGATCGGCATGATGGCGCTGATTGCTTTTCTGGTGATCGGCCTGCTGATCCTTCTGCGCACGCCCTATCCGGCCGATGACGGTCGCAAAAAAGCCGCCGCATCCTGGGGAAGCGACGGCTTCTGACTGTTGGGCCTTAGCGGCCAATTCCGGACAGACGCCCAGCGCCCGCCCCGACGATCTTAGTGGCGGAAGTGGCGCATGCCGGTGAAGACCATGGCGACGCCATGCTCGTTCGCAGCCGCAATCACCTCTTCGTCACGCATGGAGCCGCCCGGCTGGATGACGGCCGTAGCACCCGCGGCGATCGCCGAGAGCAGGCCGTCGGCAAACGGCAGGAAGGCTTCGGAGGCAACAGCCGAACCCTTGGTGAGCGGCGTTGCAAGGCCCAGCGCCTTTGCGGCTTCTTCAGCCTTGATCGCGGCGATGCGAGCGGAATCGACACGGCTCATCTGGCCGGCGCCGATGCCGGCCGTCTGGCCGTCCTTGGCATAAACGATCGCATTCGACTTCACGTGCTTGGCCACCTTGAAGGCGAACTTCATGTCTTCGAGTTCCTGGGGCGTCGGCGCGCGCTTGGTGACGACCTTGAGTTCGAGATCCTCGACCATGCCGTTGTCGCGCGTCTGCACGAGCAGGCCGCCCGAGACGGTCTTTGCGGCAAGACCCGGAATGCGTGGATCCGGCAGGCCACCGGTCGCAAGCAGACGCAGGTTCGGCTTGCGGGCAATCACTGCCTTGGCCGCATCGCTGACCGAAGGCGCGATGATCACTTCGGTGAAGAGCTTGACGATCTCTTCGGCCGTCTCCGCATCGAGCTCCTGGTTGAGCGCGATGATGCCGCCGAAAGCCGAGGTGGAATCGCAGGCAAGCGCTCGGCGATAGGCTTCGGCAAGCGTCGGCGCGGTCGCGACGCCGCAAGGGTTGGCATGCTTGATGATCGCGACCGCCGGTGCCTTCTCGGGCAGGAACTCGGCCACCAGCTCGAAGGCGGCATCCGTGTCGTTGATGTTGTTGTAGGAGAGCTGCTTGCCCTGCAGCAGCGTCGCCGTGGCGACACCCGGGCGGTTCTCGCCCGTCAGGTAGAAGCCTGCCTTCTGGTGCGGGTTCTCGCCGTAGCGCATCTCTTCCTTGAGTACGCCGCCGATCACCCGGTGACGCGGCATCGGGGTGTCGAGCGCTTCGGCAAACCAGTTGGAAATCGCCGCGTCATAGGCGGCAGTCCGGGCATAGGCCTTGGCGGCCATCTTCTGGCGGAAGGCATAGGTCGTCTTGCCGGAAGCAAGCTCTTCGAGCAGCACCGGATAGTCGGCCGGATCGGTGACGATCGTCACATAGGCATGGTTCTTGGCCGAGGCGCGGATCATCGCCGGGCCGCCGATATCGATGTTTTCGACCGTCGTCGGGTAGTCGCCGCCCTTGGCCCTGACCTCTTCGAAGGGATAGAGGTTGATGATCGCGAGGTCGATGGCGGTGATGCCGTGCGTCGACATGGCCGCAACGTGATCGGCATCGTCACGGATCGCCAAGAGGCCACCGTGAACGCCCGGATGCAGCGTCTTCACGCGGCCGTCCATGACCTCGGGAAAGCCGGTCAGCTCGGAAACGTCGCTGACCGGCAGGCCAGCCTCGGAGAGTGCCTTGTGGGTCCCGCCCGTCGAAACGAGCCGGATGCCCTTTTCGTTAAGGGCGCGCGCGAGTTCGACGACGCCCGTCTTGTCGGAGACGGAGAGGAGGGCGGTGCGGACCGTAACCTCGTTCGGGGCGGGGATTTTCTTGGAGGCGACAGCCACAACCATGCTCCTTTGGCGGCGCCGGACGCCCCGGGAGGAAGCTCCGGCGGTTGAGATGGCTGCCCGTTAGCATAGCTTGCCGGGCGAAGGAACCTCGCCGGGCCTGAAGATCGCGATGAATCTGGATCGGATCGATCCAAATTCATCAATGCGATCGCTCCTGAAACGCGAACGGAAAACTTGAGGCGCTTTCTTGGGCGTGCCTGTCGTCAAGACAGAAGGCTCAGTTCGCGCGTGAAAACGTCCACTGGATCTCCGGCTGCTGCGCAATCGCAAAGGTCACCGTCAGCTGCTGCGAGGCCCGGATACCCGAAGGATCGGCAAAGAAGATGTCCTCCTCGACGGCAAGGTCACCATCCTGGCAGGCAAACAGCCAGATCTCGCCATCGGGCGCCGTCAGGAAGATCTCGCGGGCGCTGTTCTGGCGAATGGCGACCGCCGGGTGAATGTGGAACCGCGCCACGGCAATCGCGGTATCGCTTGCCTCCGGGTCGCTGCCGTCGGCGCGCGACAGCCGGTCGCGACCGCGGACCATGCGACCGCCGTTCAAAACACCGATGCCACGCTCGTGGACCAGGCCGAAGGCGGCAAGATAGCCATCGTGACTTGCGGTCACCGATTCGAGCCCGCCCGCTTCGTCCTTGCGGGCCGCCGTCACGTGCTTGACGCCCGACGTCATGATCGGTCCGAGAAAGCGCGATTGCGAGAAGCGCGACGACGACGTGTCGTTGACCGTCACGGTCGAATGGGCAGCCGTCATCCGCGCCATCTGGCGGAATCGCTCCCCGGCAAACTTTGGGGCGCCGGAATTGACGACGAAGCGCGTCTTGCCCGAGGACATTTCGAAGGACAGGCAGCCGGCATGGGCACTGCGCGACAGGTCTACGGAAAGCGGCCGGCCGGTGTCCATGATGACAACGGTGTTTTCCATGGCCATACGTTCGTAGTGGGCGTGCGGCAGCGAGCGGAAGGGTTCGCCGGCCGTCTCGTCATAGCGCAGCACTGACGCCAGTTCATGCGCCAGAACCGAGGTAGCACCATTAAACAGCGCGAGTTCGCCGCCCTGGTGCCGGAAGAAGCGCAGGGCAGGGTACATCCGGTCGATGCAGGGAATGAGGCGCGACGGCACGTCATGCCCGAGATTAACGTAGGTCTGGCGGAGCGGCAGCAGATCCAGCAACAACTCAAGGCCCGCGCGCGGACTACGCGAGAAGTGGCTGCCGTCGGGCAGGATCTGGCGGTCGAGTTCGAGATCGAGATGGCGCGATGCCTTGCGGATGGCGCCGGGCGATGCCGGCATGGAAACCGACGCCATGGCAAGCGCAAGCCGCACGCGAAGCCTCTGCTCGCCGTCGCGCACCGTATCGGCGATATGCCTGAGATAGCGCACCTGCAGCGCCAGGCTTTTCAGGAAACGGCGGTAGAAGCCATGCTCGGCATTGCGCAGCACCACCGGCGAATGGGACAGCCAGGCGATGATGCGCTGCGCCATGATATCCGCATCCCAGGCGATGCCGCCGAGATCGCGTCCATGGGTGCCGATCCAGTCGTCGACGATCTGCCGCAGCCGGACGAAACCCGCATCCTCGCGGATCGCCCGCAGGTGCCGCAGCCAGCCGAAGGAATGCAGCCGGGCAGCAAATTCGCGCGACGGCAGATCGATCTCGAACGGCGACTCGCCCTCCGTGTCGAGCACGCGGCCGGCAAGAGGGAAGCGCCCGGCAAGAATTTCTTCCGCGACAAAGGGATCGACGGCCCTCAGATCCGTCGGCGCAACAATCAGGCGATTGGGGGTGGAGCCCGTAAAGCGCAGAGTGGAGACGCGCCCGATCGACAGGCGACGCGACACGCGGCGCCAGCCTTCACGCACATACAGGTAAGAAAGCCTTTGCCTGCCGGAAAACAACATCAACGCCGCCGGTTACCTCATTTCTGGCACGATCACTCACATCATCGGAACGCGCCAGGACCTCGCGCCAGCGTCCGCATGGTGCCGCGAAGACCATTAAACTTTTATCAATCCTGCCATCTTTGATAGGCTTCCCGGTCGAAAGCGTCAAATGATGCGGTGAAACAGGGCCTTGAGGCCCAGTTCGAGCTGCTGAAAGCTTAGTTTGCGCTGTTATTTGCGCCGAATCACCGCCGCGTAGAAACCATCGAGGCCACTCGAAAACGGTGCATCGAGCGGCAGCATGGCCGGCGTCGTCCGCATTTCGCCGACCGGCGTGATCGCGTCCTCAAGCCCCGGCCAATCCGCTGCGGAAATCGGAACGCGCTCACAGTTATCGCCCGAGCCGATAACCCGGGCAACGACCTCTTCGCCTTCACGCGGGTCGAGGGAGCAATTCGAGAAGACGACGGTGCCACCGGGCTTGACCACCGTCAGCGCATGACGAAGCAGCCGCTCCTGCAGGTCGGCAAGCTTTTCGATGTCTTCCGGTCCCTTGGTCCACAACACATCAGGGTGACGTCGTGTCGTGCCGGTCGAGGAGCAGGGAGCGTCGAGAAGCGCCGCATCGAACAGGGCTTCCGGCTGGAAGTCCGCCATGTTGACTTCCTTGGTCTCGGCCTCGAGCCCCAGCCGCTTGAGATTGCCCTTCAGCCGGCGCAAGCGGCTGCCGGACTGGTCCAGCGCCGTCACTTCGGCGCCGGCAAGAATGAGTTGGGCCGTCTTGCCGCCCGGTGCGGCGCAGAGATCGACGGTCCGCTTGCCCTTGAGGTCGCCAAAGAGCCGCGCAGGGATCGATGCAGCCGCGTCCTGGACCCACCAGCCGCCATCATCGAATCCGGCTAAGGAGGGGATGGAGCCGGAGAATGCGCCGAGCCGCACAGAGCCGGTCGGCAGGACGGTGCCACCAAGCCGCTCGGCCCAAGCCGCAGGCTCGGATTTGACGGAAAGATCGATTGCCGCCGGTGTCAACTGCGCCTCGGCGATCTTCTCGGCCGCGGCTGCGCCGTAGTGGGCAATGAGGCGCTCGAAGAACCATTCCGGCATCGCCGGAATATGGCGCGTGCTTTCGAGAACGGCTTCCTTTTCGCGCGACAGGCGCCGCAGCACGGCGTTCACGAGATTGGCGAAGCGGCGGTTGCGCGGATCGTTCTGCGCCTGTTCGACGGCGAGATCGACGGCGGAATGATCGGGCACGTCGAGATAGAGGATCTGTGCCGCGGCCACGGCAAGCACATGCTCCAGCGCCCGCGCACCCTCCGGTAGGGGCGTCTGCAGCAGCGAATTGATCGCAGCCTGCACGCGCGGGAGATGGCGAAGGGCGGAATTGAGTATTGCCCGGACCAGAGCGCGGTCGGCTTCGTTAAGCTCGCGATAGGCCGGGTTGCCGTGCTCGCTGTCGAGCATGCCGTCGAGCGACGTCTTGCGATCGATGACTGCTGCCAAGATCTTCGCGGCGGCCTGACGAGCCCTCAACCCCGGCTTCTCCGGACCACGCGGCGCCGGAGCGGGCTTCTTCGATTTCGCTGCGCCGCCGTTGCGGTGCGATCGTTTCGGACGTGAATCGTTGTTGTTTTCTGCAGACATCAGGACCAGGGACCTTTGGGCGGTTCGGAACCACCGCGACCCCATCCGGTAGAGGGCACAGAGCGCGATTTGCGCACGGGATTATCAGCACGAACCGGCGGCGTCGAGACCGAAGACATCTCCTGCGCCATCTGCTGCAGGGCCGCGATGCGGTTTTCGGTGTTCGGATGGGTCGAGAACAGGTTGTCCATGCGCTCGCCGGAGAGCGGATTGATGATGAACATATGCGCCGTTGCTGGGTTGCGCTCGGCATCGTCATTGTGGATCTGATGGGCGGCGCCTGCGATTTTCTGCAGCGCCGAAGCGAGCGCCAGGGGCTTGCCGCAAATCTCGGCGCCGCGACGGTCGGCCGAGTATTCGCGCGTCCGGCTGATCGCCATCTGCACCAGCATTGCCGCCATCGGCGCCACGATCATCGCGACAAGCGTGCCGATGAAGCCGAGCGGATTGTTGTTTTCACGGTTGCCGCTGAAGAAGAAGGCAAAGTTGCCGAGCATCGAGATCGCGCCGGCAAGGGTTGCCGTCAGCGTCATCGTCAGCGTATCGCGGTTCTGCACGTGCGCGAGTTCATGCGCCATCACGCCGGTGACCTCGTCATAGTCGAGAGCGTGAAGCAGCCCGGTCGACGCGGCGACCGCGGCATTCTCCGGATTGCGACCGGTGGCAAACGCGTTCGGCTGCGGGCTATCGATCACATAGACGCGCGGCATCGGCAGGCGGGCATTGCGGGCGAGGTCACGCACGATGCCGTAATATTCCGGGGCACTGCGCTCATCGACCTCCTGCGCGCGGTACATGCGCAGCACCATCTTGTCCGAGTTCCAATAGGAGAAGAAGTTCATGCCTGCGGCCATGACGAAGGCGATCATCATGCCGCCCCGTCCGCCAATGGCGAAGCCTACCGCCATGAACAGGGCGGTCATGACTGCAAGCAGCATGGCGGTGCGGACAAGGTTCATCAGGAGGCTCCGGGTCGTCTACGTTTCACGTGAATCAGGGTTCCCGTCCGGGGAACGGCATCCTATATGATGGGTGCAAACACCCAATTCTTCAATATTGATGCTCGAATCCGGATACCGTTCAGATGCAGAACGACAATGACAACGCCGCCGACCGCCCGAAGAAGCCGCTGCCGCCCGCCGCTGTGCGGGCGCTGAAGGAAGCGGAAGAGCGGCGTCAGGCGGAGATCAAGAAGGAACTGCCGCAGGAGATCGGCGGGCGCGGAGGTGAAGATCCAGCCCGCTACGGCGACTGGGAGATCAAGGGTCGGGCGATCGACTTCTAAGTTCAGGTCGGGCGCCTGCGCCTGCAACCTCGATCTGAATCCGGCTCACGAAATGGTTCGACGGCCACCTGGCGACGAGAGGAGAACCGCCGCACGTCCAAGAGACGCGCGGCGGTTTTCAACGTCAGGCCTTGTTCTGGCGGTTCGCGATCAGATCATCGACAACGGCCGGATCGGCGAGCGTCGAGGTATCGCCGAGCGCACCGAAGTCATCCTCGGCGATCTTGCGCAGGATGCGGCGCATGATCTTGCCCGAGCGGGTCTTCGGCAGGCCCGGAGCGAACTGGATCTTGTCCGGCGTCGCGATCGGCCCGATTTCCGAACGGACATGCTTCACCAAGGCGGCGCGCAGTTCGTCGTTGCCGATTTCACCAGCCATCAGCGAAACATAGCAATAGATGCCCTGGCCCTTGATCGGGTGCGGATAGCCGACGACGGCCGCTTCGGAGACGAGATGATGCGACACGAGCGCCGATTCGACTTCGGCCGTACCGAGGCGGTGGCCGGAGACGTTCAAGACATCATCGACGCGGCCGGTGATCCAGTAGTAGCCGTCCTCATCGCGGCGGCAGCCGTCACCGGTGAAATACTTGCCCTTGTAGGTGGCGAAGTAAGTCTGACCGAAACGCGCATGGTCGCCGTAGATCGTGCGCATCTGGCCCGGCCAGCTGTCGGTGATGCAGAGGTTGCCGTCGGCAGCACCTTCCAGAACATTGCCTTCGTTGTCGACGAGCTGCGGCTGAACTCCGAAGAACGGCCGCGTGGCCGAACCGGGCTTGAGATCGGTCGCACCCGGCAGCGGCGTGATCAGGATGCCGCCGGTCTCGGTCTGCCACCAGGTATCGACGATCGGCGACTTCTGCTCGCCGACGACGTTGTAATACCACTCCCAGGCTTCCGGGTTGATCGGCTCGCCGACCGAACCGAGCAGGCGAAGCGACGAGCGCGAGGCGCGCTTGACGAAGTCGTCGCCGGCGCCCATCAGCGAGCGGATCGCCGTCGGCGCGGTGTAGAAGACGTTGACCTTGTGCTTGTCGACCACTTCCCAGAAACGCCCCGCGTCCGGGAAATTCGGCACACCTTCGAACATCACGGTCGTCGCCGCATTCGCGAGCGGTCCATAGACGATATAGGAGTGACCAGTGACCCAGCCGACGTCGGCGGTGCACCAGTAGACCTCGCCATCGCGGTAGTCGAAGACATATTCGTGTGTCATCGACGCGTAAACGAGGTAGCCGCCGGTCGTATGCAGCACGCCCTTCGGCTTGCCGGTCGAGCCCGAGGTGTAAAGGATGAACAGCGGATCTTCCGCCTTCATCTTCGCCGGCTCGCAATGCGGCTTCACGGTCGCGATTTCCTGGTGGTACCAGAGGTCACGGCCCGGTGCCCAGGCGGTCTTGCCGCCGGTGCGGCGCACGACCAGAACCTTGTTGACGATGACATGCTGCTTGGCCGCGATGTCGATTGCCGTATCGGTGTTTTCCTTGAGCGGGACCGGCTTGCCGCCGCGCACGCCCTCGTCGCAGGTGATGACGAAGGTGGACTCACAGTCGACGATACGGCCGGCAAGTGCGTCCGGCGAGAAGCCGCCGAAGACGACCGAATGGATGGCGCCGATGCGGGCGCAGGCGAGCATCGCATAGGATGCTTCCGGGATCATCGGCATATAGATGGTGACGCGGTCGCCCTTCTTGACGCCATGCTTCTTCAAGACGTTGGCAAGGCGGCAGACTTGCTCGTAGAGCTGGTTGTAGGTGATCTTCTTGTCGATATAGGGATTGTCGCCTTCCCAGATGATGGCAGTCTTTTCGCCATGCGTCTTCAGGTGGCGGTCGATACAGTTGTAAGAGACGTTGGTAAGGCCGTCTTCATACCACTTGATCGAGACCTTGCCTTTGAAGGACGTGTTCTTGACCTTGGTATAGGGCTTGAACCAATCGATCCGTTTGCCGTGCTTGCCCCAGAACTTTGCCGGATCGGAAACGCTCTCCTCGTACCACTTCAGGTAAGTGGCGTTATCAAGCAGCGTCCGGCTCTTGGCAGACTTCAACACCGGATAGATTTTGGCGGACATATTTTCCTCCCTACGCATTCCTAGTGCGGTTCGCCCCTCCTAGGGCTCCCCCGTTTCGCGCACATTCATAGCAGGTCAAATGCCCGCCGCAATTAGACAAAAGGACATTTGGAACTGAAGAATTGCAATTTCGCGACAACGACGGTATAGAGGCCCACATTTCCCGGAAATCAGTGGTAGACTCCACGGCCCGCGACACCGGCGCGGCGGACAAAAGGACTATATCCATGGCTCAGCAACTGCTTATGCCCAAGGCGACCGCCGTCTGGCTGGTTGACAATACCGCGCTGTCCTTCGACCAGATCGCGCAGTTCTGCAAGCTGCACCCGCTCGAAGTGAAGGCGATCGCCGACGGTGAATCCGCGCAGGGCATCAAGGGCCTCGACCCGATTGCGACCGGTCAGCTTTCGCGCGACGAGATCGCGCGCGCCGAAGGCAACCCCAACCACAAGCTGAAGCTGTCCGAGCCGAAGGTTCGCGTACCTGATAGCAAGCGCAAGGGCCCGCGCTACACCCCAGTTTCCAAGCGCCAGGATCGCCCGAACGCCATTCTGTGGCTGGTTCGCAACCATCCGGAACTCAAGGACGCGCAGATCTCGCGCCTCGTCGGTACGACCAAGTCGACGATCGAGCAGATCCGTGAGCGCACCCACTGGAACTCCGCCAACCTGACGCCGATGGATCCGGTAACCCTCGGCCTCTGCTCGCAGATCGACCTCGACCTCGAAGTCGAACGCGCTTCCAAGGGCCGTCCGCTGCCGACGGCTGCCGAACTCGGCCAGACACTGGAATCGGCCCAGGAAACCGAAAAGCTGGGCTTCAGCTACGAGCGCGAGGAAGAGAAGGAAATCGACGCCGATGCCGTCTTCGCCAAGCTCAAGTCGCTGAAGTCGGACCGCACAAGGACGAGGACGAAGACGATCAGTACTGATCGCCGTCCAGCCCATTGAAAAAAGCCCGGATCGACGATCCGGGCTTTTTTGTTGGTCAGTGCTCAGCAACGTGCTCAGTAGGCCGAACCGGATGGATCATTGAGGTTGTGGCGCTCGGTCCCCTGAAGGGGCGGATTGAAAATGCTGACGAGGATCAGGTCTTCGTCCTTGCCGCCGCGCAAGAAATGCTTGTCGTGCTGGTCGAGCACGTAGATATCGCCCTTGTTGATCGGGAAGACCTTGCCCTGCATGTCCTCGACCTCGCCGTGCCCGGCGATGCAATAGCAGGCTTCGAGATGGTTGCGGTACTCGAGCAGCGATACCGTTCCGGCGCGCACCACCGTGTGGCAGACGGTGAAACCCATACCGTCCCTCTCGGTGAGCAGCCGATGACTGGTCCCGCTGCCCCACTCAACGAAATGATCAGTTGCTTCGATCTGCTGCAGGCTGCGGACGAACATGGGCCTCTCCATCTGTAAACATCTCTAATATCCGCCAACGGAAAAGCTCTCTCCCGCCTCGGTTGGAAGCCCAGTATTCGTTGACATCGACAGCCAATCAAACGACGATTCCTCAAGGATTTGATGAGGAAAACTTACAGATGATGTTGCCCCCACTCGGCATGCTGCGTGCCTTCGAAGCCGCAGCGCGTCTGGCGAGCTTCTCCCGCGCCGGTGACGAACTGCATGTGACGCACGCCGCCATCAGTCACCAGATCCGGCTGCTGGAGGCGTGGTTCGGCCGGCCGCTCTTCATGCGCGCGAAGCGTGGGGTCAGTCTGGCGCCGGAGGCGGAGAACCTGTCCGCCGTGTTGACATCGTCATTCGAGCGCATCGCCGCGGAAACGGAGTTGCTGCGGCTGAACGCCAAGGCGCAGTTGAGCGTTGCCTGCATACCCTCGATCGCCACGCGCTGGCTGATCCCGGCACTCGGCGAATTCCTGCAGCGTCACCGCGAGGTGGACGTCAAGGTCGTCTACGCGATGGCCGAACAGCAATTGCGGGAAACCGGCTGCGACGTCCTCATCACGCTCGGCGCCGACAAGAGCGAGGGGACCCGCTCCGATCGGCTGTTCTCCCGCATCAATCGGCCGGTTGCGAGCCCCCGTTATCTCGAGCGGAAAGGCGCGCTGAGGACACCAGAGGCAATCGCGTCTGCCGATCTGCTGCACGACGAAACGACGTCACGCTGGCGCGATTGGCTGGCAAGAGCAGGGCAGGAGACCACGCAGACGTTGCGTGGCCCGGTTTTCCAGGATTTCAATCTTCTGGCGACGGCGGTCATTGCCGGCCATGACGTGGCGCTTTGCCCGGTCGAAGTCTTCCGCCGCGAAATCGAAAACGGTGACCTGGTGATCCTGTCCGATGTCGCCACCCTGGAGGACGAGAGCTACTTCCTGATCACCAAAGTCACACGCTCGAAGGCGGCAGCCAGTTTCGCCGATTGGTTCGCGGCCGTTGTGCACGCCTAATACGGAATGCACCTCGCAGATTCATGAGCCGGCTTAGCAATCGTTATACACCGATGCCGCGCCCATGCAGCGCAACGGTGATTTCGTCGAGGATGACTGGATCGTCGATCGTCGCAGGCATCTTCCAGGGCTGGCGGTCAGCGATCTTCTGGATCGTGGCGCGCAGGATCTTGCCCGACCGCGTCTTGGGCAGCCGCTTGACGCAGATGGCCAGGCGGAAGGCGGCAACAGGTCCGATGCGTTCGCGCACGAGGCTGATGACCTCGCGCTCGATCTCCGACGTTTCACGGGAAACATTGGAGTTGATGACGAGGAAGCCGGCCGGTACCTGGCCTTTCAGGTCGTCGGCAATGCCGATCACGGCGCATTCGGCAACATCTGGGTGGCTGGCGCAGACCTCCTCCATCGCTCCGGTGGAGAGGCGATGGCCAGCCACGTTGATGATGTCATCCGTCCGCGCCATGATGAAGATGTAACCATCCTCATCGAGGTAGCCGGCATCGGCAGTCTTGTAGTAGCCGGGAAACTCGTCGAGATAGGCCGCACGGAACCGACGGTCAGCATTCCAAAGCGTCGGCAGGCAGCCGGGCGGCAGCGGCAGCTTTACCACCACATTGCCGAGCGTACCGGTGCCAACCGGATGTCCGGCATCGTCGAGAATCTGGACGTCGTATCCCGGCAGCGGAACCGCCGGAGAACCGTACTTTACCGGCAGGAGCCCGAGCCCCATCGGATTTCCCGCCACGGGCCATCCCGTTTCCGTCTGCCACCAATGGTCGATGACGGGCACGCCGAGCGCGTTTTCTGCCCATTGGATCGTATCGGGATCCGCCCGTTCTCCGGCAAGAAACAACGCGCGGAATTTCGACAGGTCGTATCGGCGAACGTGGGAAGCCTCCGGATCTTCCTTGCGGATCGCTCTCAGCGCCGTCGGCGCGGTGAACATCACCACGACGCCGTGTTCGGCAATGATGCGCCAATAGGTGCCTGGATCCGGCGTGCCGACCGGCTTGCCTTCGAACAGGATCGAGGTGCTGCCGTTGAGGAGCGGACCATACACGATATAGGAGTGGCCAACGACCCAGCCGATATCGGACGCAGCCCAGAACACTTCGCCCGGCTGCACGCCGAAGAAATTCTCCATCGACCATTTGAGCGCGACCATGTGGCCGCCATTGTCGCGCACCACGCCCTTGGGCTGGCCGGTCGTGCCCGACGTGTAGAGCACATAGAGCGGATCGGTCGAGGCGACCGGAGTACAGCCGACCTCTTCTCCCGCCTGCTTGGCCGCCGCCAAAGCCGCAGCGAAATCGAGGTCGCGTCCCTCGGTCATGGCGGCTTCCGCCATCTCGCGTTGGAAGACGAGGCAATGGGCCGGCTTGTGGGTCGCGATGTCGAGCGCCGCATCCAGCAGCGGCTTGTAGGCCACGGTGCGCCCAGGTTCGATGCCGCAGCTTGCGGACACAATGAGCTTGGCCTGGCAATCGTCGATGCGTACGGCGAGCTCGTTGGCGGCAAAACCGCCGAAAACCACGGAATGCACGGCGCCGATGCGCGCAGCCGCCAGCATCGCAACCGCCGCCTGCGGGATCATCGGCATATAGATGATGATCCGGTCGCCCTTGCCAACGCCGAGTTTCCGGTAGACGGCGGCAAGCGCTGCTACATCGCCGAGCAGAGATGCATAGGAGATGCGCTCGACCCGCCCGGTGACGGGACTGTCATAGATGAAGGCGATTTGCTCGCCACGGCCCGCGGCCACATGGCGATCCAGGCAATTGTAGCAGGTATTGGTGATGCCTTCGGCGAACCAGTGCCCATAGATGCCAGCGTCCGCATCAAATGCACGTGCCGGTCTTTCAAACCAGTCGATCGCATTGGCGGCATTTGACCAGAAACTCTGCGGATCCGATTTCCAGCCCGCGTACACGTCGGCATAGCGACTCGCCATGTCCGTCCCTCCCTGCGCATATTGCCGGACATGTCCGGCCTCCTCGTGCACAAGGATAGGCTAATGAGAGACGAGGGGAACCCCGACGAAAGCGGTATGTGACGAACGGACCTCAGCGCGCGCCGAAAATGGCCGAACCGACGCGAACGCCGGTGGCGCCGAACTGGACGGCCGTCTCGAAGTCGCCTGACATGCCCATCGACAGCTTCTCGAGCTTGCAGGCAGCAGCCAGCTTCGCGAGCAGGGCAAAATGCGGGCCGGGATTTTCTTCCACCGGCGGAATGCACATCAGCCCCTCGATCGAAAGACCCAGCTCGTTGCGGCAGAGATCCACGAAGGCAACGGTCTCCTCCGGCGCGATGCCGGCCTTCTGCGGCTCCAGCCCGGTGTTGACCTGGACGTAGAGCCTAAGCGCCCGGCCCTGCCTCTGCATTTCGGCCGCAAGCGCGCGGGCGATCTTCTCGCGATCGACCGTCTCGATGACATCGAACAGCGCGACGGCTTCCGCCGCCTTGTTCGACTGCAGCGGGCCGATCAGGTGCAGTTCGAGACCGGATGTCTCGGCCTTCAGCTCCGGCCACTTGCCCTGCGCTTCCTGCACGCGGTTCTCGCCAAAGACCCGCTGCCCGGCGGCAATCACCGGGCGGATGGCGTCGGCGTCGAAGGTCTTGGAAACAGCGACCAGCGTGACGGCACCCTTGGCGCGACCGGCAGACTTCTCCGCTGCCTGAATCCGGCTCACGACATCCTGCAACCGCTCTTGAACTTCCATGGACCTGCTCTCCGACACGGGATTTCCAAACCACTGACCGAGCGGCTTAGGCAAAGTTGAGCCGATTGCCAAGGCCGCTCCGCCATGGACCGGCTCAAATCCGCCAAAGTGTCGCGGCAAACCCTTCAAAAACTTGACCGTCAGACGGTTTCGTGGTGAAGGTCACCCCAACTATCATGAGGCGCCACTATGCGCCGCAGAACTTCCGGAACATCGAAAAGACATGTCTAGCGAACGATACAATCCGCGTGATGCCGAGCCCCGTTGGCAGCAGGAATGGGACAAGAACGAAGTCTTCCAGACCGAGAACGACGATCCGCGCGAAAAGTACTATGTGCTCGAGATGTTCCCCTATCCCTCGGGCCGCATCCACATGGGCCACGTGCGCAACTACACCATGGGTGACGTGGTAGCGCGCTACAAGCGCGCCCGCGGCTTCAACGTGCTGCATCCGATGGGTTGGGACGCCTTCGGGATGCCGGCCGAAAACGCCGCCATGGAGCGTGGCGTGCACCCGGCCAGCTGGACCTACCAGAACATCGCCTCGATGAAGGCGCAGCTGAAGGTTATGGGCCTGTCGCTCGACTGGAACCGCGAGTTCGCCACCTGCGACCCCGCCTATTACCAGCGCCAGCAGTACCTGTTCCTGGACTTCCTGGAAAAGGGCCTCGTCTACCGCAAGCAGTCCAAGGTCAACTGGGACCCGGTCGACAACACCGTGCTCGCCAACGAGCAGGTGATCGACGGCCGTGGCTGGCGCTCCGGCGCGCTGGTCGAACAGCGCGAACTGACGCAATGGTTCTTCCGCATCACCGACTTCAGCCAGGAACTGCTCGACGCGCTCGATACGCTGGATCAGTGGCCCGAGAAGGTGCGCCTGATGCAGAAGAACTGGATCGGCCGCTCCGAGGGCCTGTCGCTGCGTTGGGAAATCGTCGAAGGCACCGCCGGCGACGCAACCGAGCTCACCGTGTACACCACCCGTCCGGACACGCTCTTCGGCGCCTCCTTCCTGGCGATCGCCGCGGATCACCCGCTGGCAAGGCAGGTGGCGGCCAGCAACCCTGAGGTCGATGCATTCTGCGAGGAATGCCGCCGCGCCGGCACCTCCCTTGCCGCGCTGGAAACGGCAGAGAAGAAGGGTATCGACACCGGTATCCGTGCCAAGCATCCGCTCGATCCGAGCTGGGAGCTGCCGGTTTATGTCGCCAATTTCGTGCTGATGGACTACGGCACGGGCGCCATCTTCGGCTGCCCCTCCGGCGACCAGCGCGACCTCGACTTCGCGCGCAAATACGACCTGCCGGTCGTTCCCGTCGTCATGCCGAGGGACGGCGATGCCGCGACCTTCGCCATTGGTGACGAGGCCTATATCGGCGACGGCGTGATGATCAACTCGCGCTTTCTCGACGGCCTGTCGACGGAAGACGCTTTCGAGACCGTTGCTTCGAAGCTCGAGAAGGAAATGCTCGACGGTGCGCCGCGTGCCGAGCGCAAGGTCAATTTCCGCCTGCGCGACTGGGGCATCTCGCGCCAGCGCTACTGGGGCTGCCCGATCCCGGTCATCCATTGCGAGGACTGCGGCGTGGTACCAGTTCCGAAAGCCGACCTGCCGGTCGTGCTGCCGCCGGACGTTACCTTCGACAAGCCGGGCAATCCGCTCGACCGTCACGCCACCTGGCGCCACGTCGCCTGCCCGCACTGCGGCAAGGACGCCCGTCGCGAGACCGACACGATGGACACCTTCGTCGATTCGTCCTGGTATTTCACGCGCTTCACCGCACCCTGGGAAGACAATCCGACCGACCCCAAGGTCGCCAACCACTGGCTGCCGGTCGATCAGTACATCGGCGGTATCGAGCACGCCATCCTGCATCTGCTCTATTCGCGCTTCTTCACCCGCGCGATGAAGGCCACCGGCCATGTTGCCGTCGACGAGCCGTTCAAGGGCCTGTTCACACAGGGCATGGTCGTGCATGAAACCTATAGTCGCGGCGAAGGCGCCCAGCGCGAATGGGTGACGCCGGCCGAGATCCGCATCGAGGAGATCGATGGACGCCGTAGCGCGACGCTGATCGAAACCGGTGAGGAAATCACCATCGGCTCGATCGAGAAGATGTCGAAGTCGAAGAAGAACGTCGTCGATCCCGACGACATCATCGCTTCCTATGGCGCTGATACCGCCCGCTTCTTCGTTCTCTCCGATTCGCCGCCGGATCGTGACGTGATCTGGTCGGAAGCCGGTGTCGAAGGATCGCATCGCTTCGTGCAGCGCGTGTGGCGTCTGATCAGCGAAGCGGCCGAGAAGCTGCGGGCAATCGAGGCCGCCCCGGCGCTCGAAGGCGAGGCTCTCGCTGTTTCGCAAGCCGCGCACAAGACGCTGCGCGCGGTCGAGGCCGACTACGACAAACTTGCCTTCAACAAGGCCGTGGCGCGCATCTACGAGCTCGTGAACACGCTTGCCGCACCGCTGACCCAGGTAGCAGCCGGCAAGGCCGACGCGGCCCTGGCGGGGGCTGTGAAGGATGCGACGACGATCCTGATCAACCTCATCGCACCGATGATGCCGCACCTCGCCGAGGAATGCTGGCGCGAGGTCGGGGGCGAGGGCCTGATTGCGGAACGCGGCTGGCCGGCGTTCAACCCCGCTTTGGTCGTCGAGAACGAAATCACCATGCCGGTGCAGATCAATGGCAAGAAGCGCGCCGATTTGACAATCGCTCGCGATGCGGATCAGAGTGCGATCGAAAGCGCCGTCCTGGCGCTCGATGCCGTCAAGTCCGCGCTCAACGGCAGCAGCCCCAAGAAAATCATCGTCGTGCCCCAGAGGATCGTCAATGTCGTTGTCTGATAGAGCTGGTTTCCGTATCCGGTCGATTCCGGTTCTGGCTGGCGCGCTCATGTTGACCGCGCTCGCCGGCTGCCAGGTCCGGCCGCTCTATTCCGACCCGGTCGGCACCTCGACGGCACTGGCGGCGATCGAGATTTCCGAAGCCACCGACCGTGTCGAGCAGGAAGTGCGTAACGCGCTGATCTTCCTGGCCGCAGGTGGTCAGGGCGAGCCCGTGAATCCGCAGTATCACCTGGCGCTCACCGTCACCCACCGGTCGATGGGCGTGCTCTACGATCAGGCCAAGGACCGCGCCGGCGCCGGCCGTATCGTCGTCAAGGCGGACTACAATCTGACGAAGATCGGTACGGGCGAGACCATCAAGTCCGGCAACCGGACCGCCGTTGCTCTCGTTGACTTCCCGGTCCAGGAATTTGCCAAGGTGCGCGCCGTTCGTGACGGTGAAAACCGCGCAGCCAAGGAACTCGCCGAGCTGATCCGGGCCGACATCGCCGCGGCTCTCAGCCGCTAACCGGTGTCGGCATGAGCGAGGTCAAGTCGCACGAATTCGACTCCTTTCTCCAGAAGTCAGCCGGAGTCTACCGGCTTTTCATCCTCTACGGGCCCGACCGCGGGCTCGTCTCCGAGCGTGCCACTGCAATCGCCGCCCGTTGCGGCGTGCCGCTCGACGATCCGTTTTCCCTGTTGAAGCTCGATGTCAGCGAACTGACGCAATCGCCCGGACGGCTGCTCGATGAAGTAAACTCGATCGGCCTATTCGGTGGAGAAAAGCTCGTCTGGGTCCGTGGCGCAGCCAATGAAAAGCCGCTGGTCGATGCGTTGCAGATCCTTTCGTCCGAGCCACCGACCGGAAGCTATGTGATCGTCGAAGCCGGCGACCTCAAGAAGGGCTCCGCACTTCGAAAGATCGGCGAGAGCGGGCGTTCGGTCGCCTGTATCGCTTGCTACAGTGACGACGCGCGCAGCCTGCAGGCGCTGATCGACAAGGAACTCGGCGACGAGAAGCTGGGCATCAGCACCGCGGCACGGCAACGGTTGCTGGAGGCGCTCGGTGGCGACCGCCTGGCCTCACGAAACGAGCTGCGCAAGCTTGCGCTCTACTGCCGTGGCAAGTCCACGGTAGACGAAGAAGACGTGCTCGATATCGTTGGGGATGCCAGCGCCATCTCCGTCGACGATGCCGTCGATGCCGTGCTGAAGGGCGACCTCGATGGATTGCTGCATGCGATGCAGAAGATCACCACATCCAAGACGCCGGCCTTTCTGGTGCTGCAGGCGTGCCTGCGCCAGTTTCAGCAGCTCGATGTGATGCGCGCCGAGATGGATGCAAGCCGCCAGCAGGCGGGGCAAGTGATCGCCACGCTGGGGCGTGGGCTGCACTTTCGCCGCAAGCCGATCGTCGAGGCAGCCTTGAAGCATTGGTCGAGCCCGGCCATCCGCCGCGAGCTCAATCGCCTGCAGACGACCATCTTTCAGAGCCGCAGCCGCGCGAGCCTGGAGGAAAGCCTGGTGCTGCAGAACCTGATGGCGATCGCGGTGCAATCGGCGCGACGCTGACCTGCCTCTGTCGATCCAGTCCCGTTGCCGCAGCCTAGTGTTCGAATTTCGCCAACAGGTCTTCAGGCTGCATGAGGGAGATGGGTGGACCTCGCCGTCCGAAATTCAACTGGACGCCAAAAGATCTCATCATATCAAATAATTAGGCGCGCCGCTCGTTGGAGCGACGCGCCATCAATACGCCAAAGCAAAAATACGCACGAGTGGCTTATCGCCGCTCGAGCAGCCGGCAGATTTCTTCCAGTTGATCCAGCGTCTTGTAGGCGATGCGCAAATGACCACCGGATGCCTTGTGGTTCACGGTAACCTCAAGCCCGAGGCTATCCGACAACGTGCGCTCGAGCGCTAGCGTATCGGCATCCTTCTCGTCGCGACGGACGGTCTTGCCGTAATTCGGATCGTTCTGCGCGCGAATATCGTTCTGCGCGATGCGCTCGGCGTCACGCACCGAGAGCCCCTTGGCGATGATCGTCCGGGCGAGGGTAGCCGGATCCGAGGTCGGAATGAGTGCACGGGCATGTCCAGCCGAAAGCGCGCCTTCCGACAACATGTCCCGAACAGGTTCCGGCAGTTTCAAAAGACGCAGGCTATTGGCGACATGGCTTCGGCTCTTGCCGATGATCTCGCCGAGATCGTTCTGCGTATAGCCGTGCTCGGCGATCAACTGCTCGTAGCCAAGCGCTTCGTCGAGCGGATTGAGATCCGAACGCTGGACGTTTTCGACGATAGCGATTTCAAGCGCCGTGCGATCGTCGACGTCGCGAATGATAACCGGGATTTCGGTGAACCCGGCCAGTTGTGCGGCACGCCAGCGGCGCTCGCCGGCGATGATCTCGTAGCGATCGACGCCGATGGTGCGAGCAACGACAGGCTGGACAATACCATGCTGACGGATCGAATTGGCGAGATCCTGGAGTTCGGCTTCGTCGAACTGACGACGCGGGTTGCGCGGGTTGCGCGATACGAACTCGATCGGCACGCGCCGATCCGGATTGACCGGGGCAGGGGCAGCTGCCCCTGTTTGCAACGGCTGATCCATCTCGCCGATCAACGCGGCCAGTCCGCGACCAAGCCGCCTCTTCGAGCTATCGTCGTTCATATCGTCACCCGAGTTAAATTACGCTACCGAAATGATTATGCCGCTTTGCGCTGGCGCTCGCGTTGAATGACTTCGGAGGCCAGTTGCAGATAGGCCTGACTGCCAGCGCACTTCAGATCATAAAGAATGGCCGGCTTGCCATAGGAAGGCGCTTCCGAGACGCGAACATTGCGCGGGATCAGGGTGTGGTAGACCTTGTCGCCGAGATGCGTCCGCACATCGCTAACAACCTGCTGTGCCAGGTTGTTGCGCGAATCGAACATGGTCAGGACGATGCCCTGGATATCCAGGCTCGGATTCACGGTTCGGCGAATCTGATCCACAGTCTCCAGCAGCTGGCTCAGACCCTCGAGCGCGAAGAACTCGCACTGCAGAGGGACAAGCACCGAATGGGCGGCCGCCATCGCGTTCATCGTCAGCAAGTTGAACGATGGTGGGCAATCGACAAGCACGTAGGAATATTCCATCGCGGCGGGACTAACCAAGGCCTTGCGTAAACGGAAGACACGATCCGGTTCCTGCGAAATTTCCATCTCGACGCCGAGAAGGTCCATGGTCGATGGAATGATCGAGAGATTCGGAACGGCTGTCTGCTGAGCGATCTCGCCGATCCCGTGCGATCCCATCATCAGCTCATAGGATGACAGGTTCCGATCGCGGCGTTGAATGCCGAGCCCGGTGCTGGCGTTGCCCTGCGGGTCCAGATCAACGATCAAAACGTGTTCGCCGATAGCCGCCAATGCGGTCGCCAGATTGATGGCGGTCGTGGTTTTGCCGACGCCGCCTTTCTGATTTGCGATTGTGATGATCCGGTTTTTGCCACCAAACATGTTTCCGCTCGCGATCACTGGGCCCTGCGCGCCAGATTTGCGATCTCGAGCACGACAGAATCCGGCTCGACCACGCTTGGATGTTTTACCAGATCAAACTGATAGCGGCCAACGGCTTTGTCGATTTCGCGCTGGTAATCCCGCCCTTTATGGAAGTAGGCGACCGCTTTCTGCTCCTTCGCCGTCATCCATGGCGCAGAATAGTCGAGCAGCAAGGTCAAATCCGCGAGCGCGCGCGCCGAAACCGCGTCCGCGCGGGGAATCAATGCGCCTGCTTCTTCGATTCGAACCGGGTGAACCGAGCCGCGCGCACCCGTTTCGGCCAGGGCGACACGCAGAAAGGCAGCCTTCTTGTTGTTGCTTTCAACGAGATGGACCCAACCGTCGCCAAGTTCGGCGAGATAGATCGCCGTGATGACACCTGGAAAGCCGCCACCGCTGCCGAGATCGACCCAGGTCTTCGGACCAGGAGACAACTGCGCGAGCTGCAAGCTATCGACAATGTGCCGGCGCCAAAGATCCTCGATCGTGGACGGCGCAACAAGATTGATCGACTTCGCCCACTTCTGAAAGAGCTTGGCAAAATGCTCCAACCGTTCATTCGTTTCACGTGAAACACGCAGTCCGTTCAACACATCGATTGGACTCGCCTTCATTGTACGCTGGCCTTTTCTTCACGTTCTACGGTTCGGTTCTGTCGCTTCACCCACGCCAGGATCAGCGACGCTGCTGCCGGTGTCATACCGTCGACCTTCATCACGTGAGCCAGATTGCGGGGCGCCTGCTGCTTCAGCTTCTGCTTCAGCTCGTTGGAGAGGCCCGAGAGCATATCGAAGTCGAAGCCATCGGGTATGGCAAGATTTTCCTCGCGCTGAATGCCGGCGATATCCGCTGCCTGACGATCCATATAGACCGCATAGACCGCATCGATTTCAAGCGCCTCAACGACGCGCGGACCAATCGCCGACAGCTCGGGCCAGATGGGCTGCAAGCCGGCAATCGACTGATCGGGATAGGACAGGATCTCGAAAGCAGTGCGCCGTTGGCCATCCTGGTTGAGCTTAAGGCCATGACGGTTACCTTCAGCCGGCGTTACCGAGAGGCCTTCCAACAGGGCACGTCCTTCGTCGAAACGCGCGCGCCAATCGACAAAGCGTTCGCGCCGCGCAGCCGAGATGCAGCCGACCTCCATTGCAAGCGGTGTCAGGCGCGCATCGGCATTGTCGGCCCGCAGCGACAATCGATACTCCGCGCGGGAGGTGAACATGCGATAGGGCTCGGTGATCCCGCGCGACGTCAGGTCGTCGATCATGACACCAATATAGGACTGCGTCCGGCTGAACACGATTTCGGGACGGTTGGTCGCGGCCAAGGCGGCGTTCAAGCCGGCAACAAGACCTTGCGCGCCGGCTTCCTCATAGCCGGTCGTACCGTTGATTTGACCGGCGAGGAAAAGCCCTGGCATCTTGCGGACGGCAAGGGTCGCGTTCAGTTCACGCGGATCGACGTGATCGTACTCGATGGCATAACCAGGCTGCAGTATCGCGACATTCTCCAATCCTGGGATCGTCTTGATAAAGGCTTCCTGGATGTCAGCCGGCAGCGACGTCGAAATGCCGTTCGGGTAGATCGTATCGTCGTCGAGACCCTCCGGCTCCAGGAAGATCTGGTGGCCATCACGCTCGCCGAATCGTACGATCTTGTCCTCGATGGACGGACAATAGCGCGGTCCGACACCCTCGATCTGTCCCGAGTACATCGCCGACTTGCCGATATTATCGGTAATAATCTTGTGCGTCTCTTCCGTCGTCCGCGTCACACCGCAATCGATCTGGCGATTCACGATCCCGTCGGTCATGAACGAAAAGGGCACAGGATCTTCGTCTGGACCTTGCCGGCCAACACGCGCCCAGTCGATGGTGCGTCCATCCAGGCGGGCGGGCGTTCCGGTCTTCAGGCGGCCGAGCCGCAACCCAAAACGCAGCAAGGTTCCCGAGAGCCCGACGGACGGTTCCTCACCGACGCGACCGGCCGGTATCTTCTGATCGCCAATATGGATGAGGCCCTTCAAGAACGTGCCCGTCGTCAGAACAACGGAGTTCGCTTGAAAGCGGCGGCCGTCCTTCATGACGACACCGTGGATGCAGCCTTGCTCTTCCAGAAGGTCGAAGGCATCGCCCTCGATAACGGTCAGATTCTCGATGGCAGCGATCTCCCGCTGCATGGCTTCGCGATAGAGGCGGCGATCGGCTTGCGTACGCGGTCCGCGCACTGCCGGACCCTTACGGCGGTTGAGCAAACGAAACTGAATACCGCCGGCATCAGCGACGCGTCCCATCAAGCCGTCCATCGCGTCGATCTCGCGGACCAGATGTCCTTTTCCCAAGCCGCCGATCGCCGGGTTGCAGGACATAACGCCGATCGTCGATGCCTTGTGCGTGATCAACGCGGTGTTGGCGCCCAGACGCGCAGCCGCAGCCGCGGCTTCGCAGCCGGCATGGCCACCGCCAATGACGATTACGTCAAATTGCATCATTGCCTCTTCTCCGGGGTTGACCCGGCACGAATCGTTTCACGTGAAACACAACGAAGGACTCGCACACGTTGTATTGCTCTGACCTACTGGTTATTTCCCGATACAGAATTCAGAAAATATCACATCGAGAAGGTTCTCAACATCCACGCGGCCGGTTATCCGTCCAATTGCGTCGCCAGCAAGGCGCAACAGTTCCGCGCGTATATCCAGCCCCAAGTCCTGCCTTGCCAAGCTGTCGTCAATCGATCGCTGCGCCTGCCGGAGACTATCGACATGGCGCCGCCGCGAAGGCAGCGACAGCGAGGTCCGCCCACTGAGATCCGGCAGATGCGCCGCGATCGCGTCCAGCAGACCCTCCATGCCTTCGCCGCTTTTCGTCGAGACCAACACATCCGCGGCCCCCTCGCGCCAGCCATCACTGCCGCGATCAAGTTTGGTTCCGACGCGCAGCACGGGCGTCGTGTCGCATGGGAAGTCGGACATGACATCAAAACCGTCCGGCGCATCGGCCAACAGCAAGATCAGATCCGCTCGCTCGATAATTTCTCGTGCGCGACGAATACCTTCTTGCTCTACCTTCTCGTCGGTTTCCCGCAGCCCCGCAGTATCGTAGAGCTTTACCGAGAATCCGGCTAAGGAAAGATCCACGGAGAGAACGTCGCGGGTCGTACCGGCAATCTCGGTGACGATTGCAATGTCACGCTGGGCCAGTGCATTGAGCAAACTCGACTTGCCGGCGTTCGGCGCACCGGCGATGACGATCTTCAGGCCGTCGCGGATGATCTCCGCGACCGGCGCATCGGCAATATGTGCTGCTATCTCTTGCGACAGCATGGACATATCCTGCCAGATGCGCTCGCTGACCGCGCCCGGCACATCGTCTTCATCGGCAAAATCGAGCTCGGCCTCGATCATCGCTCGCGCATGGGTCAAGCGCTTCGCCCAGCCGGCATAGATCTTTGATTGTCCACCGCCGGAGTGTTCGATCGCGAGCCGGCGCTGCATTTCGGTTTCCGCAGCAATCAGGTCGGCGAGACCCTCCACCTCGACCAGGTCAAGCTTGCCGTTCTGGAAGGCGCGGCGCGAAAACTCACCGGCTTCCGCATGGCGCAAACCCTCGAGCTTCGAGAGTTCCTCAAGCAAGGCGTTTACTGCCGCCCGACCACCATGGATCTGAAGCTCGGCGCAGTCTTCTCCTGTAAAGGAGGCAGGTCCGCGAAAATAGAGAACAAGGCCGCTGTCGATGACATCGCCGTTACGGGACCGAATCGATCTCAATGTCGCCGACCGAGGTGTTGGCACACCACCACACAACGCCTGCAACACCGCTTCGGTGCGCCCGCCGCTGATACGCACGACTGCGACGCCGGCGGGCAGAGATCCGCTGGAAAGCGCATAAATCGTGTGCGTCGCTGTCATGGGCTCACCTGAAAAGACCGCGGACACGCAGGGCGCGTCGATGGTCGATGCAATGGGGATCGTCGAAGTTCCGGACCGGATCGTTCCGCTTCGCGGAGCGCGCTCACGCGGGGCAAACGCTATCTCAATGGGTCGGCGTGCTTATGCCGAAAGAATGCCGAAATTTCAAGGCCTCGCCGTATCCTCGTATTTCACGGTGCGCACGTGTTTCACGTGAATCAGCAGAAACGGTGTCTGTCTGATTGCGGGCCTAGTCGGAGATTGTTGCGAAACCGAATCGAATGATCGAAGAATCCGGCTAAGGTTTTGAAACGAGAAAACCGGCCGACGCGTGGTCGACCGTTCCCAAAGTCGGATGATGAACGCGTCTTAGGTGTTCATCGAGTCGAAGAAATCGCCGTTGTTCTTCGTCTGCTTGAGCTTGTCGATGAGGAACTCGATCGCGTCGGTCGTGCCCATCGGCGCCAGAATACGGCGCAGCACGAAGATCTTTTGCAGATCCTGGCGCGGAACGAGCAGGTCTTCCTTACGCGTACCGGACTTGAGAATGTCCATCGCCGGGAAGATGCGCTTGTCGGCGACCTTGCGGTCGAGCACGATTTCCGAGTTGCCTGTGCCCTTGAACTCTTCGAAGATCACTTCGTCCATGCGGCTGCCGGTGTCGATCAGCGCCGTCGCGATGATCGTCAACGAGCCGCCTTCTTCGATGTTACGGGCGGCACCGAAGAAGCGCTTCGGGCGCTGCAGAGCATTGGCGTCGACACCACCGGTCAAGACCTTGCCCGATGACGGAACAACGGTGTTGTAGGCGCGGCCGAGGCGGGTGATCGAGTCAAGCAGGATAACGACGTCACGGCCGTGTTCCACGAGGCGCTTGGCCTTTTCGATCACCATCTCGGCGACCTGTACGTGGCGGGTCGCCGGCTCGTCGAAGGTCGAGGACACGACTTCGCCCTTCACCGAGCGCTGCATGTCCGTCACTTCTTCGGGACGTTCGTCGATCAGGAGAACGATCAGGTAGCATTCCGGATGGTTCGCGGTGATCGAATGGGCGATGTTCTGCAGGAGAACAGTCTTACCGGTGCGCGGCGGAGCGACGATCAGGCCGCGCTGGCCTTTGCCGAGCGGCGCAACCAGGTCGATGACCCGGGCCGACAGATCCTTCGAGGTCGGAACGTCGAGTTCCATCTTGAAGCGCTCGTTCGGGTAAAGCGGCGTCAGGTTGTCGAAGTGAACCTTGTGACGGATCTTTTCCGGATCATCGAAGTTGATGGTGTTGACCTTGAGGAGGGCGAAGTAGCGCTCGCCTTCCTTCGGTCCGCGGATCGGACCCTCGACCGTGTCGCCCGTCTTCAGTGAGAAGCGGCGGATCTGGGAGGGCGAGATGTAGATATCGTCCGGACCGGGGAGGTAGTTTGCATTCGCCGAGCGCAGAAAGCCGAAGCCGTCCTGGAGCACTTCAACGACGCCTTCACCGATGATCTCGATATCCTGGGCCGCGAGCATCTTGAGGATTGCGAACATCAGCTCCTGCTTGCGCATCGTGCTGGCGTTCTCCACCTCGAGCTCCTCGGCGAAAGCGAGCAGATCGGTCGGCGTCTTGTTCTTGAGTTCTTGTAGCTTCATTTCAGCCATGAAGGATCCATGTTTGGTATGGGTAGTGGGGAGATGGCGAGTATTCGTTAGGGAGCTGCAGCAGGAAGGGGCAGGCTCTTGTCTTTGTCACAAGCCATGAAGAGGAGATGGCAGAAAATAGCGATTCACGTGAAACCCTGCAAGGGGCTGTCGCAAATTAGAAACGCCTATGACAGGCCGCAAATCGATTAAATTCAGAATGGCTTCACGACGACCATGATGACGATGAGGATCATCAAGAGGGTAGGCGCCTCGTTCATCAACCGCCAATAGCGCGCATCGTGCCTGTTCTCGTCGCGCTGAAAGGCGCGCACAGCACGACTGAAACGCATGTGGACACCGGTCAGCAGCACCACGAACAGAAGCTTGGCATGCAGCCAGCCACCCTGGAAGCCATAAACGCTCCAGGCCAGATAAAGCCCGAGCACCCAGGAAATCATCATGGCCGGGTTCATGATGACCTTCAGGAGCCGCAACTCCATCATCTTGAAGGTTTCCGACTGGGCGGAGCCGGGCTCCGCATCCGTGTGGTAGATGAACAGCCTGGGCATGTAGAGCAACGCCGCCATCCACGACATCACGGCGATAACATGCAGCGCCTTGATCCAGAGATAGAGATCATCCGGGCGCCAGACGAACAGACCGACGAGAAGCGCCACGAACGCACCAAGCGCGATCGCTGCCCTGAGCCGCGCCCTGTTGCCCGGCGCCCGGTCGGTCTGCTTCTCCGCCATCACCGCGCTCCACGAACTCGGGCAACCAGCGCCGAGACATGATCGGGATCGGCCTGCGGCGTTATGCCATGGCCGAGATTGAAGATCAGCGGACCGTGACCGAGTGCGTCGAGAATGCGGTCAATGCCTTCCTCAAGCGCCACGCCGCCGGCAACGACCCGCATCGGATCGAGATTGCCCTGTATCGGCCCTTCCTTCTGCAGATCCTTCGCAAAGGAAAGCGGAACGGTCCAGTCGAGACCGATCGCGTCAGCACCGGTCGCCTGCCGATATCCGTTCAACAGCTGCCCCGCGCCCTTCGCAAAGGCGATGATCCTTGCCTGCGGCCGCTGCGCCCGAACGGAGGCGATGATCCGCTGCACCGGCTTGACGGCGTAGCGGGCGAATTCCTCCTCACCGAGAACACCCGCCCAGGAATCGAAGATCTGCACGGCATCGGCGCCGGCATCGATCTGTCGCACGAGATATTCAGCCGATACATCCGCCAGAAAGGCGAGCAGATGATCGAAGGCTTCGGGATTGCGATACGCGAAGAGACGGGCAGGGGCCTGGTCCGGCGTCCCCTGTCCGGCGATCATATACGTCGCAACCGTCCAGGGAGCGCCACAGAAGCCGAGCAGCGTCGTTTCCGAGGGAAGCTCTGCGCGCAACCGCGAAACCGTCTCAAAGACCGGCTGGAGGTGTTCAGCGATGCCTTCAGGCTTCAGGAGACGGATACCATCATCATTGATCGGATCCATCCGTGGCCCATGGCCTTCCTCGAAGCGCACGTTGCGTTTCAGCGCATCGGGAATGACCAGGATGTCGGAGAAGAGAATGGCGGCATCGAAAGCGTAGCGACGGATCGGCTGCAACGTGACCTCGACTGCGAGATCGGGCGTGTAGCAAAGATCGAGGAAGCTTCCGGCTACGGCGCGCGTTGCCCTGTACTCGGGCAGGTAGCGTCCCGCCTGGCGCATGAGCCAGATCGGAGGAGGTGACACCGTCTTCCCCGCCAAAACCTCCAGAACCTTTCTGCGTGTTTCGGTCACGGATCGTCTCTCCCAATTTAAAATCAAAGATATTTAGAAGGTTTCTATTTCTTAGAGTCGGTGGGTATCAAGGATTAAAACAACGCACTGACTTGTCCACGACCGGCGATCACGACGCCCAGCGAAGGGAGAATGAGTTCGATCTCTGGAAAAACAACGTGGTCAATCTCAGAAAGGCATTTTGAATCAGTTCTTTAAGTCGCGTTCGATTTTTGACGCGCCTGTGGAAAAGCAGTTGATATGCGTGACACTTTGTCCGCGCCGTGAGTCTTGTCCACATCCGCCGCGAAACAATGTCCGCCGCAGCCCCAATTGTGAATAACTCGGCTGTTTTCCACTTGCCTGGATCCAGGCCCCGTCGTTAGCTGTGTTTCATCCCGGCTTATCAACAGCACCAGGAGAATTGCGTGGAGAACAAGAAAAACTACTTCCACCTTCACCTGATTTCGGACTCAACGGGCGAGACTCTGATTGCTGCCGGGCGCGCCGCCGCGGCCCAATTTCAAAGCTCGCATGCGCTCGAGCACGTCTATCCGCTGATCCGGAACCGCAAACAGCTGCTGCAGGTTCTCGACGCGATCGACGGCGCACCGGGCATCGTTCTCTATACGATCGTCGACCGCGAACTCGCCGACATCATCGATCGCCGTTGCCGCGAGATGGGCGTCCCTTGCGTCTCCGTGCTGGATCCCATCATCGACCTCTTTCAGTCCTATCTGGGATCCCCGTCGCGGCGGAGATCCGGTGCTCAGCATGTGATGGATGCGGAATATTTCGCGCGCATCGATGCGCTCAATTTCACCATGGACCATGACGACGGTCAGCTGCCGGCGGATTTCGACGACGCGGATGTCGTCCTCATCGGCATCAGCCGGACGTCGAAGACGCCGACCAGCATCTATCTCGCCAACCGTGGCATCAAGACAGCGAACATCCCGATCGTCCCCGGCGTACCGTTGCCTGAAAGATTGATGGAAGCGACGAAGCCGCTCGTCGTCGGGTTGATCGCGACGGCCGACCGTATCTCGCAAGTGCGCCAGCACCGGGTGCTCGGAACGACGCAAGGCTTTCACGGCGATGAGTACACCGACAAGGCCTCGATCACCGAGGAACTGAAATATGCCCGGTCGCTCTGTGCGCGCAACAATTGGCCGGTCATCGATGTCACCCGCCGTTCGATAGAGGAAACGGCAGCGGCAATCGTTGCCCTGCGTCCACGTCTGCGTTAGAGCGGATTCGAACAATTCGGGAACTTGAATGATGACATCTTCGCTCGTCCTGGCTTCGGCCAGCCCGTTTCGCCGGGCGCTCCTGGAGAATGCCGGCCTGGTCTTTGAAGCGAAGGCAGCCGAGATCGATGAGCGGGCGCTGGAAAAGCCGCTCGAGGATAAAGGCGCTGCGCCCGAAACCGTTGCGCTCGAACTGGCGGAAGCAAAGGCACGCGATGTCGCCAGGTATTTCGCAGACGCGCTGGTGATCGGATCCGATCAGACAATGTCATTGGGGTCGCGGGTCTACCACAAGCCGAAGACCATGGCGGAAGCTGCCGCACATCTGCTTTCGCTCTCCGGCCAGACGCACCGCCTGAACAGTGCCGTCGTCCTTTTGCGTGGCGAAGATGTCATCTGGCGCCATGTGTCTTCCGCCCACATGACCGTGCGCCCGCTGACGGCAGATTTCGTCGAGCGTCATCTAGAGCGTGTCGGCGAAAAGGCGCTTTCGAGCGTCGGCGCCTACCAGCTGGAAGGCGAGGGCATCCAGCTCTTCGAAAAGATCGAGGGCGACTACTTCACCATCCTCGGTCTTCCGATGTTGCCGCTGCTTGCCAAACTCCGCGAACTGGGAACGATCGATGCGTGATTCACGTGAAACATTTGTTAACCACGCCTTCGTCACCGGCTATCCGATCAAGCATTCCCGGTCGCCGCTGATCCACGGCTATTGGCTGAAACAGCTCGGTCTGCCCGGCAGCTATCGAGCGCACGAGGTCAAGCCGGAAGAATTCGCCGCCTTCATTGCCAGCCTCAAGGACGGGACATCCGGTTTCTGCGGTGGCAATGTGACCATCCCCCACAAGGAAGTGGCCTGTCGGCTGGTGGATCAGCCGGATGAGCTCAGCCAGGAACTCGGCGCCGCCAACACGCTGTGGGTTCAGGACGGAAAGGTGCATGCCACCAATACCGACGGCCGCGGCTTTGTTGCCAATCTCGACGAGCGGGCGGCCGGCTGGGACCGGACGTCGACGGCAGTCATTCTCGGCGCCGGCGGCGCAAGCCGGGCGATCATCCAGGCTGTTCGTGATCGCGGCATCGAGACGATCCATGTCGTCAATCGCACCGTCGAACGGGCGCAGGAACTTGCCGACCGGTTCGGTCCGGCGGTGGAAGCCCATCCGATGGGCGCACTCAAGGACGTGATGACCGGCGCAGGACTGTTCATCAATACCACCTCGCTCGGCATGGACGGCAGCAAAGCACCGGCGATCGACTTCGGCGTTATGGCTTCGAGCGCAGTCGTCACGGATATTGTCTATGTTCCGTTGAAGACGCCGATTCTGGCGCAGGCAGAGGTGCAGGGCTTTGCGATCGTCGACGGTTTGGGCATGCTTCTGCACCAGGCGGTGCCCGGCTTCGAACTCTGGTTCGGCTGTCGGCCGACGGTGGACGCCGACCTTCGACAATTGATTATCGACGACATGGACAGGCACTGATGATTATCCTTGGGCTCACCGGATCGATTGCCATGGGCAAGTCGACGACCGCCCAGATGTTTCGCGACTTCGGCGTGCCGGTGAACGATGCCGACGAGGTCGTGCATCAACTTTATAGCGCCGAGGCGGTGGCGCCGGTGGAAGCGGCGTTTCCCGGAAGTACGAAAGATGGAAAAGTCGATCGCGCCGAACTCTCGCGCCAGCTCATGCAGGCGCCGGAACGGCTGCGCGAGCTTGAGGCGATCGTCCATCCGCTGGTGCGCCGCAAGGAGCAGGAGTTCCTCGCGGAAAACCAGGCCGCCAGCGCGCCCTTCGTCGTCCTCGACATTCCTCTCCTGTTTGAAACGGGTGCGGACAAGCGGGTCGATCGCGTCGTCGTCGTGACCTGTTCGGCCGATCTGCAGCGCCAAAGGGCGCTGAAGCGCCCAGGAATGACCGAGGAAAAGCTTGCGATGATCCTTGCGCGTCAGGTGCCGGACAGCGAAAAGCGTAAACGCGCCGACTACATCATCGATACCAGCGACAGTTTCGACGTCACCCGGGGCCAGGTGAAGGCCGTCGTCGACCAACTCGCAGCCAGCAACGGAGACGCGGATGCGTGAGATCATCTTCGATACGGAAACGACAGGCCTCGACAATCGCGAGGACCGAGTGATCGAAATCGGCGGTGTCGAGCTCGAGAACCAATTTCCGACCGGCCGTACGCTGCACATCTATATCAATCCCGGCAACCGCAAGGTTCACCCGGATGCGCTCGCCATCCACGGGATCACCGACGAGTCCCTGAAGGACAAGCCGCCATTTGCCGATGTGGTCGACCAGATCCTCGAGTTTTTCGGCGACGCCCGTTGGGTCGCTCACAACGCCACCTTCGACATGGGCTTTATCAACGCCGAGTTTGCGCGTCTGGGCATGCCGCCGATCGCCATCGAGCGCGTGACCGACACGCTGGCGCTTGCCCGCCGCAAACACCCGATGGGGCCGAACTCGCTGGACGCGCTTTGCCGTCGCTACGGTATCGACAACTCGCACCGCGCCAAGCACGGCGCGCTTCTCGACTCCGAACTGCTGGCGGAAGTCTACATCGAGATGATCGGCGGCCGTCAGGCAGCACTCGGCCTTGTGTCCAGCAGATCGACCGATCAGGCAATCGAACTCGACGACGCGCCGATCCTTATCGGCCAGCGGCCGCGTCCCTTGCCGAACCGGCTCTCGGAGGCGGACCTGGCCGCCCACGCGGCGTTGATCGCGAAGATCGGCGCCAAGGCGATCTGGGCAAAATACGACCCCCAGGACTAAGGCAGATACGAAAAAGCCCGGCACATTGGCCGGGCCTTTCGTTTCAGCAATCTGAAATTCGATCAGTTTGCGGTTTCGTTCGAAACCTGGGCGCGGACCTTTTCTTCGGCCATGCGCTGAGCGAACATCTGCGCGAAATCGATCGGATCGATCATCAGCGGCGGGAAGCCGCCGTTGCGGGTTGCGTCGGCAACGATCTGACGGGCGAACGGGAACAGCAGGCGCGGGCACTCGATGAAGAGCAGCGGCAGCATGTGCTCCTGCGGGAAGCCGGCAACGCGGAAGACGCCGCCATAGGCGAGCTCGACGTTGAACAGGACGCGGTCGCCGTCCTTGGCTTCTGCGTTCAGCGAGAGCACGACGTCGAAATCGTTCTCTGCGAGCGGGTTGGCATTGACGTTGACGTTGATATTGATCGACGGCGCCTTGTCACGGGCCTGCAGCGAACGCGGCGCGCCCGGGTTTTCGAAGGAAAGGTCCTTGATATACTGGGCGAGGATGTTCAGCGTCGGGCTCTGCTGCGCGCTGCCGTTGCCGTTGGATGCGGTATCAGTCGTCATAAGGGTTCCTCGACAAAAATAGGTGAGGCCATCTAGCATTTCGGCCTAGGGCTTACAACCCTGCGGGCCCGGCGCTTTCCAGCGGGCGCTGGGTTTCTGCTCCAAGCGGAAAGCTGAAAGCATGCTCCGGAATATGGGCGATAGAGTGCCGTTCGCGCATTCTGTCACCGTGGCCTCTTGGCTAGGGCTGGCGGCGATCGCCGACCTGCGGCGGATCCTCGTCGTCCGTTCGCGAGAATTCGCCCTCATCGAGATCGATGACGCGCGGCGAGGGGCGAGGTTCGTGCGGCCGTGTCCAGCCGGCACCGGATGCCGCGGTCACGATCGTCATTCGCTTGCGCAGGAAACCGGCAACCGCATTTCGAACGAAAGACAGAAACAGCAGGAGGCCGATCACGTCGCTGACGAAGCCCGGCACCACCAGCAGGATCGCCGCGACGAACAGCAATGCGCCGCCAAGCACCTCCCGGCCCGGGTCGCTACCGTTGCGCGTGGCGTCCTGCATTCGCCGAATGACGGTAAATCCCTGGACTCTCAGCAGGATAACGCCGACAAATGCACTGGCAAGAACCAGCAGCAACGTCATCAGAAGGCCGATCTCTCGGCCAACGACAACAAAACCGGCGATCTCGGCCAACGGAAGCCCGAGGATGGCAAGGGGGATAAGAAATGAACGCATCGATGCTGCCCGAAAATGAAACCTGGTGTCACATCCCCGTCTAAGGGTGCGACATCGCCATTTGAATGATCTATCCTTGCGGACTATATGGAATAGCCACGAGAAATTCTAACAGCGGTTCCGGGTGGAAATGGGCTCTTTTGACTTCATCACGTTTTTTTTCCTGATCGCCGCGGTGGTCATTTTCCTCCAACTGCGCAGCGTCTTGGGCCGCCGGACCGGGAGCGAGCGGCCGCCGTTTGATCCGTATTCGCCACGCGACATGAGCCAGGGGCCGGAAAACGGCGACAAGGGCAAGGTCGTGCAGCTGCCGCGCCGCGAGAATGCGGACGAAGAAGCAAACCGCTACGAAATGATCGACGCTTTCGCCAAGACCGGAACGACGCTCAACACCCAGCTGCGGGCGCTGAGCGACGCGGATCAGGGTTTCGATCCCAAGGAATTCGTCAACGGCGCCAAGATGGCCTACGAGATGATCGTCATGGCTTTCGCGGATGGCGACCGAAAGACGCTGAAGAATCTGCTGTCCCGCGAGGTCTATGAAGGCTTCGACGCGGCGATCACCGATCGCGAGCGCAAGGGCGAAGTCGTCAAGTCCACCTTCGTCGGCATCGACAAGGCAGACATCATTCACGCCGAAGTGAAGGACAGCGAAGAGAACATCACCGTTCGCATCGTCAGCCAGCTGATTTCGGCGACCTATGACAAGCAGGGCGGCCTGATCGACGGCGACGCCGAGTCGGTTGCGGAGGTCAACGATCTCTGGACCTTCGCGCGCGACATTCGTTCGCGGGATCCGAACTGGAAGCTGATCGCCACCGAATCCGAAAACTGAGCGGACGCGGTACCCATGTCCTATCGACTTGAGCCAGCCCGTTTCGCCGAGCTTCCGGGCTGGCAACATGATGATCCGATCGCGGTGATCGAGGCGATGCGTCGCTGTCACCAGCATGTCTCGACGGTCAAACCCTATCGAGCGGGTTCTCTCGGGATTTCAGTCGACGATCTTTTGCCGGCCTTCTCCGCCTCGCGGCAGCAGGTTGGTAGCGGAGAGAACGCACGGGCGTTTTTCGAAGCGCATTTCGTCCCCTTCCGGATCGTGCCCGAAACGGGTTCCGGTTTTGTCACGGCCTTTTACGAGCCCGAGATCGATGTCCGCACCGAAGCGGACGAGACCTATCGTTATCCGCTCTACCGCCGACCGGACGATCTGGTCGATGTTCACGATGGCAACCGGCCGGAGGGCATGGATCCCTACTTCGCCTTCGGTCTCTCCGAGGGTGGCCGGATCAGCGAGTATCCGGACAGGCAAGCAATAGAGCAGGGCCATCTGGCCGGCCGCGGCCTGGAGATCGCCTATGCGAAGTCCAAGGTCGAGGTCTTCTTCGTTCATGTGCAGGGTGCCGCACGGCTCCGCTTCCCGGATGGTTCGCGTCGCCGCGTCACTTATTCGGCCAAGACCGGGCACTATTTCTCAGCTGTTGGCAAATTGCTGATCGAGCGCGGCAAGATCGATGCCGCCACCGTTTCGATGATGAGTATTCGCGACTGGCTGGAAGCGCATCCCGAGGAGGTCGATGAGGTTCTCTGGCACAACCGGTCATTCATCTTCTTCCGCGAGGCAGACGTCGAGGACGAGCGGCTGGGGCCGATTGCCGCCGCCAAGGTCTCGCTCGAACCGAACCGCTCATTGGCAGTTGATCGGCTGATCCACACCTTTGGCGTTCCTTTTTTTATCGCGAGCGAGAGCCTGACGCGGCTCGATGACGGAAAACCCTTCCAGCGTCTGATGCTGGCGCTCGATACGGGCTCGGCGATCGTTGGCCCGGCCCGCGGCGATATCTTTACCGGATCCGGTTTCGAGGCCGGTGAGCGGGCCGGAGCGGTTCGCAACGCGGCCGACTTTTACGTCTTCGTTCCCAAGGCGGCCGCGGCCCGTTACGGCCATGGCTAAGGACAAGAAACTCTCGGCCGAGGATCGCATTCTCTGGGGCAAGGTTGCCCGTTCGGCGAGACCGATGGCCGGTCGACTCGCCGACCTGATGGAGATTCTGGCCGAAGACGAACAGGCAAAACCTCCGGAAGAGGCGAAGGGCAAGCAGCGGCCGCACCAGCCGGCAACAGCTCTCGAGCAGCCGGGCATAGCGCTGACGAAGAAGCTAGGCGAAAAAGTGCATCATCCACTGGAGCGGCCGGTCAAGCGTAAGCTGGCAAAGGGGCACCTGGTGCTTGAGGGCCGGATCGACCTGCACGGCATGATCCAGAGCGAAGCGCACGGACTGCTTCTGCAGTTTCTGTTGCGGGCGCACGAGCGGGGGCTGCGACATGTGCTCGTCATTACCGGCAAGGGCACCTCGTTCGGCAGCGACGGCGCCTTGAAGCGGGCGGTGCCACTCTGGTTCTCGCTTCCCGAATTCCGGCCGCTGATTTCGTCCTATGAGCCGGCCGCCCGTAACCATGGCGGCGACGGCGCGCTCTACGTCCGCCTGGCGCGGGTGAGAGGCAGCGCGCTATGACGCCCTTCGGCCAGGCTCTGCGCGACCTCAGGCGCCGCAAGGGCGTGTCGCAGAAGGAGATGGCAAAGGCGATCGGCGTCTCGGCCGCTTATCTCTCGGCGCTCGAGCATGGAAAGCGCGGTGCGCCGAGCTTCGACTTCCTCCAGCGCGTCACCGGTTACTTCAACGTGATCTGGGACGAGGCGGAGGATCTGTTCCGCATTGCCAACGTCTCCTCGCCAAAAACGGTGCTCGACACGTCGGGTCTGACGCCGGAGCACACGGCCTTTGCCAACCGATTGAGCGAACAAATTCGCGCTTTGTCTCCGGAGACGATCCGCAAGCTGCAAGATGTTTTGGAAAAAGCCACATTTCCTGATAATGACAGGGGATGAATGCTTGTTTCCGGCCGCCGCGCGGCGGTCCGGGATTTGGAACCCTGGACAAATTTTCTATAGTCCAAGAGGCGTCCGAGACGTGATTCGCAACGAATCACCATGTCCGAAGAACCTGGAAAGACCCGTAGCTGAATGACCGACAATCCTGAGACCGAAACCGGCGCCAGCGCCGAATATGGTGCCGATTCCATCAAGGTGCTGAAGGGCCTGGATGCCGTACGCAAGCGGCCGGGCATGTATATCGGCGACACCGACGACGGCTCCGGTCTGCACCACATGGTGTACGAGGTGGTGGACAACGCGATCGACGAAGCGCTTGCGGGCCATGCCGACATCGTGACGGTGTCGCTCAATCCGGACGGCTCGGTGACGGTAACCGACAACGGTCGCGGCATCCCGACTGACATCCATAAGGAAGAGGGCGTCTCGGCGGCCGAGGTCATCATGACCCAGCTGCACGCCGGCGGTAAGTTCGACCAGAACTCCTACAAGGTTTCGGGCGGCCTGCACGGCGTCGGCGTGTCGGTGGTCAATGCGCTTTCGGTTTCGCTCAAGCTGAAGATCCGGCGCGCAGGCAAGATTCACGAGATGAGCTTCACCCACGGTGTCGCTGACGGCTCTCTCGCCGTTACCGGCGACGCCGGCGATGAGACCGGGACCGAGGTGACGTTCCTGCCGAGCAGCGAGACCTTCACCAAGACCGAGTTCGACTACAACACGCTCGAGCACCGCTTGCGCGAACTCGCGTTCCTGAATTCAGGCGTTCATATCATCCTCACCGACAAGCGCCATTCGGACATCCGCCAGGACGAGATGATGTACGAGGGCGGTCTTGAGGCCTACGTCGCCTATCTCGACCGCGCGAAGAAGCCGCTGGTGCACAAGCCGGTATCGATCCGCGGCGAGAAGGACGGCATCACCGTCGAAGTGGCGATGTGGTGGAACGACAGCTATCACGAAAACGTGCTCTGCTTCACCAACAACATCCCGCAGCGCGACGGCGGCACGCATATGGCGGGCTTCCGTGGCGCGTTGACCCGGCAGGTCACGTCCTATGCCGATACGTCCGGCATTACAAAGAGAGAAAAGGTCACGCTCCAGGGCGAGGACTGCCGCGAAGGCCTGACGGCCGTGCTTTCGGTCAAGGTTCCCGATCCGAAGTTCTCGTCGCAGACCAAGGACAAGCTGGTGTCGTCGGAAGTGCGACCGGTGGTCGAAAGCCTCGTCAACGAGGCGCTCAGCACCTGGTTCGAAGAACATCCGACCGAAGCCAAGATCCTCGTCGGCAAGGTGGTCGAAGCCGCTGCCGCCCGCGAAGCTGCCCGCAAGGCGCGCGAACTGACGCGCCGCAAGGGCGCGCTCGACATCTCGTCGCTGCCGGGCAAGCTGGCGGACTGCTCCGAGCGTGACCCGGCAAAGTCCGAAGTCTTCCTGGTGGAAGGGGACTCGGCGGGTGGTTCGGCCAAGCAGGGCCGGTCGCGCGAAAACCAGGCGATCCTGCCGCTGCGCGGCAAGATCCTCAACGTCGAGCGCGCGCGCTTCGACAAGATGCTGTCGAGCCAGGAAATCGGTACGCTGATCACCGCGCTCGGCACGTCGATCGGCAAGGACGAGTTCAACGCCGACAAGCTGCGTTACCACAAGATCATCATCATGACGGACGCCGACGTCGACGGCGCCCACATCCGCACCCTGCTGCTCACCTTCTTCTTCCGGCAGATGCCGGAACTGATCGAGCGCGGCCACATCTACATCGCCCAGCCGCCGCTCTATAAGGTGACGCGCGGCAAGTCGGCGCAGTATCTCAAGAACGAGCAGGCGCTCGAAGACTACCTGATTTCGATGGGTCTCGAGGAAGCGACGCTGCAGCTTGAATCGGGCGAAGTCCGCGCCGGGCAGGACCTGCGCGAGGTGATCACCGATGCCCTGCGCTTGCGTAACCTCATGAACGGGCTTCACTCGCGCTATAATCGGGCGATTGTCGAGCAGGCGGCCATCGCAGGCGCGCTGAACGTCGAGCTCAACGGCCAGCGCGACGAGTACGAAAAGACCGCCGCCGAGATCGCGCGTCGTCTCGACGTGATCGCCGAGGAAACCGAGCGCGGCTGGACCGGCACAGTTACCAGCGAAGGCGGGTTGCGGTTCGAACGCATGGTTCGCGGCGTCAAGGAATTCGCCGTACTCGACATGGCGCTGATCGGTTCGTCCGATGCCCGCTATATCGACCAACTGGCGTCAAAGTTGAAAGAGATCTACTCGGCACCGCCGGTATTGCGTCGCCGTGACGGCGCGCAGGAGGTCAGCGGCCCGCGTGCGCTTCTCGACGCGATCTTTGCCGCTGGCCGCAAGGGCCTGTCGATGCAGCGCTACAAGGGTCTGGGTGAGATGAACGCCGAGCAGCTCTGGGAAACGACGCTCGATCCGAACGTCCGCTCGCTGCTGCAGGTCCGGGTTACCGACGCCACCGACGCCGACGGCCTGTTCTCGCGTCTGATGGGAGACGAGGTCGAGCCGCGTCGCGAGTTCATTCAGGAGAATGCGCTGAGCGTCGCAAACCTCGACATCTGATCGAGGCCTATGCAGAGACATAAAGAAAATCCCGGCCTCAGAGCCGGGATTTTTCGTTGGCGCTTCATTCGCCCTTGAACCGCCCCTCGAAGGCGAACTCGCCGACCGGCTTGCGTTGGCTCGGGATTTCGCGTGCGCGCAGATCGTCCGGCAACGTCGAGGAATCGGCAAGCCGGCCGATCGCAACGGCGGCTTCGACCCGGTAGTGTTCGGGAACATTCAGGGCGTGCATCGCCTTGTCGCGATCGATACCGGCCATGCCATGGGTGTGCCAGCCCGCGAGCGAGGCCTGCAAAGCGAGGCTGTACCAGGCCGCCCCAGTGTCGAAGGCGTGGGTGTAGGCGTGCCGCATCTCGCCGTTCTGCGCTGCATTATGCGTTCTTGAAATCACGACCAGAAGTGCTGCCGCGTTCTTCGCCCAGCGCTGGTTTCCCTCGTCGAGCGTGTCGAGCAGCACCGGGAAGCGATCTGTGCCGCGGCGCGCATAGACGAAGCGCCAGGGTTGCCGGTTGCTGGCAGACGGCGCCCAACGCGCCGCTTCGAAGAAGGAAAGCAGGGTTTTTTCGTCGATTTCCTCATTGGTGAAGGCGCGGGGCGACCAGCGCTCGATGAACATGGCATCGATCGGATGGTCAGCTTTTCTGTTGTCGGTCGCCGTCATGGACAAGCCTCTTCTCGGTGTCGCGTGAACCTGGGAACGTCGCTGGACCGACTGGCGGCCCATGGTTTGATTCGCTTCGAACGCTACATGAGGACGGATGGCGAAGAAACGGGTTGGATGCATGGAAACGTGAGCGCCCGCGCGCCTTGTGCGCCTCAGGAAATTACAGAAACGGCGACTTGAGGTCATTGCCGATTCCAAGAAAAAAGTTGTATAAGTTCTGTAGGATTTGAGAGAGGACGGATCATGTCGTTTAAAGACCCATCATTGTTTCGCCAGGCAGCCCTCGTTGGCGGCGAGTGGATCGAGGCGGACGCGGCAAACGCGATCGAGGTGAACAACCCGGCGACGGGCGAGATCATCGGCCGGGTGCCGAAGCTCGGCGCCAAGGAAACGAGGGCTGCGATCGAGGCCGCGCGCGTCGCCCAGAAGACCTGGGCAGCGCGCACGGCCAAGGACCGCGCCGGCGTGCTGCGCAAGTGGTTCGAGCTGATGATCGAGAACAAGGACGATCTCGGCCGCATCCTGACCCTGGAGCAGGGCAAGCCGCTCACTGAGGCGACCGGCGAGATTGTCTACGGTGCAAGCTTCGTCGAGTGGTTTGCCGAAGAGGCGCGCCGCATCTATGGCGACCTGATCCCCGGCCACCAGCCCGACAAGCGCATCCTGGTCATGAAGCAGCCGATCGGCGTCGTTGCGGCGATCACGCCCTGGAACTTCCCCAATGCGATGATCACCCGCAAGGCCGGCCCGGCCTTTGCCGCCGGCTGCGCCATGGTGTTGAAGCCGGCTGCCCAGACGCCGTTCTCGGCGATCGCCATTGCGATCCTTGCCGAGCGTGCCGGCCTGCCGAAGGGCCTCTTCAGCGTCATCACCGGTTCTGCCCGCGAGATCGGCGCCGAGATGACCTCGAACCCGGTCGTGCGCAAGCTCACCTTCACCGGCTCGACGGAGGTGGGGGCCGAGCTCTACCGCCAGAGTGCTGCCACCATCAAGAAGCTCGGGCTGGAACTCGGCGGCAATGCGCCGTTCATCGTCTTCGACGATGCCGATCTCGATGCCGCGGTCGAAGGCGCGCTGATCGCCAAGTTCCGCAACAACGGCCAGACCTGCGTGTGCGCCAACCGCATCTATGTTCAGGACAAGGTCTATGATGCCTTCTCCGACAAGCTCGCCAAGGCGGTCGCCAAGCTGAAGATCGGCAACGGTCTCGACGAAGGCGTGATCCTTGGCCCGCTGATCGACAAGGCGGCGCTGGAAAAGGTCGAGGAGCACATCGCCGATGCGACGTCGAAGGGCGCACGCGTCATCCAGGGCGGCAAGCGCCACACGCTCGGCGGCACCTTCTATGAGGCGACGGTTTTGGCCGACGTCACCCAGGCGATGGCGGTTGCGCGTGAAGAAACCTTCGGGCCGGTGGCCCCGCTCTTCCGCTTCACCGACGAGGCGGATGTCGTCGAGCAGGCCAACGACACCGAGTTCGGTCTCGCGTCCTACTTCTACGCCAAGGACCTGGCGCGGGTGTTCCGGGTCGCCGAAGCGCTGGAATACGGCATGGTCGGCGTCAACACCGGGCTGATCTCGACGGCGGAAGCGCCGTTCGGCGGCGTCAAGCTTTCCGGACTTGGCCGCGAGGGCTCGCGCTACGGCATCGAGGAGTTCACCGAGATCAAATACGTCTGCCTCGGCGGCGTTGCGTAAGATACGGTACCCAATCTGAAAAACCGGCCGGAAAGTTCTGGCCGGTTTTTTTCTTTGCCGGTAGAAATCTCGTGATTGCGGGATTGAGGCATCGCTCGTCCCGTCGCATAGCAGGAGGAGACGACCCATGCCGGCACCGAAGAACCCTTTCAAAGCAGCCCTGCGCGAAAACCGCTTCCAGCTTGGGCTCTGGGTGGCGCTAGCCAGCCCTTATGCGGCCGAAGTGGTGTCCGGCAGCGGCTATGACTGGCTGCTCATCGACGGCGAACATGCGCCGAACGATATCCCGCTGCTGTCCGCACAGTTTCGTGCCGTCTCCGCATCGGCGAGCCACCCGATGGTTCGCCTGCCGGTGGGCGATACCGTGCTGATCAAACAGATTCTCGATACCGGCGTGCAGACCCTCCTGATCCCGATGGTCGAGAGCCTGGCGCAGGCGCAGCAGTTGGTGCGCGCCACCCGCTATCCGCCCCATGGTATTCGCGGCGTCGGCGCCGCCCTCGGGCGGGCCTCGGAGTTCGGCCGTATCGGCGACTATCTTCAGACCGCCGGCGACGAAATCTGCCTGATCCTGCAGATCGAGAGCCGCGCAGGTCTTGCCGCCATCGACGAGATTGCCGCGCTCGATGGCGTCGACGGCCTGTTCATTGGCCCCTCCGATCTGGCGGCCGACATGGGTTACCTCGGCAAGCCGGGTCATCCGGAGGTGCGCGCGGCGATCGCTGACGCGTTTGAGCGCATCAAGAAGGCCGGCAAGGCGCGGGGCATCATGACGCTCGATCTCGAACAGGCGCGAGACTATCGCGAGATGGGCGCCGATTTCATGGCGATCGGCACGGATGTCACCTCGCTCGTGCGCGCGACGACGGCATTACGCCAGGAGTTTCTCGGCGAGGCGACGTCGGTTCCGAAAAAGCAGGAATCCGGCTACTGATCGCAGATTGCCTGGAGCTCGGGCATGGCTACGCCGGGGCTCCAACGCCGCAAATCGACGATCCGCCGTTCGATCTTTTCGCGATGATGATTGGCGATATCGCCTAGGCGGTGGTTGAGGAACGGGTTTCTGAAGCGTTCCAGCGTCGCGGTCACGTAGTCTGCCGCTTCGCTCTCCAGGCCTTTTGCGGCAAAGGCGGGGATCACTTCGGATTGGTAGATTTTGTCCAAGTGCGCGGCAATGCCGGGGTCGGCCAGGATTTTCCGAACGGTCTCGTTCTGGTCGCGACCTTGCCTAAGCCAGAGCTCGGCGAGCACCGTGTGGCCGAGATTGAGAATGTGAAGCTTCAGCTTCTCGTAAGGCGTCAGGTCATCCACGAGCTTCACGCACGGATGGATGCAAGGGAGCCGCAGGCCGGACTGGTTTTCGATCGCCCAGAGCGCATAAGGTTCGGCAATTGCACCGGCAGGCTCGAGCGGCTCGGAGACGATGCGGTCGACCAGCGTGTTGGCCCAGACGACATCCTTGTCCAGCCAGTCGATAAAGGCGCTGTTTCCCATCCGCTCCGCCGCGAGCCGCAGCATCAGCGCCTTCAACACGTCGCCGTTGCGCGACACGAGCTCGCAAGGAAGAATCGTCAGCGGGCGTCGCGCCGCGTCGAAACGCGCCTTCAAGAGCAGGAGCAGCTTGCCCGGAAAGGAAAGCGGAATGTCGGTTATCAGGTCGTTGTCGCCGACCTGGTAACCGGTATCGCCGGTGTTGGAGATCAGGATTTCGGCTTCCTCGGCGATAATCGCCCGGATCTCGCCCCAGTTTTGAGCGGTCGAAAGCGCGCGCGCCACGCTTGTCACTTGCTGCGTCGCGTCGATCGTCTCGCCTTCCTGGATGCCACGGATGATGACGGGAAAGCCTTCCGGCCGGGCAAGGGCTGCAAGGCGTCCAGACCGTTCGCTCGACCCTGTCGTTTGCACGATGGTGATCGGACCGGGCGCTTCCCCCTTCGTCAACGCTTCGCTGATGAAGAGATCGGCATGCGCCTGAAGAAAGCGGCTTGTCCCGAATTGCACGATCGGCGTCGGCATGCATAGGCTCCGATAGCTGGCTATGGAATGGATTGGAGAAGGGTTTCGCGAGCGGACTGAAGGTGTCGCCGGCAGGCCTGTTCCGCCTTGGCCGGGTCGTGCGAACGCAGTGCTTCGATATAGGCGAGGTGTTCTTCGAGCGCGCGGGCGTTGCGCTGGCGGGCATTCGTCTTGTTCCACTGGTAGTGATAGTGGAAGACGATCGCGATGATGTCGTAGAAATCGACGATGAACCGGTTGCTCGATGCCTTGTGCACCAGCAGGTGAAACTGCTCGTCGAGCTCGGAGAACTCCCGGTAGCGATTGTCGATGTCGGCTAGGATGTCCCGGTGCAGGGCCTCGATCTCCCGAAGCTCTTCCCAGGCCGGATGGTTGTCGGGCAAAGAGACGAAGCGCGCGGCCGAGCGCAGTTCGAACATCTCGCGCACTTCCGTCAGTTCCAGCGCGAATTCGCGGGTGAAACCCTTGAGGATCCAATGGCTGTTCGGCCGCTTCTCGATCAGGCCGAAGCGGCTGAAGCGGATCAGGAATTCACGCACGCTGGTCGTGCCGGTTCCAATGTCGCGCGCCAGTTCCAGTTCGTTGATCTGCATGCCCGGCTCGGCGCCGCCGGCGAGAATCCGGCGCATGAAGCTGCGCTCGATGATCTCGGCGAGTGAATCCGTCTCTTCCGTCGGAAAATAATCGTCGGGCCGGGGTTGTCGCAGCACGCTCTTTTTGCGCTTGTCCCAGGCAATCAGCTGCAGTTCCTCGAAGCGGCTGAGGATCGCGCGCACCGTCGTCCGGCTGACGCCGAGCATCTGCCCGAGTTCTGGCTCGGAGGGCAGCGAGGATGTGTCCGCCAGCAACTTCAGGCAGCGGTTATAGGCATCCTTGAAGACGGTGTTCTGTTTTGCCATGGGCGACGTCCGGATCGTTCGAAGTTTTCTGCGCTTACGCGGAAGGCTCCTCTATCCCGTCGCTCCGGTTTTGTCTGCGTTTGTCATCCACATCTGTTCCTCTCAAGTCGCTCCGGGGCGTCTCGGCCTGCCGCCGATGTTTTCGCTATAATACCCATTGACGGCTATCTGTCTATTGTAGATAAAAGACAGAACAAAAATCATTTGGGAGAAACCGGGTGTCTGCGCCGTCCACCATCCTGCTCGCACCGGAGGACAATGTCGTCGTGGCGACGCTGGCGATTGCCGCTGGCGACGCCCTGCCGAACAATGTTCATGCAGCAGCGAAAGTCGATGCCGGCCACAAGATCGCGATCCGCCCGATCCGCGCCGGCGAGCCGGTCGTGAAATACGCCCAGGCGATCGGCCGGGCGACCGCCGATATCGCGCCGGGCGACCACGTGCACTCCCACAACCTCGCCTTCGACAAGGATCGCTTGGCGATCAGCCCACAGGGGGTGCCGGAAGCGGCAAGCGATGCCGACAAGGCCCGCACCTTCATGGGCTATCGAAGAGGTGATGGCCGGGCAGCGACGCGCAACTACATCGGTGTCGTCGCCAGCGTGAACTGTTCCACCACCGTCTGTCGCGCCATTGCCGAGGAGGCGAACAGGCGCATTCTCCCGAGATATGAGGGTATCGATGGTTTCGTGCCGATCGTGCACGATCAGGGCTGTGGCATGTCCTCGACCGGCGACGGCATGGCCAATCTGCACCGCACGCTCGCCGGCTACGCCCGCCATGTCAATTTCGGCGGCGTTCTGATGGTCGGCCTCGGCTGCGAGGTCAACCAGTTGACGCTCTATGGTCAGAGCGGCGCCGGCGCGGAGAAACGTCATTTCAACATCCAGGAAGCCGGCGGCTCGCGTCGATCCGTTGAAAAGGCGCTGGGCATTCTCGAGGAAATCGCGGCTGAAGTCGGCAAGGAACGCCGTATTGCGATCCCGGTCAGCGAGATCATCGTCGGTTTGCAATGTGGCGGTTCGGATGGGCTTTCGGGCATCACCGCAAATCCGGCGCTGGGTGCTGCGGTCGATATCCTTGCCGCGGCCGGCGGCACGGCGATCCTCTCCGAGACTTCGGAAATCTATGGCGCCGAGCACCTGTTGCGCAGCCGTGCAGTCAACGAAGCGGTGGCGCTGAAACTTGATGGGCTGATTGCCTGGTGGGAGAGCTATGTGGCGATGCATGGCGCCTCGCTCGATAACAATCCTTCGCCGGGCAACAAACGTGGTGGCCTGACCACGATCCTCGAAAAATCGCTCGGCGCCGTCGCCAAGGGCGGCCGCTCGCCGCTGAACGCGGTCTACCGTTATGCCGAACGCGTCACCGAGCACGGGCTCGTCTTCATGGATACGCCTGGCTACGACCCGGTATCGGCCACTGGCCAGGTCGCCGGCGGCGCCAATGTCATTGCCTTTACCACCGGTCGCGGCAGCTGTTTCGGCTGTCGGCCCGCGCCGTCGATCAAGCTTACCAGCAACACGGCGCTCTACCGGGCGATGGAAGAGGACATGGATATCGATTGCGGCGTGATCGCTTCGGGGGAGGCGAGCATTGCCGGGCTTGGCCGCGAGATCTTCGATCTGATCATCGAGACCGCTTCGGGCCGCAAGACCAAGAGCGAGCTTTTCGGCTACGGCGATAATGAGTTCGTGCCCTGGCATCTGGGCGCAACGCTCTAAGTACGTAAGGCATCCTTGGAGGAGGAAACGGGGAAATGCAGACGAGACGGATCGGTCGAACCGACCTATCGGTGACCGAGTTTAGCTTCGGCGCCGCCGGTCTTGGCGGCCTCTACCGAGAATGCACCCGCGAGTCGGCGATGGCGACCCTGGACGCTGCCTGGCAGTCGGGCATGCGCTACTTCGACGTTGCGCCCTTCTACGGCCTCGGCCTTGCCGAGCGCCGCGTCGGCGACTTCCTGCGCGATAAGCCGCGCGACCAGTTCGTGCTTTCCACCAAGGTCGGCCGTCTCCTGCATCCGGTGCCGCAAGACAAGGTGCCGGACTATTCCTATGTGAAGCCGCTCAATTTCGACGTCACCTACGACTACAGCTATGGCGGCATCATGCGCTCGGTCGAGTTCAGCTACGCCAGGCTCGGGCTCAACCGCATCGATATCCTCTATGTGCATGATATCGGCGTCTATACCCATGGCGCCGCCCGCAATGCGATCTATCTGCGGCAATTGCTGGAGGGCGGCCTCAAGGCGTTGGAGGAGCTGAAATCCTCGGGAGCGATTGCGGCCTATGGTCTTGGCGTCAACGAAGTGCCGGTCTGTCTCGACGTCCTGCGCCAGGCCGATCTCGACTGCATCCTGCTCGCCGGACGTTACACCTTGCTCGACCGGTCGGCTGTCGCCGAACTGCTGCCGCTCTGCGAGAAGAAGCAGACTTCGCTCGTCGTCGGCGGGGTCTTCAATTCGGGCATCCTGGCGACGGGACCGGTCGAAGGCGCGCATTTCGACTACATGCCGGCAACGGAAGATATCCGGCAAAAGGTCGGTGCCATGGACGCGGTCGCCCGCGGCATGAACGTGCCGCTTGCCGCACCCGCCATGCAGTTTCCGCTCGCCAGTCCGCAGGTCGCCTCGGTGCTGCTCGGCACCGCCAAGCCGCAGAGCCTGGCGCGGAACATGGCGCTCGTCGAGCACCGGTTTTCCGCCGCCGATTTCGCCGCCTTCGAGCCGTTCACACTGGTCGCACCGGAGCTCGGGGACGAGCCGGTTCGGGTTTAACGGACGGCACTAAAGCGCCGTCTGAAATGCTGTTCCGGCAGCTTGCCAAGCCGGGATTGTCGTATTAGCATTCCAATATGTTTTTTATCGATAAAAGGTCGATTAGCCAGCACCTGCGATCGATCTCCAAGAAGTGGAACACGGTGCACCAAGAGGAGAAACCTGGGATGAGCATTCTGAAAAGCAGCCTTACCCGTCGCGCCTTTACCGCCTTGGCCGGCGCCGCGATGATCGCCGGCATGTCGCCGGTCGCCTCCTTCGCACAGGACGTGACGATCCCGATCATCGTCAAGGATACCACGTCCTTCTACTGGCAGATCGTGCTCGCTGGCGCCCGCGCCGCCGGCAAGGATCTCGGCGTCAACGTACCGGAACTCGGCGCTCAATCCGAATCCGATATCAACGGCCAGATCAGCATTCTCGAGAACGCGGTTGCGGGCGCGCCGGCTGCCGTCGTCATTTCGCCGACGGAATTCAAGGCGCTCGGCAAGCCGATCGATGAGGCGGCAAAGGCCGTTCCGATCATCGGCATCGACTCCGGTGCCGACTCCAAGGCCTTCTCGTCGTTCCTCACCACCGACAACGTCCAGGGCGGCCGCATCGCTGCCGATGGTCTCGCTGCGGCGGTCAAGGAAATGAGCGGCAAGGAAGAGGGTGAAATCGCCATCATCACCAGCCTTCCGGGCGTCGGCTCGCTCGACCAGCGCCGCGAAGGCTTCCTCGATCAGGTCAAGACCAAGTATCCCGGCTTCAAGGTCGTCGTCGACAAATATGCCGACGGCCAGGCGACCACCGGCCTCAACATCATGACCGACCTGATCACCGCCAATCCCAACCTTGTCGGCGTCTTCGCGTCCAACCTGATCATGGCGCAGGGTATCGGCCAGGCAATTGCCGAAAACAAGCTCGGCGACAAGATCAAGGTGATCGGCTTCGACAGCGACGACAAGACGGTCGGCTTCCTCAAGGAAGGCGTTCTGGCCGGTCTCGTCGTTCAGGATCCCTATCGCATGGGTTATGATGGCGTGAAGACGGCGCTCGCGGTCTCGAAGAAGGAGAAGGTCGAGGCGAATGTCGATACCGGCGCCAATCTGGTGACCAAGGCCAACATGGCCGAGCCGAAGATCGACGCTCTCTTGAACCCGAAGGTCAAGTGACGACGGCTGCGGTGGGCGTTGAGCCCGCCGCACCCGCTTGCGGCCGGAACGAGGACCGGCCGCAAGCGATCTCTGCGATGGGAGGAATGCGCAGATGACCGATTTGCAAGAGGCACGCGACGGGAGGACCGAAGGACTGCATGTGGCGACACGCCATCCGGTTCCGAAAGGCGAGCCTATCCTGGAGCTGCGCGCCCTGCAGAAGAAGTATGGTGCCGTCGAAGCCTTGAAGCCGGCGTCGCTGACCTTTCTTTCCGGTGAAGTTCACGCGATCGTCGGTGAGAACGGGGCCGGCAAGTCGACGCTGATCAAGCTTCTGACCGGCGTCATCAAGCGCACGTCCGGTGAAATCTTCTGGTGCGGAAAACCCGTTCAGCTTGGCACGCCGCAGGAGGCGATTGAGCGCGGTATCAATGCCGTGCACCAGGAGGTCGTACTTTGCGCGCACCTGTCGGTCGCGGCCAATATGTTTCTCGGCGACGAGATCAATCGCAACGGCCTGATGCGCAAGCGCGCCATGACCGATGCGGCACAAAGCGTGCTGGATGATCTCGGCTTTAACCTGCCGGCCGGTGCCGTGCTTGGTAGCCTGACGATCGGCCAGCAGCAGCTTGTCGCCACGGCACGCGCGGCCATGCGCGGCACGCAGTTTCTGATCTTCGATGAGCCGACCGCCTATCTCACCCGCCAGGAATCGGCACAGCTCTTCCGGCTGATCCGAAGGCTGCAGGCCGAAGGCGTGACGATCGTCTATATCAGCCATCGCATGGAGGAAGTGTTCGAGCTTGCCGACCGTGTCTCGGTGCTGCGTGACGGCACCCATGTCGGCACCCGCAAGATCGGCGAGACCAATGAGGCGGAACTGATCGCGCTGATGATCAACCGCACGATCGAGCAGATCTATCACAAGGAGCATTTTCCGCCCGGCGAGATGATCGTCGAGACGCGGAACCTGAGCGGTCCCGGCTTTCAGGATGTGTCGCTGACCGTGCGCGCCGGCGAGATCGTCGGCCTCTATGGGCTGATCGGCGCGGGACGCAGCGAGTTTGCGCTCGGCCTCTATGGCCGGCACCGACCAACGGCTGGAGAGATCTACTGGCAGGGCCGCAAGGTTGAGATCGCCAGCGAGCGTAAGGCCATGGACCTCGGCATTGCGCTTGCGCCGGAAAGCCGGCGCGACCAGGGCCTCTGCCTCAACCTGCCGATCGGCCTCAATATCAATCTGCCGGTTTTCAACCGGCTGACACGCGGTCTGACGATCAATGCCCAGCAGGAACGGGAAAACGCCGACCGCCAGATTCGCGACCTGAAGATCAAGACGCCGTCACGCCGGGTGCTGGCCTCCGCCATGTCCGGCGGCAACCAGCAGAAGATCGTCATCGGCAAGTGGCTGAGCCACGGCGCCAAGCTTTTCATCTTCGACGAGCCGACGGTCGGCGTCGATGTCGGAACCAAGGCGGAAATCTATCGCCTGTTCGCGCGGCTTCTGGAGAACGGGGCGGGCATCATCCTGATCTCGTCCTATCTGCCCGAGGTCTACGAACTGGCGGACCGGCTGCACGTGTTCCGGCGCGGGCGGCTGGTCGCCAGCCACGACTATCGCGCCGCGAGCCATGAGGAAGTGCTGACGCAGGCAATTGGCGTTTGAACCGATAAAAACAAACTTGAGGATGCAGGGAGGAAGACGATGAGTGCGGAAACGGTGGAGAGCGGCGCCAGCGCGGCACCACGCAAGGGCGTGAGCATTCTGTTCGGCCTTACCCTCCTGGGGTTGCTTCTGTTCCTCTGGCTGCTGTTGGGCTTCGCGACCAACAGTTTCTGGACGCCCAACAACATCAGCAACCTGCTGCGCCAGGGGGCGATGACGGCGATCCTTGCGGTTGGCCAGACCTTCGTCATCATCACCGCCGGCATCGACCTTTCGGTCGGTGCCGTGGTCGGCTTCACCAGCGTTATCGTCGCCTGGCTGCTGGCCGCCGGCGTGCCGCTCTGGATCGCCATCATCCTCACGCTCGCCTTCGGTGTCCTGATCGGCGCGTTCCACGCCTTCGGCATCGTGCGCATGGGCCTACCGCCCTTCATCATCACGCTGGCGACCCTGACCTCGCTCCGCGGTATCGGCCTCTTGATCACCAATGGCTCGACCATTTCGATCACCAATGAGGCCTTCACCAATTTTTCGCGGGCGGATTTCCTGGGCGTTCCCAGCCTGTTCTGGATGGTGATCGTGGTGGCGATCCCGGCCTATGTCTTCCTGCATTTGAGCCGCTTCGGCCGCTATCTCTTCGCCGTCGGCTCCAACAGTGAGGCCGCCCGTCTCTCCGGCGTCAACGTCCACCGCACGATCTATCTGGCCTACATCCTGTCGTCGACCTGCGCCGCCTTCGTTGGCCTGCTGCTTGCCTCGCGCATCGGCATCGGCAACGCCACCCAGGCCGAGGGTTGGGAACTGCAGGCGATCGCTTCGTCGGTCATCGGCGGCACCAGCCTCTTTGGGGCCGTCGGCTCGGTGCACGGGCCGCTGCTCGGCGCCTTCATCCTCGCAACGATCAACAACGGCGCCAACCTGTTGAACGTCAACTCGTTCTGGCAGCGCATCATCACCGGCGCGCTGATCATCGTCATCGTCTATTTCGACCAATTGCGTCGCCGCAGCGCCCGCTAGGCGCTGCCGTACTCGAGAGAATTGCCATGAAAGCCGTGCTCTGCCCACAACCCGGTCGGCTGGAGGTCGTCGATCGCACGCCAATCGAAACCGTGCCGGACGGTTGGGTCCGCCTTGCCGTCAGCCATGTCGGCATCTGCGGCACGGACTACCATATCTTCGCCGGCAAACATCCGTTCCTCGAATATCCGCGGGTCATGGGCCACGAGATCTCGGCGACGGTGATTTCTGGCGGGCGAGGGACGACGATAGCGCCCGGCACGCCGGTCGTGGTCAACCCCTATCTCTCCTGTGGCGCTTGTATCGCCTGCCGAAAGGGCAAACCGAACTGCTGCACGGCCATCAAGGTTCTCGGCGTCCATACCGACGGTGCGTTCTGCGAGGAGATCGTCGTGCCGGAGGGTAATCTTTATCCGGCGGAGGGTCTGTCGCCGGAGGCGGCCGCCACCGTTGAGTTCCTGGCGATCGGTGCCCATGCGGTCCGCCGGGCATCGACGGATGCCGGGTCACGGGCGCTGGTTATCGGTGCCGGGCCAATCGGACTTGGCACGGCGATCTTCTCGCGCATCGCCGGCCATGACGTGGTGCTCGCCGACACCAGTACCGAGCGGCTGGACTTTGCAGTTCGCAAGCTCGGCTTTGCCAAGGGCATCGTCGTGGATGTTGATGCGGCGGCGCGCATTGCCGCTGCGACGGATGGCGACGGTTTCGATGTCGTCTTCGACGCCACCGGGCACGGTGGTTCCATGCAGGCGGCCTTCGCCCACGTCGCCCATGGCGGTACCCTGGTCTTCGTCAGTGTCGTCAAGGACGAGATCCGCTTCTCCGATCCGGAGTTCCACAAGCGCGAGATGACCTTGATCGGCAGCCGCAACGCGACCCGGCAGGATTTCGACCACGTCGTCGCGTCGATCGCGTCCGGCCTTGTGCCTATCGACGCGCTGATCACCCACCGCACCACGCTCGATGGCGCGGTTGCCGATCTGCCGCGATGGGCGGAGGAAAAGACGGGTCTGGTGAAGGCAGTCATCCAAGTGGCGGCCACCTGAGTGATGGCGGCTTTGCTGCATCGCCACAGGGGAGCGTACCCATATTTTCCTGCGGCGAGGCGCCAGATTTTTCTGAAAACGTCAGGCAGCGTGCCTCAATGCACGAAAACAGCGGAAAACGGCCAGTTTCGAGCAAGCTCGTTTGCAAATCGTCAGGAATCCAGATTCATTCTGGCTTCAGGCCTTGTATCGAGGCGAGACGGGTATATTTGTTGCACTGCACAAGAAAAATGGTAGTCTGGCAGCGATTGCGGACACCAAGACAAACAATCGCAAGCTTGCGTCCGACCGGGAGCGGCGTTGTCGTTGATTGAACCAAGGGGTACGCTTCCCATGTTCTACCAGCTCTATGAACTGAACCACGCAATGATGGCGCCGTGGCGCACGGCAGCCGACGCCATGCGGCTCGCGTTCAGCAATCCGATGAACCCCGTCTCGCACACTTATTTCGGTCGCGCCGCCGCCGCCGGTCTCGAAGTGTTCGAGCGCTCCACCCGCCGTTATGGCAAGCCGGAGTTCGGTCTTCCCGAGACTGTGGTCGATGGTCAATCGGTTTCGATCTACGAACGCATCGTCTGGCGGGCGCCATTCTGCAACCTCATTCATTTCGAGCGTGCGCTTCCCAAGGGCCGCGCGCCCGATCCGAAGGTGCTCATCGTCGCGCCGATGTCCGGCCACTATGCGACGCTGTTGCGCGGCACGGTCGAGGCGCTGCTTCCGCATTCCGATATCTACATCACCGACTGGATCGATGCCCGCATGGTGCCGCTCAGCGAAGGCACCTTCGATCTCGATGATTACATCGACTACGTCATCCAGATGCTGCATTTCCTCGGGCCCGACACGCATGTGATCGGCGTTTGTCAGCCCGCGGTGCCGGTGCTCGCCGCCGTCGCGCTGATGGAAGCTGCCGACGATCCGCTGTCGCCGGCGACGATGACGCTGATGGGCGGCCCGATCGACACCCGCATCAACCCGACCGGCGTCAACCAACTGGCCGAAGAACGTTCGATCGAATGGTTCCGTGACAATGTCATCATGCCGGTGCCGTGGCCGCAGCCAGGCTTCATGCGCATGGTCTATCCGGGCTTCCTGCAGCTTTCCGGCTTCATGTCGATGAACCTCGACCGGCACCTGATCGCCCACAAGGAGTTCTTCGCCCATTTGGTGAAAAACGACGGCGATGCCGCCGAGAAGCACCGTGACTTCTATGATGAATATCTCGCGGTCATGGACCTGACGGCCGAATTCTACCTGCAGACCGTGCAGGTGGTGTTCATGCAGCACGCGCTGCCGAAGGGCGAGATGATGCATCGCGGCAAGCGCGTCGACACGACCGCGATCAAGAAGGTCGCGCTCTTGACGGTCGAAGGCGAGAACGACGATATCTCGGGCGTTGGCCAGACGAAGGCGGCGCAGACCATCTGCACCAACATCCCGGATCATATGCGCATGCACTACATGCAGCCGGATGTCGGTCACTACGGCGTCTTCAACGGCTCTCGCTTCCGCCGCGAAATCGCGCCGCGCATCGTCGCGTTCCACCGCGAGCATGCGCGCCACGCAAAACCGGTAAAGCAGCTGATCAAGGGCGGAAAGTCGGCCTGATCCCGGCTCTTGGGTCGTTTTGACCGCGTAGAGTCAAGGGTTTGTCGGATTCCGGAGGGAGGCGTCTTGCAGAGCCAAGGGCGCCTTCCCACATCGTTTTCATCGGGTCGCATGGGCGGCCCGGATGATTGCGAGGAATCCTGAAGATGAACCAATCTGCAATGATCCGTCCGGATTGGACGCCCGCGACCATCGCTCTGATGGTGCTTGGCTTTGTGGTCTTCTGGCCGCTGGGCCTGGCCATGCTCGCGTACATTCTCTTTGGCGAAAAGCTCAAGACGTTCAAGAAAGACGCAAACGATACGGTGGATGGCATGTGCTCGGCTTTCAAGCGCGGCGGCCGCCGTTCCAACTGGACGCATCGTACCGGCAACGTCGCTTTCGACGACTGGCGCGAAGCTGAACTGGCTCGCCTCGAAGAGGAGCGCCGCAAGCTCGACGAGATGCGCGAAGAATTCGACACCTACGTGCGCGAGCTTCGCCGCGCCAAGGACCAGGAAGAGTTCGACCGCTTCATGCGCGATCGCAAGAATGGTGGCTCGGGTCCGATTGTCGAAGCCCATTAACCTGACGAAACCGCTTCCGGCGTTTCACATGAAACGCCGGATCACTCTCGGCACGCATCCAACCAGCGAACAGTAGGCGAAAGCCCCGCGAATCGGTTAGAAAGCCTGCATGTTCCCTTCCTTCAAGCGGCGCATTCAACCTGCACCACCCGCAACAACGCGGCAGATCGAGGTCGCCGGCAAGTCCCTGCCGCTGACGATCAAGCAAAACGCGCGCGCGACGCGCATGACGCTGCGCATCGAGCCAGGCGGGCGGGCCCTGAAGATGACGGTGCCGCAGGGCCTCCCCGAGCGCGAGGTGAATGCCTTCCTGACACGGCACCAGGGCTGGCTGATGACCAAGCTCGCCCGCTTCTCCGGCGAAAGCCAGATCGAGGAGGGCGGTTCCATCCTCATCCGCGGCGTTGCCCACCGCATCGAGCGCACCGGCAAGATCCGTGGGCTCACGGAAGCGATCGTGATCGATGACGAACCGGTGCTGCGCGTCAGCGGTGGCGAGGAACATCTCACCCGGCGCATCGTCGATTTCCTGAAGAAGGAAGCGCGCCAGGATCTCGACCGGTTGGTGGCGATCTATACCGGCCGTATCGGCCGGAGGGCAAAGTCGCTTTCGCTCAAGGACACGCGCAGCCGCTGGGGATCATGCTCAGCCGACGGGGCGCTGAGTTTTTCCTGGCGCATCGTCATGGCGCCGCCAAAGGTCATCGCCTATCTCGCTGCGCATGAAGTGGCACATCTGCAGGAAATGAACCACGGGCCCGACTTCTGGGCGCTGTGTGGGAGGCTGTGTCCGGATACGGACGATGCCAAGCGATGGCTCCGCCGCAACGGCACGATGCTTCACGCGATCGACTTCGATTGAATCTTGGAGGGCGATGAGCGGCGCGTTATGCGCGATGGCGCAGCGCTTCACGGATCTTCTCGTCGGTCTTGTATTGGCTGAGCGCATAGACCGACCAGATCGCCGCCGGAACCCAGCCGATCAGGGTCAACTGCAGGATCAGGCAAATGAGGCCAGCAAAGGGGCGGCCGATGGTAAAAAACTGCAGCCAGGGCAGGATAAGCGCGAGCAACAGGCGCATCAGTCTCTCCGTTGTGGTAAAATGCATATGGTGAAAGCGCGCCTGCCGCGCAAGGGGCGCGCACCCGCCAAAGGACGGGTGCAGGGGCGCTGAGTGACCGCTTTTGCGTCGGTTTTTGGCTCGACTCGCGCGGCATTTCATGCAAGGTCGCTTCTCATGAAAACCCAAGTGAAGATATGCGGGCTGAAGACCGCGGAAGCGGCCGAACGCGCCGTCGCGCTCGGCGCATCCCATGGCGGCTTCATCTTTTTCCCGAAGAGCCCCAGGAACATCGAGCCCGACGATGCCGGCCGCATCGCCGACAGGATTCGCGGCCAGGCGAAGATCGTCGCCGTCACGGTCAATGCCGACAATGACGAGCTTGACGAGATCGTCTCGGCCCTCAATCCGGATATCCTGCAGCTTCACGGCAGCGAGGACGCGGAGCGACTGCTGACGGTCAAGGCGATGTATGGCCTTCCTGTCATGAAGGCCCTTTCGGTGCGCGAAGCATCTGACCTTGAAAAGATCGATGCCTATATCGGCATTGCCGATCGCTTCCTCTTCGATGCCAAGCCGCCAAAAGGGTCCGATTTGCCCGGTGGCAACGGCGTTTCCTTTGACTGGAAGCTGCTCGATGCGCTTGACGGAAGCGTCGATTACATGCTTTCCGGTGGTCTTAACGCCGACAACATTGGCGAGGCCATGGCGCAGACCAGCGCGCATGCCATCGATATCTCCTCCGGCGTCGAGAGCGCGCCGGGCGTCAAGGATCTGAAGCTCATGGAATCGTTTTTCAATGCCGTTCGCCAGGCGGAGGCGGGCATGCCACGGTCAGGGAGCAGGACGTGAACCAGGCGCCAAAGTTGAATTCCTTCCGGGGTGGCCCGGACGAGGACGGCCGTTTCGGTATCTTCGGTGGCCGCTTCGTGGCCGAAACCCTGATGCCGCTGATCCTCGATCTCCAGAACGAGTGGGACAACGCGAAGAACGATCCGACCTTCAAGGCGGAGCTGGAGCATCTCGGCGCGCATTATATCGGCCGCCCGAGCCCGCTCTATTTTGCTGAACGGCTGACGGCGGAGCTTGGCGGCGCCAAGATCTACTTCAAGCGCGAAGAGCTGAACCACACCGGCTCGCACAAGATCAACAACTGCATTGGCCAGATCCTGCTTGCCAAGCGCATGGGCAAGACGCGCATCATCGCTGAGACCGGTGCCGGCCAGCATGGCGTGGCTTCGGCAACCGTCGCTGCCCGCTTCGGCCTGCCCTGCGTCGTCTACATGGGCGCGACCGACGTCGAGCGCCAGGCGCCGAACGTCTTCCGCATGAAGCTCTTGGGTGCCGAGGTAAAGCCGGTGACGGCCGGCAGCGGCACGCTCAAGGACGCCATGAACGAGGCGCTGCGTGACTGGGTCACCAATGTCGACAACACCTACTACCTGATCGGCACGGCTGCCGGCCCGCATCCCTATCCGGAGATGGTCCGCGATTTCCAGGCGGTGATCGGCCAGGAAGCCAAGGAGCAGATGCTCGCCGCCGAAGGCCGGCTGCCGGATCTCGTCATTGCCGCCGTTGGCGGTGGCTCCAACGCAATCGGCATCTTCCATCCGTTCCTCGATGACGAGAGCGTCAAGATCGTCGGCGTTGAAGCTGGCGGCAAGGGCATCGAAGGCGACGAGCATTGCGCCTCGATCACAGCCGGTTCGCCCGGCGTGCTGCATGGCAACCGCACCTATCTGCTGCAGGACGGCGACGGCCAGATCAAGGAAGGCCATTCGATTTCGGCCGGTCTCGACTATCCCGGCATCGGCCCGGAGCACGCCTGGCTGAACGATGTCGGCCGCGTCGAATACGTGCCGATCATGGACCACGAAGCGCTTGAGGCGTTCCAGACGCTGACCCGCCTCGAAGGCATCATTCCGGCGCTCGAGCCGTCGCATGCGCTTGCCGAAGTCATCAAGCGCGCGCCAAAAATGGGCAAGGACGAGATCATCCTGATGAACCTCTCCGGCCGCGGCGACAAGGACATCTTCACCGTCGGCAAGTTACTGGGAATGGGGCAGTAAGATCATGACCGCACGCATGGACAAGCGATTTGCCGATGTCGCGGCCGAAGGACGTCCGGTCCTCGTCACCTATTTCATGGGCGGCGATCCGGATTTTGAGACGTCGGTCTCGATCATGAAGGCGCTGCCGAAGGCCGGCGCCGACGTCATCGAACTCGGCATGCCTTTCTCGGACCCGATGGCCGATGGCCCGGCGATCCAGCTGGCCGGTCAACGCTCGCTGAAGAGCGGACAGACGCTCTCAAAGACGCTTGAGATCGCCCGCCGTTTCCGTGAGGACGACCAGCGCACGCCGATCGTGCTGATGGGCTATTACAACCCGATCTATATCTACGGCGTCGACCGCTTCCTGACGGATGCGCTGGCCGCCGGCATTGACGGACTGATCGTCGTCGACCTGCCGCCGGAGATGGACGACGAACTCTGCATCCCGGCGCTGGAGAAGGGCATCAACTTCATTCGCCTGGCGACGCCGACCACGGACGACCGTCGCCTGCCGAAGGTCCTCGAAAACACCTCCGGTTTCGTCTATTACGTGTCGATGAACGGCATCACCGGTTCGGCTCTGCCCGATCCGTCGTTGATCGCCGGCGCCGTCGGGCGTATCAAGGCACACACCAATCTGCCCGTTTGCGTCGGTTTCGGCGTTAAGACGGCGGAACATGCAAGGGCCATCGGAGCATCTGCCGATGGCGTGGTCGTCGGTACGGCGATCGTCAACCAGATCGCGTCGAGCCTGACCGAAGAGGGCAAGGCGACCGATGCGACGGTTCCGGGTGTCGAAGCGCTGGTGAGAGGGCTCTCGGCAGGCGTGCGGTCCGCACGTCTCGCAGCAGCCGAATAATTGCCTATATTAGCGCGCACAACCCGAAGGAAATCTTCAGGAGTTACTAAGTGAACTGGATCACAAACTACGTTCGGCCGAAGATCAACTCGATGCTGGGCCGCCGGGAAGTTCCGGAAAATCTCTGGATCAAGTGCCCGGAAACCGGCGAGATGGTGTTCCACCGCGATCTCGAGGAAAACAAGTGGGTCATCCCGCAGTCCGGCTTCCACATGAAGATGCCGGCCAAGGCGCGGTTGAAGGACCTGTTCGACGGCGGCATCTTTGAAGCGTTTCCGCAGCCGAAGGTCGCTCAGGACCCGCTGAAGTTCCGCGATTCCAAGAAATACGTCGATCGTCTGCGCGACAGCCGCGCCAAGACTGAACTCGAAGACACGATCGTCGCCGGTCTCGGCCGCGTCCAGGGCGTCAAGCTCGTCGCCGTCGTGCACGAGTTCAACTTCATTGGCGGCTCGCTCGGCATGGCTGCCGGCGAGGCGATCATCAAGGCCTTCGAACGGGCGATCGCCGAGAAGTGCCCGCTGGTCATCTTCCCGGCTTCGGGTGGCGCCCGCATGCAGGAAGGCATCCTGTCGCTGATGCAGCTGCCGCGCACCACGGTTGCCGTCAACATGCTGAAGGAAGCGGGCCTCCCTTATATCGTCGTGCTCACCAACCCGACCACCGGCGGCGTCACCGCATCCTACGCGATGCTCGGCGACATCCACATGGCCGAGCCCGGCGCGGAAATCGGCTTTGCCGGGAAGCGCGTGATCGAGCAGACGCTGCGCGAGAAACTGCCGGAAGGTTTCCAGACGTCGGAATACCTGCTGGAGCACGGCATGGTCGACATGGTCGTCAAGCGCCATGATCTGCCGTCGACGCTCGCCCGGGTCCTGAAAATCCTGATGAAGAAGCCGGCGGAAGCCTCGAAGCTCAATGGCGGCACGCAGCCGGCCGCCTTGCCGGTCGCTGCCAGCGCTTGAATATGCGCTGGGCTGGTCGAACTGCGTAGAACAAAATAATGCATCTCCGCGATTTCTTGTGTGTGGGGATGCTGCAACTCAAGGCGTTACAGCGATCGGTAGACGGCCTATAAGGCGCGCGCTGTAGCAGCCGAGCGTGTCGGGGCGGGGTTAAGTTATGGCAGCGGTGGAAGCCAGCGAAGCGGGCTACGAGATCGAAAAACTTCTCGCCCTTCACCCCAAGGGCTTCGACCTGTCGCTGGACAGGATCACCCGGCTTCTCGCCGCTCTCGGCAATCCCCAGGATCGTCTTCCGCCGGTGATCCATGTCGCCGGTACCAACGGCAAGGGCTCGGCGACCGCGTTTTCGCGGGCGATCCTCGAAGCAGCCGGCCTCAGCGTTCACGTCCACACGTCGCCGCATCTCGTCAACTGGCACGAGCGCTATCGCCTGGGCGTCAAGGGTGGCAAGGGCAGGCTCGTCAGCGATCCCGTTCTCGCCGATGCCGTGCGTCGCGTCGCCGAAGCCAATGGCGGCGAGAAGATCACCGTCTTCGAAATCCTGACCGCGGTCACCTTCCTGCTCTTTGCCGAGCACCCGGCCGACGTGGCGATCATCGAGGTTGGTCTCGGCGGCCGCTTCGACGCGACTAACGTTATTGCCCGGCCGGCCGTCTCGGTCGTCATGCCGATCTCGCTCGACCATCAGGCCTATCTCGGTGATCGGGTGGAGCTGATAGCCGCCGAAAAGGCCGGCATCATGAAGCGTGGCTGCCCCGTGGTAATCGGCCAGCAGGAGGAAGAGGCCGCCCGTGACGTGCTCGTCTCGACGGCGGAACGCCTCGGTTGCCCGATGTTTGTCTATGGCCAGGATTTCATGGCGCATGAGGAGTTCGGTCGCCTCGTCTATCAGGACGAAGGCGGGCTCGCCGATCTGCCGCTGCCGAAGCTGCCGGGGCGCCACCAGTATGCCAATGCCGCGGCCGCCATCCGCGCGGTGCGGGCCGCCGGTTTCGATGTTTCCGAAGCGGCGATCGAGAGGGGCCTCGCGGGCGTCGAATGGCCCGGACGCCTGCAGCGCTTGACCAGCGGTAAGCTCACGCATTACGGGCCCAATGGCGCGGAGATCTGGGTCGACGGCGGCCACAATCCCGGCGCCGGTCAGGTGATCGCCGAGGCAATGGCGACCTTCGAGGAGCGCGAATCGCGCCCCCTGTTCCTGATCATCGGCATGATCAACACGAAGGAGCCGATCGGCTACTTCCGCGCCTTCCTCGATCTCGCCGAACAGGTCTTCACCGTTCCGATCCGCGGTTCCGATGCTGGGCTTGATCCTGTGGCGCTTGCCAGTGATGCCGCATCGGTCGGCTTCGAGGCTTCGGCGGTCTCGTCCGTTGCCGAGGCGCTGACGGTCATCGCCAATCTGGTCGACGAAGATCCGGCGCCGCCGCGCATCCTAATTGGTGGCTCGCTCTATCTGGTGGGCGATGTGCTTGCCGACAACGGCACGCCGCCGAAGTGATCGGCAGCTGGGACCGTCATCCCGCTCTCAGATTTAAGACAAGAAAAAAGCCCGGCATGCCGGGCTTTCAACGTTTTCAGCAGTGAACTTGCTTTAAGCGACCGCCGTGGAGATCCACGAGGACAGGGCCGTCTTCGGGGCGGCGCCAACCTTGATGTCAGCCACTTCGCCGGCCTTGAACATGGCGAGCGTCGGGATCGAGCGAACGCCGTACTGGGCGGCCAGTTCCGGGTTTTCGTCGATGTTGAGCTTGGCAACCTTGACCTTGCCGGCGAGTTCGTTCGAGATTTCCTCGAGGCTCGGGGCGATCATCTTGCACGGGCCGCACCATTCAGCCCAGAAATCGACAACCACCGGCTCGGCGGAGTTCAGCACTTCCTGCTGAAAATTGGACGTATCGACCTTTACAGTAGCCATAGGCTGCTCCTTGCGTTCGGAATGGCAGTATCCAGATGTTGTGTCTCATGTGAGAAGGCACCGCTGGATTTTCAATATCGGGTATCTCACTTTGTCGCGAGGTCTTCAAGGCTCCTGTCGAGTGCCTGGTCGGGAACGACGTGGATTGCCGGCCCCTCGGTGAAGATCAGCACACATCGAAACGCGTGTGCCGGATAAAGCGGCTGCAGGAGCGCGCGGTAGATCGCAAGCTGCGCCGTGTAGGCGAAGGGAATGTCGTTAGGAGATGCCGGCACCTGCCTGTTGGTCTTGAAGTCCGCAATCGTGACGACGCCGTCGCGAACGGCCAGCCGGTCGATCCGGCCTGAAACCGCGTGCTCGCGCTTGCCGAGCGTCAGCGTACCCATGACCGAAACCTCGGCCCGGCTGCTCACCGAGAAAACTGCGCCGAGGTCCGGATGGTCGAGCACGGCTTCGATGCTGGCGATCAGTGCGGCGCGTTGTTCTGAGGGCCAACTGGGCACGGATCGCTCGAGATAGCGTTCGGCCGCGGCCCGGCGATCGTCTCCCGCCATCGAGGGCAGAACCTGCAGCAGGCGGTGCAGGATGGCGCCGCGCAGCATCGAGAGGTTTGCCGGGGCCTTTTCTGAGAAAAGAGCCGAGCCGACGAGCGCATCGCCATCGTCCTCGTCAACCGCGATGCCGACGCCGGAAGGACTGAGCGGCCGCGGCAGCCGCTTTTGCGGCGGCAGCGGCGTCGAAAGCGCCTTTGGCAGGGCGGTGGCGGGACGGCCAGAATCGGCCGGGCGCGCATCGCCGGAGGGCAGATCGCGTTCGAGCTGCTTCTCGCGCCAGGCATGGCCGGACCATTCCTCGCCGCCGGCGTGAAAACTGGTCGGGTGGCCGCGGCCGCTCTCGTCTCCGGCAAGGCTCGCCTGAACCATAGCGTGCCATGTATCGGCAACGGCCCGCTGGCCGCGATAACCGCAGACGATCAGGCGGTCGGCGGCGCGGGTCATGCCGACATAGAGCAGGCGACGATATTCTTCCTCAGCCAGCGTCTTCAGCCGCTCGCCGTCGGCGGTGATGAGCGAGTTCGATTCCGCGCCCGGCGCGCGCCACACCGGAAGCGGCAGGACGGTGCCGTCTGTCTGGGCAAGCTCCAGGAAGCGAAGAGAGGGCACATGCTGGTTGCTGAACGCCGCCCCGCCGCCATCGGCGAGGAAGACGACTGGCGCTTCCAGGCCCTTGGCCGCGTGCACGGTCATGATCCGAACTTCATCGCGTTCCTTGTCCTGCTCGCGCTTGACCGTCGGCGCTTCCATTTCCAGCGTCGAGACGAAGGCCTGCAGGCCGGGCAGGCCGCTTCTTTCCTGGTCGAGCGCGAAGGTCAGGAACTCGTCGAGAATGTCGCTGACCTCGGTGCCGAGGCGCGCGAGAAAGGCGGCGCGGCCGCCATGCACGCCGAGGACGCGGGCATAGAAGTCATGCGGCGCCAGCTGGCTTGCGAGCACCATGTAGGATTTCAGCGTTCGCGCCGTCTGGTGAAACAGGATGCCGTCATCGGCTTCATGCTGCAGCCTCTCCCAGAGGCTTTCGCCTTCGCCGCGCCGCGCCGCGAGTTCGAACAGCGCGTCCTCGCCGAGGTTGAACAGCGGGCTTTTCATCAGCGCGGCCAGCGACAGGTCGTCCTGCGGCAACAGCACGAACCGCCCGAGGGCGAGCAGGTCCTGGACGGCAATATGCTTGGTGAGCACCAACCGGTCGGCGCCGGCGACCGGAATGTTGTTGCGGCGCTTGAGTGCTCTCGTCAGAGCATTGACGAAGGCGTCGCGCTTGCGGACCAGTACGATCACGTCGCCCGGGCGCATCGGTACCGGCGAACGCCCTTCTCGACGATCGTCTCCTTGCCGATCCAGCTTTCCAGCGTGGCTGCGATCCGGCGGGCGAGGATATTGACCGGCGCACTCTCCGGCGTTGCGTCGAAGGCGGCGGTCCATTCCTCGTCTGTATCCACCGGTTCGGCGGCAATCACGTCCCAGATGTCGACGGCGCCGGGATGGCCGATGCGGTTCGAAGCATGCACCACGGGCTCGTTGCGGGCGCTGAGGCCCCGCGCATGCGCCGGATTGGCAAAGACGGCGTCAACGGCCGAAAGCACGTCGACGGTCGAGCGGAAGGAGAGCTGCAGGCGGATGGGCTCGAAAGCCTTGCCGCCGTCGCGCACCCGCCGTTCGGTCTCCTGGCTCTCGCGCGAAAACCGCTCCGGACGGGCGCCCTGGAAGGAGTAGATCGACTGTTTCTCGTCACCGACAGCAAACATCGTGCGGGCAGTACCGCGTGCGCTCTCGCCCGAGAAGAAGTCGGAAGCGAGCGCCTGGATGATCGTCCATTGGGCCGGGCTGGTGTCCTGCGCCTCGTCGACGAGGATATGATCGATACCTTGGTCGAGCTTGTAGTGTACCCAGGCGCTGACGTCGCCGCGGGCAAAGAGCGCCGCCGTGCGGTTGATCAGGTCCTCGAAATCGAGCTGGCTGCGGCGTCGCTTCAGTTCCTCGTAGTCGGCATTCAGCCGCTCGGCGAGCGTCAGCGCCGCCAGCGTCGCCTCGAACATCCGGAGGATGCTGATGTGATCGATGCAGGCGACGACATGGCGATAGGCCTCGTCCACGAGGTCAATGAGATCGGGGGCAGCCTGCTGCATCGCCTTGTTGAGGAAGGCGGATTGCGCCCGCGGCTTGCCCGTGCCGGTGAAGAACAGATGCCTGAGCCCGTCATAGCGCGCGCTGAGATCCGTCATCTTCGAAACGGTCCTCAGCCCCTCCGCAAAGTCGAGCACCTTCGTGCCGCCGACGCTGGTGGCGAGCGAGAAGTACCGTTCGAGCGCCGCGCCGTTCAAGCCCGCCAAGGGCCAGATCGTCGCCATGGCGCCGTCGACGCTTTCCTCCGGCGAAAGCTTCAGCGCCCGGCGCAGCTCGGCCTCGGTGCCGCCGAGCCCGTCGGCATGTTCGAGGAAGACCTGGATCGCGGTTCGGTTTTCGACGATTGCGGCCAGCAGCTTTTCCAGGCCGGTATCGTCGGCGATGTCGAGCACGGTGGCAAAGGCGTGGGCAAGAGCCGGATCGTCCTTGGCCGCGGTCGCGGTCAGCAGCAGTCGGCGCGCATCGGCAAGCAGAACCGCAGCCGCGCGATCATCGAGAACCGAGAAATGGCCGGCGACATTGGCCTCCAGCGGAAACTGGTGCAGCAGCGCCTCGCAAAAGGCATGGATCGTCTGGATCTTCAGGCCGCCCGGGGTCTCCAGCGCGCGGGCGAACAGGCGCCGCGCCTCCTGCAGCTTCAAGCGCCCGGGCCGCTCGCCCTCAATCGCCTCGATCCGCTTTTCGAGCGTCGCGTCGTCGAGCGTTACCCATTCGGCCAGCCGTTCGAAGACGCGATTCGACATTTCGGAGGCCGCCGCCTTGGTATAGGTGAGGCAGAGGATCGCCGAGGGGCGGCAGCCGGCAAGCAGCAGCCGAATCACCCGCTGGGTCAGCACGTGGGTCTTGCCGGAGCCGGCATTGGCCGACACCCAGGCGGAGCGGTCCGGGTCCGAAGCCAGCGACTGCCGGCGCGAGGTCCAGTCGAGCCAGCTTTGAGGCGTCGCCTGTTCGGGGCCGAGGTTGTCATCCCTCATCGCCATCCTCCTCTTCGCTGTCGGCCGTCGACCATTCGGCTACGCGTGCCAGATGGTCGTATTCGCCGCCATAATCGCGCTCTTTCTGAACAATCACGCGCGAGGCAAAGCCATGCTTGCCCGAGAGAAGCGCGCTTAGCAGCTTCCTGAGTTCGGCAAGCGACTCGTCCGCAAGCTGATCGGCCGACTTCGTCTCCTTCGACTTGCTGCCTTCGTTGTTGACCGCTTCCGGTTTGAAGCGCGCGCCCGGTTTGAGCCGGACATAGAGCAGCGACTGTGGGTGGCTGGGCGGCACGTCCTTAAAGGCGCCGGCCTTGAGGGCCGCGGCTTCCAGCGCGAGCTGCGGGTCGAGCAGGACGCGCGCTTCCTTGGTCGATGGGCTGGAGCCGGTCTTGTAGTCGACGATCTCGACGCTCCCGTCGGTCAGCGTATCGAGCCGGTCGGCAATGCCGGTCAGCCGCATGTCGGCGACGCCGAGCTCCATCGATGCCGCCACTTCGGTGCGCGACCGGCGGATGAAGCGGGCGCGGTCCCGTTCCCATTTGATGAAGGCCAAGCCGACGGCGGCAAAGCGCGGCCGCCAGATCGTGTCGATATGGGTGGGCAGTCGCGCCTCGTCGAAAGCCTCGTTCAGCAGCCGGTGCATGACCTCTTCCGCCGCCGGCAACATCAGATCGACGCCGGCGCGTACGAAACGCTCGACGATCTGGTGGTAAAGCGTGCCGCGCTCGGCCGGGCCGGGGTCGCTGTTGAACGGCAGCAGCGGATCCAGCCGAAGGATGCGTCGCGCATAGATCGCGTAGGGGTCGCGCCGTAGCCGCGACACTTCGCTGAAAGAGTACTTGCGCGGCTGCAGGTCCGCCGGTGGCTTGGGGGCGGGGCGCTCGGCCAGCGGCTGGCGGCCGCCGTCGTCAAGCATGCGGGCCCAGGCGAGATAGTCGGCGCCATTGGCGTGCAGCGCTCGCGTCAGCCGTTCGCCGCCGAGCGCCAGCAGCCGCTGCAGCCAGCGCGAGGCGACGGTGGGTGCTGCGCCCTGGCGCATCGAGCGGGTGAAGATCAGCCGCCTTGTGCCGCAGGCCATCTGGAAGTCGTGCGCAAGCTGGCCGATGCGTCGTTCAGGCGGCTCAAGACCGATCCCCGTCTTCATGGTGCGCGACAGGAACGGATCGTTGGCCGTCTGGCCCGGCCAATTGCCTTCGTTCAGGCCGCCGAGAACCACCAGGTCCATGCTCTGCAGGCGCGATTCCAGCGCGCCGAAGATGAACACCCGCGGATGGCGCATGGAGCGAGGCTTGACCGCGGCGCTGGCCGACAGGGCTTCGACGACATCGCACCATTGCGGCCCGTTCGCGGTCATCTGGCCGTCGGTTTCGATGATGCCGCGAAGGAGAGTTGCGAGCGTATCGGCGGCCTCTCCGGACCAAAGCCCACCGAGGTCGCCACGCTCGTCGGCTGAGGCTGCTTCCAGGGCCTCGCCGGTGCGCATCGCCCAGTCGGCAAAGGTAAATTCGTCCGAGAACACGCGGCTGCCGTCCCGGCTGCGCGTCAGCGCGGAGGCGAGCGGTGCCACCGCGAGACCGATCTTCGCCGCCACGTCGCGGGCCGCCTCAAGCGCGTCATCCCCGATGCCGATGCGCCATTCCGGTGGATGGCGATCGGTCTTGTGCCGGACGATCGCCGCGTCGAGCACGGATCCGAGGGCCAGCAGATCGACCGTCGCGGTGCTGCCACGCAGTGCCATGCGTTCCAGCGCGTCGGCCCCTTCGCGCATCCTGTCGCGGGAAAGCCCGAAGCGCGCCAGCGGATGCTTGAGCAGCGCGACGAACGGCACGGGATCGCCGGGGCGCAGGCATGCTTCTAGCAGCAGCCGTAGCAGGCTGCCCTGCGGCGTCGCGATGAGAGGCGTACCGGCGGAATCGTCGGCCTCGATGCCGAAGCGGGCAAGCTCGGCGCCGACCCGCCGTGCGAGATTGCGGTCCGGCGTGATCAGCGCTGCCTGGCTCTCGTCGCTGCCTTCGAGCGCGAGCCGCAAGGCGACCGCGATCGCGGCCGCTTCCTCGCGTTCGTTGGCGGTTTCGATGAGGGCTGCATCCTGGAAGGCTTGCTGCAGCAACGCCGGATCCAGCTCGCTGCGCATGGCGGTCCATGCATTGGTCGCCTTGGCCGGCAGAAGAGCGTGCGACAGGATCTCGGCACGGACGTCGAGGTCGACCTCGGCGACAGCCAGGGCGGTCACGTCGGGCCGCAGAACGCCCATGCGTTTCAAAAGCCTGTAAAAGCCGTATTGCGGGTGGCTGCGGCTTGCCGGGTCCGGCCTGCCGTCAAGGGCGGCGTCGGCGACGATCATGTCCCATTCGGCCTCGCTCATCGTCTGGTCGAGGCCAGGCAGCACGATCGTACCGTTGGGCAGCTTCTGCACGGCGGCAATCAGCGCGGCCGTTGCGGGAATGGAGCCGGTCGAACCGGCAATGATGATCGGGCCCTCGATCTTGCCGGCGGCGATGCGCTGCGTCTCGGCCTGCAGGATCGCGTTGCGGTGGCGCGCGGGCGAGGATTGTTTCAGTTCCTCCAGCCGTTCCGGCCAGTAGCTGCGGGCAATCTTCAGGAATTCGAGCGTCAGCTGCCACCAGAGGGCGTGCTCGCCGGCATCGAGCTTGTCGAGCTTGTCCCAGTCGAGCTCTTCCGTCTCCATCGCGTCGATGAGGTCGGCAAGATTGCGCGCGAGCCAGATCGCATCGGCAGGGCTTGCCGGCGCAATCAGCGGGCTCTCCGCATGGATGTCGAGCACCACCTTCGGCAGCCGGTTGCGCCAGGCGAGGATAAGCCGGCCAAGCTCGATCAGGCGTGCGGTCCCGGGCAGGGGCGGGGCGAGATCGAGGATCGCCGGCACCTCGGCATCGAAGAAGCCGCTGTCGTCATCGGTCTCGCCGAGCGCCTTGATCGTGGGCAGGATGGTGGAGCGGCCGCCGAGCAGGTCGACGAACTCGGACCGGAGCACACGGGCCGAGCGCCGCGTTGGCACGAAGATCGTCACGCCGGCAAGCGGCAGGGGATCGGCCGGGTCGTAGCGGAAGTCCGGCGTCAGGCTACCGTCGCAAAGCTTTTCGGCGAGCGTCTTCAGGAAGGGGAGGCCGGGCGGGATCGTGAAGACGTTGGACCGGCGGCCACGCACGCTCATCCCTCCGGCTGGAGGCGGCGGATCGCCGCCTCCGCTTCGCCGATCGCCTCGGGCGTTCCGACCGTCATCCAGTGACCGTCGAGCAGCAGGCCGTAAAGACGGCCTTCTTCGGCGGCGCGATCGAAGTAGATGTTGAGATTGAAGGCGTCGTCGGGCGCGTCGGCAAAAAGCCGGGAGTGAAGCGCGATCGCGCCGGCATAGACCACCGGGTTCGGCAGGCCTTCGGCGTAGCGCGTGAGCTTGCCGTCGTCACCCAGCGAGAAATCCCGCTTGCCGTTGTGGCCGGTCGTATCCTCGTCGCGCACGCAAAGGAGCAGCATGTCCATGCGCTCCGCGTCGAAGGCGGCGGCCAGGCGCGTCAGGTTGCTGGGCTTGCCCTTGGGCTCGCCGACCCAGAAGAGATCGGCATTCATCACCAGAACCGGCCCCTCCGGCAGCAGTTTCAGCCCCTTGGCGAGACCGCCGCCGGAATTCATCAGCGCCTCGCGCTCGTCCGAAATCACGATCTCCGGGGCGCTGCGTTGGCTGAGATGGCCTTCCATCAGGTCGGCGAAATGATGCACGTTGACCGCGGCCGTGCTGACGCCGGCCTCCACCAGGAGGTCCAGCACGTAGTCGATCATCGGCTTGCCGGCGATCTCGACGAGCGGCTTTGGCATGGTGTTGGTGATCGGACGAAGACGGGTGCCGAGGCCCGCGGCGAGCACCATCGCATTGCTGATCGACATTGATTCTCTGTCAGTTCGCTGATTCGGAAACGAGGATTCCGGTCTTCATACACCAGTCGTGCAAGGGTTTCAGCGATTCATGTGAAAGCGCCGCCTGAAGATAGGCGAAAGTGCGCGGCATGTGCTTCATGTAGCCGGACTTGCCGTCGCGCTGCATCAGCCGCACCCAGATGCCGACGAGCTTGCAGTTGCGCTGCGCTGACATCAGGTGCCAGTCGCGAAGGAACATAGCCTCGTCGAAGCTACCACCCGCGCGCCGTTCGGCGAGATAGGCGTCCATCATCCGGCTTGCGAGCGAAGGCGGGATGGTGACGCGGGCATCTTGAACCAAGGACGCGACGTCATAGGCAGTCGGACCGATCATTGCGTCCTGGAAATCGATGAGGCCGATCCGGTTCAGACCTTCGCGTTCCCCGCGCCAGATGATGTTCGGCGAGTGAAAATCGCGCAGCAGCAGGTTCGTTTCGGATGTCTGCAGGAGGTCGATCAGGCCGTCCCAGATCTCTCCATATTCGCGCTTCTCGTCGTCGCTTGCCGGCGCGCCGCGTTTCCAGGGCAGATACCAGTCGGTCAAAAGCCGCGTCTCGATCTTCATCGCCGTCCGGTCGAAATCCGGAATGCGGTGGATCACAGTCGGCTCGACCTTGATCTCGGCCTCGGCCGGTTCCGCGTGCAGGCGAGCAAGCAGCCGCGCGCTCTCGATGTAGCGTTCGTCGATCGGCTCTCCGTCCGCATCGAGAACGCCGTCCGAGCCCAGATCTTCGATCAAGAGGACGCCCTGGTCGATGTCGCGGGCGTAGATTTCAGGTGCCGCGAAGCCGCGGGCAATGAGCATCTGGTCGACGGCGACGAAGGGAACGACATCTTCGGCGATATGCGCCAGCTGCTGATAGTACTTTCCGTCCTGAAGGATCGGGCCCGGCTTGTGCCGCGGCGAATCCATCAGAATCCGGCTAACGGAGCCGTCCGCCGGGTAAATGCGCTCATAGGCCCGGATCGAGGCGTCGCCGCTCAGGTGCCGCCGCCGCGCCTTGGAATGTCCGTTCGTATCGAGAAACTCGCGGATCGAAAGCGTTCGGGCGATGCGCTGCAGCGTGTCATCAGGCGCCGAAATCCCGACGCGTCGCCCGTCCTTCTCGTGGGTGATCGCAAGCGTGATGCGACGTGAGGGGAGGGCGTCGTCCGCCCGTTCCGGCCATTCGACCAGGCAGATGCCCTGCGACAGGGCTTCATCGAAGCCCAGTTCGTCGAGTTCGCTGGAATCGGCCAGCCGGTAAAGGTCGAAATGCGCGACGGGTATGCGCAAGTCGTAGCTCTGGACCAGCGTGAAGGTCGGGCTCGGCACTTCCAGGCCGTCGTCATCGGCGACGGCTCTCAGAAAGGCGCGCGCCAGTGTGGATTTGCCGGCGCCGAGATCGCCCGAAAGAGCGACGCAGTCGCCAGGCTTCAGGGCGAGCGCCAGGTCCTCACCAAGCTCGATCGTTGCCGCCTCGTTTGCAAGATGGCGCTCGATCGCCGGCATCATTCGGCCGCGACGGTGGACGGCACGTCGGCCGAAGGGATGCGGCAGGTCACTTCCGTGCCTTCGCCTTCCTTGCTGCGGATCGAGACCGTGCCGTGATGCAGGCTGACGAAGCTCTCGACGATCGAAAGCCCGAGGCCGGCGCCGCCGCGCTGACCGTGGCTTTCAAAGCGGTTGAAGACCGTGTCGAGCACGTCCTGCGGAATGCCGGGGCCGCTGTCGGAGACCGAGAAGATGAAGTCGCTGCCCTCGCGGCGGCACGCCAGTTCGATGACGCTGCCATCGGGGGCGAAGTTCGCGGCATTGGTGAGCAGCTTGACGAAGATCTGCTTCAGGCGCTGCTGATCGGCGACCATCCGGCCGAGATTATCAGGTGCGGCGATCCGGAGCGTCACTCCGCTTTCGGTCAGACGGTCGGCCATCTGATACGCGATGTCGTCGAGGAAATCGGTGAGGCTGATGTCGGCAAGGTCGAGCTGGACGATGCCGGCGTCGACGGTCGCAAGATCGAGGATGTCGTTGACGATCGTCAGAAGCAGCGACGACGACGTGGCGATATGGTCGACATACTCTGCCTGGCGCTCGTTGAGGTCGCCGAACGCAGGCGTCTTCAAGAGATCGGCGAAACCGATGATGTTGGTGAGCGGCGAGCGCAGCTCGTAGGAGACGTGGTGGACGAAGTCGTTCTTCAACGCATCGGCCTTGCGCAGCGCCTCATTCTTTTCGGTGAGCGCGCGCTCGACCCGGACGCTGTCGGTAATGTTGACGAAGGTCAGCATCGTCTGGGCGTTCGGCAGCGGGATGACCGCGTAGTCGAGAATCAGCCCGGTCCTGAGTTCGAGAATGCCGCGGCTGGAGGGCCGCTCGTCGTCGAAGCTGGTGATGATGTGGGTGAAACGCTTCCAGCCGTCGGGCTGGTCGTAGGAGATCAGGCAGGCCTGCTCGATCGCCTTGATATGCGTACCGGGTTTGGCTTCAGCCTCGCTGATGCCCCAGATCGCGCGAAACGCCGGGTTCGACAGGCGGATGCGGCCGTCCGGGCCGAACACCGCTACGCCTTCGGCCAGGTGATCGATGGTTTCGCCCTGGACCTGGACGAGGGTGTTGTAGCGCGTTTCGAGGTCGACCTTCTCGGTCAGGTTCTCGAACACCCAGGTAACGCCGCCCTGCGGGCGGGCGGTGGCAAAGACGCGCAATGTCTGTCCGTTCGGCAGGTGCCAAAGGTCGCTCTGTGTATCGAGCGCCTGGTAGACCGATAGTGCGTTCGCCTTCCACTGTTTCCAGTTGAGCTGTTCCGGCAGCTGGCCGCCGGCGCGCAGCCGATCGAGCACTTCGCCATTGTCCGGCTTGCGCTCCAGGAAGCCGATATCGAGGTTCCACAGGCGCTGGAAGGCCTGGTTGTAGAACTGCAGACGCTGGTTGCCGTCGAAGATCGCGACGGGCGTCGCCAGATGGTCGAGCGTTTCCGCATGGCTCTTGAGCGTGCGGTTGAGCTCTTCGCGCACGGCCTCGATCCCCGAAATATCGACTGCGATACCGGCCGAACCGGCGGCGCTGCGGGCGTCGACAACGTCGAAGAAGGTGCGGTTGCCGCGCACGACGGTCGAGACCTTGTCGTGGAAAGGCGTATCGAACGTCGAGACCGACCGGATCTTTTCACGCGCAACGGTCGCAAGCAACTCGCGCTTTTCCGCGACGGCGGTGGCGACATCGGGTGCCTCGACGGCGTCGGCATAGGCTTCGTTGACCCAGACGAGCGCGCCGTCGGTGCCGCGCTGCCAGACGGGCAGGTCGATTGCGTCGAGGAGTGTATGGAAGGAGCGAAGAGCGATATTGAGCCGGTCGTGTTCGAGCTTCAGTTCGGCGAGCTCCGCCCGCATGTTGTTGAGCGCGATGAAGCGCACAAAGGCGCGGCCGCCGGAAACGCGTCCCTGGGCTTCCAGCACTTCATTGCGCTGCGTTTCGATGACGAGATCGAAGCTGCGCGCCTGGGTGCGAAGCGCCTCGATCGATTTTTCGAGCTCGCCTGCAGACTGCGCCTTGACCCAGCGGCCGAAGGCCAGGAAGTCGCGGTCGTCGGAAGGCGCGCCGGTTTCCGCCGGCAGCTGGCCGAGCAGTTCGGCGCGTTCGAGAAGCCCGTCCCAGATGACGATCCGGCGGTTCTTGTCGGCGACCAGCGCTTGGTAGCGCGAGAGGCGCTGGTTGGCGTCGGAAAGGTCGGACCTAAGCTCGCGGTTTTCCGCCTCGATGTTGCCGCGCTGGCGGATCAGCCAGATCGCCGAGATCATCGCAGCGGAAATGACGCCGATCAGCACGGAAAAGGTGACGACCTCCGACGAGCCGAAGATGCCGGCCTTTTGCGGGACAACCTGGGCGAGAGCATCCGTGGCGGTGAAAAGGGCGGTGCCGGCCAAAAGGCGGCGCAGGAATTTCGGACCCTTGCGGCGGATGGCCGGAAAATCTGTGTGGTCTTTGTTCATGGCGCTGCCATCCCCGTCTGTCCGAAGGGTGCTGCCGGCCTTGCTGCGCCTTGCACAGTTCCACCGGGGCCCTGTTCAAGGGTCCGCGTCAGTTCCGATTGCATCCCCGGTCTGTCTCCGTCTGTTTGCCGCTAATTCGACAAGACATCCCATCCGCGATGCCCAAGGTCCGCACCGGCATCACGAATCAATGGGTTAGAGCATACTTCCTAGTCGAATCGTCGGGAAGGGAGAGGCCCAAAAAAGCGGCCGCGCTCTCTTGTCAAGAACGCGGCCACAAGATGTTGTGGATTGCCCGGGTAAGGATTAGTACCGGTAGTGCTCAGCCTTGAACGGACCCTGCGTCTTCACGCCGATGTAGTCGGCCTGCTCTTCGGAAAGTTCCGAAAGCTTGGCGCCGAGCTTCTTGAGGTGCAGCCGAGCGACCTTCTCGTCGAGCGCCTTGGGCAGGACGTAGACTTCGTTCTTGTACTTCTCACCCTTGGTGAAGAGCTCGATCTGGGCCAGGACCTGGTTGGAGAACGAGGCCGACATCACGAAGGACGGGTGACCGGTGGCGTTGCCGAGGTTGAGCAGGCGACCTTCCGAAAGCAGGATCATGCGATTGCCCTTCGGGAACTCGATCATGTCGACCTGCGGCTTGATGTTCGTCCACTTCAGGTTACGCAGAGCCGAGACCTGGATCTCGTTGTCGAAGTGGCCGATGTTGCCGACGATCGCCATGTCCTTCATCTCGCGCATGTGGTCCATGCGGATGACGTCCTTGTTGCCGGTCGTCGTGATGAAGATGTCGGCCGAGGAGACGACGTCTTCGAGCTGGACGACTTCGAAGCCGTCCATGGCGGCCTGGAGCGCGCAGATCGGGTCGATTTCAGTGACCTTGACGCGGGCGCCGGCGCCGGAAAGCGAGGCGGCCGAACCCTTGCCGACGTCGCCGTAACCGCAGACGACGGCGACCTTGCCGGCCATCATCACGTCGGTGCCGCGGCGGATGCCGTCGACCAGCGATTCCTTGCAGCCGTACTTGTTGTCGAACTTCGACTTGGTGACGCTGTCGTTGACGTTGATCGCCGGGAAGGGCAGCAGGCCCTTGGCCTGGAGCTGGTAGAGGCGGTTGACGCCGGTGGTGGTTTCCTCGGTCACGCCCTTGATGGCGTCGCGCTGCTTGGTGAACCAGCCCGGCGAAGCGGCAAGCCGCTTCTTGATCTGCGCGACGAGGATTTCTTCTTCCTCGGAGCCCGGGTTGGAGAGCACGTCCTCGCCGGCTTCGGCGCGGGCGCCGAGCAGGATGTACATGGTGGCGTCGCCACCATCGTCGAGGATCATGTTCGAGACGCCACCGTCGGCCCACTGGAAGATCTTGTCCGTGTAGGTCCAGTATTCTTCGAGCGTCTCACCCTTGACGGCGAAGACCGGAACGCCGCTGGCGGCGATCGCGGCTGCGGCGTGGTCCTGGGTCGAGAAGATGTTGCACGAAGCCCAGCGTACGTCGGCGCCGAGCGCGACCAGCGTCTCGATGAGGACGGCGGTCTGGATGGTCATGTGCAGAGAGCCGGTGATGCGCGCGCCCTTCAGCGGCTTCGAAGCGCCGAACTCTTCGCGGCAGGCCATCAGGCCCGGCATTTCCGTTTCGGCGATCGCAATTTCCTTGCGCCCGAAATCGGCAAGTCCGATGTCGGCGACGATGTAGTCCTGAGTGGTGGTCATGGAGTTCTCCGGGCTGATCTCTTCAAGCCGCGCGGCCTTGGCCATCTCCGCGGCGCGATTATGCCTCCCACGCCTATACGACGCGGTGAGAGTGCGACCGATCTATCAGGATTCAGGGTGGAGAGCAACCTCGATATAAAGAAGTCTTTATATCTTTATATTGCCGTCAGATTTCTTCGCCGAACTTGTCGGCGACCAGAGCGTCGAGCGCGTTCAGGGCTTGTTCGGCCTGCGCGCCGCTGGCGGTCACGCAAACGCTGCAGCCGGTGCTGGCGGCCAGCATCATCAGCCCCATGATCGAGGTTCCGCCAACGGTCATGCCGTCCTTCGAAACGGTGATCTCGGCGTCATAGGCCTCGACCGTCTGCACGAACTTTGCTGACGCCCGCGCATGCAGGCCCCGCTTGTTGATGATCAGCAGTTCGCGCGTCAGCGACATGTCGGGGCGGTGATCCATTACTTTCCACTCAGGACGCGGCTGGCGACGTTGATGTATTTCCGCCCGGCCTCGGAGGCCTCGACAAGTGCCTTGTCCATGTCGCTCTCGCCGCGCACGCCCGCAAGCTTGATCAGCATCGGCAGGTTGACGCCGGCGATCACTTCGACGGTGCCGCTGCGCATCACCGAGATGGCGAGGTTGGAGGGGGTCCCGCCGAACATGTCGGTGAGAATGATGACGCCGTTGCCTTCGTCGACATTGGTGACCGCGTCGAGGATATCCTGCCGACGCTGGTCCATGTCGTCCTCGGGGCCGATGCAGACGGTCTCTATAGCTTTTTGCGGACCGACAACATGCTCAAGCGCATGTCGAAATTCCTCAGCCAGCTTGCCATGGGTGACAAGCACAAGTCCGATCATGGGTATCTTCGCTCCAACTGCACACGCAATTCACTGATGGCCAGATATCGCAATGCAGCAATTTCGTCCACCTGTTGGGGAGGGCATCTTGGCAAGGAAAAGGGGAAGTGCAAGCCAAAAATGCCGAAATTCCGGTCGCGCTGACGGTAAATCGGGCTAGAAACCTATTTTTTCAGCGATGAGCGCCTGCAAAATATTGAGAACCTGGGCGCCCTCTTCAACGGGAACGCGAACAATCGGCAATACGCGCCCGAGTGGCAGGGGCAATGTCTCGTCTTCGGGCGGTAGCCGCGGGTCGAATGGGGCGGCGACGGGCAGAATGGCCCAGTCCATCACGGCGGCAGGCACGGTTTCGATCGTGCCGATGCCGGCGCCGCGGATTTCGATGAGGCCGTGAATGGAGGGCGGGCAGCGCGCCACGATCCGGTCGTGTTCGAGCGCAAGATTCACCCGGTCGTCGGCGACGAGCGCCGCGAAATGTCCGGTCTGCCGGGCGGCCGTGATGCAGGCGAGCGCCAGTCTGGATTTGCCGCTGCCGGACGGGCCGGTAAGCAGGAAGCCGCGCGTCCCGAGCACGATTGCGGTGCCGTGGACATTGGCGCGGGCCGTTGTCACGCGTGCGGCTCGGCGGGCAGGGACAGGACGAAGCGCGCGCCGGTGATATGGCCATCCGGTCCGGCGATGTTCTCGGCCTTGAGCGTGCCGCCATGGGCTTCAGCGATCTGCCTGGAGATCGACAGCCCGAGGCCGGAGTTCTGTCCAAAATCCTCGCCTTCCGGCCGGTCGGTATAGAAGCGCTCGAAAATGCGGTCGATGTCTTCTGCCTGGATGCCCGGGCCGTTGTCCTCGACATAGACGAGGCAGCGCGAGCGCGAGCGGGTGAGGCGCACGACGATCCGCCCGCCGTCCTCGGGAACGAAGGAACGGGCGTTTTCGATCAGGTTGGTGATGATCTGGCCGATGCGCAGGTCGTAGCCGCTGACGGCAAAGCGCGCCTTGGGGCTGTCCTTGCGGTCGATGACGAAATCGAGCAGCACCGCCTTCTTCTTGCTTCGGACCTGGCGCGAGATATCGACGAGGTCGCCGAGGAGTTTTTCGAGATCGATCGTCTTGGCGTCGCTGCGGGCAAGTTCCGCGTCGAGACGCGAGGCGTCCGAGATATCGCTGATCAGGCGATCGAGGCGGCGGACGTCATGCTGGATGACGTCCATCAGCCGCTTCTTCGATTCGTCGGTCCGCGCCAAAGGCAGCGTCTCGACGGCGCTACGCAGTGAGGTGAGGGGGTTTTTCAGCTCGTGGCTGACGTCGGCGGCAAAGTTTTCGATCGCGGCGATCCGGTCATAGAGCGCAGTCGTCATCTCACGCAGCGCGACCGATAGGTTGCCGATCTCGTCCTGGCGCGAGGAGAAGTCGGGAATTTCCTCGCGCTCCTTGGCGCCGCCGCGGCGCACGCGCACCGCTGCTGCCGCAAGCCTGCGCAGCGGATTGGCGATCGTCGACGACAGAAGCAGCGACAGGATGATGTTGACGAGCGCCGCGACGCCGAAGACGCGGATGATGGCGAGGCGCTCGGCCTGGACGATCTTGTCGATGTCGCCGGCCTGGGTCGAAAGCAGGAGCACGCCGAGAACGGCGCGGAAGCGCTGGACGGGCACCGCCACGGAAACGATAAGCTCGCCCTTCTCGGTAACGCGCTCGACATAGCCGCGCACGCCCGTCAGAGCATTGGTCACCTCAGGGTAGATCGAGCCGTTGCCACCCGGCGGTTCTTTATAGAGCGGCAGATTGCCCGGCTGCAAAAGCTTGTTCAGCCAGCTGTTGAGCTTTTCGCCGATGCCCGTCGCCTCCGGCTCGATCGGCGGCAGGTCGAAGCGCAGCACCTGGCCGCCGCTATAGAGATGGCGCGAATCGAGCAGCAAGTCGGCGTCCGCGTCGAACAGCCGGGCGCGGGTGCGCGTCGGCGAGATCAGCCGGCGCAGAACCGGCGCGACACGCTCCTGGATGATCGGGAAGTCGAGATCCTCGTCGCTCGGCAGCGGCGTGATGCTCTGGCCGGCCTGCAGTTCCAGCAGCTTTTCGGGATCGATGGTGATCGAATTGGTATCGACCGAAGCGGAGGCCGAGATCGCGCCCGCAATGATTTCGCCCTGGGTCAAAAGGCTTTCGACGCGCGCGTCGATCAGCCCCTCGCGGAACTGGTTTAGGTACATGATGCCGCCGACCAGAACGACGAGCGCCACCAGGTTAAAGAAGACGATACGGCGGGTGAGGCTCGAGAAGACGGCATTGCCGAAGAGACGACGAATGAGCGTAAAGGGATGCGCCCAGCGGCGCTGGCCCTTCAGTGCCTGGGCACGCCCGTCAGTGTCTTCAATGTCGCCGTGCAAGACTTCTACCAAATGTCCCGCTCCCGCGCGGACTGTCCTTCATAATCGTTCGATAGCGGCGGCGCTGCCGGCCGGTTGCGCCGCCTTCCATGGTGTTGATCCGAAGACGGCGGAGATCGTGTCGAGCCTCAGATGAGGCCATCACCATCGCGCCGCTTCAAATGCGCCACTCTGGGCTCGATGGCAAGCCCCGAGGCTCAGGCACTCTCCCGGAAACGATAGCCGACACCGTAAAGCGTCTCGATCATGTCGAAGTCGTTGTCGACCATCTTGAACTTCTTGCGCAGCCGCTTGATGTGGCTGTCGATGGTGCGGTCGTCGACATAGACCTGTTCGTCATAGGCCGCGTCCATCAGTGCGTCGCGGCTCTTCACCACGCCCGGGCGCTGCGCCAGCGAATGAAGAATGAGGAATTCCGTCACCGTCAGGGTCACCGGCTCGCTCTTCCAGGTGCAGGTGTGGCGCTCCTGGTCCATCACCAACTGCCCACGCTCGAGCGAGCGCGACGGCGCGTCGGTTGCCTTGACGGCATTGTTCGGATTGGCGGCCGCGGCTTCGCGGTTGGCGGCGCGGCGCAGGATCGCCTTGACGCGTTCGACCAGAAGGCGCTGCGAAAACGGCTTGGTGATGAAGTCGTCGGCGCCCATCTTCAGGCCGAAGAGTTCGTCGATCTCTTCATCCTTGGAGGTGAGGAAGATCACCGGCAGGTCCGACTTCTGCCTCAGGCGGCGCAGTAATTCCATGCCGTCCATACGCGGCATCTTGATGTCGAAGATCGCAAGCTGCGGCGGCCGGGCGAGCAGGCCTTCGAGCGCGGAAGCGCCGTCGGTATAGGTCTCGACTTTGTAGCCTTCTGCCTCCAGGGCGATGGATACGGACGTCAGAATATTCCGGTCATCATCGACAAGCGCGATGGTCTGCATCGTGTTCAACTCCGTCTTTTGAGGTGCCGGTCCCGTCCCCGAAAACTCCGGCATTCGCGAGTCACGGGTGCGTTAGTGAGTATAAAGGTGGAACAAATTGTGGCGAAGCCCAAAAAGCACCTGTCGTGACGATAGGATAGGTCCTGTCAGATCGGTGTTCGGGAGGCCGATTTCAACCGATTAAAAAAACGATAATTTTCTTTAAATCGATTAATATACTGAAATCATTATTCTTTTTTTGACGTCGCCTTGTTTTTGAGCGAGCATGCAAGTAAGGTCCGGCGAAATTCAACGCCAATGGCCAAACACGAAGGAAGCTTGACCATGGAGCAACTCGGCACTCGCAATCTCGCGAACGGCTTGGAAAAACTCGGCTTTATCGACCTGGAAACGGTTCGGTACAACCTCGAAGCCGCAGAGCTTTATGAGGAAGCTCTTCGCCGCGGCGAGGCTGAGCTGACGGCACACGGTGCGCTCGTCGCCCGTACCGGCCAGCACACCGGTCGCTCGCCGAAGGACAAGTTCGTCGTTCGCGATGCGAACACCGACGATCAGATCTGGTGGGACAACAACAAGCCGATGTCTCCGGAGCATTTTGCCCTGCTGCGCAAGGATATGCTTGAGCACGCCAAGGGCATGTCGCTCTACGTGCAGGACCTGGTTGGCGGCGCCGATGCCGACAACGCCCTGCCGACGCGCGTCGTTACCGAGTACGCCTGGCATTCGCTGTTCATCCGCAATCTGCTGATTCGCCCAGCCCGCGAAGCGCTCGGATCCTTCCTGCCGAAGCTGACGATCATCGATCTGCCCAGCTTCAAGGCGGATCCGGAGCGCTACGGCTGCCGCACCGAGACGGTCATCGCCTGCGACTTCACCAACGGCCTGATCCTCATCGGCGGCACGTCCTATGCCGGCGAAATGAAGAAGTCGGTCTTCACCGTTCTCAACTACCTGCTGCCGAAGAAGGGCGTCATGCCGATGCACTGCTCGGCAAACGTGGGCGCGGCCGGCGACACCGCGATCTTCTTCGGCCTCTCCGGCACTGGCAAGACGACGCTTTCGGCCGACCCGACCCGCACGCTGATCGGCGACGACGAGCACGGCTGGGGCGAGCAGGGCGTCTTCAACTTCGAAGGCGGCTGCTACGCCAAGGCGATCCGCCTGTCGGAAGCCGCCGAGCCGGAAATCTACGCCACGACCCGCCGCTTCGGCACCGTCATGGAAAACGTCGTGCTTGACGAGCGCCGCGTTCCGGATTTCGACGACGGTTCGCTGACGGAAAACACCCGTTGCGCCTATCCGCTCGACTTCATCCCGAATGCCAGCGCCACCGGCACCGCACCGCAGCCGCGCACCATCATCATGCTGACCGCCGATGCCTTCGGCGTGATGCCGCCGATTGCCAAGCTGACGCCGGAACAGGCGATGTACCACTTCCTTTCCGGCTACACCGCCAAGGTCGCCGGCACGGAAAAGGGCGTTACCGAGCCGGAAGCCACCTTCTCGACCTGCTTCGGCGCACCGTTCATGCCGCGTCACCCGTCGGAATACGGCAACCTGCTGAAGGACCTGATCGCCAAGAACGGCGTCACCTGCTGGCTGGTGAACACGGGCTGGACCGGCGGCGCCTACGGCACCGGCAGCCGCATGCCGATCAAGGTGACGCGCGCTCTGCTCGCGGCCGCGCTTGACGGTTCGCTGAACGCTGCGGAACTGCGCACCGATGCCAACTTCGGCTTTGCCGTTCCGGTCTCGGTCCCGGGCGTCGACGACGGCATCCTCGACCCACGCTCGACCTGGGCCGATGGTGCAGCCTATGACGCACAGGCCCGCCGCCTGGTCGACATGTTCATCACGAACTTCGCCAAGTTCGAGAGCCATGTGGACGGCAGCGTTCGCGACGCGGCTCCCGGTACGAAGATCGCCGCCGAATAAACATTGTCGGCTATGATTCACGTGAAACCCGGTCCTTGTGGCCGGGTTTTTCGCTTTCGCGCCCGCTCTGTGTCCCTTTAAATCCTCTTCGATCTAAGGCGAGCCAAAGTGCTACGGCGACCTTTGCGCCTCTGATGAGACGCGCGGCGCCGCAGTGTTTTCAACGGGTTCGCTCTGTGCCATAGATCGGGCCGAGGTGAACCATGGCCAGCGACCCGCTCTACATAAACGACAATATCGTCCTTGCCGGCTGGGAGCTGACGGAGCAATTCGTGCTGGCCGGTGGCCCGGGCGGGCAGAACGTCAACAAGGTGTCGACCGCCGTTCAGCTGTTCTTCAACGTCCAGGCGTCTCCGGCGCTTTCCGATCGCATCAAGGCCAACGCCCTGAAGATCGCCGGCAAGCGCGCCTCGAAAGAGGGCGTGCTGATGATCGAGGCGAGCCGCTTTCGCAGCCAGGAGCGCAACCGCGAGGATGCGCGCGAGCGGCTGAAGGAGTTGATCCTGAAGGCTGCCGAACCCCCGCCGCCGCCGCGCAAGAAGACCAAGCCGACGCGCGGCTCCGTCGAGCGGCGTCTCAAGGAGAAGTCGGGTCGCGGGGAGATCAAGAAGCTCAGGGGCCGGCCTGGAGGCGATTGATTCTTTTTGCGGCTCCCTTGCCTTTTGGCGGGCAGCGCCCTCTCTTATCGAGCAGTGTTTTCGCAAAAGGAGATATTCATGGGTCTTTTCAGCTTTATCAAGAACGCCGGCAAGAAGCTTGGCATCGGCGGCGACGACGATGCTCCGGATGCCGAAAGCGTTCAGAAGGAACTTGCATCCCACGATCTCGGCACCAAGGACGTGCAGGTCGAAGTGGCCGGTGACAAGGTCGTGCTGAAGGGTGTCGTGAAGGACCAGAGCGTCTTCGAAAAGGCCGTCGTCGCCGTCGGCAACACGCTCGGCGTGTCCGCAGTCGAGGCCTCCGAACTCAAGGTCGCCGATGCCGGCGCAGCACCTGCTCCGGCAAAGGAGCCCGTCTTCTATACGGTCAAGAAGGGCGATAACCTCTGGAAGATTGCCGAGGCGCAGTACGGCAAGGGCAAGGGCGCCAAGCACACGGTGATCTTCGAAGCCAACAAGCCGATGCTGACCCATCCGGACAAGATCTATCCCGGCCAGGTTCTGCGCATTCCGGATCTGGATGCGGCCTGAGCGTGTCCTTCAGGCGTTCTCTCGTCGTTGCCGCGCTGGCAAGCCTCTGGCTTGCCAGCGGTTCTTTGGCGCAGCCTTTCCGTGAACCCGCCAAGGGCAGTACGGAGCGTGCCGCCATCCTCGACGCGATCCGCCCCGCGGTCGAAGCCGAGATGCGTGGTCCCGTCGAATTCGTCGTCACCACCATGCGTGCCGCACCCAACTGGGCCTTCATGCAGGTCGAGCCGCAACGGCCGGGTGGCGGATCCATCGACCTGCCGCAAACCGGGTTGCGCGACGAAGCCGACATGATGGATGGTCTGACGGTGTTCGCGCTCGTCAGCTTCCAGAATGGCCGCTGGAACCTGGTCGATCACGTCGTTGGGCCGACGGATGTGGCCTATGCCGGCTGGCCGCTTCGCTACGGTGTGCCGGCGGCACTTCTCGGCCTGGAACAATAAGGACTGCTTCTCATGCAGGTGCTCCCGAAAGGGATCAGACATATTCCGGGTTATCTCGATCGTGCCCGGCAAGAGCAACTGGTCGAGGCCATTCGGTCAGTCGTTGCCGAAGCGCCGCTGTTCGTGCCGGAAATGCCGAAGACTGGCAAACCCATGTCGGTGCGCATGACCAATTGCGGCGCGCTCGGCTGGGTCACGGATCGCGATCGCGGCTATCGTTACCAGTCTCAGCATCCGGTGACCGGCCGCCCCTGGCCGGTCATGCCGGAGATCCTGCTCGATATCTGGGATGCGGTTTCCGCAAGCAGCAAGACGCCCGAGGCCTGCCTGGTAAACTTCTATTCCGAAGAGGCCCGTATGGGGCTGCACCAGGATCGCGACGAGCGCGATCTTGAAACCGCCGTCGTCTCGATCTCGCTTGGTGACAGCTGCCTCTTCCGCGTGGGTGGCAATACGCGCGGCGGCCAGACCATGTCCTTCCGGCTGGAAAGCGGCGATGTCGTGGTGCTGGGTGGGGAAGGGCGTCTCGCCTTCCATGGCGTCGACCGGATCTATCCAAGCACGTCGACGCTGCTGAAGAATGGCGGGCGGGTCAATCTGACACTCCGCCGCGTCAATCCCTGAGGATGCACCGAAAGCTTAGAGCTTTCTGAGCGCCACCTTTTCGGTCAGATGGTTCGGGCCCTTTTGCAGGATCAGGTCGGCGCGCGGGCGCGTCGGCAGGATGTTCTGGTGCAGGTTCTTCAGGTTGATGTTGTGCCACAATCCCTCGGCAATGGCCCGGGCTGCATCCTCGCTGATGGTGGCGTAGCGGTGGAAATAGGATTCCGGATTCTTGAAGGCGGTTTCGCGCAACCGCATGAAGCGGTTGACATACCAGCTGTGGATCAGGCTTTCCTCGGCATCGATATAGATCGAGAAGTCGAAGAAATCCGAGACCATCGGCACGATCTTGCCGTCGGCCGGCAGGTTGCGCGACTGCAGAACGTTGATGCCTTCGAAGATCAGGATATCTGGCCGGTCGATGACCGTGAACTGGTCGGGCAGCACGTCATAGGTCAGGTGCGAATAGCTGGGCGCCTTGACGTTCGGCTGGCCGGCCTTGATCGCCGACAGGAAGCGCAGGAGCGCGCCGACGTCGTAGCTCTCCGGAAAGCCCTTGCGGTCCATCATGTTTTCGCGCTGGAGCACGGCGTTCGGATAGAGAAAACCGTCTGTTGTCACCAGGTCGACCTTCGGGCTCGACGGCCAACGCGCCAGAAGCTGCGCCAGGATACGGGCCGTCGTCGACTTGCCGACGGCGACCGATCCGGCAATGCCGATGACGAAGGGGGTCTTCGTCTCGGACATGCTGAGGAAGCGCTTGCGCTGCTCGAAGAGCATTTGCGACGATTCCACATGGGTCGAAAGCAGGCGTGACAGCGACAGGTAGATCTGCCGGACCTCGCCGAGATCGACGGGGTCGTTCAACGAGCGCAGCCGCTGGACCTCGTCGGCCGTCAGCGTCATCGGCGTATCGGCGCGAAAGCGCGACCATTCCTCGGCGGTGAAGAAATGATAGGGCGAGTAGTCCCGCTTCTGGAGGTTGTCGGGCAGGTCGGCTGCTTCGATGTCTTTCGCCGCGATCGTCATGGGGTCTGCCGATTTGCCTTTTCCTGCAGGCCGGATTGGTTGGTCCGTCGCTGAAGTTCGTTGAGCACATCCTGCAACGGAACGTCGGCGATCTTCAATACGACCATTAGATGATAGAGGAGATCGGCGCTTTCGGCGACGAGATTTGCGCGGTCATTGCTGATGGCCGCGATCACGGTTTCAACCGCTTCCTCGCCGAGTTTCTTCGCCGCCTTCGGCTGGCCGCTTGCCACCAGTTTTGCCGTCCAGGATTCGTCCGGCGCCGCTATCGCGCGTATCGCGACGATGGCTTCGAGGTCGGAAAGTGTGAAGTCGCCCATGGGAGATCCTGAAGCTCAGTCGAGGCGCATGGCGATGCCATGCTCCGCCATATAGCGCTTGGTTTCGCCAATGCTATAGGTGCCGAAGTGGAAGATGGAGGCGGCAAGGACCGCGGTCGCGTGACCGTCCTTGATGCCGGCGACCATGTGGTCGAGTGTGCCGACGCCACCCGACGCGATAACGGGCGCGCGGACCGCGTCGGCGACGGCGCGGGTAAGTGCGATGTCATAGCCGCTCTTGGTGCCGTCACGGTCCATCGAGGTCAAAAGGATCTCGCCGGCGCCGAGATCGACCACCCGACGGGCAAAATCGATCGCGTCGATGCCGGTCGGCTGGCGTCCGCCATGGGTGAAGATCTCCCAGCGATCCGCTTCGCCATCCGTCGAGACCTTCTTGGCGTCGATCGCGACGACGATGCACTGGTTGCCGAACTTGTCGGCGGCTTCGGCGACGAATTCCGGGTTCTTTACCGCAGCCGTGTTGATTGACACCTTGTCGGCGCCGGCCAGAAGCAGCTTGCGGATGTCGGAAACCTGGCGCACGCCGCCGCCGACGGTCAGCGGCATGAAGCACTGTTCGGCCGTACGGGCGATGACGTCGAAGATCGTCTCGCGATTGTCCGAGGACGCGGTGATGTCGAGGAAGCAGAGCTCGTCGGCGCCGGCAGCGTCATAGGCGCGGGCCGCTTCCACGGGGTCACCGGCGTCGATCAGGTCGACGAAGTTGACGCCCTTGACGACACGGCCGTCCTTGACGTCGAGGCAGGGGATAACGCGGGCTTTAAGCGTCATGGTTCAAGCCTTTCTCGCAGCGCGGATCAGCTCCAGCGCCTCCTGCGGGTCGATGCGGCCGTCATAGAGCGCGCGGCCGGAGATGGCGCCTTCGAGCTTGCGCGCGTCCGGCTCGACCATGCGGCGGATATCGTCCATCGAGGCGAGACCGCCCGATGCGATGACAGGAATGGAAACCGCGTCCGCCAGTTCCAGCGTCGAAGCCCAGTTGATACCGGTCAGGATGCCGTCGCGGTCGATGTCGGTATAGATGATCGCCGAAACGCCGGCGCCCTCGAACTTCTTGGCAAGCTCGATCACGCCGAGTTCGGAAGCCTCGGCCCAGCCTTCGACGGCAACCTTGCCGCCCTTGGCGTCGATGCCGACGGCGACCTTGCCGGGGAATTTGCGGCAGGCCTCGATCACGAGCGCCGGATCACGGACAGCCACGGTGCCGAGGATGACGCGGGCAAGCCCGCGCGACAGCCAGTTTTCGATATGGTCGAGCGTGCGGATGCCGCCGCCGAGCTGCACCGGGTTTTTGGTCGCCTTGAGAATGGCGTCAACGGCGGTACCGTTGACCGTCTCACCGGCAAACGCGCCGTTGAGGTCGACCACGTGCAGCCATTCGAAGCCCTGGTCTTCAAAGGCGCGGGCCTGGGCCGCCGGGTCGGGGTTGTAAACCGTCGCCTGGTCCATGTCGCCAAGCTTCAGGCGCACGCATTGCCCGTCTTTCAGGTCGATCGCGGGAAAAAGGATCATGGGTCTGTCCAATCAGTCGTGCGAAAGCTCAGGGCTTCCAGCGCAGGAAATTCGAGATGAGGGCAAGGCCAAGCGCCTGGCTCTTTTCCGGGTGGAACTGCGAGCCCGCCTTGTTGCCGTTGGCGACGAAGGCCGTGACCGGCCCGCCATAGTCGGCCTCGGCGACCACGTCGGCGGCGTCCTCAGCGGCCAGGTGGTACGAATGCACAAAATAGGCATGCAGGCCGGCTTCGCCAACACGGATGCCGTCAAACAGCGGGTGCTCGCGCTTGAGCTTCAGCGTATTCCAGCCGATCTGCGGGATCTTCAGCGTGGTGTCGGCGGGCGTCATCTCGACGACATCGCCGGGGATCCAGCCAAAACCGTGGGTGATGGTCTTTTCAAGTCCGCGCGACGACATCAGCTGCATGCCGACGCAGATGCCGAGGAAGGGTCGCCCAGCCTGTTCGACCGCCTCGGTCAACGCTTGCTCCATGCCGTCGACGGCAGCAAGGCCGCGGCGGCAATCGGCATAGGCGCCGACGCCCGGAAGCACGATGCGGTCGGCGCTCGCCACCCGTTCCGGCTTGTCGGTAAGGTCGATCTCGGCTGCAATGCCGGCTTCGTGGGCGGCCCGTTCAAAGGCCTTGGTGGCCGAGCGCAGATTGCCCGAGCCGTAATCGATGATGGCGACGCGCATCAGCGTTCTCCGTAGGAATCAAAAAGGCCGAGGCCGGGGCCGCCACTTGAGGGCTTGCGCACGGTCCAGTCGGCCGGGGAGGGGGCGGCGGGCTTGGTCTCGTTCGAAGCCAGGCTCGTGAAATAGATCTCTTCGGCCGCTTCGAGATTGGGCGCCGGAACGATGGAACGCAGCGTCCAGTCACGGGCCGTCAGGCTGCGTGCCAGCAGAACCGGCCCTTCGAGCGCCACCACCAGCCGAAGCGCGAGCTGCGCCAGGAGAGATGGCAAGAAGCCGCTCTCGTGGTTCGACAGGAATATTAACGAGATCTGCAGAACAGCAACTGCGATTCCGATTGCCCATTGACGCTTGGCGAGAAGCCAGAGCGCCGGGAAAAGGAAGGCCCACCAGGAAAAGCCGTCGGCGACGAAGCGCGCCCGCTCGTCGTTGGCGCGCGCACCCGGCGGGGTGAGGATCATGTAAGAAGCCATGAGTCAAAGCCAGTGACTGGCCGCTTAGGCAAGGGTCCCCTTGGTCGAGGGAACGCGGCCGGCCTGGCGCGGGTCGATTTCGGTTGCGGTGCGGAGCACGCGGGCGACGGACTTGAAGCAGGTTTCGGCGATATGATGGTTGTTGGCGCCGTAGATGTTCTGGATATGCAGCGTGATCCCGGCATGCTGGGCGAGCGCCTGGAAGAATTCGCGCACGAGTTCCGTGTCGAAGGTGCCGATTTTCGGCGACGTGAAGGTCACGTTCCAGACGAGGAACGGCCGGCCGGAAACGTCCACTGCCGCGCGGGTCATCGTTTCGTCCATCGCAAGATCGAGCGAGGCATAGCGGGTGATGCCGCGCCGGTCGCCAAGCGCCTTGGCAATCGCCTGGCCGATGGCAATGCCCGTGTCCTCGACCGTATGGTGGTCGTCGACATGCAGGTCGCCGTCAGTCTTGATCTCCATGTCGATCAGCGAATGTCGGGCGAGCTGGTCCAGCATATGGTCGAAGAAACCGACGCCGGTCGAAATCTTGGCGATTCCGGTGCCGTCGATGTTGACCGATACGGATACCGCGGTTTCGTTGGTCTTTCGCGAAACCTCTGCGGTGCGGCTGGACGTGGCTTCTGCCATCGGGCTCTCCTGTATACGCTGACGCGGCTCCTTATCAGGCAAAAGCTGAAATATCCAGAACTTGAGCGGTCGATTCGAATCATCCGGTGACAGTCGCCGAACGAAGATTGCCCCGGCGGCCTGTTGCCATTTGCAAACCCGTCTGCCGTACTTACATAGGCCTCAAGCAACCAGGCTCGAGTCACGAGCCGCAATGCCCCGCGTATCAGGGGCCTACGGGTAATTTCATGAGCGAACACAATCCCTACGGAACGATGCATGCGACGACCATCATCACGGTACGCAAGGATGGCAAGGTGGTGATGGCCGGCGACGGCCAGGTGAGCCTCGGCCAGACCGTGATGAAGAGCAACGCGCGCAAGGTGCGGCGGCTTGCCAAGGGCGACGTGATCGCCGGCTTTGCCGGCGCCACTGCCGATGCCTTCACACTGCTGGAACGGCTCGAAGCAAAGCTCGAACAGTATCCCGACCAGCTGATGCGGGCAGCCGTCGAGCTCGCCAAGGACTGGCGCACCAACAAGTATCTGCGCAATCTCGAAGCGATGATGCTGGTGGCCGACAAGTCGATCACGCTGGCGATCACCGGCAACGGCGACGTTCTCGAACCCGAGCACGGCACGATTGCCATCGGATCGGGCGGCAACTACGCCTTTGCCGCGGCCCGCGCGCTGATGGACAGCGACAAATCGGCCGAGGATATTGCCCGCAGGGCGCTGCAGATCGCCGGCGACATCTGCGTCTACACCAACCACAATATCGTCGTGGAGACACTGGATGCCCAATGAGCCCGCGCATGTCAGTTTCGTGCCGGTGGCCGATAGCCACCTGCCGCTGCTGCATGCCTGGCTGAGCGAGCCGCATGTGCGGCAATGGTGGGGCGACCCGGACAAGGAAGTGGAGCTGATCCGCGAAGGCTGCGCGTCAGGAGAAGTGGAAGGCTTCATCTTCCACGTGGCCGGCGAGCCGGCGGGCTACATCCAGTCCTGGGTGCCGGCCCAGTACCCGGACGACGAGCCCTGGGCGAAGGACATGCCGGCCGATGTGCCCGGTATCGACATCTTCATCGGCCCGGCGGAACTGACGGGCAGGGGCGTCGCATCGCTCGCGGTCCGGGCCTTTGCCGGGCGGCTCTTTGCCGCCGGCGCCCCCCGCGTCGTGATCGACCCTGACGCCGGCAACCGAAGGGCCGTCAGCGCCTACACCAAGGCCGGCTTCGTGCCTTACGCAGAATGGATTGATACGTCCGGCCGCACACTCCTGATGGAGCTGACGCGGACCGAGTTTGAGAGGACTACATGAGTACGTTTTCACCCAGAGAAATCGTGTCGGAACTCGACCGTTTCATCATCGGCCAGAACGACGCCAAGCGCGCCGTGGCGATCGCGCTCCGCAACCGCTGGCGCCGCCAGCAGCTCGGGGACGAGCTGCGCGACGAGGTGATGCCGAAGAACATCCTGATGATCGGACCGACCGGCGTCGGCAAGACCGAGATTTCCAGGAGGCTCGCCAAGCTCGCCGGCGCGCCCTTCGTCAAGGTCGAGGCGACCAAGTTCACCGAGGTCGGCTATGTCGGCCGCGACGTCGAGCAGATCATCCGTGACCTCGTCGAAGTCGGCATCGGTCTCGTGCGCGAAAAGCGCCGCGCCGAAGTCAAGGCAAAGGCGCACCAGAATGCCGAGGAGCGCGTGCTCGATGCACTGGTCGGCGCCACCGCGTCGCCGGCAACGCGCGACAGCTTCCGCAAGAAGCTGCGGGCCAACGAGCTCGACGACAAGGAAATCGAGATCGACATCGCCGAGACCGGCGCGCCGGGCGGCGGCTTCGAGATCCCGGGCATGCCGGGCGCCAATATCGGCGTGCTCAATCTCTCGGAGATGTTCGGCAAGGCGCTCGGCGGCCGCACCAAGAAGGTCAAGACGACCGTCAAGGCCTCCTATGGCATGCTGATCGACGACGAGTCCGACAAGCTGCTCGACAACGAGCAGATCCAGCGCGAGGCCGTGAAAGCAGTCGAAGACGACGGCATCGTTTTCCTCGATGAGATCGACAAGATCGCCTCGCGGGAAGGCGGCATGGGTGCTGGCGTATCGCGTGAAGGCGTACAGCGGGACCTCTTGCCGCTCGTCGAAGGCACGACCGTTGCGACGAAGTATGGGCCAGTCAAGACCGACCACATCCTCTTCATCGCGTCCGGCGCCTTCCACGTGGCCAAGCCCTCGGACCTGCTGCCGGAGTTGCAGGGCCGCCTGCCGATCCGCGTCGAGCTGCGCGCGCTGACGAAGGAAGACTTCCGCCGCATCCTGACGGAAACCGAGGCGAGCCTCATCCGCCAGTACAAGGCGCTTCTGGACACAGAAGAGGTCAAGCTCGACTTCACGGATGACGCAATTGATGCGCTTGCAGACGTGGCGGTGCAGTTGAACGCCACGGTCGAGAACATCGGCGCCCGCCGGCTGCAGACCGTGATGGAGCGTGTGCTGGACGAGATCTCGTTCAATGCGCCGGACCGCGCCGGCCACGAGGTGACGATCGACGCTGAATATGTGCGCAAGCATGTCGGCGATCTCGCCGCCAACACCGACCTGTCGCGCTATATCCTGTGACATTTCGGTCGTAGGGCCATGCAAACGCCCGCAACCCTGAATACGCAGGCCGCCTGTCTCTCGACAGGCGGCCGCATTTTTTCTAACACGGACGCGGTTATCGATCGTGGTCCGGGCATTTTTCCGACATGATCTTGGCGTAGGAGCGGCCCGCCGACCGAGGCAGCCTCCACCAGTCACAGGAAGAAGAGATCGTGCGTTTCACCGCCTGCATGCTCGCTATCGCCACGTTTTGCCTGAGCGCAAGCCAGTCATTCGCCGCGACCGACGTTCCGCGGGGCAACCGCAACGTCGAGCAACCGGCGATCCCCGGCGCATCCGTGCGCCGCACCAAGGCCGGCCGCACGTCCTTCGATGCCAAGTTCGAGAAGGTCCGCGATCTGCTAGCCACCGACAAGCAGCTGATCAGCAAGATCAAGTCCGTGTCGCGCGCCTATGGCATCGCACCGATCCACATGGTCGGCGCGATCGTCGGCGAACACACCTACAATGTCGACGCCTACGATCGGCTGCAGTCCTATTACGTCAAGGCGGCTGCCTATGCCGGCAACAGCTTCCAGTTCGGATACGATGGCGAGACGGTCGCGGAATTCGTGGCTCGGCCGCAATTTTCCGAATGCGGCGCCAAGAAGGGCGCCTATGCATTGTGGAGCTGCCGCGAGCGGGTCTGGGACAACGACTTCCGCGGCAAATCGGTGGGCGGCAAGTCCTACCCGAACAACCGTTTCAGCGCCGTTTTCTTCCAGCCGTTCTTCGCCGGCCAGACCTTCGGCCTTGGTCAGATCAACCCGCTGACCGCCCTGATGCTGACCGATATCGTGGCAAAGACCTCGGGCTATGAGCGCCTCGACGAGAACAATGCCGCCGGCGTCTATGAGGCGATCATGGATCCGGATGTGTCGCTTGCCTATATGGCGGCCTCGATCCGTCACTCGATCGACGCCTACAAGTCGATCGCAGGGGTCGATATTTCGACCAACCCCGGTGTAACCGCGACGCTCTATAATGTCGGCAATCCGGATGGCCGCGCGGCAGCGCTCGCCGCCAAGATCCAGAGCGGTCAGGCGCAATGGCCGGAGGAAAACTATTACGGCTGGCTCGTCAACGACAAGCTGTCGGAACTCGAAAGCCTGCTGTGATTCACGTGAAGCACTTTCCTTGATTGCGCCGTAAAAACCTGAAATCCTGGGGCAATCGAGAAAGGCAATCACCATGGACATGCGTCCGGAGCCGTTCGAACCGCCGGCTCCCGTTCCCCGTGTCGGCATTCCTTCCTACCTGAAGATCATCAGGACCGTGCTGCGCAATCCGCTCGAACTGTGGGGCGAGCCATCCTATACGCTGCCCTGGATCGAGACGAAGTTCGTTACCCAGCGCACCCTGATCGTCAACGATCCCGGCCTCATCCGCCATATCCTTGTCGATAACGTCGCCAATTACGAAATGTCGAAGGTGCGCCGGCTGATCCTGCGGCCCATCCTGCGCGACGGGCTGCTGACGGCGGAAGGCGAGGTCTGGAAGCGTTCGCGCAAGGCCATGGCGCCGGTGTTCACGCCGCGCCACGCCAAGGGCTTTGCCGGCCAGATGCTGCGCAGTTCGGAGCAGTTCGTCGAGCGCTATGCCGGAGCCCAGGAAGCTCCCTTTACCACCAATGTCGCCAACGACATGACGGAACTGACCTTCGACATCCTGGCCGAAACGCTGTTTTCCGGTGAGGTCGCCGTCGAGCGCGAAGGCTTCGTCCAGAGCGTCGAGGAATTGCTGCACCGCATGGGCCGCGTCGATCCGATGGACATTCTGCTGGCGCCCGAATGGATCCCGCGCCCGACGCGCATCGGCGGCAAGAGGGTGATGAACCGCTTCCGCTCGATCGTGTCGGAGACCATGGCGCTTCGCCGCCGCAAGATGGCGGAGGACCCTAAGGGCACGCCGCAGGATTTCCTGACGTTGCTTCTGGAGATCGAGGGCAGCCAGGGCCTTTCGACCGCGGAGATCGAGGACAACATCCTGACCTTCATCGGTGCCGGGCACGAGACCACCGCCCGGGCACTCGCCTGGACGCTCTACTGCGTTGCCAACACGCCGGCCTATCGCGAAATCATGGAAGCCGAGATCGATACCGCGATGGCAAGCGGTGCCGAGCCGGTCGAATGGCTTGGTCTGATGCCGCATGTGCTCGCAGCCTTCGAGGAGGCGATGCGGCTCTATCCGCCGGCGCCGTCGATCAATCGCGCGGCGATCGAGGAAGACGCGTGGACCTCAGCGACTGGCGAGCGGGTGCGCATCCCCAAAGGGATCGCCGTACTGATCATGCCCTGGACGCTGCATCGCCATGTGCTCTACTGGGATAAGCCGCGCGCGTTCATGCCCGAGCGTTTCCTGCCGGAAAACCGAGAGAAGCTGAACCGCTACCAGTATCTGCCCTTCGGTGCCGGCCCGCGCGTCTGCATCGGCGCGACTTTCGCGCTGCAGGAAGCGGTGATCGCGTTGGCAGTGATGATGCACCGCTACCGCTTCGATACGACCGCGGAAACCAATCCCTGGCCGGTGCAGCGGCTCACTACTCAACCGCGGGGCGGGTTGCCGATGAGGGTTTCGGCTCGCTGAAGGTCTTGCCGGGGATCGGTGACTGAACGGAACGCACCGGAGAATCCGCCGGCTTCGGCTGCTGTAGCATTTTCGACGGCTTCTTGATCGTCTTGATCTGTGCGCAGGTGGCGTCGCCGACATTGTCGCAGGGCTTGTAAACCACGATCTCGCTTCCGGCGCCATCGTCCCAGACCGCCTGGATCGTCAGCGTTTGCGCCGTTTTGGCGGGCAGCGAGATGTAGACATATTCGGCCGTCTCGTCGCCGGGCAGGTTGAAGGGCAGCTGCGGATTGCACTTGGCCAGCGGGAAGCGTTGGTCGAGCGCATCCGAATTGATCGAGTAGCGGATTTCCGATAGCCGGCAATGCATCGTCTGCAGTGCCGTGAAATAGATCAGCTGCCGGTCGTCATAGTCGCGAAACTGGATCCAGCCGGTCTGCTTGTTGGCATCGAGCATCGCCTTGTAGATCGCGACTTCGGGCAGCTGCGGCTTGTATTCCTCTTCCTCCGCGTCCTGTGCTCGCGCCGCCGCAATCGGAAGCGCAAGGGAGATAGCCGAAAGCAGCCAAACAAAGGCGAGAGGACGGTGGCGTTGGTGCATGCGCTATGTCTCCGTCCTGCATTTGTGTCGCTCGATAGATCACTGATGTCCGCGACACGATGGTTTTCCCTTGAAATATGTCATATCACCGCATCGATCCCCATTGAACCCGGGGCCTCTGCGCCCCGCGCGAATTCCGGACTGCGCGAATTGACCTCCCATTTTCTTCTCGGCATCGACACCGGCGGCACCTACACCGACGCCGCCCTCTTCTCGGAGACGAAGGGGGTGGTCGCCAAGGCCAAGGCGCTGACGACCCGCCATGACCTCGCGGTCGGCATTTCCGGTGCAGTCGAAGCGGTGCTCGATCGGGCCAGCGTGCCGGTCTCGGCGATCAGCATGGTCTCCCTGTCGACGACGCTTGCCACCAATGCGCTGGTTGAAGGGCAGGGCGGCCGCGCCGGCCTCGTCATGATCGGCTTCGGCCCCGAGGATCTGAAGCGCGACGGTTTGCAGGAAGCGCTCGGCTCGGATCCGGTAGTCTTCCTGCCGGGCGGCCACAATGTGCATGGCGGTGAGACCCCGCTGGACATGAGCGAGCTTGACGCCGCTCTGCCAACTCTCGCAGGTCAGGTCTCCTCCTTCGCTATTGCCGGCTACTTCGCCGTTCGTAATCCGGATCATGAAAAGCGCGTGCGCGACCGCATCCGCGAGGTCTCGCACCTGCCGGTCACCTGCAGCCACGAACTGTCCTCGAAACTCGGCGGGCCGCGCCGTGCCTTGACGACCCTGCTCAACGCCCGCCTCGTCTCGATGATCGACCGGCTGATCGGGTCCTGCGAAGGGTTCCTCAAGGCGCGCGGCATCGACGTGCCAATGATGGTGGTGCGCGGTGACGGTGCGCTGATTTCGGCCGAGGAGGCGCGGCTGCGCCCGATCGAGACGATCCTCTCCGGTCCGGCAGCAAGCCTCGTCGGCGCAAGGCATCTGACCGGCCTCGACAACGCCGTGGTTTCGGATATCGGCGGCACCACCACCGACGTGGCCGTGCTCGATGGCGGCCGCCCGCGTCTCGATGCCGAAGGCGCCGTCGTTGGTGGCTTCCGCACCATGGTCGAGGCTGTTGCGATGCGGACCTACGGCCTTGGCGGTGATTCGGAAGTGCGCATCAACGATCGCGGCCTCAAGGCGAAGATCGACCTCGGTCCGCGCCGGCTGATGCCGCTCAGCCTCGCCGCAGCGCTCCACGGCGACGCCGTCATCTCGGTGCTGGAAAAACAGATGCGCGCCCAGCACACCGGGCGCAACAATGGGCGCTTTGCTGTGCGTACCGGCCTGCCGGATCATCTGGCAAGCGGCCTGCAGCCACAGGAGCAGGCGCTCTACGAGCGCATCGGTAGCGTCCCCGTCTCGCTTGAAACGCTGCTCGTCTCGACGCCACAGAAGGCGACGCTCGATCGTCTGGTGGCCCGGGGGCTCGTCCATATCTGCGGTCTGACGCCGTCTGACGCCATGCATGTGCTCGGCCGGCAGTCGCAATGGAACCTCGAAGCGGCCGAGCTTGGCATTCAGCTTGCGGCCCGGACCCGCGACGGCTCCGGCCAGCCGATTGCTTCTTCTCCACAGGCGCTGGCCCAGATGATCGTCGATCGGCTGACGCGGCAATCCTCCGAGGTCATCCTGCAGGCCTGCCTCGGCGAGGACGGCGCCGGCGCGATCGATCCCGCCGTATCGCAGGCCGTCGATCGTGCGCTGACCCGGACGCCCGGCATCGTCCGGTTCTCGCTTGGTCTCGATCGTCCGCTCGTCGGTCTTGGCGCTTCGGCGCCGGTTTATTACCCGGCTATTGCCGAGATGCTCGGAACCGAAGCCGCCATTCCCGAGGAGGCCGGCGTCGCCAATGCCGTCGGCGCCGTGGTCGGCCAGGTAAGCGCCACCGTCACCGTTTTCGTGACGATGCCGGAGGAGGGCATTTTTGTCGTCAACGGGGCCGGGGCCAGCGAACGCTTTCTCGATCAGGAAAAGGCTTTTGGTGCCGCGCGCCGACGGGCCGAGACCGCAGCGCTGGAGGCGGCGCGCACCAACGGTGCCGATGATCCCGCGTCGTTGCTGCGCGAGGAAATCGATGCGCCGGAGGTCGAGGGCAGCCCCAAGCTGATCGAGGCCCGGTTCGTTGCGTCCGCCAGCGGCCGGCCGCGCATCGCGCACGGCTGATCTTTTCCATTTCGGAAACAATTCTTCGCATCCTTGCAGAATTGACAGGGAATGAATTGGTGAGAAACTGCGGCCGTTTCACGCGCGTATTGCGCATGGGCTGGTCCGAGACCCGCTTCAGGCGCAAGATCAACATGTTGGGGCGTTTTCATCGCATCCGTTCGGATCGGTGGCGCTCCTTACGTCTATTTCAAGGAGTTGGCAGATGGACCGCATTGAGACGTATGGATTGAAGATTGATGCGGACCTCCATCGCTTCCTGGTGGAAGAGGCGATGCCGGGCACCGGCGTCGATGCAGAGCACTTCTTTGCTGAGCTTTCCGCCCTCGTGCACGATCTGGCGCCGAAGAACCGGGCGCTGCTCGCCAAGCGCGACGACCTGCAGGCCAAGCTCGACGCCTGGTACAAGCAGAACGGCGCGCCCAGCGATATGGAGACCTATCAGGCCTTCCTGCGCGATATCGGCTACCTGCTGCCCGAGGGTGGCGAGTTCAGCGTTTCGACCGCCAATGTCGATCCGGAGATCGCGACGATCGCCGGCCCGCAGCTCGTCGTTCCCGTCATGAATGCGCGCTATGCGCTGAACGCCGCCAATGCACGCTGGGGCTCGCTCTACGATGCGCTCTACGGCACGGACGCGATTTCGGACGCCGATGGCGCCGAGAAGGGCCGCGGCTACAATCCGAAGCGCGGCGCCAAGGTCATCGCCTGGGCGCGAAACTTCCTCGACGCCAGTGCGCCGCTGGCGAATGGAAGCTGGGCCGACGTTACGTCCCTGAAGGTTGCTGGCAGTGCGCTGGCGATTGGTCTCAAGGATGGTTCGAGCACTGCACTGCGCAACGCCGCTCAATTCGCCGGCTATTCCGGGGCTGAAGGTGCGCGCTTCGAGATCGTTCTCCGGCACAACAATCTGCATGCGATCGTCGTCCTCGACGCCACCACGCCGATCGGCAAGGAAGATCCGGCGGGCATCGCCGACGTCATTCTCGAATCGGCGATCACCACGATCATGGACTGCGAAGATTCGGTCGCCGCCGTCGATGCCGAAGACAAGGTCGTCGTCTACCGCAACTGGCTCGGCCTGATGAAGGGCGACCTCGAAGAAGAGGTTGCCAAGGGCGGCAAGACCTTTACCCGTCGTCTCAATGCCGACCGCGTTTACACGGCAACTGCCGGCGGCACGCTTTCCCTTCCCGGCCGCTCGCTGATGCTGGTCCGCAACGTCGGCCACCTCATGACGAATCCGGCTATCCTTGACCGCGACGGCAAGGAAGTGCCCGAGGGCATCATGGACGCGATGGTGACGGCGCTGATTGCCCTCCACGATGTCGGCAACGGCGGTCGCCGCATGAACTCGCGCGAGGGTTCCATGTATGTCGTCAAGCCGAAGATGCATGGCCCCGAGGAAGTCGCCTTCGCCAGCGAAATTTTCGCCCGTGTCGAAAAGGCGCTCGGCATGCCCGCCAACACCATGAAGATGGGCATCATGGACGAGGAGCGCCGCACGACGGTCAACCTCAAGGAATGCATCCGCGCGGCCCGCGAGCGCGTCGTCTTCATCAACACCGGCTTCCTCGATCGCACCGGCGACGAGATGCACACCTCGATGGAAGCCGGCCCGATGATCCGCAAGGGTGACATGAAGCAGGCAGCCTGGATCGGCGCCTATGAAAACTGGAACGTCGACATCGGGCTTGAATGTGGCCTGTCCGGTCACGCCCAGATCGGCAAGGGCATGTGGGCGATGCCCGATCTGATGGCGGCGATGCTCGAACAGAAGATCGCCCACCCGAGGGCCGGCGCCAACACCGCCTGGGTGCCGTCGCCCACGGCGGCCACTCTGCACGCGACCCACTACCACCGCGTCAATGTTGCCGAGGTCCAGGCGAGCCTGAAGAGCCGCGCCCGCGCCAAGCTCTCCGATATCCTGTCGGTGCCGGTCGCCGTCCGCCCGAACTGGACGCCCGAGGAAATCCAGCGCGAACTCGACAACAACGCGCAAGGCATTCTCGGCTACGTCGTGCGCTGGGTCGATCAGGGTGTCGGCTGCTCGAAGGTTCCGGACATCAACAATGTCGGCCTGATGGAAGACCGTGCGACGCTGCGCATCTCCGCCCAGCACATGGCCAACTGGCTGCATCATGGCGTCGTCACCGAGGCCCAGGTCGTCGAGACGATGAAGCGCATGGCGGCCGTCGTCGACAGTCAGAACGCCGATGATCCGCTCTACGTCGCGATGGCCGGCAATTTCGACCGTTCGATTGCCTTCCAGGCCGCCGTCGAACTCGTCCTCAAGGGCCGCGAGCAGCCGAACGGCTACACCGAGCCGGTCCTGCACCGCCGCCGCCTGGAGCTGAAGGCGCGCAACGCCGCCTGATTCGCCACCGAAATCGGGGTATTGGAAAGAGCCGTGCGTTCAAATGAACGCACGGCTTTTTCGTTTCAGCGGTGGTCCGGGCTTCCAGGCACGATCGCAGCCCGTGCCGCTCTAAAACTCCGCCCAGCCGTCCGTTGCGAGTGCGGCATTGCCGTGGGTAGCATAGGGGGCTGGTCGGCGTACCGGCTGAGGACGTCCCTGGTCACGCGTGGTTGCGGCGACTGCCGGGGCAGGCGCCATCGGCCTGCCCTTTGGCTGGGCCTCGCCGGCGAGCGTGAAACGGTCGATCAGGTTGCGCAGGTTTGTGCCTTCCTGCGCCAGCGTTGCGGAGGCCGCATTGGCTTCCTCGACCATCGCTGCGTTCCGCTGCGTTACCTGGTCCATCTGGTTGACGGCGGTGTTGACTTCGCTCAATCCCACCGACTGTTCGCGGGCGGAGGTGGCGATCGCCGCCATGTGTTCGTTGATCGTGATCACATGCGCCTCGATCGTCTGCAGCGCCTCGCCGGTGTCGCGCACCAGGTGCACGCCGTTCTCGACCTCCCGGCTCGATGTACGGATGAGATCCTTGATTTCTTTCGCAGCCTTCGCCGAGCGCTGGGCGAGCTCGCGCACCTCCTGGGCCACGACGGCGAAGCCCTTTCCCGCTTCGCCGGCCCGCGCTGCTTCGACGCCGGCATTCAGCGCCAAGAGGTTTGTCTGGAAGGCGATCTCGTCGATGACGCCGATAATGCTGGAAATCTGGCTGGAGGATTCCTCGATCCGACGCATGGCTTCCACCGCGTTGGCGACGACGACGGCGGATTGGGCCGCGCTGGTCTTCGCCTCGCCGGCGATGTCGCGTGCCTCCTCCGTCCGTCTTGAGGAATTGCTGACATTGGCGGTGATCTGATCGAGCGCCGCGGCCGTTTCCTCGAGAGACGCGGCCTGCTGTTCGGTGCGCTTGGACAGGTCGTCGGCGCTCTGGCTGATTTCGCGCGTGCCCATGCCGATGTTTTGGGCGCTGTCGGCAACGGCGAGAAGCGCATCGTTCAACTGCGCGGCCGCCTTGTTGAGGTCGTGCCGCAATTGTTCGAACTCGGCGGCGAACGGCTCATGTAGCTGAACGGCGAGATCGCCGTTGGCCAGCCGCTGCAGGCCGCCGGCAAGTCCGGCGGTCGCCTGCGTCAGCTTTTCCTGCGCCGCCTGCTCCGCCGCCTTCTGGACGCGGACACGTTCGGCCTCGCCGTTGCGGCGGTTCTCCTCGGCCTCCGCCTGCAGCCGAAGATTCGAGCGCGCCGCCTCGCGGAAGGATTGAATGGCGCGGGCCATTTCGGCGATCTCGTCCTTGCCGCGCACCGGCTCGTCGGCATCTTCAACGTGGCCGTCGATCAGCCGGCGCATGGCGGCGATCTGGCGGGCGAGCGGTCCGACGACGCCGCGCAGCACCACAAGGAGGGTGCCGGCAGCAAGCGCCACGACGAGAACGATGATCCCAATGTTGAGTGTCTGTACGGTTTCGAACTCGTGATGCTTGGCCTCGAAGGCCGTACCCGAAAGTTCGACCTGCAGGTCCGAAATCTCGGAGATCGTGGCCGTCAGCGGATCGATCGTCGCGTAGAGCTTGTCGCGCACGAAGGCATCAAGAGCCTTCTGGTCCTTGGCCGAGAGGATTTGCGTGAGTGCCGTGATCGAATCCATCGCAACGACCATCTGGCTTCGTGCATTGTCGACGAGGTTCCGTTCCTCGTCGGTCATCGAGGTCGCCGCATAGGCATCCCAGTTTGACTTGATCGTTTCCCGTGCGGCATTGACCGAGGCAAGCCCGCTCTCCATCGATTCGTTGCCATTGCGCACCTTGTGGGCAGCATCGACGATCGAGACCGCAAAGGCGTCGGAAGTCGCCTTCAGGTTCTTCAGCGGCACAATGCGATCGGCGTAGACCGCGTCCATCATGTCGCTGGTTTCCGACAGCGTGCTCTGGCTGTGAATAGCGATGCCGATAGCGATGGATGATAGAAGCGCGATTGCGCCGATAAGCTTGGTCTTGATCAGCATGCCAGTCCCTCCCGAGCGGAATTTCGTGGGCACACTGTTTCGATTATTTAGATAACGCTTACTTAATAAGCGACTGAATTTAAGTCGAAATTGAACTTTCCGAGCGGACAGGGACAAATACCGCGACCCTGATTTGAGCGCGAATCAGGACGGCAACTTTGCGTCGATGGTGTGCCTGCTTGCGGCTTTCGCTCGGAAGTTGGGTGACGTGAGCGCGAACGAAAAAAGCCGCCGACAGAGTCGGCGGCTTCGTCAGTCTCGATCTGATTCGATTACTGCTGGACGACGACGCGGGCGCTCTTGCCGGGGCGAACGCGCGAATAGAGGTCGATGATGTCCTGGTTGATCAGGCGGATGCAGCCGGACGAAGCGGCGGTACCGATCGAGGACCATTCCGGCGTGCCGTGCAGACGGAACAGTGTATCCTTGCCCTGGTCATTGAAGAGGTAGAGGGCACGGGCGCCAAGCGGGTTCTTGAGGCCGGGACCCATGCCATCTTCGACGTACTTGGCGACTTCCGGCTTGCGTTCCGCCATTTCCTTCGGCGGATGCCACATCGGCCATTCCTGCTTCCAGGCAATATAGGCTTCGCCTTCCCATGCAAAACCGGCCTTGCCGACGCCGATGCCGTAACGAACGGCCTTGCCGCCCGGCAGCACGTAGTAGAGGAAGCGATTCGGCGTGTTGACGACGATCGTTCCGGGGCGCTCGCTGGTGGCGTAATCGACGATCTGGCGATGGAAACGGGTATCGACCTTGCTGATCGGAATGGCCGGCAGCGCGTAACCGTGATCCTCAACTGCGCCATAATCGCCGTTAAAGATCTGATTCGTAGCAACCTGTACCGTTGCGGGCGCGGGTTCGTTCGCAGCCGTTTCGGGCTTGGACGAGGTCGTCGAGCAGCCGGCAACGGCGAGTGTCGCCGCGAGGCTGCACAAGAGGAAGGCATTGCGGAAGCGCATGGGAGTCTCTTAAAAAGAAGCGAAGTAAAAACTGGGTCGCCGCGACCAACAGTGAGTACGGTTATTTTCGATTAGTTTGAGCTATGCAAGAGATTGCGCGGCCACAATTTGGCTGAAAAGTGCAAATTCCATGACCCTTGTTTTTTTGCAACAAAATGACCGGCTCAAAGGGACACCGGACGCATGACAATCCTCTCCATCCATGGCGACAACCCCTTGATCGACGGTCGCCAATCGAATCGCGCGATGATGGTGCGCCGCGGCGTGCAGCGGCTTTTCGCCGAGCTGCGCCATTCGGTCCTGCCGGAATTGACTTTGGCGAGTGGGCGGCGTGCCGATCTGATCTCCTTGTCGGTGAAGGGCGAGATCTGGATCGTCGAGATCAAAACCTCGATCGAGGACTTTCGTGTCGACCGCAAATGGCCGGACTACCGACAGCACTGCGACCGGCTGTTCTTCGCCACCCATGCCGGCGTGCCACTGGACATCTTTCCGGAGGACTGCGGACTGCTGCTGTCTGACGGTTATGAAGGCCACATCGTTCGCGAGGCGCCCGAACACAGGCTGCCGCCGGCGACACGCAAGTCGGTGTTGCAACTCTTTGCCCGTACGGCAGCACAACGGCTGATGCTTGCCGAATGGGCGGCCGAGCGCAACGGCGAACTCGGTGATTCGATCGGCGACATCCTCTCCGGCGGTCGCGACTGATCCCGCGGGGAAAAGCGACCGGAGCAGCGGTTGTGCGCCGGTCGTGGAAGTTGATTGCTTACTTCGGCGCGCGCTTGGCGAGAATGCGCTGCAGCGTGCGGCGATGCATGTTGAGCCGGCGCGCCGTTTCCGAGACGTTGCGCTCGCACATTTCATAGACGCGCTGAATATGTTCCCACCGCACGCGATCGGCCGACATCGGGTTTTCCGGCGGCTCGACGCGTTCGCCCTGGCGCTGCACGAGCGCGGCAAAGATGTCGTCGGCATCGGCAGGCTTGGCGAGATAGTCGACCGCGCCGAGCTTCACCGCGTTCACGGCGGTGGCGATGTTGCCGTAGCCGGTCAGCATGATCATGCGCGTGTCGTCGCGCCGTCCGCGGATCGCTTCGATCACGTCGAGGCCGCTGCCGTCGCCGAGCCTGAGGTCGATGACCGCATATTTCGGCGGGTTGCCCTTGGCCTTGGCGATGCCTTCCGCGACCGATTCGGCGATGTCGACCGAAAAGCCACGGGCTTCCATGGCGCGGGCCAACCGCCTGAGAAAGGGTGCGTCGTCATCGACGAGCAACAGGGTGCGGTCCGGTCCGATCAGTTCGGCGTCCTGTGCGGTGGTGCTGGGCGAAGCTGTCGATTTGTCGGTCATTCTCGCAATCCTTGGGCAAAAACGGAACGCTTTCGCCGAGATTATAGGTTTCTGCCTCGTTCAATAAACTGCGAAATGTCATTTCGCCAGTTTCGTATCCATCAGGGCGCGCGGCCATTCGACGCTGACCCGGGCGCCCGGCCTCTCCGGCCCGCCATTCTCGAAGCGCAGGCGCGCGCCCGAGCGTTCGAGCAGCGTCTTTGCGATAAAGAGCCCGAGCCCGAGGCCGCCGGCGCTGTCATCCTTCTGCCTGCGTGTCACATAGGGTTCGCCGATCCGCTGCAGGATATCGGGCGCGAAACCGTCACCATCGTCCGCGATCGTGACGCGAACCCGATCCGCCGTGTGCTCGACGGTTACGGTCACCTGTTTCTTGGCGTAGTCGACGGCGTTTTCCAAGAGGTTGCCGAGCCCATAGAGAATGCCGGCATTGCGGTTGCCGACCGGCTCCGTGGCACGGTCGCCCTTTTCGATGAGCTCGATGTGGATGCCGAACTCGCGATGCGGCGCCATCACCTCTTCGATCAGCGACGACAGCGGCAAGAGCCGCATGTGCTCCTCGCTCTCGGAGGACAGCGTCGTCAGCCGCTTCAGGATATCGCGGCAGCGTTCGCTCTGGCTGCGCAGCAGATGCACGTCCTCCCCGAAGCGCGGATCGTCGCCGAGTTCGCGTTCCATCTCCTTGGCGACGACGCTGATGGTCGCAAGCGGCGTGCCGAGTTCATGGGCTGCCGCTGCCGCAAGCCCATCGAGCTGCGACAGGTGCTTTTCCCGCTGAAGCACGAGTTCGGTCGCCGTCAGCGCTTCCGACAGCTCACTCGCTTCCAGCGACACGCGGTAGGTATAGAAGGCGGCAAAGGCGGTCATCGAGACGATCGCAAACCAGATGCCGGCGGTCAGCACCCGCGGCATCAGCAGGACCGTGCCCGGATACCAGGGCAGCGGAAAGGGTGAGAAGGCGAGTGCGGTGATGGCGATTACCGCAAAACCGGCAAGAATGATGCTGTGTGACTTCGGCTGCGACGCAGAGGAAATGATGACCGGGACGCAGAGCAACGGCGCGAAGGGATTGGTGAGCCCGCCTGTGATGAACAGCAATCCGGTGATCTGCGCGAGATCGAGGCCGAGAAGCGCGAAGGCCGCCGGCGGCTGCAACCGGTGCGTCGGCGGATAGCGCAACGTCACATAGGCGTTGACCAGCGCGAGGCTCGCGATCAGCACCAGGCAGGAAATCAGAGGCAGAGGAAACTGCAGCCAGAAGGCCGTGATGAGGACGGCGATCGACTGGCCGCCGACGGCAAGCCAGCGCAGCCGAACGAGCGTCTGCAGGCGCAGGCTGCGGTTGCTGGTCTGGTCGTTGTTGTGTTCGAGCGCAACAGTGGTCATTCGTGCCTGCATTCCAATGATCGATGCTTTCGTCTCATGTACCACGGGGCTTCGCCCGTGTCGTCGGCGCCGCATTGGCCGGATCCTCGGGCCAGGGATGCTTCGGATAGCGCCCGCGCATGTCGGCGCGCACATCGCGCCAGGAACCCGCCCAGAAACCGGGCAGGTCGCGCGTCGTCTGGATCGGCCGATGGCCGGGCGAGATCAGCTCGAGCAGCAGCGGCAGCCGCCCATCGCCGATCGCCGGATGGGTCTTCAGGCCAAAAAGCTCCTGTACCCGGATCGACAGCAGCGGCTCGTCGCCGTCGTAGTGGATCGGGTGCCGTTGCCCGGTCGGCGCCTCGAAATGCGTCGGCGCCAGCCGCCCGAGTTCCCGTTGCCGCTCGTGTGGAATGAGGGAGAGCAGACCGTCGGAGAGGTTGGATGCCTTGATGTCGGCAATCGCGGTGATGCCGTGCTGGAAGGGAACGAACCAGTCGTCGAGACGGTCGAGCAGCGCTTCGTCGGAAACATCCGGCCAGGGTTCACCGATCGAGCGGTTGAGGAAGCCGAGGCGGTCGCGCATCTGCATCGCCTCCTTGGAGAAGGGCAGGATGGCAAGGCCGAGCTGGCGTACGCCGTCGGCCAGTGCCCGCGCCGCCGATTCACCGGTCGGTCGTGTGAGCGGCGCCTCCTCGAAGATGATGGCGCCGAGCCGCGTGACCCGACGCGCCCGCACCTGCCGGCTGGCCTTGTCGAAAAAGCTCTGGTCCTCGCGGGTTATCGCCTCGGGCATATGCGCCTCGACCTCGGCGCGCGTCAGCTCTGCCGCCGCCAGCACGCGCTGGCCGCCGGCGCGGCCGGTCAGGTCGGCGATGACGAGCATGGAAGCCGCCGCCAGCCGCTCCGTCTCGGGGATCTCGGCACCCCGTCCGTTCGCCATGACGAACCGGCCGCGGCCACCGCGCTGCAGCGCGATGCGGTCGGGAAAGGCGTGCATCAGCAGGGCACCCGGCTGGATCGGTTCGCTCGATTTCGGCGCGCCCTTCAGCTCGGCCGCCATGCGCCGCGCCAGATTGCGCGAGGCGTCGGCGCGGTCGCCACGCTCCTGACGGAAGCGGCGCACCCGCTCCTCGAGATCGACGCTGTTGCCGCCCAAGCCCTGTTCGGTCAGCATCACCGCCAAGAGACACGCGGTTTCCGCCTGTCCCTCTTCGGCCGCGGCGACCGCCATTGCCGCCAGCCGCGGCGGCAAGGCCAGGTCGCGGATCTTGCGGCCCGTCGGGGTCAGCGCGCCGGCCTCGTCCAGCGCGCCAAGGCTGGTCAGCAGTTTCCTCGCTTCGGCGAGTGTCGTCTCTGGCGGCGCGTCGATGAAGGCAAGGGTGGCCGGATCGCTGACACCCCAATGGGCGCAGTCGAGCAGCAGGCCCGAGAGATCGCTGGCCAGAATCTGCGGCGGCGTGAAGGCGGCAAGCGCTGCGGTCTGGCCGCTATGCCAGAGACGGATGGCAATGCCGGGTTCGGTTCGCCCCGCACGGCCGGCGCGCTGATCGGCAGACGCGCGCGACACGCGCACCGTCTCCAGCCGCGTGATCCCGGTCGCTGCCTCGAACACCGGAAGGCGCTGCAGGCCGCTGTCGATGACGATGCGTACGCCGTCGATGGTGATCGAGGTTTCGGCGATCGAGGTGGCAAGCACGATCTTGCGGGTGCCTGATGGCGCCGGCCGGATCGCTGCATCCTGTTCCTTTTGGGTCAGGTTGCCATAAAGCGGTACGATCGCCGTATTGTTGTCGAAGCGGTCCTGGAGCCGCGTGGCGACTCGGGTGATTTCAGCTTGGCCGGGCAGAAAGGCGAGGATGGAGCCATCTTCCGTACGATGCGCTTCGGCAATGGCCCGCAGCATCGTGTCCTCGACGCTGTCGCCGCGATCCTGGTAGCGGATGTCGATCGGATAGCTGCGCCCCTGGCTCTCGATGACCGGCGCATCGCCAAGCAGGCCCGAGACCCGCTCGACATCGAGCGTTGCCGACATAACGATGATCTTCAGGTCGTCACGCAGCGCCGCCTGTACGTCGAGCGCCAGCGCCAGGCCGAAATCCGCGTCGAGCGAGCGCTCGTGGAATTCGTCGAACAGCACGGCTGCGACGCCCTTGAGTTCCGGGTCGTCGAGGATCATGCGGGCAAACACACCCTCGGTCACCACTTCGATGCGTGTCTTGCCGGAGACGCGGTTGTCGAGACGCATGCGATAGCCGACGGTTTCGCCGACCTTCTCTCCCAGGAGTTCGGCCATGCGGCCAGCTGCGGCGCGCGCTGCCAGCCGCCGCGGCTCGAGCAGAATGATCTTTCCGCCCTTTGCCCAGTCCTGATCGAGCAGGAAGAGCGGAACAAGCGTCGTCTTGCCGGCGCCGGGTGGGGCGGAAAGCACCACGGAGGGGCCTGCGGTGAGCGCATGTGCCAGTGCGGGCAGCACCTCGCGAACCGGAAGCGCAGGAAGCTGTGTCGTCACGTCTGGTTCTCCGCCCCCTATAGAGATGATGGCGCTGCGTGCGGTCGGTGCATCCGTCGGCTCATGCATCACCATGTTGTCGGTCCGCCACCGCATGGATCGTCATGTCGGGCAGGGCGGACAATTCGCAAGTACGGCAATCGCCCGCCCAAGGGCAAGCGTGACGCGTCCGTGAGCGTGCTTCGTGTGGCGCTTCGTTGCTGGAGATATCTACATCTGACGGCTGAGAGATCCATGCTGTCTACATGTAGATGAGCTCGCTCAGAGGGGCGTTTTGGGCCACGTGAAATGGCCATCAGGTTTTTGACCGCCTGGTCAAAGATTCGCGCCGCGGATTCGCTTGTTTTCCGGTGCATTAAATCGACCTAGTTTATCAACAGCTGGAATTATTGTTTAAATTCAGTGAGTTGTCGATTTTTGAAGTTTTTTTGAACGTGGCTGTTGACGTCTG